>NZ_JACVBI010000014.1:0-184468 GCF_014852305.1 Pseudomonas sp. PDM09 | reverse complement strand
CTGGATGCCGTCGGGCAGGGTTTTGACCAATAGGCGTCCGGCCGCGTCCCGCTCATAAGCCGTGACCAGTTGCGAGCCGTCATCGCCAAACTCGATTTTCTCCAGCAGCTGGCCGTTGAGGTCGTAGCTGTAAGCGGTGCGCTGGCCGTCGAAGCCGGTTTCCTGTCGGATCAATCCGCCGGGGGTGTAGTCCAGCCGATAGTGTTCGCCGGCTTCGTTTTCGATGTCCGTGAGCAGCAGCTGCGCGTTGTCGTAGCGGTACTGGAGCTGGGTTCCGTCGGGGTTGATGCGGCGGCTGACCAGGTGCAGGTCGTCGATGTATTCGTAGCGGGTGACGCGGCCCAGTTCATCGCGTTCGGCGGTGATCTGGCCGTAGGCGTTGTAGCTGAAGCCGCGCGTGGCGCCGGTCGGCAGGATTGTCTGAATCAGTCGGCCGACGGCGTCCCATTGGTAACGAGTAACGGCACCATGTTCGTCCTGACGGGTAATCCTTCGGCCCAGTACGTCGTAGGAAAAGCGCCGCTGACCACCGTCCGGCAAGGTTTCTTCGAGCAACTGGCCCAAGGCATTCCAGACGAACACATGCCGACTGGTGTCCGGGTAGCGGATCGACAGCAAACGCCCCTGAGCGTCGTAGTGATAATGGGTGACCTGGCCGTCGGGATCGGTGGCCTCGGTGACATCCCCCTGAGCATTGCGCTGATATTTCCACACCGCTTTGCCGCGATACCGCGCATGCAGGAAACCGTTGCGGTACGCGTAGGCCGTCGGCTCGTCTTCGGGTGGAATCAGCGCGACCAGCCGTCCGACTTCGTCGTAGCGGTATTCGGTGACAGCCCCCAGCGGATCCTGCTCGGCGACCAAGCGGCCCTGCTCGTCATAGGCCTTGAGGTGTTCGCCACCGTCCAGCTCGACCTTACGCACCAGCCGCGCCCGGTCGTCGTGGACGTAAACCTCTTCGCTGCCATCGATGTTCTGGACGGTGACACTGCCCTGGTCATCCCAGACATAACGCGTGTCCATCTGCGAAAACGACGCCCAGTGCCGGATGCAGCGTGCCGCCTTGCCAGACCGTTCCCACTCCCAGAAAAAACTCGCCCCACCGGCCAGCTGCCGCTGCAGGATCACGTGTTGATCGTCGTAGTCGTAGCGTTCGCTCTCGCCGGCGGCGTTGCTCGCCTCGATCAGTTGCGCGCATTCGTCGTAGCGGTAACTGACCAGCGTCTGCTCGGTGTGCCAGGCCTCATCGAGGGTCTGCGCCGGGACAAACACCTGATAGTCGACGGCGATCAGATGAGCGCGGTCATAACGCAACAGCAAGGCACGGCCGGCGCCGTTGTCGAGGCGCTGGATGCGCTGCTGGCGGTCGCGGGTGATACGCAAGCGGTTGTCGTACGCGTCGCTGATCGCGGTCAGAAAACCGTTGTGAAAGTGGTAGAAACGGCTTTCTTCGCCGGCCTGGGCGAGGATCAGTTCTTCGGATTCATCGCCGAGAAAAATCGCCGCGCGCGAGAGGCTGTTGTGGATCGCCGGGCGCTCAATAGATGGCAGCGGGAAGGAGGTGCGACGGTTTTCGTGGTCGATCCAGATGACCGTGTCGCCGTCGATTTCCAGGCGATGGGATAACGAATGGCTCCAGCCGAAGCCGAGGCCGCCATCGATCTCGGCGGCGCTGGTGCGGTAGAGCCGGGTGAAGTCGAACGGCAGGATGCCGTCCAGCGAACCATCGGTGAGGGTCAGCAGTTCTTCGCCGGTGACCATCGACACCGGGCAACCATTTTTGCAGGTGGACGGCGCGCACGTGGCGCTGTCGTCGTTGGGGTTTTTTGCCTGATCCGGGACATCGTCGTGGTGTTCGTTTTGCTTGAGCGTGGTGTTGCGTTTGGCATCCCAGCGCAGTTGCATCCGGCCTTTCTTCAAGCCCGCCGCGATGCCACGCGCAGCGACTTTTTTGTAGCGGTCGATGTAGCTGATGAAGTTATTGATGATCGTGAAAATCGCCTTCACGAGACGCAGAATGGCACTGAGTAACTGCGCGGCTCGATCAGCCAAACGCATCGTCAAATAGGCGATGCCAGCGCCCGCCCCGGCGAACGTCAGGACGATGCCAATCAGGATGTCGATCAACAGCTGCACCACCACCATCGACACCGCCTCGGCGGTTTTTCCAGCGATTTCGCTCGGTGGCAGCATGTCCAACCAAAGGCTGGCGCTGCGCACCAGCAAACACAGCGCCGCTTCGTCACTGGCTAGCAGCTGGGCTTTTTCCATGACATCCGGTGCGGTTGTTGCGAGCTTCTCCAGTGCTGCGGCGCTTTCACCCAACCGCTCTGCGAACTTCGCCGGATCCTTGAGAATGTCCGAAAGCAGGCTGATGCCGTCCCACACACCTTCAATTGCCGCCCAACTTCCCGCGAGCAATCCATTGCCTACAGCAACCGAAGAGGATTCCGACCACTTCGGCTTGAACGTCTGCCATTCATCACGCAGCCATTTCTCAAGTTCCTTCGTCAGGCCGTTGTAGGAAGAGAAAAGATCTTCAACGTGCTGCGGTGTGACTTCGTGGTGGACGTGAATGCGGTAGAACTTGCCCTCGTCCCCTCGGAACGTCCCCTTTCCGTTTTTATCGAGCGTGACCGGCGTCGACATCCCGCTCTCTTGCGCAACCACATCGACCTGAATATTGCCGACTGGAATGTCATAAACCGATTCAAACTTGCTTTCGATCTCGAGCTTTCCACCTTTCGGGCACTGCACGACGGTGGAGAAAAAGTCGTCATCGCCACTGCTCACGACGGTGCTGGCATTGCCAAACCGGATGATCCGCTCCATGCCCATCAGCGAAGGCAAATCGGCGGCATGACTGGCCTTATCCGCCACCCGACTGAACCAGTGTTTGAGCTGTTCGCGGTAGAGCGTCAGGGTGTCTGGAAAACTGTCGAGCTCCTGCTCGATGCGCACAATCTGATCCATCAGTTCAGCTCCGCCATCAGGTAATCCACCAACGCTTGTTTCGGTGCTTGGGGCAGGTCCGGCGCCTCAAGAAAACTCGCGGCCTTGCGCCGCAAAATACTTTCGGAAAACGCCTCATAAAGATCAGGGCGGTCCTCGCTCAACCACTTCAGCAAGTTGTTGATGCGAGTGGTGGCGGACTCAGTGGCGAGGTGTTTGAGCAGCGGCTCGGAAACTTCCCACCACGGAAAATCCCTGGCGGTTTTCAATGCACTGCCGCCGATATCGAGCGGTTGCCCATTGATCAAACAACGGTCAATGACAGGCATTAACTGCGTGGCGTTAACCTCGGCAGACCGAAGAATCGACAACAAATAACGCCCATCCCAGAAACGGAAAAACACCGCGTTGCCGTTGGGCAAAAGAACTTGAGTGAGGCTGCGCAAATGCTCGACCAGCACTTCTTGAGAGGCAGAAGAAACCGCCAGCCAACCCCAATCGCGGGACTCGGTCGTAGCGACCCACTCCAAAAACTCACCGCCGACAGCGACGATTCCGACATAGGGCATCACCGCTTCCCACTCGGCATACGCGGTATCAGCCCAAATCGGGCTCGGCGCTTGAGCTGAGATCGAGCGTTGCCAGGCTTTGAACGGTTCAGCAGCACTGGCACTGCTGAAAATCGCGAACAGTTGCTCTGCCGGTTGCAGCGGCTGGCGCTCCAGCCAGGTGTGAGGTGACAAGGCATCAGGCGGCACAGACACCGTCCTTGCAGCGCTCACACTCTTCGCAAAATGGCGCGTCACTTTGCAGGCTAAGGATCTGTGCAGCACTGAGCAGCGCCGCCGGGGCGGCGGCGAGTTTCAACGGAACATCCGGCAAGCTCGGCGCCGCAGCCATGGCCGCCATCGGTGCGCCACCGACCACAATCGGCACGCTACTGAAAATCCCGCCCGGCCCGATGTTGATCCACTGCCCGCCCGCCTGAATGGTCGCGCTGGCGCCGCCGTCGATGACCACTTGCTGGCCGGCGCTGACGTGGAATTGCTGGCTGGCGTTGAGGGCCTGACTGGTCACACGAATGTGCCGGTCGCCGACCACCACCAAATGATCATCAAGTCGCACTTCAGTCTGGCGCTGACCGTGGGTGATGCGTTTTTCGTCAGCCTTGAGCTCATGGCGGGCGGTGCCGGTGACGACGATGCTGCGCTGGTTGTCGACCTGCACCTGCTGATCATTCAGTACATGCTGAGTCCAGTTTCGCTGGGCACGCAGGTAGATTTCCTCGCCGCCTTTGCGATCCTCGATGCGCAATTCGTTGTAACCACCGCCACCGGGACTACTTTGGCTACGGAAAATGCTGCGGGTCTTGTCCGCCGGCAGATCGAGCGGCACCGGGGTCGCAGCGTTGGGCAGGCACCCCATGACCAGCGGCTTGTCGGCATCGGCGTCGACGAATCCCACCAGCACTTCCATGCCGACGCGCGGAATCATCACGCTGCCGTAGCGCTCGTGCGCCCAGCCAGTCGCGACACGCAGCCAGCAACTGGAATGCTCGTTGAGCTGACCGTCACGGTCCCAGGCCAGTTGAACCTTGACCCGACCGTACTCGTCGCAATGGATTTCGCTGTCAGTCGGGCCGGTGACCACGGCAGGTTGATAGCCGAGCATGCGTGGCTTTTCCGGCCCCAGCGCGGGGCGAAAAGCAACGTCCCACGGCGTCGCCAGAAAGGAATTGCGATAACCCTGGAAATCATCCGGGCTGTCGCTGGTGGCCGACTCTTCAAGGACCTGCGGCTGCCGACCACGGTGTTCAATTTCAGTGATCAACCACAGGTCATTCCACGTCTGACGCGGGTGTTCGGCGAGGTGTAGGAAATGCCCACTGACCAACGCAGATTCATCGCCGCGACCTTCGGCCTGACGGTAATCCGCGCCGTGGCGCTCCAAGGCCCGTTGCGCCAGACGTTTACCATGTTCGCGGTCGGTGAATTGGCCAGGGAAGTGGTAGTCCTCAAGCACCGGTCGCTGTTCGCTGTCGAGGTGGCTTTCGAGTTGCAAACGCGGTTTACGGAAGTCGTAGTCCCGGCGAGTGACGGCCGTAGTACGGGTTTCCAGGCGCACGTTGAAACGCTTGATCGCCGGCGCATCCGCCGCCATCCCGCTGCCTGGCAAGTACAGCGTCGGCTCGGGTAGCCGGGGGAAAACCGTTTGGTCATCACCGAACACCAACAGGTGCCCGTCGGGGCTGTGCTGGAAATGGTAGTGAATGCCGATCTCGGCACACAGACGTTGAATGAATGCCAGATCGCTTTCGGCGTACTGAACGCAGTACTCGCGCTCAGGGTAGTCGCTGCCGAGCCGGAACTCGAAGGCGTCACGCTGGATGCCGTGGTCTTTGAGGATTTGCGTGACGATGGTCGGCACGCTTTTGTGCTGGAAAATCCGCTGATTAATGCGCTGGCCGAGGTACGCCAGACGCGGTACGAGACTGATTTGATAGCCCGTCAGACGTTGGCCGGAATCGCTCTGGCCAACGCGAAAAATCTGACCGTGAATACCGGAACCTTGCGCATCGAAACTCAGAAACGCCTGACGATGCAGCAGGCTTTCGAGGTCAATGTCGGGCCGTTCGCTGACCAGTTCCAGGTCAAAGCGATAGGGTTGGCTGATGGCTTCCTTGCCCGTGAACTCAAGTACCTTGAGCTCATTCTGGACGCCGTCGAGGGTCAACGTGAAACGCGGTTGATTGGCAGGCGCGAACATCCGATGTGTCTCTGCAGAATGAAGGCGGGCGATTCTGCATGAGCGACAAGGGGTGTTGACGGAGGGACAAGGAAATCAGATTCCCCCTACTTTTTTAGGGATTTTTCCTTCAAAAATCGGGATATTTGGCTACAGACATTCCCTGCAAAAGTAGTGTGTTGCAGCGGATGACCTCTTCGCGGGCAAGCCTCGCTCCTACAGTGCTGCGGCGAACACAAATCCTGTAGGAGCGAGGCTTGCCCGCGAAGGCGGCATTAAAAACACCGACCCTTATCCTGCAAACCAAAAAAACGGCCCGCCTCCATCCAGGAAGCGGGCCGTTTTCATGTTCGGCAACAGATCAGAGCCTCAGCTCATCCCCATCACTTGTTCAGGCGGAAATCTGCCTCGGCAGCCGCAAAGCGCTGAAGCATGCCGTGAGTCGGCGTGCCCAGTTTGCTGACGATGTAGATCGCCAGGCTGGCGAAGATGAAACCAGGGATGATTTCGTACAGACCCAGCAGTTCGAAGTGTTTCCAGACGATCACGGTGATCGCGCCGACCAGGATGCCGGCCAGTGCGCCGTTGCGGGTCATGTCTTTCCAGATCACGGAGATCAGGACAACCGGACCGAACGCAGCACCGAAACCAGCCCAAGCGTAGCTGACCAGACCCAGTACACGGTTTTCCGGGTTAGCCGCCATCGCGATGGCAATCAGGGCAACCAGCAGCACCATGGCGCGACCGACCCAGACCAGTTCAACCTGGGAAGCGCTTTTACGCAGGAAGGTTTTGTAGAAGTCTTCGGTCAGGGCGCTCGAGCACACCAGCAGTTGGCAGCTCAGGGTACTCATTACCGCCGCCAGAATGGCCGACAGCAGTACTCCGGCAACCCACGGGTTGAACAGGATTTTTGCCAGTTCGATGAATACACGCTCGTGGTTTTCACTCACTGGCATCGCCACGGCAGGGTTTGCCGAGAAGTAAGCGATACCGAAGAAACCTACAGCGACCGTGCCGCCCAGGCACAGGATCATCCAAGTCATGGAGATGCGACGAGCGTTAGCGATCGACTTGACCGAATCCGCCGCCATGAAACGCGCCAGGATGTGCGGCTGGCCGAAATAGCCCAGACCCCAGCCCATCAGCGAGATGATGCCGATGAAGGTGGTGTTTTTCAGCATGTCGAAGTTGCTGGCGTCTTGCGCTTCGATGGCCAGGAACGTGGTGTCGATGCCGCCGGTCGCCAGCAGCACGATGATCGGCGTCAGCAGCAGGGCGAAGATCATCAGTGTGGCTTGTACGGTGTCAGTCCAGCTCACTGCCAGAAAACCACCGACGAAGGTGTAGGCAATCGTCGCCGCAGCACCGGCCCACAGCGCTGTCTCGTAGGACATGCCGAAGGTACTTTCGAACAGACGGGCGCCGGCCACGATGCCGGAAGCGCAGTAGATGGTGAAGAACACCAGGATCACGACCGCAGAGATGATCCGCAGCAGGCCGCTTTTATCTTCAAAACGGCTAGAGAAGTAATCCGGCAGGGTCAGTGCATCGCCGTTGTGCTCGGTCTGCACACGCAGACGGCCGGCGACGAACAGCCAGTTCAGGTAAGCACCGATGATCAGGCCGATGGCGATCCAGCTTTCGGAAAGACCGGACATGTAGATAGCGCCCGGCAGGCCCATCAACAACCAGCCGCTCATGTCGGAAGCACCGGCAGAAAGCGCGGTCACGACGCTGCCCAGGCTACGACCGCCCAGAATGTAGTCAGAAAGGTTGTTGGTGGAGCGATAGGCCATGAAGCCGATCAGCACCATTGCTGCGATGTAGATCACGAACGTGATCAGGGTTGGATTGCTTACGCTCATTGAGTTACGCCCTGGCATTGTTTTTATGTAGCAGCGGCTGGTGAACCGCTCGCAAACGACGACGTTTGACGGACGATTCGGGGTCCCGCGCATTTATGACTGATGTTTCCCCAGGAAAGCCATCAGCCGGCACACCGATCTTTTTGACCGGTTGCACCTTGGCCGCGAATGCTATTCAACAAAGCAAATAAGGTGCAACCAGTTTCGTGCGAATAAGTTGCACCTAGTCGGATTTTCCTGAAAAGGGTCGGTTTTTGCTCCTTTTTAGGGCGTTTTTCGGGTTGCGCTAGAAGTAAAAGCACCAAGCCGGCGCGGGAGGGATGTACCAGAATCAGTTTCCTGACGAGCTGCTTATTATTCCGGCAAAAAAAGGGTTGCACCCGGTTGCACCTCGACCGACGCACAGCTAATCTTGCCGCCAGCTGATGCCACGCGGTCGTGGCAAACATGAGGATAAAAATATGGCTACCACCACTCTTGGGGTCAAACTTGACGACCCGACCCGCGAACGCCTCAAGGCCGCCGCGACCTCGATTGATCGCACGCCGCACTGGCTGATCAAGCAGGCAATTTTCAATTACCTGGAAAAACTCGAGGGTGGTGCAACCCTGTCCGAGCTGAACGGTTTGAACGGCAAGGAAGTTGACGAAGCGGGCGAGATCCACGTCGATCACGCTCATCAATGCTTCCTGGAGTTCGCTGAAAGCATCCTCCCGCAATCGGTGCTGCGCGCGTCTATCACTGCCGCCTACCGTCGCCCGGAACCTGAAGTGGTGCCGATGCTGATCGAGCAGGCGCGCCTGCCGGCAGCGATGGCGGAAGCCACCAACAAGCTCGCCGCCTCGATTGCCGAGAAATTGCGCAATCAGAAAAGCGCCGGCGGCCGTGCCGGGATTGTTCAGGGCCTGTTGCAGGAATTTTCCCTGTCGTCCCAGGAAGGCGTAGCGCTGATGTGCCTGGCCGAAGCGCTGTTGCGTATTCCGGACAAAGGCACCCGTGACGCGCTGATCCGCGACAAAATCAGCACCGGCAACTGGCAGCCGCACCTGGGCAACAGCCCGTCGCTGTTCGTCAACGCCGCCACCTGGGGCTTGCTGCTGACCGGAAAACTGGTCGCCACCCACAACGAAGCGGGCCTGACCTCGTCCCTGAGCCGCATCATCGGCAAGAGCGGCGAGCCGATGATCCGCAAGGGCGTCGACATGGCCATGCGCCTCATGGGCGAGCAGTTCGTCACCGGCGAAACCATCGCCGAAGCCCTGGCCAACGCCAGCAAGTTCGAAGCCAAAGGCTTCCGCTATTCCTACGACATGCTGGGTGAAGCTGCACTCACCGAGCATGACGCCCAGAAATACCTGGCCTCGTACGAACAAGCCATTCACTCGATCGGCAAAGCCTCCCACGGTCGTGGGATTTATGAAGGCCCGGGCATTTCGATCAAACTGTCCGCACTGCACCCGCGTTACAGCCGCGCCCAGTACGAGCGCGTGATGGAAGAGCTGTACCCGCGCCTGCTGTCGCTGACCCTGCTGGCCAAGCAATACGACATCGGCCTGAACATCGACGCCGAAGAAGCCGACCGCCTCGAGCTGTCGCTGGATCTACTGGAGCGCCTGTGCTTCGAGCCGCAACTGACCGGCTGGAACGGCATCGGTTTCGTGATCCAGGCTTACCAGAAGCGTTGCCCGTATGTGATCGACTACGTGATCGACCTGGCTCGTCGCAGCCGTCATCGCCTGATGATCCGCCTGGTAAAAGGCGCGTACTGGGACAGCGAAATCAAGCGCGCCCAGGTCGAAGGCCTGGAAGGCTATCCGGTCTACACCCGCAAGGTGTACACCGACGTTTCCTACATCGCCTGCGCCCGCAAGTTGCTGTCGGTGCCGGAAGTCATCTACCCGCAATTCGCCACGCACAACGCCCACACGCTGTCGGCCATTTACCACATTGCCGGTCAGAACTATTACCCGGGTCAGTACGAGTTCCAGTGCCTGCACGGCATGGGTGAACCGCTGTACGAACAGGTTGTAGGCAAAGTTTCCGAAGGCAAGCTGAACCGTCCGTGCCGCGTGTACGCTCCGGTTGGCACGCACGAAACACTGCTGGCGTACCTGGTGCGTCGTCTGCTGGAAAACGGTGCGAACACCTCGTTCGTCAACCGCATCGCCGACCAGTCCATTTCGATTCAGGAGCTGGTGGCCGATCCAGTGGCCAGCATCGAGCAGATGGCTACGCTGGAAGGCGGCTTCGGCCTGCCGCACCCGCGTATCCCGCTGCCGCGTGATCTTTATGGTGCCGAGCGCGCCAACTCCAGCGGCATCGACATGGCCAACGAACATCGTCTGGCTTCCTTGTCCTGCGCCCTGCTGGCAACCGCTCATAACAACTGGAAAGCGGCGCCGATGCTCGGTTGCGCGTCCAGCACTGAAACCCCTGCGCCAGTCCTGAACCCGTCGGATCTGCGTGACGTGGTGGGTCACGTGCAAGAAGCCACCGTCGAAGACGTCGACAACGCAATTCAGTGCGCCCTGAACGCCGCCCCGATCTGGCAGGCCACCCCGCCGGCCGAACGCGCCGCGATTCTGGAACGTGCCGCCGATTTGATGGAAGGCGAGATCCAGCCGTTGATGGGCCTGTTGGCTCGCGAAGCCGGCAAGACCTTCGCCAACGCCATCGCCGAAGTGCGTGAAGCCGTGGACTTCCTGCGTTATTACGCGGTGCAGGCGCGCAACGATTTCACCAACGACGCCCACCGCCCATTGGGTCCGGTGGTCTGCATCAGTCCGTGGAATTTCCCGCTGGCCATCTTCAGTGGTCAGGTCGCTGCTGCCCTGGCCGCCGGTAACCCGGTACTGGCCAAACCTGCGGAACAAACCCCGCTGGTGGCCGCTCAAGCCGTGCGTTTGCTGATCGAAGCCGGTATCCCGGAAGGCGTGCTGCAACTACTGCCGGGCCGTGGCGAAACCGTTGGTGCCCGTCTGGTCGGCGACGATCGGGTCAAAGGCGTGATGTTCACCGGTTCCACCGAAGTCGCGCGTCTGCTGCAGCGCAACGTCGCTGGTCGTCTGGATGCTCAGGGCCGTCCGATTCCGCTGATCGCTGAAACCGGTGGCCAGAACGCGATGATCGTCGACTCCTCGGCGCTGACCGAACAGGTGGTGATCGACGTGGTGTCCTCGGCCTTCGACAGCGCCGGTCAACGTTGCTCGGCGCTGCGGGTACTGTGCCTGCAGGAAGATTCCGCTGACCGTGTCATCGAAATGCTCAAGGGCGCCATGGCTGAATGCCGTCTCGGTAATCCAGAGCGCCTGTCCGTAGACATTGGCCCGGTGATCGACGCCGAAGCCAAGGCCGGCATCGAGAAGCACATCCAGGCCATGCGCGACAAAGGTCGCAACGTGTACCAGGTGGCCATCGCCAACAGCGAAGAAGTCAAACGCGGCACCTTCGTGATGCCGACCCTGATCGAGCTGGAAAGCTTCGACGAACTGCAAAGGGAGATCTTCGGCCCGGTGCTGCACGTGGTTCGCTACAAGCGCAAAGAGATCGATCAACTGATCGGCCAGATCAACGCTTCCGGCTACGGCCTGACCCTGGGCGTACACACTCGCATCGACGAGACCATCGCCAAGGTGATCGACAACGTCAACGCCGGTAACGTCTACGTGAACCGCAACATCGTCGGTGCTGTGGTTGGCGTGCAGCCGTTCGGCGGTGAAGGCCTGTCGGGTACTGGCCCGAAAGCCGGTGGTCCGTTGTACCTGTACCGCTTGCTGTCGACACGTCCTACCGATGCGATCGAACAATCCTTCGCTCGCGGCGATGCTATCGCTGCACCGGACGTCCGTCTGCGTGATGCCATGAGCAAACCGCTGACAGCGCTGAAAACCTGGGCCGACAGCAACAAGTTCGCTGACTTGAGCACCCTGTGCGTACAGTTCGCGGCGCAATCGCAAAGCGGGATCACCCGTGTTCTGGCTGGCCCGACCGGCGAGCGCAACAGCTACGCCATCCTGCCGCGCGAACACGTGCTGTGCCTGGCCGACGTCGAAGGCGATCTGCTGACTCAATTGGCTGCGGTATTGGCCGTGGGCGGCTCGGCGGTATGGCCGGACGCTGAACCGGGCAAGGCCCTGTTCGCACGCCTGCCGAAAGAAATTCAGGCGCGGATCAAGCGGGTTGCCGACTGGACCAAGGACGAAGTGGTGATTGATGCGGTTCTGCATCATGGCCATTCCGACCAGTTGCGTGCGGTGTGCCAGCAAGTGGCCAAGCGTGCCGGTGCGATTGTTGGGGTTCATGGTTTGTCGCAGGGCGAGACCAACATTGCGCTGGAGCGCCTGGTGATCGAGCGGGCGTTGAGCGTTAACACTGCTGCTGCGGGTGGTAATGCCAGTTTGATGACGATCGGTTAAATCGCAATAAGACCGGGCACCTGCAATGGGTGCCTGGTTTGCAAAATCCCTGTGGGAGCGGGCTTGCTCGCGAAGGCGGAGTGTCAGTCGACATCAACATTGACTGATCCACCGCATTCGCGAGCAAGCCCGCTCCCACATTTGATTAGCGGTGCCCGCACCACACCATCACGCTCATCAATCATCCTTTCAGCCCGCCCTCCCCACGCCTAGACTCGGTCCATTCCAAAAGAAGGTAGGCCGCCATGTCCGAGACGTTGCTCAGTTCCCGCAATTTGGCTTTCGAGCTGTATGAAGTCCTTGATGCCGAGGGCCTGACTCAGCGTGAGCGGTTCGCCGAGCACAACCGCGAGACCTTCGATGCGGCTATCGGCACCGCCCGCAGCATCGCCGAGAAGTTCTTCGCCCCGCACAACCGCAAGGGCGACGAGAACGAACCGCGCTATGAGGACGGTCAGGCCATTCTGATTCCGGAAGTGAAACCGGCGGTGGATGCGTTCCTCGAAGCCGGTTTCCTCAACGCCGCGCGCAGTTTCGACGCCGGCGGCATGCAACTTCCTACACTGCTTTCGCAAGCTTGCTTTGCGCACTTTCAGTCGGCCAACGCGGCGTCGACCTCTTACCCGTTCCTGACCATGGGCGCGGCGAACCTGATTGAAAGCTTCGGCACCGATGAGCAGAAGCAGCGCTTCCTGCAACCCATGATCGACGGTCGTTTCTTCGGCACCATGGCACTGACCGAACCCCATGCCGGCTCATCGCTGTCAGATATTCGTACCCGCGCCGAGCCTGCATCCGACGGCACCTATCGACTCAAGGGCAACAAGATCTTCATCTCCGGCGGCGATCACCCTCTGTCGGAAAACATCGTGCACATGGTGCTGGCCAAACTGCCGGACGCACCGGCCGGGGTGAAAGGTATTTCGCTGTTTATCGTGCCCAAGTTCCTGGTCAACGATGACGGTAGCCTGGGCAAACGCAACGACGTGTTGCTGGCCGGGTTGTTCCACAAGATGGGCTGGCGCGGCACCACGTCTACCGCGCTGAACTTCGGCGACAACGGCGAATGTGTCGGCTATCTGGTGGGCAAGCCGCACCACGGTTTGAGCTACATGTTCCAGATGATGAATGAGGCGCGGATCGGCGTCGGTATGGGCGCGGTAATGCTGGGTTACGCCGGGTATCTGTACTCCCTGGAGTACGCTCGCGAGCGTCCGCAAGGTCGCGTCCCCGACAGTAAAGATCCGACCACCGCCCCCGTGGCGATCATTCAGCATGCCGACGTCAAACGCATGCTGCTGACCCAGAAGGCTTATGTCGAAGGCGCGTTCGACCTTGGGTTATACGCGGCGCGACTGTTCGACGACACCACCACGCTTGAGAACGAAGCCGAGCGTAAACAGGCTCATGAGCTATTGGACTTGCTGACACCGATCGTCAAATCCTGGCCGTCGGAGTTTTGCCTGAAGGCCAACGAACTGGCGATCCAGATTCTCGGCGGCCACGGTTACACCCGTGAGTACCCGGTGGAGCAGTATTACCGCGACAACCGTCTGAACCCGATTCATGAAGGCACTCACGGCATTCAGTCGCTGGACTTGCTGGGTCGCAAACTGGCGCAGAACGGTGGTGCGGGGCTCAAGCAATTGATCCGTCTGATTGCCGATACCGCCGAGCGCGCTCAAACGTATGAATCGTTAACCGCGCTGCGTGAGCCGCTGGAGAAATTGGTGGCCCGCCTGCAAACGGTGACCATCGGCCTGTTGACCGATCTGGCCCAAGGCAAGGTCAACAGCAGCCTGGCGAACTCGGCGCTGTACCTGAAAGTGTTCGGGCACACGGTGATTGGCTGGCGCTGGCTGGAACAGGCGATTCGTGCCGAAGAAGGGTTGGCCAAGGGCAATACGGCGGATGTGAGCTTCTATAAAGGCAAGCTGCAGGCGGCGCGGTATTTTCTGACCTGGGAAGTACCGGGTTGCCACCATGAACTGGCGATTCTTGAGGCGCGGGATGATGTGTGTCTGGGCATGCAGGATGAGTGGTTCTGACACCCGCTCACTGATCGTTCCCACGCTCTGCGTGGGAATGCCTCAGGGGACGCTCCGCGTTCCAATGGGACGCGGAGCGTCCCGGGCTGCATTCCCACGCAGAGCGTGGGTACGATCGGTCAGGTGAGTTTGAAACTGCCCATCTGCCGCGCCAGATCATCCGCCAACCGCTGCAACATCTGACAATCCTCACGACAAGCCCTGACTTCCCCCGCCGTAGCCCGGGCCAAATCAGAGATCCCCTGGACGTTGCGATTGATCTCTTCCGTCACCGCCGACTGCTCTTCCGTCGCCGTGGCCACCTGATGGTTCATGTCGCTGATGCGCTCGACCTGCCCGGTTATCGCCGTCAACGACGCCCCGGTGCGCTGGCTCGACTCAACACCGGTGCCGGTCGCCGCTTGCCCGGCGTGCATGGAAGACACCGCATTCTCCGCGCCCTGCTTGAGGCTGCCGATCATCTGCTGAATCTCGTCGGTGGACGACTGAGTCCGCCGCGCCAATGTCCGCACTTCATCGGCCACCACCGCAAACCCGCGCCCCATGTCCCCGGCCCGCGCCGCTTCGATGGCCGCGTTCAAAGCCAAAAGGTTGGTTTGCTCGGAAATCCCGCGAATCACCGCCAACACCTGATCGATGGACGCCACTTGATGGGCCAACTCGCCCACCGCACCGGCAGCAATACCAATCTCGTCGGACATGCTTTCGATATGCCGAATCGACCCACCCACCACTACCCGCGCCTGAAGTGCTTCATCCCGCGCGGTTTGCGAAGCGACGGCTGCATTGCCAGCGTTCTGCGCGATCTCCTGTACGGTCAGGCCCATCTCGTGGACAGCGGTGGCGACCATGTCGGTCATTTCCTGCTGACGGCCCGAGCGTTCGGCCGTGTTATCCACCACCCGCGCCACTTGGCCGACCGCCGTGCGCAAGCGCTCACTGGTGGCCAGGACTTCGCCGATCATGTCGCGCTGACTCTCCAGGAACCGATTGAAGCCGCGAGCGAGGTCACCCAGTTCATCGGCGCGGCTGGAATCTAACCTGTGGGTCAAATCTCCACCACCGCTACCGATGGCTACCAGCGCCGCTGTTACCTGACGAATCGGTCGCACCAACCCACGAGCGAGCAACACCACCAGCAACAGGCAAACCAGTGCCACCGCCAGGCCGATACCACTGCTCATCCACATCGCGCGACGGGCTTCAGCGTAGATCTGCGACTGCGGCACTTCGGCCACCAGGGTCCAGCCCAGATCACGCAGCGGCAGGCTCAATGCCAGAAAATCTTCGCCATCGCGGACAAAGCTGCTAGTGGCGCCTCTTTGCCCCATGACCGCTTGCGCCGCCGTGGCGCCGATCTGCTCGACCAGCGTGCGTTTGCCGCTGAACTGCGTCTCGGGGTGAATCTGGATCAAACCGTCGGAGCGCACGAGATAGACCTTGCCGCGTTCACCGAAGTTGAAATTCTGGATCAGCTCCGACAACTCTTTCATGCTCAGGCCCAGCCCGGCGACGCCCACGACTTTGCCGGCCTGCTCGACCTTGAGGTCGATGAACAGCGCCAACTCACCGGTGGCGGTGTCATTGTCGATATTGAGGGTGCGCGGCTGATTGCTGTCGAGGAACGAATAGAACCAGGCGTCGTTGGGATTGGAACGGCTGAGCGTCCGGTCGAGGCCTTTTTCAGTGAAGTAATGGCTTGAAGCGGCCCCGATAATCAGCGCGGTAAAGGCTTTATGTTCGGCGCGGATGCCTTCCAGATAGTTCACGAAGGTGTCGGTCTGGGCGCTGTTCTCGCCCCCGGCCAACCAGTCGCGCACCATGCTGTTACTGGCGATGTCTTTCGCGGCGGTAAGAGGTTGAACGAGGATTCGTTCGATGTCGTTGCGCATCGCTTCGATGCTCGACGGCAGCGCTTGTTCGACCAGGTAGCGCTGGGCGAGGCGGTTGACCACGAGGGTATAAACGCCAACCACGATCAGAATACTGACCAGCAGGGCGGTGCCCATGCTCAGGATCAACTGCCATTGAATACTGCGTCGCCAGAACTGCATGGAGCACCCCCAAAGAATAAGAGGCTGAAACACTGCAACAGCCATGCCGATTGTATACAACTCAAACGACAATTTATTCTTTGGTTGTGCGCAAAGCTGATCAGGCCTGATTGATGGTCTTGGCGATCACTTCAACCGTGGCGCTGACTTGCTCTTGGTAACGGTCGAGTTCTTGCTGGTGACGCTTTTGCATTTCGATCTGCTGCGAGCACAGATTCATCGCCGCCAGCACCAGCAAGCGGTCACCGATCAGCGTCGGGTATTTCTTTTTGGTCTCGGCCAAGGCGGCCTTCAACATTAATGCGGCGTCCAGCAGGGTCTGCTCTTCCCCGGCCGGCGCCTTGATCGAATAGTCTTCCCCCAGAATCGAGACGACTTTTACCCCTGCGGCGCCGTAACTCATGCGCTGACAGGGCCGGCGCTGACGCGCTCAACCAAGGCCTGAATGCGTGCGGCGGTGGCGCCTTGCTTCTCTTCCTGCTCCATCAGGCTCAGTTGCAGGCTTTCGTTTTCATCCTTGACCTGGGCCAGTTCTGCACTCAGGGATTGATTGGTGCCGAGCAGGGTCTGATTCTGCTGCACCAGGTCGCTGACCAGTTGTTCCAATTGGCTTAGGGATGCTTCCAACATTTTGATTTTCCGGGCATTTTCAAAGGGCGCGTACGATAAAGAAAAGTCACCATTGACGCCAGGGTTATTCGGGCGCAAGGCCTTGATTTTGCTGGCGGGCGACCGTCCTCGCGAGTCTTAAAGACTGTGTTTGGCGGCTCTGGTTCCTGCACTTCGTCGCCGCGGGCCTTCTGCGACAAAAGCGCGCAGCGTCTCAAGACTTTAGTCGTATGACCGATAAGCCATGCATACAGCAGTCTCAGCCCCGCACGGATGCGCTTTTTTCGGTGAACACCATGTCTTTACGAAATATGAATATCGCACCGCGGGCGTTCCTCGGTTTTGCCTTGATTGGCAGCTTGATGCTGGTTCTGGGAGTGTTCGCGCTGAACCAGATGAGCAAGATTCGCGGCGCCGCCGAGGAAATCACCTCGAACAGCGTACCGAGCATCAAAAGCCTCGACGAGTTCACTCAGCTGACCTTGCGCCTGCGCGTCCTGTCTTACCGTTTGCTGGTGAACCGCGAGCCGGACGTCCAGCAGAAAACCATGGACCTGCTGGAAACCCGTAATCAGCAGATTCGATCGGCTCAAGCCGTCTACGAAAAACTGATCGCCAGCCCGCAGGAACGTGCGGCCTATGATCAGTATGTGCAGTTGCTGGGGCAGTATCGCCAGATCGAAGACCGGATGAAGAGCCTGTCGCGCAACAATCAGATCGACGAACTGCGCACGCTGCTCAATACCGATTTGCTGACGAACTCTGAAGCCGTCAACTCCGTGCTCAACCGTTTGCTGGAGATCAATACTCAGCAGACCCTCGACACCAATCAGCAAGCCGTCGACCAATACGCCTCGGCCTTCAACCTGACGGTGACCCTGCTGGTCATCGCCACCGGCCTGACTCTGCTATTCGCCTGGCTGCTGACCAACAGCATCACCAAGCCAATCGCCAATGCCCTGAGCGCCGCCGAAGAAATCGCCGAAGGCAACCTGACGCGCCCGATCACGGTCGACGGTGAAGACGAAGCCGGTCGCCTGCTGGCCGCCATGGCGAAAATGCAGGAAAAACTGCGTGACACCCTGCAACGGATTTCCGGTTCGGCCACGCAACTGGCGTCCGCCGCGGAAGAGCTCAACAGCGTCACCGATGAAAGCGCCCGTGGCCTGACTCAGCAGAACAACGAAATCGAACAGGCCGCCACCGCCGTCAATGAAATGACCAGCGCCGTGGAAGAAGTCGCCCGCAACGCCGTGAGCACCTCCGAAGCCTCGAAAAACGCCACCACTTCGGCTGGCGACGGTCGTGACCTGGTACAGGAAACCGTGAGTGCCATCGAGCGCATGAGCGCCGATGTACAGAGCACCGCCACCCTGATCGGTGATCTGGCCAACGAGTCGCGGGATATCGGCAAGGTGCTTGACGTGATTCGCGGCTTGGCCGACCAGACCAACCTGTTGGCGTTGAACGCTGCCATCGAAGCAGCCCGTGCCGGTGAAGCCGGTCGTGGTTTCGCAGTCGTTGCCGACGAAGTGCGTGCCCTTGCCCATCGCACCCAGCAGTCGACCAGCGAAATCGAACGCATGATCGGCAGTATCCAGAGCGGCACCGAACACGCCGTGGATTCGATGCGCAACAGCACCGAACGCGCTGAATCGACCTTGAACATCGCCCGTGGTGCAGGTATGTCGCTGGACACTATTAATAGCGCCATCGTCGAAATCAACGAACGCAACCTGGTGATCGCCAGCGCGGCCGAAGAGCAGGCGCAGGTGGCCCGTGAAGTGGACCGCAATCTGGTGAACATTCGTGACCTGTCGGTGCAATCGGCCACGGGCGCCAACCAGACGAGCGCGGCCAGCAACGAGCTGTCGCGCCTGGCGCTGGACCTGAACAACATGGTTGGGCGGTTTAGCCTGTAACCTCACCCCATGATCGTTCCCACGCTCTGCGTGGGAATGCAGCCCGGGACGCTCTGCGTCCCAAAAAGCGGACGCGGAGCGTCCGTTGAGGCGTTCCCACGCAGAGTGTGGGAACGATCACCGTCCCTGCACCGCCCTGCTGCAAAAGCTTTTTGACAGCATCACATTTCAACAGGTTAGAATCGCTGGCACGCAGACTGCATGGTCAGTTTGTGCCCGCCTTTAGCTTTCTGGAGTACTGCCTTTGAATGCGACGACCATCAACAGCCTGTTCTTGATCGGCGCGTTGCTGGTAGGTGCGAGCATTCTGGTGAGCTCACTTTCATCGCGCCTCGGTATCCCGATTCTGGTGATCATCCTCGCGGTGGGCATGTCGGCCGGTGTCGACGGTGCCGGCATTATTTTCGATAACTACCCCACCGCTTATCTGGTCGGCAACCTCGCCCTCGCAGTGATCCTGCTCGACGGCGGCTTGCGTACCCGGGTGGCGAGTTTTCGCGTGGCGTTATGGCCGGCGCTGTCGCTGGCCACGGTCGGGGTATTGATTACCACCGGACTGACCGGAATGGCGGCGGCGTGGTTGTTCGACCTCAATATGATTCAGGGCCTGCTGATCGGCGCCATCGTCGGCTCCACCGACGCCGCGGCCGTGTTCTCGCTGCTTGGCGGCAAGGGCCTGAACGAACGGGTGAGCGCGAGCCTGGAAATCGAATCCGGCAGCAACGATCCGATGGCGGTGTTCCTCACCGTGACCCTGATCGACATGCTCGCCAGCGGCGAGACGGGCCTGCACTGGAGTCTGCTGGGGCATTTGGTGCGTGAGTTCGGCATCGGCGGCGTGATCGGCCTCAGTGGTGGTTGGCTCATGCTGCAACTGGTCAACCGTATCAATCTGGCCACCGGCCTTTATCCGATTCTGGTGATTGCTGGCGGATTGGTCGTGTTTGCCCTGACCAACGCCCTGCACGGCAGCGGCTTTTTGGCGGTGTACCTGTGTGGCCTGGTGATCGGCAACCGCCCGGTCCGCAGTCGCCACGGCATTTTGCACATGCTCGACGGCATGGCCTGGCTGGCGCAGATCGGCATGTTCCTGGTGCTGGGGCTGTTGGTTACGCCCCATGACCTGCTGCCGATTGCCTTGCCTGCACTGGGCCTGGCGCTGTGGATGATTCTGTTTGCCCGCCCGCTGTCAGTGCTGGTCGGCCTGTTGCCCTTCAAGGCGTTCCATGGCCGCGAGAAGGCATTCATTTCCTGGGTCGGCCTGCGCGGTGCCGTACCGATCATTCTGGCGGTGTTCCCATTGATGGCGGGGCTACCCAATGCTCAGCTCTACTTCAATCTGGCGTTCTTTATCGTCTTGGTGTCGCTGCTGGTGCAAGGCACAAGCCTGCCTTGGGTTGCCAAGCTTTTGAAAGTGACCGTCCCGCCAGAGCCTTTGCCGATCTCCCGATCGGCGCTGGAAGTGCATGTCACCAGCGAGTGGGAGCTGTTCGTGTATCGCCTCGGTGCCGAAAAATGGTGCATTGGATCCCCTCTTCGCGAGCTGAAAATGCCCGAAGGCACCCGTATCGCGGCCCTGTTTCGCGGCCAACAACTGCTCCATCCGTCGGGTAGTACGGTGCTCGAAGTCGATGATTTGCTCTGCGTCATCGGCCATGAGCACAACCTTCCGGCCCTCGGAAAACTCTTCAGTCAGGCTCCGCAACGGGGTCTGGATTTGCGCTTCTTCGGCGACTTCGTACTCGAAGGAGATGCCCAGCTGGGCGCGGTTGCTGCCTTGTACGGGTTGAAAGTCGAAGGCATCGATCCGAACATGTCCCTGGGCCACTTCATTGCCCAGAAAGTAGGCGGTGCGCCGGTAGTCGGCGACCAGGTGGAATGGAACAACACCCTCTGGACCGTCGCTGTCATGGAAGGGAACAAGATTGGTAAGGTAGGCGTCAGATTCCCCGAAGGAAGTCGCCCCGGCCCCGGCCTGTTCCTCTAAACTCCACACTTCGTCTCGTTTTCGATCGGTCTTTATGTCAACTCTGCGCACCTTTTTTATCATGGCCCTGCTGGGCTTGAGTCTTTCCATCAGCACGCTGCAAGCCGCCGAACCGCCGTCCAGCGAAGCCGTGCAGGCGAGCCTGGACAAGATCGCCGAGCGCAAACTGCCGGAAGCCGATCAAAAGGCCCTGCAAGCGGTCTTGCAGAGCACGCTCACCCAGCTCAACAACCAGCGCGATTACGATCAGAAGCTGATTGATCTCAAGCAGCAGCTGGCCAATGCGCCAAAGCAGAACATCGAGAACCAGCGCGAACTGACCCGCCTCAAGGCCACCAAAGTGGTGCCGGTGGCGCAACGCTATACCAAAGAAACCATTCAGCAGCTTGAGCAATTGCTGACCGAGCGCTCCACCCAGCAAAGCGATCTGCAGAAAGCCCTGGCCGAAGCGAACAGCCTGATCATCACCGCCCAGACTCGCCCCGAGCGCGCCCAGGCCGAAATATCTGCCAGCCAGACACGCATCCAGCAGATCAACAACATCCTCAAGCTCGGCAAGGACAGCGGCAAGACCTTGACCGCCGAGCAACGCGATCAGCTCAACGCCGAACTCGCGGCGCTGAACGCCTTGATCCCGCTGCGTCGCCAGGAACTGGCCGGCAACAGCCTGTTGCAGGATTTGGGCAACAGCCAGCATGACCTGCTCACGGAAAAATCCAATCGCCTGGATCAGGAGATCCAGGAACTGCAAACCCTGATCAACCAGAAGCGCCTGGCCCAGTCTCAAGAGACCGTCACTCAGCAGTCCATCGAAGCGCAGAAGGCCGGCGGCAGCAGCCTGCTGGCCACCGAAAGCGCGGCCAACCTGAAGCTCTCCGACTACCTGCTCAAAAGCACCGACCGTCTCAACGAAGTCACCCAACAGAACCTGCAGACCAAGCAGCAACTGGACAGCGTGACCCAGAGCGACTCGGCGCTGGACGAACAGATCAATGTGCTCAAGGGCAGCCTGCTACTCTCCAAGATTCTGTACAAACAAAAACAGGCCCTGCCGCGCCTCAAACTCGACCGCGACCTTGCCGACCAGATCGCCGACATTCGCCTGTATCAGTTCGAAGTCAGCCAGCAGCGGGAATTGCTCAGCAACCCGACAACCTATGTCGACAACTTGCTGGCGACTCAACAGCCAGAGCAAGTCACCCCGCAACTGCGCAAGAGCCTGCTGGAACTGGCCACCACCCGCGCGGACCTGCTGGAGCGCTTGAATCGCGAATTGAGCGCCGTGCTCAACGAATCCATCACGTTGCAACTCAATCAGAAACAGCTGCTCAGCACCGCGCAAAGCCTGAGGGCGACGCTGGATGAGCAAATGTTCTGGATTCCCAGCAACAAGCCGCTGGATCTTGAGTGGATATACGCCGTGCCGGAGCGCCTGGAGCGTCAGGTCACTACCCTGCCATGGGCCTCGAGCGTGAGCGAGCTGACCGATGGCCTGACCCAGAGGCCGCTGCTGTTCCTGCCGCTGGCCTTTCTGATCGGAGCGCTGCTGTGGCGCCGAAAAAACCTGTATGCCCGCCTGAACAAAGTTCACCTGGATATCGGCCATTTCAAGCGCGACAGCCAGTGGCACACACCGCAAGCGATTCTGATCAACATCCTGCTGGCGATGCCGGTATCCCTGGGTCTGGCCTTGTGCGGCCTGGCGTTGCAGATCGACGCCCGCGGACAGAACGCCAATATGGGCGCGGCGCTGCTGCAAATGGCCCAGGCCTGGCTGGTGTTCTACACCGCCTACCGCATCCTCGCGCCGGGCGGCGTGGCCGAATTGCATTTCCGCTGGGAAAAACCGCAGGTCGAATTCCTTCAAGGCTGGATACGCCGACTCGGCCTGGTAGTGATGGCCCTGGTGGCGGTGGTGGCGGTCGCCGAGTTGCAACCGGCGATACTGGCCGATGACGTGCTCGGCATGCCGGTGGTGCTGACTTGCTACGCCTTGATGGCCTGGCTACTCAGCCGCCTGCTGGTCAGCAGCCCGACTCACCAGAACGCTTCACTATTCCGCAAGGCCGTGGGTGTTCTGTTCACAGCCCTGCCAATCGCGTTGTTCGTCGCCGTGTGCTTTGGCTACTACTACACCGCGCTGAAACTCAGCGACCGGTTGATCAACACGCTGTACTTGCTGATGTTCTGGCTGGTGATCGAAGCGACCTTCGTCCGTGGTCTCAGCGTTGCGGCACGGCGCCTGGCCTATCAACGCGCCCTGGCCAAACGTCAGGCCGCTAAAGAGGCCGGCGACGGCGAAGCGGTGATCGAAGAGCCGACCCTGGACATCGAGAAGGTCAACGAGCAGTCCCTGCGCCTGATTCGCCTGGCCCTGCTCGGCGGTTTCATCGCGGCGCTGTATTGGGTCTGGTCGGACCTGATCTCGGTGTTCTCGTACCTGGACAACATCACCCTCTACGAATACACCAGCGGCACCGGCGCCAACATGAGCATGGTGCCGATCAGCATCGGCGACATGCTCGGCGCGCTGATCATCATCGGCATCACCTTTGCGCTGGCGCGCAACCTGCCGGGCTTGCTGGAAGTGTTTGTGCTGTCGAAGCTGAACCTGGCCCAAGGCAGTTCCTACGCCACGACCACCCTACTGTCCTATGTGATTGCTGGCGTCGGTTTCGTCTCGACCCTGTCCACGCTCGGCGTGAGTTGGGACAAGTTGCAATGGCTGGTGGCCGCACTGTCGGTCGGCCTCGGTTTCGGGATGCAGGAGATCTTCGCCAACTTCATCTCCGGCATCATGATCCTGTTCGAACGCCCGGTGCGGATCGGCGACACCATCACCATCGGCAACCTGTCGGGCACAGTGAGCAAGATCCGCATCCGCGCCACGACCATCACCGACTTCGACCGCAAGGACATCATCGTCCCGAACAAGACGTTCATTACCGGACAACTGATCAACTGGTCCCTGACCGACACCATCACCCGGGTCACCCTCAAGCTCGGTGTCGACTACGGCTCGGACCTGGACCTGGTGAAAGAGCTGCTGCTCAAGGCTGCCCGGGATAACCCGCGCGTACTGAAGGATCCGGAACCCCACGTGTACTTCCTGAACTTCGGCGAAAGCACCCTCGATCACGAGTTGCGTATGCATGTGCGCGACCTCGGCGATCGCAACCCGGTGCTCGATGAGGTCAACCGCTTTATCAATCGCGAGTTCAAGAAGCAGCACATCAACATCTCGTTCCGGCAGATGGAGGTCTACCTCAAGAACCTTCATGGCCAGGAATACAAGATGGTGCCGATCGAGCCGGAAACCAAAACCATCGTGCCGGTGGTCGACAGCAAACCGCGGCGCGAACCGCCACCTGTCGAACTCGACTAACCGCGCTATCCCTAGCAGAATGCTCGGACATTCTGCTGGAGATGGCCGTTGAAAGCCCTCGACGAACTGACCTTCGACAATCGCTTCGCCCGTCTGGGCGATGCGTTCTCAACCCATGTGCTGCCCGAGCCCATCGCCGCTCCGCGACTGGTGGTCGCCAGCCCCTCCGCCATGGCGTTGCTGGACCTGGACCCGGCCGTGGCCGAGACGCCGGTATTCGCCGAACTGTTCGGCGGCCACAAGCTGTGGGCCGAAGCCGAGCCGCGGGCGATGGTCTATTCCGGCCATCAGTTCGGCTCTTACAACCCACAGTTGGGCGACGGTCGTGGCCTGTTACTGGGCGAGGTCTATAACAACGCCGGCGAGCATTGGGACCTGCACCTCAAGGGCGCCGGTCAGACGCCCTATTCGCGCATGGGCGATGGACGGGCGGTGCTGCGTTCGTCGATCCGCGAATTTCTCGCCTCCGAAGCCCTGCATGCCCTGAACATTCCCACCACTCGCGCGCTGTGCGTGATCGGCTCCGACACGCCGGTCTGGCGCGAGAAACAGGAACGCGCAGCCATGGTCCTGCGCTTGGCGCCGAGCCATGTGCGCTTCGGGCATTTCGAATTTTTCTACTACACCAAGCGTCCCGAGCAACAGAAAGAACTTGGCGACCATGTGCTGGCCATGCATTTCCCGCATTGCCTGGAACAGCCGGAACCGTATCTGGCGATGTTCCGCCAAATCGTCGAGCGCAATGCCGAACTGATCGCCAAATGGCAGGCCTATGGGTTCTGCCACGGCGTGATGAACACGGACAACATGTCGATCCTGGGCATCACCTTCGACTTCGGCCCGTTCGCCTTCCTCGACGACTTCGACGCCCACTTCATCTGCAACCACTCCGATGACCAGGGCCGTTACTCCTTCAGCAACCAGGTGCCGATCGGCCAGTGGAACCTCAGCGCCCTCGCCCAGGCCCTGACGCCGTTCATCAGCGTCGAAGCCCTGCGTGAAACCCTCGGCCTGTACCTGCCGCTGTTCCAGGCCCACTACCTGGACCTGATGCGCCGCCGCCTCGGTCTAACCACTGCCGAAGACGACGACCAGAAACTGCTGGAACACCTGCTGCAACTGATGCAGAACAGCGGCGTCGATTACAGCCTGTTCTTCCGCCGCCTCGGCGACGAATCACCGGCGCAGGCCCTCGCCCGTTTACGCGATGACTTCGTCGACCTCAAGGGTTTCGATGCGTGGGGCGAGCTTTACATCGCCAGGGTTGCCCGTGAAGGCGTGGTTGACCAGGAACAACGCCGCACGCGCATGCATGCGGTCAATCCGCTGTACATCCTGCGTAACTATCTGGCGCAAAAAGCCATCGATGCGGCGGAAAGTGGCGACTATGCAGAAGTTCGTCGTTTGCACGCAGTATTGAGTAATCCGTTCGAGGAGCAGCCTGGAATGGAGAGCTATGCCGAGCGGCCGCCGGAGTGGGGCAAGCATCTGGAGATCAGTTGTTCGTCGTGAGTGCAGACAGGCCCTTTTCGCAACCGAAGAAAATAATGGTCTGAAACCTGTCTCCTTGATAAAGACCACCTTCAACTCCAGATCAGTTCCATAGACTGCCCGACTGAGAGCCAATCATGACCGAGCCACTCCTCATCCCCTGCCCCCACTGCAACGGCCTGAACCGCATCCCCGCCGAGCGCCTCAACGATCATCCAAAATGCGGTCGCTGCAAGGCCGAGGTCTTGCTGAACAAACCGTTCGAATTGAAACAAGGCGATTACGCCAGTCAGATCAAGGGCGACCTGCCATTGCTGGTGGATGTGTGGGCGGACTGGTGCGGGCCATGCAAGTCGTTTGCGCCGGTGTTCGCGCAGGCGGCGGGGCAGCTGGCGGGCAAGTGTCGGCTGGCCAAGCTGGACAGCGAGGCGAATCAGCAGTTGTCGGCGCAGTTGGGGATTCGCTCGATCCCGAGCCTGATTCTGTTCAAGAACGGCCGGGAAGTGGCTCGCCAGAGCGGGGCATTCCCGTTACCGCAGTTGATGAGCTGGTTGCGTAGTCAGGGGATTTGAATACAACACGATGCCAAATGTGGGAGCGGGCTTGCTCGCGAAAGCGGTCTATCAATCAGCGATGACGTTGACTGTATGACCCCTTCGTGAGCAAGCCCGCTCCCACATGGGTTCTGCGCCAACAACAGCGATTCAGGCATTTTCCAGAAGGTTGTGCAGATCGACAAATTGCAGAGTCAGTTTGTGCCGTGGGTCGAGATGGATCAGCGGCGTGTTGGCCTGATGGGATTCGCGCATCCGCACTGAACTGGCCAGGTACACCGGCAACACCGGTAGCCCTTCGGCGATCAATTCATCGAGGATTTGCTGAGGCAAACTGGCGCGGGCCTGGAACTGGTTGACGACAATGCCTTCAACCTCCAGCCCTTCGTTGTGGTCCTCCTTCAATTCTTCGATTTCCGCCAGCAGACCATACAGCGCTTGACGCGAGAAACTGTCGCAATCGAAGGGAATCAGCACACGATCAGCGGCGATCAACGCCGACACAGCATAAAAATTCAGCGCTGGCGGTGTATCGAGGTAGATTCGGTCGTAATCGCCGTCCAGTTCCTCGAGCAATTTTCGCAGTTTGTTGATCTTGTGCTTGGCCTCAAGCTTGGGCTGCAAGTCAGCCAGCTCGGCGGTGGCGGTAACGACGTGAAGGTTGTCGAATGGAGTTTCGTAAATATCGACCTGGTTTTTCTTCGAGAACGGCCCGGAAGACAAAGTCTGCTTGAAGAAGTCAGCGATCCCCATCGGGATATCGTCACCGGTGAGTCCCGTCAGGTATTGAGTGGAGTTGGCCTGGGCATCGAGATCCACCAACAGCGTGCGATAGCCTTCGCTGGCGCTGACCGCCGCCAGATTGCAGGCAATACTTGACTTGCCCACGCCACCTTTCTGATTGAACACCACGCGCCGCATGTCAAAACCTCCGTGTATCAAAGAATGACCGAGTGTAGTAGTCCACGGCGCTGCTTAGCTACCTCGCTGGCATCGGGACTACACAGTCATTGGTAATTTCCATCGGAAAACGCCGCCAACTCGCCCATCGACAGCCGATAAGCTGACAGACATGTCCGGCGCAACGTGGATAATGGCCAAACGACAGCTTTCTGGCGAACCAGACGGTACATTTCGTTGCACAAAATGTAACCAGCATTTGCTACACGCCCGCCGCACCGGGATAATGCGCGCCACTCGGCGTTAAGCGCCACGTAAGGTCTGCCGCGATTTTTGCGACTCACCGCGTCAAAAGGAAGCCCGCAGGGGCGGGATGAATGTCTGTGATCAACTTCAACATCGCCCAATGGCGCGCGTGGGCCCCCGGGCTTGAAAGCGTGGATGACTGGCAGGCCTGGAGCCGGCAACCGATCGTGCTCGAGCGCAGCGATGCCGCCCCCGATGTGTCGTTTCTGCCGGCCATGCAGCGTCGGCGACTCAGCCGTCTGGCGCGGATGGCGTTCAGCGTCGGCTGGCCTTTGGCCGATGGTCGCCAGGACCTACCGTTGGTCTTTATTTCCCGCCATGGCGAAACCCCGCGCACCTTCGACATTCTCAGCGATCTGGCGACTGATCAACCGTTGTCGCCCACTCAGTTCAGCTTGTCGGTGCACAACGCGGTGATCGGCCTGTGGTCGATCATGCGTGGCGAAACCAGCGAAATGACCGCCCTCGCTGCGGCTGGCGATGGCCTTGAACACGGCATGCTAGAGGCGGCGGCGCTGCTTGAGGAAGGCGCGCCCGCGGTACTGCTGATAGTGACAGAAGAGCAACCGCCCGCAGCCTACTCGGCCTGGATCGACGATGTGCCATTCCCCTACGCGGTGGGCCTGTTGATTACGCCCGGCAATGAGTGGCAGCTGTCGCTGAACAGCACCTCGCAAGCGTTGTCCAAAACCCACTGGCCCCATGCCCTGAACCTGTTGCGTACCCTGCTCGGCCAGCAAACGACCTGCCAACATGCCTGGAAAAATCGTGTATGGACCTGGCAACGCAACCTGTGACCGATAAAAACCGCGACGCCTATTACTGGCGCCTGCTGGCCACTGCCGCAAGCTTCACCCTGTTCGGGTTGGGCGGGCTATGCCTGCGACTGGTGGTATTCCCGCTGCTGAGTTACCTGCCGGGAGACGCTCAGGCCCATCGTCAGCGTGCCCGACAGACAGTGAGCCGCTGTTTCTGGTTTTTCATTCGGTTCATGGCTCGCACTGGCGTGCTGACTTATGACATCCAGGGCGCGGAAAAACTCGGACGGCCAGGGCAAATGATCGTTGCCAATCACCCCTCGTTGATCGATGTGGTGTTTTTGATCGGCCTGGTGGGCCACTCCAACTGTGTGGTCAAGAAAAGCCTCTGGGAAAACCCGTTCACCCGCGCCCCGCTACGCCGCACCGATTACATCAGCAACGATGGCAGCATGGATATGCTCGACGCCGCTGCCGACGCGTTGAAAAGCGGTCAGACCCTGATCATCTTTCCCGAGGGCACCCGCACCCAACCCGGTAAACCGCCGGCCTTTCATCGGGGGGGCGCGGCAATCGCCCTGCGCGGTGCGAGAATCCTCACCCCGGTGATCATCAAGGTCAGCCCGACCACATTGACCAAGGCCGAACCCTGGTATCGGATTCCCAAACGCCGCGTGCACTTCAGTTTTCGCGTTGGGGCCGATATAGACCCACAGGCCTTCGCTACGCAGGGGCCTGCACCTCAGGCCTCGCGCAAGCTCAATGACTATTTGCACCATTACTTTATTAAGGAGCTCGCCGAAGATGAGCGATCTGCACCGTGAGATAAAAGAACTGATCATCGAAGCCCTGGGCCTCGAAGACATCAGCGTCGACGACATCGGCGACAACCAGACGCTGTTCGGCGAAGGCCTGGGCCTGGACTCGGTAGACGCCCTGGAACTTGGCTTGGCCATCCAGAAAAAGTACGGCATCAAAATCGATGCCGACGCCAAGGACACCCGTAATCACTTCACCAACGTGGCGAGCCTTGCGGCGTTCGTCACTGCAAAACAGGCAGCTTGAGACCGGACCATGCAAACTCGTGACGATATTTTCAATACCCTGCGCGATGCTCTGGTCGAACTCTTCGAGCTGGAACCCGAGCGCATCAGTCTGGGGTCCAACCTGTATCAGGATCTGGAAATCGACAGCATCGATGCAGTCGACCTGATCGATCACATCAAACGCCAGACCGGCAAGAAAATCGCTGCCGAAGAATTCAAATCGGTGCGTACCGTCAGCGACGTGGTCGAGGCGGTCTACCGCCTGGTTCAACCCGCCGCATGAGCCGACTGATCGGCCTCGGCCTGCTGCTGGCAGGCCTGTTGTACCCCTTTGCGGTGTATTTCGGCATGGAGCATTTTGCCCCGTGGCAGTTCGGTCTGCTGCTGGGTAGCCTGTGGCTGGCGCGGGCGCTGACTGGCGAGCGGCGGCCTGGCAGCCTGTGGATGGCCGTGGTCGCCATCGCGTTCTGCCTGTTGCTGGCGCTGTTCGACAGCCCGGTGCTGCTGCGCTGGTACCCGGTGCTGATCAGCGCGTTCATGCTGGCGCTGTTCGGCCTGAGCCTGAAATATGGCCCGCCGATGATTGAACGTCTGGCCCGTCTGCGAGAGCCGGAGCTGCCGGCCAGGGCCATTCGCTACACCCGCCAGGTGACGATTGCCTGGAGCGTGTTTTTTCTCTGCAACGGCTTGTGCGCCGCTGCCCTGACCCTTTGGGCGCCGCTGAGTTGGTGGATGTTGTACACCGGCCTGATCTCCTATGGATTGATCGGCCTGATGTTTGCCATTGAATGGCTGATACGACAACGGGTAAGAGGCCGCCCATGAATTGGATAACACTTGAGCAACTGTTGCTCAAGGCTCAGCCGGACCGTGCCGTGACGGTGGAACCGGCGTTGAATCACGCGCAATTGTGCGAACAGGCCCTGAGCCTGGCTGCCGGCCTGCAAGCGCACGGCGTACAGCGCATCGCCGTGCACCTTGAGGACGCTGCCGACCTGGCCATTGCCCTGCTCGGCGCCTGGCGTGCCGGGGTCAGCGTACTGCTGCCCGCCGACCTGCAAGCGCAGACGCGCCAGCGCTGGTCGACCGAGGTCGATCTGTGGCTGACCGATCAGGCTACCGACGCGCACCTGAGCGATTATCGGCATCCACCGCTGCCGGCCAGCCCACTGGATCTGGATCGCTGTCAGCTGAGCCTGTGCACCTCCGGTTCCAGTGGTGAACCCAAGCGTATCGACAAAACCCTGCGCCAATTGGCCAATGAAGTCGAAGCGCTGGAGCACCTGTGGGGCGCAGATCTGGGCGCGGCCTGCATCATCGGCAGCGTTGCCACGCAGCACATCTACGGGTTGCTGTTTCGGGTGCTGTGGCCGTTGTGCGCCGGGCGCTCGTTCGTCCGCAAGCAATTGGCCTTCCCGGAAGACTTGCAGCGCGCCAGCCGCGAACACCCGGCCTTCGCCTGGGTCGCCAGCCCGGCGCTGCTCAAGCGCATGGGCGACAACCTCGACTGGCCAGCGCTGAGCGCGGTGCGCCGAGTGTTTTCCTCCGGTGGCGCGTTGCCCGCCGAAGCGGCGCAAAGCCTGCATGAGCGCCTGCAACAATGGCCGACGGAGATCTTCGGCAGTTCGGAAACCGGCGGCATCGCCTGGCGTCAGGGCCAGTATCTCTGGCAGCCCTTCGCCGATGTTGCGCTGAGCCAGGACAGCGATAGCGCCCTGATTATCGCCTCACCGTACTTGCCGGCCGGCCATATTGAACACACCGCCGATGCCGCGCGCATCGCCGCCGACGGCCGTTTCGAGCTGTTGGGTCGGCTGGACCGAATCGTCAAACTGGAAGAAAAACGTATTTCGCTACCGATGCTTGAACAAGCACTGATGGCTCACGACTGGGTCGCCGAAGCGCGCCTCGGTGTGGTTCAGGAAAACCGCGCTTCATTAGGGGCGCTGCTGGTACTCAGCGAGCGAGGCCTGCGTGCCTTGCGCAATCAGGGTCGACGCAGCCTTACTCAAGCCTTGCGTCAGCATCTGAGTCAACATTGTGAAACGCTGGCCCTGCCACGCCGCTGGCGCTTGTTGCGGCAGCTACCGCTGAACGCGCAAGGCAAACTGCCCCAGGCCGAGGTGGAAGCCTTGCTGCTGGCACCCCGTCCAACAGCGCCGGAAGTGTTGGAGCAGCTCGAAGTCCATGGCGAGTGGAGCCTGCAACTGGCAGTCCCGCCAGACCTGGCGTATTTCAGCGGCCACTTTCCCCGAGCGCCGGTATTGCCCGGTGTGGTGCAGGTGGATTGGGCATTGAGCCTGGGCCAGCAATTGATGGATCTGCCGGCAAAATTTTCCGGTATGGAAGTGCTGAAATTCCAGCAACTGGTACGCCCCGGTGATGAAATCCAGTTGCACCTGCGCTTCGACTCAGCGCGCAGCAAATTGTATTTCGCCTATCGCAATGAAACCGCCACCTGCTCCAGTGGGCGGATTTTGCTGGAGGCTGCCTGTGGATAAGTTGAGTTCCTCTGTAGCAGCTGCCGAAGGCTGCGTTCGAGTGCGAAGCGCTCGCATCTGGGCTACCACATTTATTCTGAAAAACCTCGAATACCGGTTTACGACCGCTTCGCGCTCGAACGCAGCCTTCGGCAGCTGCTACACGAGCGAGGGAATGAGCCAACATGCATAACCCCTGCGCAATCATCCCGGTCTACAACCACGAAACCGCAATCACCGCCGTGGTCGATGCGCTGCTTGCCAGCGGACTGCCCTGCATTCTGGTGGACGATGCCAGCAGTCCTGCCTGCGCCAAGGTGCTTGACCAACTGGCCCGGCGGGACCGGGTTCACCTGATCAGGCTCACCGTCAATCAAGGCAAGGGCGGCGCGGTGATGACCGGCTTGCGCGAAGCGTCGCGCCTGGGCTTCAGCCACGCCTTGCAGGTGGACGCCGACGGCCAGCACGACCTGCAAGACGTTAAAGTCTTCATCGAACATTCACGCGCCCACCCCGACGCCGTGATTTGCGGTTATCCGCAATACGACGCCAGCGTGCCGAAGGGCCGTTTATACGCCCGCTACCTGACCCATGTGATGGTCTGGATCAACACCCTGTCATTGCAGATTCGCGACTCCATGTGCGGCTTCCGTGTCTACCCATTGCCACCGACCCTGGCACTGATCGACTCGGCCAGGATCGGCAAGCGCATGGACTTCGACTCCGACATCCTGGTGCGCCTGGCCTGGCGCAATCAGCCGATGCAGTGGCTGAAAACCAGGGTTCATTACCCTCTGGATGGCGTCTCGCATTTCCGTCTGTTCCACGACAACGTACTGATTTCGAGCATGCACACCCGGCTGTTCTTCGGCATGTTGCTGCGCGCACCGGTAATCCTCTGGCGGCGGTGGCGAGCATGAGCGACAACGCAGACAAACAGCACTGGGCCGACCGCCAGGAGCGCGGCAGCTTCTGGTTGATGAAGTTCACTGCGCTTTGCGCAAAAGTCTTGGGTCGCCGACTGCTGAGCCCGCTGCTGTACGGCATCGTGCTGTACTTTTTCCTGTTCGGACGCAGCGCCCGCCAAAGCGCCTGGCAATACCAGCAGCGGCTTGCCGACTGGAGCGGTCGTAGCGAATTGCGCCCGACCCATTGGCGGGTGTTTGGCCAGTTCATGGCCTTCGCCGATTCCATGCTCGACAAACTCGATGTGTGGAACGGCAAGCTGAGCATCAACCAAATCGAAATCATCGACCCGGCGCTGCTGCGCAATAAACTGCGCGGCACACGCGGGCAAATGCTGGTAGGCGCGCACTTGGGCAATCTCGAAGTCTGCCGGGCGCTGGCCGAAATCGGTGAGAAAGTCACCATGAACGTGCTGGTGCACACCAAGCACGCCGAACAATTCAACCGTCTGCTGGGTGAAGCCGGAGCGACCAATCTGCGGCTGATCCAGGTCAGCGAGCTGGACCCGGTGATCATGCTGCAATTGCATGAACGCCTGGAGCGCGGCGAATGGCTGGCGATTGCCGGCGACCGCGTGCCGTTGCATGGCGGACGCAGCGTGAGCGTGGATTTCCTCGGTCATCAAGCCGCGTTCCCTCAGGGCCCATGGTTGCTGGCCGGTCTGCTGAAATGCCCGATCAACCTGATGCTGTGCCTGAAGAAACCCACTGGCGACTATCGACTGACCCTCGAACCGTTCGCCGACGCCATCGTGTGGAAACGCAGCGACCGCGAACAGGTCATTCATCAGTGGGCCTCCCGCTACGCCGAACGCCTGGGTCACTATTGCCTCGAAGCCCCCCAACAATGGTTCAACTTTTACCCTTTCTGGAAGACCGATGACGACGCCAACGCTTGAGCCGGTAACCTTCGGCGAACTCCCTTTGCGCATCGAAGACGTGCTGGCCCTGGCCAACCGTCAGGTGCCGACGCAGTTGCAGGGCGACCCCGAATTTCGCCAGCGCATCGCCAAGGGCCCGCAATTCCTTGACTCCCTGTTGGACAAGGAAGGCGTGATCTATGGCGTGACCACCGGTTATGGCGACTCCTGTGTGGTGGCGGTGCCGCTGCACCACGTCGAAGCCCTGCCCCGTCATCTGTATACCTTCCACGGTTGCGGCCTGGGCAAACTGCTCGACGCCCAAGCCACCCGCGCGGTGCTGGCGGCGCGTTTGCAATCGCTTTGCCAAGGCGTTTCCGGAGTACGCGTGGAACTGCTGGAGCGCCTGCAAGCCTTCCTCGAATACGACATTCTGCCGCTGATTCCGGAAGAAGGTTCGGTGGGCGCCAGCGGTGACCTGACGCCGTTGTCCTACGTTGCCGCGACCTTGTCCGGCGAGCGCGAAGTGATGTTCCGTGGTGAGCGTCGACAAGCCGCCGATGTGCACAGCGAATTGGGCTGGGAACCGCTGGTATTGCGCCCCAAAGAAGCGCTGGCGCTGATGAACGGTACCGCGGTGATGACTGGCCTCGCCTGCCTGGCTTACGCCCGCGCCGATTACCTGTTGCAACTCGCCACGCGCATTACCGCGCTGAACGTGGTCGCGTTGCAGGGCAACCCGGAGCACTTCGACGAGCGTCTGTTCGCCGCCAAACCCCATCCCGGGCAGATGCAAGTCGCTGCGTGGTTGCGCAAGGATCTGGCGATCGATGCGCCGACCGCGCCACTGCATCGCCTGCAAGACCGCTATTCCCTGCGTTGTGCGCCGCACGTGCTCGGGGTGCTGGCCGACAGCCTGAACTGGCTGCGCTCGTTCATCGAGATCGAACTCAACAGCGCCAACGACAACCCGATCATCGACGCCGAAGCCGAACGCGTGCTGCACGGCGGGCACTTCTACGGCGGCCATATCGCGTTCGCCATGGACAGTCTGAAAACCCTGGTGGCGAACGTCGCCGACTTGCTCGACCGCCAGCTCGCGCTGCTGGTGGACGAGCGTTACAACCATGGTTTGCCAAGCAACCTGTCCGGCGCCAGCGCCGACCGCGCGATGCTTAACCATGGCTTCAAGGCTGTGCAGATCGGTACCAGCGCCTGGACCGCCGAAGCCCTGAAAAACACCATGCCGGCCAGCGTCTTCTCGCGCTCCACCGAGTGCCACAACCAGGACAAGGTCAGCATGGGCACCATCTCTGCCCGCGACGCCATCCGCGTGCTGGAGCTGACCGAACAGGTCGCCGCCGCCACGCTGCTGGCCGCCAACCAAGGCGTCTGGCTACGCGGCCAGGCTGAAGATGCGCGGCCACTGCCACCGGCCCTGGCCGCGATGCACGAAGAGTTGGCCAAGGACTTCCCGCCGGTCATCGAAGACCGTGCGTTGGAAGGCGAATTGCGCCTGTGCCTGCAGCGCATCGCCGAACAACACTGGAGGCTGCATGCGTAGCAAGGGAGTGCTGCACACCGACACGGAAATCCTCGTACCGTTCTTTGATGTCGACACCATGAACGTGGTCTGGCACGGCCATTACGTCAAATACCTGGAGGTCGCCCGCTGTGCGCTGCTGGACAGGATCGGCCACAACTACGACGCCATGGTGGCATCGGGTTACGCGTGGCCGGTGATCGACTTGCAGCTGCGCTATGTGCGCGGCGCGGTGTTCGGCCAGAAGCTGAATGTGCGCGCCAGCCTGGTGGAGTGGGAAAACCGCCTGAAGATCAATTACCTGATCAGCGATCTGGCCACCGGCGAACGCCTGACCCGCGCCTGTTCCGTGCAGGTCGCCGTCGACATGAGCAGCCGCGAAATGCAGCTGGCGTCACCGAAAGTGTTCACCGATGCGGTTGAAAGGATGCTGCCATGAACTTGCGATCCCTTTGTAGCAGCTGGCGAAGCCTGCGTTCGGCTGCGCAGCAGTCGCCCTGCGATTTCCCTGAAGCACCGCATGCGCAGGTTTTACGACGGCTTCGCCGCCGGACGCAGCCTCGCAGGCTCGGCAGCTGCTACATGTTTGTGGTGGCGCTGGGTTTTTCTTCGCTGGCGCAGGCCTTCGATCTGCAACAGCTCAGCGATCAACTGGCCAAACCCGATGTGATCCACGGCAGCTTTGTCCAGGAAAAACACCTGCGCGCCCTGCCCCAGCCGCTGACCAGCAAGGGCAACTTCGTTCTGGCAAAAAACCATGGCCTGCTCTGGCTGCTGAAAACCCCGCTGCAACAGGACTACCGCATCAGCGACAAAGGCATTGCCCGGCGTGATGCCAGCGGCTGGCAAATGCTGCCGAACAAGAGTGCCGGCGCCGAACAGAACCGCTTGTTCCTCGCGGTGCTGCAAGGCGACAGCAGCGGCCTGCAACGGGATTTCGAGCTTTCGCTGAGCGGCGACGCACAGCGCTGGAAGCTGACCCTGACCCCGCGCTCGATGCTGCTCAAGCAGGTGTTCAATCAGATCAACATTGACGGCGGCGAACTGGTGCACAGCATCGAGCTGCTCGAAACCCAGGGTGACCGAACCCTGTTGCGCATGCAGGACAGCACCAGCGCACAACCATTGAGCGATGCGGAGCAACATGACTTTGCCGAGTGAACGGATGCTCCCTCGGCTGTTTCTGATCCTGCTGCTGGCGGTGCTCGCGCTCGCCGGCTGGCAATGGCGTGACGGTGCACCGCTGTCGGCCAATCTGATGGAACTGGTGCCAGGCACCGCGCCGGAAGCGCTGGAACTGCACGCCGAACAGCGCATGCAAGAACCGCTGAACCGGGAAATGCTGGTACTGGTCGGCCATAAAGACCGCCAGCAAGCCATCGCCATGGCGCAAAAACTTGGCGAGCAATGGCAGGCCAGCGGCGTCTTCGAAAAGGTCCAGTGGACCCTGCAAGCCGACTTGCCCGCATTGCGCAGCCAATTGCTGCAAGGCCGACTGGCGATGCTGTCCGCGCCAGATCGGCAGCAACTCATCGAGCACCCTGACGCCTTTATCCAGCAACGGGTACAAGCCCTGTTCGACCCGTTCACCGGCTTCAGCCTGGTGCCGAGCCAGGACGACTGGCTCGGCCTGACCGGGCGCATCCAGAACAGCCAGCCGCAACACGGCTCGGTGCAACTGGACATCGGCAGCGGTACGCTGGTTGCCGATGCCGATGGCAAGAGTTGGGTGATGCTGCGGGCGCGAACCGCCGGCAACGCGTTCGATATGAACCTGCCGCTGCAAGTGGCTGACCTGCTCCAACACAGTCGCGAAGAAGCCGCCCGATCGGATGTGCAACTGCTCGCCGCCAGTGGCTTGCTGTATGCCGCCAGCGGTCAACGGCAAGCCGCGCGCGAAATGACCTGGGTCGGCGGCGGCGCCACTGTCGGGATTCTGTTGCTGCTGTTGCTGGCCTTCCGGCGCTGGCGGGTGTTGTTGGCGTTCGTCCCGGTGCTGGTGGGCATGTTGTTCGGTGCTGTGGCCTGCGTGGCGCTGTTCGGCCACATGCATGTGATGACGCTGGTGCTGGGCTCAAGTCTGATCGGCGTGGCGGTGGATTACCCACTGCATTACCTCTCGAAAAGCTGGAGCCTGAAACCCTGGCACAGCTGGCCGGCGTTACGCCTGACCCTGCCGGGGCTGACCCTGAGCCTGATCACCAGTTGCATCGGCTACCTGGCCCTGGCCTGGACACCGTTCCCGGCCCTGACCCAAATTGCCGTGTTCTCCGCCGCCGGCCTGCTTGGCGCCTACCTGTCGGCAGTGTGCCTGCTGCCGGCGCTGCTCAAGGGCGTGGATCTGCGGCCGGCGCAATGGCCGATGCGCGTCGCCGAGAAGTTGCTGGAGCTGCGAGAATCGCTGCTGAAATACTTGCGCACGCCGGTCCTGCTGGCATTGCTGATCGCCTTCTGTGTCGGCGGCCTGTTGCAGTTGCAGAGCAAAAATGACATTCGCCAATGGGTCGGCACACCGCAGCAACTGACTGACGAAGCCCAGACCATCGCACGCATCACCGGCTATCAACCTACCAGCCAGTTTTTCCTGGTGCGCGCGGCCAATCAGCAGGCGTTGCTCGAACGCCTGACGGCACTGAGCGAGCGTCTGGATCAACTGGTCAATCTGGAAAAACTTCAGGGCTATCTATCGCTCAATCAACTGGTCAGCCAGCCAAGCGAACAGCGCAAAGTGCGTGAAGCACTGAACAAGCTGCCGCAGTTCTGGCAACCGTTGCTCGACCTCGGCGTGCCGGCCGCCGCGTTGCAGGCTGAGTTGGCAACGTTGCAGGCGCTGCCCACCGAAGACATCGACACAGCGCTGGCCGGCCCATTGGCCGAGCCCTACCGCACCCTGTGGCTGGGGCCGACCGATGACGGCGTGGCGGCGATGGTCAGCCTGCAAGGCTTGAACAATCCCACGCTGTTGCGGGTCCAGGCGCTGGACTTGCCGGGTGTGGAACTGGTGGATCGCCTCGGCGAACTGAACCAGGTTTTCGCCGCCACTCAAATCAGCGCCGCTGAATTGAAACTCGCCTCCTGCGTGTTGATCGTGCTGGTGCTGATCCTGCCATTCGGTTTCGGTGGCGCGCTGCGAATCGTCTCCCTGCCGCTGCTGGCGGCCCTGTGCAGCCTGGCAAGCCTCGGTTGGCTCGGTCAGCCACTGACATTGTTCAGCCTGTTTGGCCTGTTGCTGGTGACGGCGATCAGCGTCGATTACGCGATCCTCATGCGCGAACAGATCGGCGGCGCCGCGGCGAGTCTGCTGGGCACCTTGCTGGCAGCGGTGACCACTTGGCTGTCGTTCGGCCTGCTGGCGGTGTCCAGCACGCCAGCGGTGAGCAACTTCGGCCTGTCGGTGAGCCTCGGCCTGGCATTCAGCTTCATCCTGGCACCGTGGGCCGGACGCCAAGCCCATGTCGCCCCAGCTACGGAGCCGGCAGCATGATGGTCGCGGTGTTTTGGATGATGGCCCTGGTGTTGTTCGCCGTGGCCACCCGTATCGGTCGTCATTTCGGTCTGATTCCGATCGTCAGCCAGTTGCTGCTGGCGACCTTCGGCCTGCCGTTGCTGATGTACTTCTGGATCGAACCGGGCTGGCAACTGAGCGGTGCCGACCTGATCTCGCCGGGCTGGCTGAAGAACCTCTACAGCCTGAGCTTTGCCTTGCTGCTGGGGCACATTCTCAGCGACGTGATCGACCTGCGCCTGGAACGCCAGAGCCTGAAAATCGCCCTGCCGAGTTTCTGTATTCCGTTCGCCTGCGGGCTGGCGACAGCGTTCTGGCTGTTGCCACCGCAGCCGTGGATCAGCTCGCTGGCGGTCGGTCTGCTGTTCGCCATCACCGCAATTCCGGTGTTGTATCTGTACCTGCGACACATCAACTACCCGCCCGCCGCCACCCGGCGTCTGGTGCAAACCGCGATCCTGATCGACCTGACCTGCTGGACCCTGTTCGCGTTCGCCCAGGGCAGCCTGCACCTGAGCAGCCTCTTGCTGCCGCTGGCCGGCGCCTGTCTGCCGTTGTTGCTGCGCCTGCTCGGACTGCGCCAACCGTTGCTGCACAGCGGCTGCTTCTTCGCGCTGCTGGTGGTCGCCGAACACTTCAAACTCAATGCGCTGATTTTCGGTATCGGCTATCTGCTGTGCATGGCCGCGCTCAAGGTGCCATTGGTGCTGCCATTGTCGGCGGCGTGGATGAGCCGTTTGCAGACCTGGATCGCCATCCCGCTGATCCTCACGTTCGGCATCGTGCAGATCAACGTGCACAGCGCCATCGACAGTCTCGGCGGGATGCAACTGACCGCGCTCCTGCTGTTGCCAATCGCCAGCAAACTGTTGGGCAACTGGCTGGGCCTCGGCTGGGCTGGCGCCTCGTTTGAAGGTGCCAGCCGCTGGCGGGAAAGCCTTTTACTGAATATTCGCGGCTTGAGCGAGATCGTCTTTCTCAACCTGCTGCTGCAACAACAGCTCATCAGCCCGGCGCTGTATTTCGCGCTGATGTTGATGGGCCTGATCGCAACCCTGCTGCCGGCATTGGCCGGCATGCACCGAATCCCTTTGAACATCGCCGCCCCGGCAAGGAGCACCCGTGCCAACAGTTGAAATGGAACGTCGTCAGGTACTGGTCATCGGCGCCGGCCCCTCGGGCGCCATCGCCGCCGCGCTGCTCAAGCGTAAAGGCCATGATGTGCTGATGATCGAGCGCCAGCATTTCCCACGGTTTTCCATCGGCGAAAGCCTGCTGTCCCATTGCCTGGATTTCGTCGAAGAAGCCGGCATGCTCGAGGCGGTAAATGCGGCTGGTTTCCAGCGCAAAAACGGCGCAGCGTTCGCTTGGGGCGATCAGTACAGCACCTTCGATTTCGGCGACACGTTCACCAATGGCAAGCCGACGACGTTCCAGGTCCAGCGCGCCGACTTCGACAAGCTGCTGGCCGATCAGGCTGAGCTGCAAGGTGTCGATGTCCGTTACGGCGAAGCCATCGTCAGCGCCGATTTCAGCCTGGCGAAACCGCAGCTCGACGTACTTCGCGAAGACGGCAGCCAATACCGCGTCGAAGCCGACTTCGTGCTCGATGCCAGCGGCTACGGTCGCGTGCTGCCACGCTTGCTCGACCTTGAAGCACCGTCGAACTTCCCGGTGCGCCAGGCCGTGTTCACCCACGTCGAAGATTGCATCGATAGCCCGGCTTTCGACCGGGAGAAAATCCTCATCACCACCCATCCGACCCAGCGTGATATCTGGTTCTGGACCATCCCGTTCAGCAACGGCCGTTGCTCGGTGGGCGTAGTGGCGGCCGCCGAACATTTCGCAGGCCGCACCGAGAATCTGGACGACTGCCTGCGCGGCTTCATTGCTGAAACGCCGAGCCTGGCCGGTGTGCTGAACAATGCCGTCTGGGACACGCCCGCGCGGACCATCGGCGGTTATTCGGCCAACGTCAAAACCCTGCACGGCCCTGGTTTCGCCCTGTTGGGCAACGCGGCGGAATTTCTCGACCCGGTGTTTTCCTCCGGTGTGACCATCGCCATGCGGTCGGCGAGCATGGCCGCCGGGGTGCTGCACCGCCAACTGCAAGGTGAAAGCGTCGACTGGCAGACCGAATTCGCCGAACCGCTCAAGCGCGGCGTCGACACCTTCCGTTGCTACGTCGAGGGCTGGTACGCCGGGACCTTTCAGGATGTGATTTTCTATCAGGGCGGCGCAGCGGAAATCCGCCGCATGATCAGCTCGATCCTCGCGGGTTACGCCTGGGATGAACGCAACCCGTTCGTCAGCGAACCCAAACGTCGGCTGCGGATGATCTCGGACCTGTGCGCACAGGACCCGACATGAGTTACTTGAGCGACAACTACGTCGAAGAAACCCGTTTCGGTTTCTGGTTTCTGCGCAGTCACACCTGGCAGCACCATGTATTGCGAGTGGCGATCCATGATTTGCGCGACCTGTTCAGCGCGCCATTGCCCGCCAACCCGGTATTGCTGGATGCCGGTTGCGGCCAGGGCAAGTCGTTCCAGTACCTGCGCCAGACCTTCGCGCCTCAACGCCTGATCGGGCTGGATGCCGATCCTCACAGCCTGAACCTGAGCGGTGAAGAAGCGACTCGTCAGGGTATGGATGTAGAACTGATCGGCAGTGACTGCGCGAGCATCAACGTGCCGGACGCCAGCGTCGATCTGCTGTTCTGTCACCAGACCTTCCATCACCTTGTCGAGCAGGACCGGGCCCTGGCCGAGTTCTATCGGGTGCTAAAACCGGGCGGCTATTTGTTGTTCGCCGAGTCCACCGAGGCTTACATTGATACATGGGTGATTCGCTGGCTGTTCCGCCACCCGATGCACGTGCAGAAGAGCGCCGCCGGTTACCTGGACATGATTCGTCGGCAGGGTTTTGAATTCGGCCCGCAGAACGTGTCTTACCCTTACTTATGGTGGAGTCGAGCCAAGGATTTCGGCCTGCTCGAACGCTTCGGCTTGCGCCAGCCAAAACCCTTTGGCCAACGGGAAGAAACCCTGGTCAATGTAGTCGCGCGCAAGCCTCTTGAAGGGTGTGCCTGATGATCCGTTTTCTGCTGCTCTGCTGTGTCCTGTTGCTGAGCGCTTGCGCCAGCCGGGCACCGCTGCCCGAGCGAACCCCGAATCTGGCGTTGCCGCTGCAACTGCACATCGAACGGCAGATGGCCGAACAGCGTCAGGACTGGCTGCTGGTGATCCAGCGTGAAGGCCCAGGCATTCGCTGGTCGATGATGGACCCTTTGGGGATTCCCGTGGCACGGCAGAAACTGATCGATGGCCAATGGGAGGCCGACGGTCTGCTGCCGCCCAATCCGGAAGCCCGGGAGCTGTTCGCTGCCTTGTTGTTTGCGTTGACCCCTGCGGGCGAGTTGCATCGCAACTATCCCGCCGCCCGGCAGGATGGCGGGCAACGATCCTTGTCACCACGCTGGAACATCCGCTATTCACAACCACTGAGCTTTGAATTGAACGTATCCCAAGGCCCGCACTATCGCGTCACTCCGTTAGGCGAGCACACGCCATGACGGCTTATCTGAATGCCCTCGGGGTAATCTGCGCCCTGGGTCGCAACAAGCAGGAAGTCGCCCGCAACCTGTTTGCCGGCGATTGCTCGGGCATGCGCAGCGAGGCCGGCTGGGTGGCGGAACGCTCGCTGCCGGTCGCGGCGGTGCGCGGCGAGCTGGTGCCGATTCCGCCTGAGCTGGCCCATCAAAGCAGTCGCAACAATCAATTGCTGCTGGAGGCTGCGCTGCAAATTCGCGAAGACATCGAGCAGGCGATCCAGACCTACGGCCGCGACCGTATCGGCGTCATCCTGGGCACCAGCACCTCGGGCATTCACGAGGCCAGCAGCGGTCTGGCCCATTACATCCGCGAGCATCAGTTCCCCGCCGACTATGACTATCAGCAACAGGAACTCGGCGCACCGGCGACGTTTCTCGCCGACTGGCTGCAACTGAGCGGCCCGGCCTATGTGATTTCCACCGCCTGCACCTCCAGCGCCCGCGCGCTGATGAGCGCCCAACGACTGCTCGACCTGGGCATGTGCGACGCCGTGTTGTGCGGCGGTGTCGACAGTTTGTGCAAGCTGACCCTCAACGGTTTCTCGGCCCTGGAAGCGGTGTCCGAGCAGCGCTGCAATCCATTTTCAGCCAACCGCAACGGCATCAATATCGGCGAAGCGGCGGTGCTGTTTCTGATGAGCAAAAACGCCGGCAACCACCAACCGATTGCCCTGCTCGGCAGTGGCGCCAGCTCCGATGCACACCATATTTCCGCGCCGGAGCCGACCGGCCGTGGCGCCCTGCAAGCGATGCGCAAAGCCTTGAGCCGCGCAGGCCTGCAACCGCAGCAGATCGGCTATCTGAACCTGCACGGCACCGCCACCCAACACAACGACGCCATGGAAAGCCTGGCCGTGACGACACTATTCCCGCAAGGCGTGCCCTGCTCGTCGACCAAACCGATGACCGGCCATACCCTCGGCGCTGCCGGTGCCCTGGAAGCGGCGTTCTGCTGGTTGAGCCTGAGCGTAGACAACCGCAAGCACGCCCTGCCGCCCCACGTCTGGGACGGCCAGCCCGACCCCGAATTGCCGGCCCTGCACTGGGTGACCCCGACTGACCACCTGACGTCCATTGCACCTCGCTACCTGATGAGCAATTCCTTTGCCTTCGGTGGCAATAACGTCAGCCTGATTATCGGAGACGCCCCATGATTGCCTGGCCGCTCGCCGAACTGCTGCCGCATGCCGGCGACATGATCCTCATCGAGCAGATCCTGTCGTTCGATGACGAACAGATTCACACCCGACTCACCGTCAAACCCGGCGGCCTGTTCAATCGCCCCGACGGCAGCCTGCCGGCCTGGGTCGGCATCGAGCTGATGGCCCAGAGCGTCGCCGCGTACGCCGGCTGCCATGCGCGCCAGAAAGGTAATGCCGTGGAGCTGGGTTTCCTGCTCGGCACCCGTAAATTCGAATGCAACGTAGAACACTTCCCCGCTGGCACCGAGTTGACCATCCATGGAATACGCTCGCTGGAAGACGACAATGGCATGGGTGTGTTCGAATGCCACCTCACTGCCCCCGGCATCCACGCCACTGCCCGGCTGAACGTGTTTCGCCCGCCTCAGGCCGCGCACTATCTTCATGAACCCCAAGGAGTCGAGTGATGACTGAATCCGTACTGGTCACCGGCTCCAGCCGTGGTATTGGCCGCGCTATCGCGTTGCGTCTGGCCCGGGCCGGGCACGACATCGTGCTGCACTGCCGCAGCGGCCTTGCGGACGCCGAAGCCGTCAAGGCCGAAGTCGAGGCTCTGGGCCGCAACGCGCGCATCCTGCAATTTGACGTGTCCGACCGTGCCCGTTGCAAAGCTATTCTCGAAGCCGATGTCGAAACCCACGGCGCCTATTATGGCGTGGTACTCAACGCCGGCCTGACCCGCGACGGTGCTTTCCCGGCCCTGAGCGAGGAGGATTGGGATCTGGTGATGCGCACCAACCTCGACGGTTTCTACAACGTGCTGCACCCAGTAATGATGCCGATGATCCGTCGTCGCGCCGCCGGGCGGATTGTCTGCATCACCTCGGTGTCCGGGTTGATCGGCAATCGCGGGCAGGTCAATTACAGTGCGTCCAAGGCCGGTCTGATCGGCGCAGCCAAGGCGCTGGCGATCGAACTGGGCAAACGCAAAATCACCGTCAACTGTGTCGCACCCGGCCTGATCGACACGGCGATGCTCGATGAAAACGTGCCGGTGGAAGAACTGATGAAAATGATCCCCGCACAACGCATGGGCACCCCGGAAGAGGTGGCTGGTGCAGTTAATTTCCTGATGTCGGCGGAAGCGTCGTACATCACCCGGCAGGTTCTGGCCGTCAATGGAGGCCTGTGCTGATGAAGCGCGTCGTCGTCACCGGCATGGCCGGCATCACCTCACTGGGCAGCGACTGGGACACCATCGCCGGCAACTTCGCCGCCAACCGCAGCGGCATCCGCCGCATGGACGAGTGGGATCGTTTTACCGAACTCAGCACGCGCCTGGCCGGGCCGATCGATGACTTCAAAGTGCCGGGCCACTGGACCCGCAAACAACTGCGCAGCATGGGCCGCGTCTCGCGGCTCGCTGTTGGTGCTGCCGAGCAAGCGTTGGCGGACGCCGGGCTGCTGGGTGACGAGTCGATCAAGGATGGGCGCATGGGCGTTTCCTGCGGCTCGTCCACCGGTAGCACCGACGAGATCAAGGCGTTCGGCAACATGCTGCTCAACTCGGTGGCCGAAGGCTTGAACGCCAACTCCTACGTACGGATGATGCCGCACACCACAGCGGCCAATGTCAGCATCTTCTTCGGCCTCACCGGCCGACTGATCCCGACCTCCAGCGCCTGCACCAGCGGCAGCCAGGGCATCGGTTATGCCTACGAATCAATCAAGTTCGGCCGCCTGCCGCTGATGCTCGCCGGCGGCGCCGAAGAGCTGTGCCCGACCGAAGCCATGGTGTTCGATGCGCTCTACGCCACCAGCCTGAAAAACGACGCCCCGCAAACCAGCCCTCGCCCCTACGACACCGACCGCGATGGCCTGGTGATCGGTGAAGGCGGCGGCATGCTGGTGCTCGAAGAGCTCGAACACGCCCTGGCACGCGGTGCCCGCATCCACGCTGAGATCGTCGGTTTCGGCAGCAACGCCGACGGTCAGCACGCCACCCGTCCGGAGCAGCTCACCATGCGTCGAGCCATGGAGCTGGCGCTGGAAGACGCCGGGCTGCAGCCTTCCGACATCGGCTACGTGAACGGTCACGGCACCGCTACAGAACAGGGCGACATTGCCGAAACACTGGCCACCAGCGCGTTGTTCGGCGAACACATGCCGATCAGTTCACAGAAGAGTTTCCTCGGTCACACCTTGGGAGCCTGCGGCGCGCTGGAATCCTGGTTCAGCATCGAAATGATGAACCGCGATGTGTATGTGCACACCTTCAACCTCGATGAGGTCGATCCGCAGTGCGGCAAGCTCGACTACCTGCGCGGTGAATTCCGGCAGATGAGCAATGAGTACGTGATGAACAACAATTTCGCTTTTGGTGGGGTCAACACCTCGTTGATTTTCCGCCGCTGGTCGTAATCGAATAACTCAGGGTCAAGGAGACCTTCATGCACTTCAAGAAACTCGCTGCCGCCACCACCCTGCTGATCTGCGCATTGCCGAGCATCAGCCAGGCCCGTGACACCGCGGTGTATCTGCCTTTTGACAAAGCCGTCGCCGAAGCAACCCGCGCCGGCAAAATCGATGGCAGCGTGAAGTTCTACCTGGCAGGCAATACACCGACTGGCAACGTCACCGTGCTCAGCGCTGGCGCTGTAACCAACAAGAAAACCAACGCCTTCAACAAGTCTGACGAAGTGGCCTGCGAATGGGTCGCGCAATCGGCAATCATCAGCCTGCACCAGGCAGCGAAAAACGCCGGCGCCAACGCCGTGACCAACATCGTCAGCTTCTACAAGAAAAATGAGCGCAAGGATGCCAAGACTTATGAGTGCCACGCTGGGGCGCTCATGGCGGGCGTTGCGCTGAAAGGGGATTTGGCGAAGGTTCAGTAACACCAGAAACGACAAAGGGCGCCTTTCGGCGCCCTTTCACAAACAGGTCGGCTTGTCATTGCCCTTTACCTGTCTGGCTCTGCGATGGCTGGTTGCCCAGGATCCTCAGAGTCTCACAAGCCCCTTTCGGGAACGTCAGGAGTATTGCTTTAAATTGAACGGACGACAACGGCTGGCAATTCGCCGGTCGCGCCATCTTTAGTGCCATCACAGACCCAGAGCGCTACGTACTGCGGCTTTGATTGCAAAAAATTCATCTGTTGCAAGTTGTGAAATGAGATAAACACGCTTTCCCTGACGATCCCGACTTTTGATCCGGTCCAGTCTGGAGAGACTTACCGTCGCAACCATGTCGCATTTTGCCCAGCAGGCCGGACTGGCTCCGTGCAGATGATTCGCAAGCTTCAGATGATGGTCAAGTACACAGTCCGGGGCGGTGGTGCTCAGGGGTACGACTGTCACCAACAAACTATTGGTCCTGTGTTTGCGTATGACGACAACAGGTCTGACCTTGATCATCTCCGGGACTTCATAACCCCTGAAGTCGCAAATCAGTACGCTGCCTTCCTTGGGTTGATATCGAAGTGGCATCCATGGCACTCATCGAAAAAAAACGATTCTGCGCAAGAACCGGGCAAATACCAAGGCAGATCCGTAACCTGAAATGTCCCTCTTTCGGGCGCTCGCAGTTATGGTGTTAACGGTTCAACCTTACGCGTCAACAACTCCACAAACGCCTTGGCCATCGGCGACTTCTGATCCTTACGCTGCACCAGCCACACCGCCGACACCGCTTCCGGGTCAAGCAAAGGCCGATACACAACACCATCAATACGCATCCGCTGATACGACGCCGGCAACACCGACACTCCCAAACCTGCCGCCACCAACCCGATAATCGTCATCGCCTCGCCAGCCTCTTGCGCGAAGTGCGGGCTGAAACCGGCATCCCGCGCCAGGCTGAGCAGCTGTGCATACAAACCACTGCCATAGCTGCGCGGGAAAAATACGAATGGTTCGAGGGCTAGCGCCGAGAGGAATAAACCTTCTTCGCTGCCATTCACCAGCGGATGCTTGGAGCTGAGGACCGCCACCAGTGGCTCGCGCATCAATTCCACTACGCTGAGCGAGTCCGGCAGCCCAAGCGGCCGCATGATCCCGACTTCGATTGATTCGTCCACCAGTGCATCGGCCACTTGGGTGCTGCTCATCTCCCGCAGGTTCAAGTGCACTGCCGGGAAGCGCTGGCGAAACGAGAAAATCGCCTGGGGAATGGTCGAGTTGAACGGTGCCGACGAGGTGAAGCCGATCTTCAGTTCACCCAACTCACCGAGTTGTGCCCGCCGTGCAACATCGGCCGCTTTGTCGACCTGAGCCAGCACCAACCGCGCCTCTTCCAGAAACAATCGCCCCGCCTCACTGAGTTCGACCCGACGATTGGTCCGTTCAAATAGACGTGTTCCCACCTCCTGCTCCAGCGCCTGAATCTGCTGGCTCAGCGGTGGTTGCGAGATGCCCAGCACCTGGGCGGCGCGGCCGAAATGCAGTTCTTCGGCGACTGCAATGAAGTAGCGCAGGTGGCGCAATTCCATGAAAACTCCATTAGGTCGTTAAACCTATCAAACAGGTCGAACAATATATTGGATTGAATCATTAGCCAGCTATATGATTTTTTCATTGCCTGACCGGCTGCGCCCCTCCGAGGTCCGAAGTGAAAACTGCTGTCGCCCCACTCGCCCATGAAATTCCGCCCACTGCGCTGGATGATGTCGTCGCCGAGCGAAGCGAGATCTATATCGAAAAAGGCACGCCGATGTTCATGCGCACGGTGCTGGCGCTGTTCTCGGGCGGTTTCGCGACCTTTGCCCTGCTGTATTGCGTGCAGCCGATGATGCCGCTGCTGTCACACGAATTTTCCATCAACGCAGCCCAGAGCAGCCTGATCCTGTCGGTCGCCACCGGCATGCTCGCCATCGGCTTGCTGATCACCGGCCCCATCTCTGATCGCATCGGGCGTAAATCGGTGATGGTCGCTGCGCTGTTCGCCGCCGCTTTCTGCACCATGGCCAGCGCAATGATCCCGAGCTGGCAAGGCGTGCTGGTGATGCGGGCGCTGGTGGGGTTGTCGTTGAGCGGTCTGGCGGCGGTGGCGATGACTTACCTGAGCGAAGAAATCCATCCGCAGCACCTTGGCCTGGCCATGGGCTTGTACATCGGTGGCAACGCTATTGGCGGCATGTGTGGGCGATTGATCGTCGGGGTATTGATCGACTTCGTCAGCTGGCATACGGCGATGCTGGTCATCGGTGGCCTGGCGCTGATTGCCGCAGCGGTGTTCTGGAAGATCCTTCCCGAGTCGCGCAACTTCCGCGCCCGCTCGTTGCATCCGCGCAGCCTGCTCGACGGCTTCACCATGCACTTTCGCGATGCCGGCCTACCACTGCTGTTCCTTGAGGCGTTCGTGCTGATGGGTGCGTTCGTCACGCTGTTCAACTACATCGGCTATCGCTTGCTGGCCGAGCCGTACCATATGGACCAGGCGTTCGTCGGGCTGCTCTCGGTGGTGTACCTGTCGGGCATCTACAGCTCGGCAAAAATCGGCGCCCTGGCCGACCAGCTCGGCCGGCGCAAAGTGCTCTGGGCAACCATCGTGCTGATGATCGCTGGCCTCGCCCTGACCATGCTCACGCCGTTGCCGGTGGTGATCATTGGCATGCTGATCTTCACCTTTGGCTTCTTCGGTGCGCATTCAGTGGCCAGTAGCTGGATTGGTCGCCGAGCGATCAAGGCCAGAGGACAGGCGTCGTCGTTGTACCTGTTCAGCTATTACGCCGGGTCGAGTATCGCGGGTACAGCGGGCGGCGTGGCCTGGCACTTGGGTGGCTGGAACGGGACCGGGTTGTTTATTGGCGGGTTGTTGGTGATTGCGCTGTTGGTGGCATTGAAGCTGGCGAAGTTGCCGCCGTTGGGCGATGTGAAGGCTTGACACAAAACCTTGTGGGAGCGGGCTTGCTCGCGAAAGCGGTGGATCAGTCAACATCGATGTTGAATGTTCAACCGCTTTCGCGAGCAAGCCCGCTCCCACATTGACTGAGTACTACCTGATGTCTCATACAAAAACGCCCGGCAAAGCCGGGCGTTTTTTATTGGGCCACGATCACTCGTGATACTGCGCCGACAGCTCATGCACCGCACGCAGGAACGCACCGGCATGTTCCGGATCGACTTCCGGGGTGATGCCATGACCGAGGTTGAACACGTGGCCGCTGCCCTTGCCGTAGCTGGCGAGAATGCGACCAACTTCGGCGCGGATGGCTTCTGGCTTGGCGTAGAGCACGGTCGGGTCCATGTTGCCTTGCAGGGCGACTTTGTTGCCGACGCGCTGGCGGGCTTCACCAATGTCGCAGGTCCAGTCCAGGCCCAGCGCATCCGCGCCAGCGTCAGCGATGCTTTCCAGCCACAGGCCACCGTTCTTGGTGAACAGGATGACCGGCACTTTGCGGCCTTCGTGCTCGCGGATCAGGCCGCTGACGATTTTACGCATGTAGGCCAGGGAGAATTCCTGGTAGGCCGCTGCGGAGAGGTTACCGCCCCAGGTGTCGAAGATCTGCACCGCTTGCGCGCCGGCCATGATCTGGCCGTTGAGGTACGAAGTGACCGACTGTGCGAGCTTGTCCAGCAGCAAATGCATGGCTTGCGGGTTGTCGTAGAGCATGGCTTTGGTCTTGCGGAAGTCTTTCGACGAGCCGCCTTCGACCATGTAGGTCGCCAACGTCCATGGGCTGCCCGAGAAGCCGATCAGCGGCACGCGGCCGTTCAGTTCGCGACGGATGGTGCTGACCGCATCCATGACGTAGCCGAGATCTTTATGCGGATCAGGAATCGGCAGGGCTTCGATATCGGCCAGGGTGCTGATGACTTTCTTGAAGCGCGGACCTTCACCGGTTTCGAAGTACAGGCCTTGGCCCATGGCGTCCGGGATGGTGAGGATGTCGGAGAACAGGATCGCCGCGTCCAGTTGCGGATAGCGGTCGAGCGGCTGCATCGTGACTTCGCAAGCGAACGCCGGGTTCATGCACAGGCTCATGAAGTCACCGGCCTTGGCACGGCTGGCGCGGTATTCAGGCAGGTAGCGACCGGCCTGACGCATCATCCACACAGGGGTGACGTCTACGGGTTGCTTGAGCAGGGCGCGAAGGAAACGGTCGTTCTTCAGGGCAGTCATGTCGGCATCCGGAAAAAAAGTGCGGGCATTTTCTCAGAGCCGGGCGCAAAAGGCACGGCAAGAGCCGTTCCTTTTGTCTATCGGGTCAATTTGTCGCGGTGGAACACTGTCTTCGCAACACCACAAAACGACTGTGGGAGCGGGCTTGCTCGCGAATGCGGTGTAACAGTCGACATCAATATTGACTGTTACACCGCCTTCGCGAGCAAGCCCGCTCCCACATTTGATCGCATTCCAGTTTTGGAAAGTGATCAGACCCCCAGGTAATCCAGGATCCCTTCAGCCGCATTGCGGCCTTCGAAGATCGCCGTCACCACCAGGTCGGAACCGCGGACCATGTCGCCACCGGCGAAGATTTTCGGGTTGCTGGTCTGGTGTTTGTACTGGCCTTGTTCCGGCGCCACGACGCGGCCCTGGCTGTCGGTCTGGATGCTGAACTGTTCGAACCACGATGCCGGGCTTGGGCGGAAACCGAAGGCGATGACCACGGCGTCGGCCGGGATGATCTCTTCGGAGCCCGGGATCGGCTCAGGGCTGCGACGGCCACGGGCGTCCGGTTCGCCGAGACGGGTCTCGACCACCTTCACGCCTTCGACACGGTCTTCACCGACGATCGCGATCGGCTGGCGGTTGTAGAGGAATTTCACGCCTTCTTCCTTGGCGTTCTTCACCTCTTTGCGCGAGCCCGGCATGTTCGCTTCGTCACGACGATAGGCACAGGTCACCGCTTTGGCGCCCTGGCGGATCGAAGTGCGGTTGCAGTCCATCGCCGTGTCGCCGCCACCCAGTACCACGACCTTCTTGCCTTTCATGTCGACGAAATCTTCCGGCGACTTTTCAAAGCCCAGGTTGCGGTTGACGTTGGCGATCAGGAAATCCAGCGCGTCATGCACACCCGGCAGATCCTCACCGGCAAAGCCGCCCTTCATGTAGGTGTAGGTGCCCATGCCCATGAACACGGCATCGTATTCTTCGAGCAGTTGCTCGATGGTCACGTCCTTGCCGATTTCGGTGTTCAGACGGAACTCGATGCCCATGCCGGTGAAGACTTCGCGGCGATTGCTCAGCACGGTCTTTTCCAGCTTGAACTCGGGGATGCCGAAGGTCAGCAGACCGCCGATTTCCGGGTTCTTGTCGAACACCACCGGGGTTACGCCGCCACGTACCAGCACGTCGGCACAGCCCAGGCCCGCAGGGCCCGCGCCGATCACCGCAACACGCTTGCCGGTCGGTTTGACCTTGGACATGTCCGGGCGCCAGCCCATGGCGAACGCGGTATCGGTGATGTACTTCTCGACCGAGCCGATGGTCACCGCACCAAAACCGTCGTTGAGGGTGCAGGCACCCTCACACAGACGATCCTGAGGACACACCCGGCCGCACACTTCCGGCAGGGTGTTGGTCTGGTGCGACAGCTCGGCGGCCTGCAGGATGTTGCCCTCGGCCACCAGTTTCAGCCAGTTGGGAATGAAGTTGTGCACCGGGCACTTCCATTCGCAATACGGGTTACCGCAACCCAGGCAGCGGTGGGCTTGATCGGCCGACTGCTGGGGCTTGAACGGTTCGTAGATTTCCACGAACTCTTTCTTGCGTTGACGCAACAGTTTCTTCTTCGGATCTTTGCGCCCGACATCGATGAACTGGAAGTCGTTATTCAGACGTTCAGCCATTGTTAAAACCTCATCAAACTCTTCAGGCGCATATCACTGCGGGTTGGCACGGGTGCTGGAAAGCAACGATTTCAGGTTGGCAGCCTTGGGCTTGACCAGCCAGAAACGACGCAGATAGTCATCGAGGTTTTCAGCGAGGTTACGACCCCACTCGCTGTCGGTTTCCTCGACGTATTCGTTCAGCACGCGTTGCAGGTGGCTGCGATAGGCTTCCATCGCCTCACCGCTGATCCGCTGGATTTCCACCAGTTCGTGGTTGACCCGGTCAACGAAGGTGTTGTCCTGGTCGAGCACGTAGGCGAAACCGCCGGTCATGCCTGAGCCGAAGTTGTAGCCAGTCTTGCCCAATACGCAGACAAAACCACCGGTCATGTACTCGCAGCAGTGATCGCCAGTGCCTTCCACGACAGTGTGAGCACCGGAGTTACGCACCGCGAAACGCTCGCCCGCGGTACCGGCGGCGAACAGCTTGCCCCCGGTGGCGCCATACAGGCAGGTGTTGCCGATAATGGCGCTGTCCTGAGTCTTGTAGATGCTGCCCTTCGGCGGAACGATGACCAGCTTGCCGCCGGTCATGCCCTTGCCGACGTAGTCGTTGGCATCGCCTTCCAGGTACATGTTCAGGCCGCCGGCGTTCCACACACCGAAGCTCTGACCCGCCGTGCCTTTGAAGCGGAAGGTGATCGGCGCGTTGGCCATGCCCTGGTTGCCGTGCTTGCGAGCAATTTCACCGGAGATCCGCGCGCCGATGGAACGGTCGCAGTTGCAGATATCCAGGGCGAAATCGGCACCGCTCATGTCGTTGATGGCCGAAGTGGCCAGGTCGACCATTTTCTCGGCCAGCAGACCTTTGTCGAACGGCGGGTTGCGGTCGACCTGGCAGAACTGAGGCTTGTCTGCCGGGATGTGATCGCTGCCCAGCAACGGGGTCAGGTCCAGGTGGTTCTGCTTGGCGGTCTGGCCTTCGAGGATTTCCAGCAGATCGGTACGGCCGATCAGCTCTTCGAGGGAGCGCACGCCCAGCTTGGCCAGCCACTCACGGGTTTCTTCGGCGACGTAGGTGAAGAAATTCACCACCATGTCGACGGTACCGATGTAGTGATCCTTGCGTAGCTTCTCGTTTTGAGTCGCAACGCCGGTGGCGCAGTTGTTCAGGTGGCAGATACGCAGGTATTTGCAGCCCAGGGCGATCATTGGCGCGGTGCCGAAGCCGAAGCTTTCAGCGCCGAGGATCGCCGCCTTGATCACGTCGAGGCCGGTTTTCAGGCCGCCGTCGGTCTGCACCCGGACTTTGCCGCGCAGGTCGTTGCCGCGCAGGGTCTGGTGGGTTTCGGCCAGGCCGAGTTCCCACGGTGCGCCCGCGTATTTGATCGAGGTCAGTGGCGATGCACCGGTACCGCCGTCGTAGCCGGAGATGGTGATCAAGTCCGCGTAGGCCTTGGCCACACCGGCAGCGATGGTGCCGACGCCGGCTTCTGCAACCAGCTTCACCGAGACCAATGCCTTCGGGTTGACTTGTTTCAAGTCGAAAATCAGCTGCGACAAGTCTTCGATCGAATAGATGTCGTGGTGCGGCGGAGGCGAAATCAGGGTCACGCCCGGCACTGCATAGCGCAGCTTGGCGATCAGACCGTTGACCTTGCCGCCAGGCAGCTGACCACCTTCGCCGGGCTTGGCGCCCTGAGCGACCTTGATCTGCAGCACTTCAGCGTTGACCAGGTATTCCGGGGTCACACCGAAACGACCCGTGGCGACCTGCTTGATTTTCGAGCTCTTGATGGTGCCGTAGCGCGCCGGGTCTTCGCCGCCTTCGCCGGAGTTGGAACGCGCACCGAGGCGGTTCATGGCTTCGGCCAGGGCTTCGTGGGCTTCCGGCGACAATGCGCCCAAAGAAATGCCCGCGGAGTCAAAGCGCTTGAGCACCGATTCCAGCGGTTCGATCTCGCTGATGTCCAGCGGTGTGTCCAGGGTTTTGACCTTGAACATATCGCGGATCATCGACACCGGACGGTTATCCACCAGCGCCGTGTATTCCTTGAACTTGCTGTAGTCGCCCTGCTGCACAGCGGCTTGCAGGGTGCTGACCACGTCCGGGTTGTAGGCGTGATATTCGCCACCATGGACGAACTTCAGCAGGCCGCCTTGCTGGATCGGCTTGCGCGGGCTCCAGGCTTCGGCCGCCAAAGCTTTCTGCTCGGCTTCGATGTCGACGAAACGCGCGCCCTTGATGCGGCTTGGCACACCACGGAAGCTCAGTTCGCAGACTTCTTCGGACAGGCCGATGGCTTCGAACAACTGCGCACCGCGATACGACGTGATGGTTGAAATGCCCATCTTCGACAGGATCTTGAGCAGGCCCTTGGTGATCCCTTTGCGGTAGTTCTTGAACACCTCATAGAGGTCGCCCAGCACTTCACCAGTGCGGATCAGGTCGCCCAGCACTTCGTAGGCCAGGAACGGATAAACCGCCGAAGCACCGAAACCGATCAGCACTGCGAAGTGATGCGGATCGCGAGCGGTAGCGGTTTCCACCAGGATGTTGGAGTCGCAACGCAGGCCTTTTTCGGTCAGGCGATGGTGCACCGCGCCGGTCGCCAGCGAAGCGTGGATCGGCAACTTGCCCGGAGCGATGTGACGGTCACTCAGCACGATCTGGGTGCGACCGGCGCGAACGGCTTCTTCAGCCTGATCGGCGACATTGCGCACTGCGGCTTCGAGGCCGACGCTCTCGTCGTAGTTGAGGTCGATGATCTGGCGTTCAAAGCCTGGACGATCGAGGTTCATCAGCGAGCGCCACTTGGCCGGGGAAACGACCGGCGAGCTGAGGATCACGCGCGAGGCGTGTTCCGGCGACTCCTGGAAGATGTTGCGCTCGGCGCCGAGGCAGACTTCCAGCGACATGACGATGGCTTCGCGCAGCGGGTCGATCGGCGGGTTGGTGACCTGCGCGAACTGCTGACGGAAATAGTCGTACGGCGTACGCACACGCTGGGACAGCACGGCCATCGGCGTATCGTCGCCCATCGAGCCGACGGCTTCGTAGCCTTGTTCGCCGAGCGGACGCAGCACCTGGTCGCGCTCTTCGAACGTGACCTGATACATCTTCATGTACTGCTTGAGCTGATCGACGTCGTAGAACGCCGAACCATGGTCGTTGTCTTCCATGGTCGCCTGGATGCGCAGGGCATTCTTGCGCAGCCATTGCTTGTATGGATGACGGGACTTCAAACGGTTGTCGATGGCATCGGTGTCGAGGATCTGACCGGTTTCGGTGTCCACGGCAAAGATCTGGCCAGGGCCAACGCGGCCCTTGGCGATCACGTCTTCAGGCTGGTAGTTCCAGACACCGATTTCCGAGGCCAGGGTGATGAAGCCGTTTTTGGTGGTGACCCAACGCGCCGGACGCAGACCGTTACGGTCGAGCAGGCACACCGCGTAACGACCATCGGTCATTACCACGCCGGCCGGGCCGTCCCACGGTTCCATGTGCATCGAGTTGTATTCGTAGAACGCGCGCAGATCCGGGTCCATGGTTTCGACGTTCTGCCACGCAGGCGGAATGATCATCCGCACGCCACGGAACAGGTCGATACCACCGGTGACCATCAACTCGAGCATGTTGTCCATGCTGGAGGAGTCGGAACCTACGCGGTTCACCAGCGGGCCGAGTTCTTCCAGATCCATCAGATCGTTGGTGAACTTGGTGCGACGGGCCTGAGCCCAGTTGCGGTTGCCGGTGATGGTGTTGATCTCGCCATTGTGGGCGAGGAAGCGGAACGGCTGAGCCAGCGGCCATTTCGGCAAGGTGTTGGTGGAGAAGCGCTGGTGGAACACGCAGATTGCGGTTTGCAGGCGCTGGTCGCTCAGGTCTGGATAGAAGGCGGTCAGGTCCGCCGGCATCATCAGGCCTTTATAAATGATGGTCTTGTGGGAAAAGCTGCAGATGTAGTGATCGACGTCGGCGGCGTTGGCCACGGACGAACGACGACGGGCACTGAACAGCTTGATCGCCATGTCCTGATCGCTCAGGCCTTCACCGCCGATGTAGACCTGCTCGATTTGCGGCAGGCGCTCAAGGGCCAGGCGGCCGAGGACGCTGGTGTCGATCGGCACTTTGCGCCAGCCGACCAGTTGCAGGCCTTCGGCCAGGATCTCGCGGTTCATGTTCTCGCGAGCGGCTTCGGCTTTCACCGGGTCCTGGTTGAAGAAGACCATGCCCACCGCATATTGCTTGGGCAGTTCGACACCGAAGGTTTCCTGGGCGATGGCTCGCAGGAATACATCCGGCTTTTGAATCAGCAGACCGCAACCGTCACCGGTCTTGCCGTCGGCGTTGATCCCACCGCGGTGGGTCATGCAGGTCAGGGCCTCAATGGCCGTTTGCAAAAGGGTATGACTGGGCTCGCCCTGCATATGGGCTATCAGGCCGAAACCGCAGTTATCCTTGAATTCATCTGGTTGGTACAGACCTGCTTTCATAGACACTTTCTCACCAGGCTGCCTCTTATCGAGGCAAATTTCTTTTCAATTCAGCCAGTTACCATCCACGCCGAACGTACGCCAGCTTTGCGGGGGCAAAAGGGAGGTCATTGTACACACCGACACAGAGGCTCACAAATTTGACGACGAAATGTCGCAAATCTATGTCGCATTTGTGAAAGGTTTAAAGCGATATGCTGTGCTAGTCAAAACTTTTTTAATTTTGACCGCAACGACTCAAAGACCACTGTGACGCAGACACCACAAGGCACGCGGTCTGTAGAGACGGCATGCGCTTGCAGAAATTTTGAGGTGCTTGGAGAGGCGGCCTGGGTAAGGCCGCCGAATCTTCAGCGAGTTGTTGCCAGTTCCTGTTGGACGCTGGCGACAGTGCGAGGCCAAGGTTTACCAGCCTGAACCTTCGCTGGCAAGGCTTTGATGGCGGTAACGGCTGCATCGCGGTTGGCGAAGCTACCGTAGGTGATGACGTAAAGCGGCTTGCCGTTGAGGACTTTCTTGAAATAACGGTACTCGCCGCCCTGCTCTTTGACGAAGCTTTGCGCGGCCGATTCGGAGCTGGTGCCGAGGATTTGCACCACGTAGTTACCCGGCGCCTGGCCTGCGTACCAGCTGCCACCGGCGGCTTTAGCCACGGCGACTGGCTTCTCGGCAGGTTTGGCGGCGGCGACCGGCTTGGCGGGCGCTGGAGCCGGTTTGGCAACAGGTGCAGGCGCTGGCTTGGCGGTCGCGACCTGAGTCGGCGCTGGAACCGGTTTGGCCGCAGGCGTTGGCGCCGGCCCCGGCTGGATGCCGGCAGGCGGCGCAGTCGTGGTCACGGTTGGCGGTGTAGCGCTGGAACCTTCGACCGGCACGCCGTCGTCGCCTTCGGTGATACCACCGGCCGCTTCGGCCAACGGGCCACGCATTACCGGCTGCGAGTTGCCGACCAACGGCAATGGCATCGGTTGTGAATTACCGGCGAACTCTACGGCGGGAGCGCCACTGCTGTCAGTTTGTGGCGCGCCCTGGCCCAATGGCAGTTGTGCCTGTTCATTGGCAGGCGCGCCGGTGGTCGGTGCTTTGCTGCGACCCGGCATCAACCAGGCGGCGGCTACCGCGACCACGACTACGGCGGAAATCGCCAATACGTGTTTCTTCGGCATGTTGAACCCCATACTTGGACGCTTCACCGCTGAGCGGCTGGCAATCATGGCTTCGATCATTGCATCGCGGGCGACCTGATTGATGTTGCCAGGCCAACCGTCGGAGCTTTCGTGAATATCAGAGATCTGATCCGCGGTGAAAAGTTCGATACCCCGGCCAGCGCCTTCAAGACGCTGATCCAGATATTCGCGGGTTTCTTCTTCGGTGTAAGGCTGCAATTCGATGACGTGGAAACGCTCTTCCTCAAGGCTCAGCGCGTCAAGTTGAGCAATCAGCGAGGACTCGCCGAACAGGAACACGTGAGGGCGACCTTCCGGCGCGCCCGCAGCTAAAGCCAGCAAGGCTTCCAGCGCGGATTCGTCGAGTTGCTCGGCATCATCCACCAGCAAATAGACTTCCTGCCCCGTGAGAGCAAGCTGTACCACCTGGGCCAGGACGGCGCCGATTTCGGCCTGTTCGACATTCAGCGCCTGAGCCACCTGACGCAGCACACCAGCCGCATCGCCGGCGCCACGGGCGGAAACCACCACGCTCTGCACTGACTGTTTGTTGGTGCTGGCCACCAGGGCCTGACGCAACAGAGTTTTGCCGCTGCCTTGAGGGCCAGTGACCACCAGCAACAACTGGCTGTAACGGGCCAGATGATGCAGTTGCCCCAGCACCGGTTTGCGCTGGGCCGGGAAAAATTTGAAGCCAGGCACCCGTGGAGCGAAAGGGTCATGACTTAACTGGTAATGGCCGAGGAAAGCCTCGTCGGCATGCAAACTAGTCATCGGGATCTTATTAACCTTTAAGCTGAGCCAGGGCGCGGTAATCCGCTCCCAGCGTGGCCTGTAAAACCTCTTTCGGATAATCGTCGGTCACCACTGCTTCGCCCATGTGGCGCAGCAGCACCAGGCGCAAACGACCGTCGATCACTTTCTTGTCAATTGCCATGTGCTCGAGAAAATCGGCTTCAGTCATCTCTTGCGGCGGGATGACCGGCAGGCCGGCCCGCTGGAACAGGCGAATACCGCGATCACGCTCCTGTTCGCTGATCCAGCCCAGGCGCGCGGACATCTCCAAAGCCATTACGGTGCCAGCAGCGACTGCTTCACCATGAAGCCAGACACCATAGCCCATATGGGTTTCGATCGCGTGGCCAAAGGTGTGGCCCAGGTTCAACGTGGCACGAACGCCCGTCTCTTTCTCGTCAGCACCCACCACCGCAGCCTTGGCCGCGCAGGAGCGTTCGATGGCATAAGTCAGGGCGGTCTGGTCCAGCGCTCGCAGGCGATCGACGTTATCTTCGAGCCAGGTCAGGAATGGCTCGTCGCAGATCAGCCCGTATTTGATGACTTCCGCCAGCCCGGCGGACAGTTCTCGGGGCGGCAGAGTATTGAGAGTGGCGGTATCGATCAGCACCACATTGGGCTGATAGAAAGCGCCGACCATGTTCTTGCCCAGCGGGTGATTGATTCCGGTCTTGCCGCCCACCGAAGAGTCGACTTGCGACAACAACGTGGTCGGTATCTGGATGAAATCGACGCCTCGCTGGTAGCAGGCGGCCGCAAAACCGGCCATGTCACCGATCACACCGCCACCGAGAGCGATCACCGTGGTACGGCGATCATGCCGTGCAGTCAGCAGACCGTCGAAAATCAGTTGCAGGGTTTCCCAGGTCTTGAAGGCTTCGCCGTCGGGCAGCACCACGGAAATCACCGAGAACTGCGCGAGGCTGCGGGTCAGACGCTCCAGGTAGAGCGGCGCGACGGTCTCGTTGGAGATGATCGCTACTTGCCGCCCGCGGATATGCGGGGCCAGCAGCTCAGGCTGATCCAACAAACCTTCGCCAATATGAATCGGGTAGCTGCGCTCGCCTAGATCGACCTTGAGTGTCTGCATGTGTCCCCACAGTGAAGATGGAATCAGGCGTCCTGCCTTGAGTTTACGAATTCCATGGCGTCTGCTGGTGTGACGCCATTCGGTAGCCAGCCGCCACAACCTTGAGCGACTGCGACAGGACGCCGAGGATAGCGCATTTCGCGCCGCGCATTAACGGGGCGGTAGCTGCTGCAAGCGTTCGAGGATATCGAGCACCACCATCCGCGGCGGCCGCTCATCGGTTTCAACCACCAGATCGGCGATTTCCCGATACAGCGGATCACGGATCGCCAGCAAGTCCCGCAGGGTTTTCGCCGGGTCGGCGGTGCGCAGCAGTGGCCGATTGCGGTCGCGAGCTGTTCGGCCGACCTGCTGCTCGACCGACGCATGCAGATAGACCACCCGACCACCCGCGTGCAGCGCCTGGCGATTGGCTTCGCGCATCACTGCGCCGCCACCAGTCGCCAATACCACGCCGTCGCACGCGCACAGCTCGGCGATCATTGCCTGCTCGCGGTCACGAAAGCCCGGTTCGCCTTCCTTATCGAAAATCCACGGGATATTGGCGCCCGTGCGCAATTCAATTTCCTTATCGGAATCTTTGAACGGCAGGCGCAGCTCTTTGGCCAGCAACCGGCCGATGGTGCTTTTACCAGCCCCCATCGGTCCAACAAGAATCAAATTTCGCACAGAATCAATGACTCACAGCAATCGCCTGATTGTTCATGATACGCGGAGTGAGAAATACCAGCAGCTCGGATTTTTTCTCCGAAACCACGTCACGCCGGAAAAGGCGGCCAAGATACGGCACATCGCCGAGAAATGGCACCTTATCTACAACCTTGCTCTGAGTATTTGAGAAAACCCCACCAATGACGATGGTCTCGCCGTCGTTAACCAACACCTTGGCGTTGACCTCGTTTTTCTTGATCGGCGGTACATCCTGCACTTTGTTCAGGTAGTCCGGTTCATCCTTGGTGACCTTGACCTCCATGATGATGCGGTTGTCCGGCGTGATCTGCGGGGTCACTTCCAGGGACAGCGAAGCTTCCTTGAATGACACCGAGGTGGCGCCGCTGGAACTGGCTTCCTGATACGGAATCTCGGTGCCTTTGAGGATTTTCGCGGTTTCCTTGTCGGACGTGACCACTTTAGGTTGCGAGACGATTTCGCCGTTGCCGGTTTTCTCCATGGCCGAAAGCTCAAGGTCCAGCAGCACGTTGTCGGTAATGAAGGCGATGCCGATCCCCGAAGTATTGCCAGAGGTCCCCAAGTCGACGAACGGCGAGTTGGTACTGGTGCTGCCCGGCGTACCAATGGTGGTCGAAGAGCCGTTGACCCCGGACGTGTTCCAGTTGCCCTTCTGCGCCGAACCACCCCAACGCACGCCAAGGCTTTTGTCGTAATCGACGTTGGCCTCGACGATGCGCGCCTCGATCATCACCTGACGCACCGGAATATCCAGCTGCGCAACGATACGACGCAGCTCGTCGAGGCGATCCTGGGTCTGGTAGGCAATGATGTTGTTGGTCCGCTCATCGACAGTGATTGAACCTCGTTCGTCGACTTTCGCTTCGGCGCTGGTCACTGACTGGAACAGCTTGGCGATATCGGCGGCCTTGGCGTAGTTGACCTGTAGCAGCTCACGACGCAGAGGCGCCAGTTCGGAGATCTGCTTCTGCGATTCCAGTTCCTGACGCTCTCGGGCAGCGATTTCATCAGCCGGCGCCACCAGCAGCACGTTACTAATCTTGCGCTTATCCAGACCTTTGGTTTTCAACACCAGGTCCAGCGCCTGATCCCATGGCACATTCTGCAGACGCAACGTGATGCCACCCTGCACCGTGTCGCTGGCCACCAGATTGAGGTTGGTGAAATCGGCGATCAGCTGCAGCACCGAGCGCACATCTATGTCCTGGAAATTCAGCGAGAGTTTTTCGCCGGTGTAGGCAAAGCGTTCGGTGTTGCGCTTCTGCAAGTCATCGACAGTCATCGGCCGGATGCTGATGGTCAGTTTGTTGTCGGTCTGATAGGTCGAATAATCGAAGGCGCCACTGGGCTCGATACTGATGATGGCCCGATCGCCCGTGGCGCTGGCGTTGACGAACTGCACCGGCGTAGCGAAATCCTTGACGTCGAGGCGTACACGCAACCGTTCAGGCAACTGGGTCTTGGTGAAACCGACGATGATCTTGCCATCGCGCTCCTGGATGTCCGGAGCGACGGACGGATCCGACAGATCGATGACCACATTGCCCTCACCCTGGGTGCCGCGCTGGAAATCCACGCCCCGGATGGCTTTGCCCACGGGTGCATTGACCCTGGCGGGCGCTGGCGTCGCAGTGGCTGCGCGCGGTGCGCTGGCGGCCGGTTTGGGCGCCTTGCTACCGGCCCCTTGCCCGACAACCACGAACAAATTGTTGCCTTCGACGCGAGCGTTGTATGGCGTCAATTGAGTCAGGCTGATGATCAGCCGCGTACGGTCCTTGGCCTCAACGACCGTGGCGCTGCGGGCATTGCCGCCGCCCAGATCCCGATTCTTGTTCGCCAGCTGACTGGTGACCCCAGGCAGGTCCAGCGCAATCCGCGCAGGCTGCTCTGTCGTGTAACCGTGGGGCTGCGGTGGCGGCCCATCGAACGACAACTTCAACTCGACACGGTCACCGGGCAGCGCGGCGACATCCAGCGCTTTGAGGTTGGCCGCCAGCACCATCGGCGACAGAAACGCTATCCATAGCGAAATACCGAAGGTTGAGAAAATCCTGTTCATTATTCGAGTTCCACTATGAGTGCTCTTTCAAAGGGATGGTCCGCGGCCGTTCCAGCCAGGCGCCTTCGCCGTCAGGAACGATTTCGACCACGTCGACTTGCGAACCGCTGATGGCGACGATCCGCCCATCGTTACGCCCCAGGTAATCGCCGACTTTCAGCCGATGCACGCCGCCTGCCCCGCGCAGCAGCGCAAAGGAGCCGGTTGCATTGGAGAGGGTGCCGACCATTTCAAACTGTTCGATGTTGAAACCTTCGAGGTACTGTTTGACCCGGTTGGGGTCGGGTTTGACGTTACGCGAGCCGTGCTTCTGACCGGCCAGATCGACTCTGACCTGTCGGGAGAACGGGCTACGCAGGTTGGCAGCGTTATAGGTGAATGTCGGGTAAGACCGGAATGTCGGCGTTGGTTCAATTTTGCCGGGGGCACGCAGGCGCACTTCGTTCAGGTAGGCGTCCAGGTCGCTGAAATCATTGTCGCCGCCACAACCGGCCAGGATGACCAGGCACATAACCATCGACAGGCAACGAATCGGGCTCATTTCTGCAACCCCTTGTCGTTGTAGCGATAGGTCTTGGCCAGGATGCTCATGCGCAACTTCGGACCGCCATCGGGATTGGCCGGCGCCAGGTCGAAGTCATGCAGGGTGACGATCCGTGGCAGCCCGGCCACGCCGCTGACAAAAGTGGCCAGGTCGTGATAAGCGCCGGTGACGGTGATCTGGATAGGGAGCTCGATGTAGAACTGCTGGGTAGCCTCCGGGAGCAGCTTGATTTCTTCGAACTCCAGGCCGCTGCCCAGGCCGGTGCGGGTGATGTCCTCCAGCAAGCCGGGCACTTCGGTGTCGCTGGGCAATTGCCGCAAAAGCATGCCGAAGGAGTTTTCCATTTCCTTCATCTGCTGGGTATACAGCTCCAGATTCGCCGCCATATGGGCTTTGGTCGCGAATTGCTCCCTGAGCGTCGATTCTTCCTCGCGCCTGAGTTCCAGGTGGTTTTGCAGGTCACTGATCAAGAAGCTGTAGCCAAGGGTTAGCACCAGGACCATCAGCAGGACACTCGCCAGGACCTTGATCGCCGGAGGCCAGGAACCCATGTTGTTGGTGTCCAGATCGTTGATGTCGATCTGGCGCAACCCTTCGAACCATTCCGATGGTTTCATTTAGCGCCCCCCACAATCGCGGGCTGGGTCTGACGGACGGTCAACTGAAAGACATTGGCCTGATCCAGCTGACCGGCGGTGGTCGCCTTGACTTCCGTGAGGTTGGGCGCATCGAACCAATCGGAGGCATCAAGATTGCGCATCAGATCCGAAACCCGGTTGTTGGATTCCGCCGCGCCGGTGATGGACACGGTTTTGCCGACCATTTTCACTTCGGTGAAATAAACCCCGTCCGGCAAGGTACGCGCCAATTGATCGAAAATCCTCCCGCTGATCGGCCGGTTGCCTTGCAGGTCCTGAATAATGCGCATGCGCTCGACGAGCTGCTGTCGGCGAGCCTTCAGATCGCTGATCTGTTTGATCCGCTCGTCGACCACGGCAATCTGCTTGCCGATGTAATCGTTACGGGCGATTTGCCGATTAATGGCGCTGTTAATGACCTGGTCCGCAACCAGCAGCGCTGCCACCGCCCCCACTAGCACACCGACCAATGCCAGTAAAAAGCGTTTGCGACGCCCTTCGCGCAACTCTTCACGCCAGGGTAAAAGATTGATCCGCGCCATCAGTCGAAACTCCTGAGGGCCAGCCCGCAAGCAATCATCAGTGCCGGGGCATCGCTCGCCAGGGCACCGGCGTTGACCTTGCTGCTCAAGGTCATGTTGGAGAATGGATTGGCGACCTGGGTCGGCGTACCCAGTCGCTGCTCGATCAATCGCTCCAGCCCGGGGACCGAGGCGGTGCCGCCGGCCAGGAGGATGTGATCGACCGAGTTGTACTGGCCAGAAGCAAAGAAAAACTGCAATGAACGCGACACTTGCTGCACCAACGCATCACGAAATGGCTGCAAGACCTCGCTGACGTAATCGTCCGGCAAACCGCCCTGCTTCTTCGCCAGCCCCGCCTGTTCGACCGTCAAGCCATAACGACGCTGGATCTCTTCCGTCAGTTGACGGCCGCCGAACAATTGTTCGCGGGTGTAGATGATCCGCCCGTTGTGCAACACGCTCAGGGTGGTCATGGTGGCCCCGATATCGACCACCGCCACGGTCAGGCGCTCCTGAGAGGCGGCCAACTGGGTTGCCAGCAGGCCGAACGATCGCTCCAGGGCATAAGCTTCGACGTCGACCACGCGCGCGGTCAGCCCGGCCAGAGCCAGGGCCGCTTCACGGACCTCGACGTTTTCCTTGCGACACGCCGCCAGCAGCACACTGACCCGCTCGGGGTTGCGCGCCGACACGCCTTGCACCTCGAAATCGATCGCCACTTCATCCAGTGGATAAGGGATGTACTGATCGGCCTCGATCTTCAGTTGGTTTTCCATCTCGTCGTCGGAAAGACCGGCGTCCATCTCGATGGTCTTGGTGATCACCGCCGAACCGGCCACCGCCACGGCAACGTTCCTGAGGCTGGTTTTGGCCTTGGATAGCACGCGCGCAAGCGCCTGCCCCACCCCTTCGAGCTCGGCGATATTTTTCTCGACCACGGCGCTGGCAGGCAGCGGCTCGACCGCATAGGCCTCGACCCGGTACCGGTCGCCTTGACGACTGAGTTCCAGTAGCTTCACCGACGTAGAGCTGATGTCGATCCCCAGAAGCGTATTGGCTTTTTTATTGAAGAGTCCTAGCACTACCAATTCCCTATGACTATCCGTGAGTTACGGACTCTGTAATATCCATTGCGTTCAATACCCTCCGTCTTGACAGAAGCGCAAATGACGCTCCCCGACGGAAAAATGCTTATAATGCTGAGCGTTTTTTCCGCTTTCACTGCAAGCGCGGGTCATTCTGTGTATAGCCTGAACCCCTGATGCCTAATTCATTCTTTACCCTGGATATCCAAAAGCCTTGATTCGTCTGCTGAAATTTTTCGGTTGGTCCATCGTCGCCGTTTTCTGCGGACTGCTCCTGGGTCTGAGCGGCGCTTTTCTTTACCTTAGCCCCGGATTGCCATCCGTGGAGGCGCTGAGAAGTATTCAGTTGCAGATTCCTTTGCGGGTGTACAGCAGCGACAACAAGTTGATCGCAGAATTTGGCGAAATGCGCCGTACGCCAATCCGTTTCGCCGACATTCCCCCCAATTTCATTAATGCGTTACTAAGTGCTGAGGACGACAATTTCGCCAACCACTACGGCGTCGATCCCAGCAGCCTGATGCGTGCCGCCACCCAGCTGGTAAAAAGCGGACATATTCAGTCCGGCGGCAGCACCATCACCATGCAGGTAGCGAAGAACTTCTTCCTGACCAGCGAACGCAGCTTCTCGCGCAAAACCACCGAAATCCTCCTGGCCCTGCAGATCGAACGGCAGTTGACCAAGGACGAGATCCTCGAGCTGTACGTCAACAAGATCTATCTGGGCAACCGCGCCTACGGCATCGAAGCAGCGGCGCAGGTTTATTACGGCAAGTCGATTCGTGACGTGAGCCTGGCGCAGATGGCGATGATCGCCGGCCTGCCAAAAGCCCCGTCGCGCTTCAACCCGCTGGCCAACCCGACCCGCAGCAAAGAGCGTCGCGACTGGATCCTGGGACGCATGTATAAGCTCGGCAAAATTACCGAAGCCGACTACACCACTGCGATCAATGAGCCGCTGAACGCTAGCTACCATGTGCCGACTCCGGAAGTGAACGCGCCATACGTCGCCGAAATGGCCCGCGCCGAAATGGTCGGCCGCTATGGCAGCGATGCGTACACCGAGGGTTTCCGTGTCACCACCACGGTACCGAGCAATTTGCAGGAGATGGCCAACACCGCGGTTCATGAAGGCTTGATGACCTACGACCAACGGCACGGTTATCGCGGCCCCGAGTCACGCCTGCCGGGTAAAACCCGAGAGGCCTGGACTCAGGAGTTGACCAAACAGCGAATCATCAGCGGCCTGGAACCGGCGATCGTGACCCAGGTCGACAAGAACGGCGTGCAGGTGTTGACCCGCACGGGTACCGGCGAAGAGCATGTCGCCTGGGAAACCATGAAGTGGGCTCGTCCGTTCCTGAACACCAACAGCATGGGCGCCAATCCGAAGCAGCCGTCGGATGTCGCACAGGTCGGTGATCTGATTCGCGTGCAGCGCCAGCCAGACGGTTCGCTCAAATTCAGCCAGATTCCGCAGGCTCAAGGCGCACTGGTTTCCCTCGACCCGCAGAACGGCGCCATTCGTTCGCTGGTCGGCGGTTTCGCCTTCGAGCAGAGCAACTACAACCGCGCCATGCAGGCCAAACGTCAGCCGGGTTCGAGCTTCAAGCCGTTCGTCTACAGCGCCGCCCTGGACAACGGCTATACCGCCGCCAGCCTGGTGAACGACGCACCGATCGTGTTCGTCGACGAGTACCTGGACAAAGTCTGGCGTCCTAAGAACGACACCAACACCTTCCTCGGCCCGATCCGCATGCGTGAAGCGCTCTACAAGTCGCGCAACCTGGTATCGATCCGCCTGCTGCAAGCGCTGGGTGTCGACCGCACCATCGACTACATCAGCAAGTTCGGCTTCAACAAGCAGGACCTGCCGCGCAACCTGTCCCTGGCCTTGGGTACCGCGACCCTGACGCCAATGGAAATCGCCACCGGCTGGGCCACCTTCGCCAATGGCGGCTACAAGATCACCCCGTACATCATCGACAAGATCGAAAGCCGCAACGGCGACACGCTATTCGTCGCCAACCCGCCGAGCGTTCCGAAAGGCGCCGTAGCCAGCGATGGCATCGCCATGCCGGCCTCCGACACCTTCACGGTCAACGCTACCCCAGGCGAAGCACCGAGCGCCCAGCCAATGCCACAAACGCCGGCCGTGGCCGAGCGCATCATCGACGGGCGCACTACTTACATCCTCAACAGCATGCTTGAGGATGTGATCAAACTCGGCACCGGCCGCCGTGCGCTGGCGTTGGGTCGCAGCGACATCGCGGGCAAGACCGGTACCACCAACGAATCCAAGGACGCCTGGTTCTCCGGCTACAACGCCGATTACGTGACCACCGTCTGGACCGGCTTCGACCAACCGGAAAGCCTGGGCAAACGCGAGTTCGGCGGCACCGTTGCCTTGCCGATCTGGATGAACTACATGGCCGCGGCCCTCAAAGACAAACCGCCCCACACCCAAGCGGAACCCGAAGGCATTCTCAGCCTGCGCGTCGATCCGATCAGCGGCCGCGCGGCCACCCCAAGTACGCCAGGTGCCTACTTCGAACTGTTCAAGGCCGAAGACACGCCACCGTCGGTGAATGAGCTGAGCAACGGCAGTGTGCCGGGCAGCCCGCTACCAGCCGATGAGGCAGCGCCAATCGATTTGTTCTGATCGGATAGCGCAACGCAAAGCCCCGCCTTTGGAAGAAGAGCGGGGCTTTTTTTGGCCTGCCGATCGCTCCCATGCTCTGCGTGGGAATGCAGCCCGGGACACTCCGCGTCCCTTTCTAGAGCTGGAACGCGGAGCGTCCCTTGAGGCATTCCCACGCAGAGCGTGGGAACGATCAAACTCCCAGATACAAAAAAGCCCCGACTCAGAATGAGCTGGGGCTTTTGGTTGATGCGCTACAACGGCTTAGCCGTTGAACACGTCATCCACGCTTTTCAGCGGGTAGTTCTTCGGATACGGCAGGGTCGCCACACCGGTCTCGATCGCAGCCTTGGCCACGGCATCGGAGATCAGGGTGATCAGACGGGCATCCATTGGTTTCGGAATGATGTACTCACGACCGAATTCCAGTTTGATGCCGCCGTAGGCGTCGCACACTTCCTGAGGTACTGGCAGCTTGGCCAGTTCACGCAGGGCGTTGGCGGCAGCCACTTTCATTTCTTCGTTGATGCGCTTGGCGCGAACGTCCAGGGCACCACGGAAGATGAACGGGAAGCCCAGTACGTTGTTGACCTGGTTCGGGTAGTCCGAACGGCCGGTGGCCATGATCACGTCGTTACGGGTGGCGTGAGCCAGTTCCGGGGAGATTTCCGGATCCGGGTTCGAGCACGCGAACACGATCGGGTTGGCCGCCATGGATTTCAGGCCTTCAGCACTCAGCAGATTCGGGCCGGACAGGCCAACGAACACGTCAGCGCCTTCCAGCGCGTCAGCCAGGGTGCGCTTTTCGGTCGCGTGAGCGAACACAGCCTTGTACTGGTTCAGGTCGTCACGGCCGGAGTGGATCACGCCGGTACGGTCAACCATGTAGATGTTTTCGATGTTGGCGCCCATGCTCACCAGCAATTTCATGCAGGAGATGGCGGCAGCACCGGCGCCCAGGCAGACGATCTTGGCGTCAGCCAAGGTTTTGCCAGCGATTTCCAGGGCGTTGATCATGCCGGCCGCAGTAACGATTGCGGTGCCGTGCTGGTCATCGTGGAATACCGGAATGTCGCACTGCTCGATCAGAGCGCGTTCGATCTCAAAGCACTCAGGTGCCTTGATGTCTTCCAGGTTGATGCCACCGAAGGTAATGGAGATACGCTTGACAGTGTCGATGAAGGCTTGCGGGCTTTCGGAGTCGACTTCGATGTCGAACACGTCGATGCCGGCGAAGCGCTTGAACAGCACGCCTTTACCTTCCATAACAGGCTTGGAAGCCAATGGGCCAAGGTTACCCAAGCCGAGAATCGCGGTGCCATCGGAAATGACTGCAACCAGGTTGCCCTTGCCGGTGTATTTGTAGGCCAGTTCAGGATCGCGGGCGATTTCGCGTACTGGTTCGGCTACGCCGGGGCTGTAGGCCAGCGACAGATCGCGGGCGGTAGCGGTGGCCTTGGTGAGCTCGACACTCAGCTTCCCTGGACGGGGATGGGCGTGATATTCGAGAGCGGCAGTTTTCAGATCAGACATAGGGGCATTCCGCTTTTTACTGTTGGACAGACGGACCGCCGAGGATACTCGCCTCGCAAAGTCCTCACAAGACTGACCAGTCACCCCTGTCAAGCGCCCGGCCCTACGACTTTGGGCCAAGAGCCACGGAACACAAGGGATAGACTGTTCACAATCGAAAGAAAAAATGTCTACAATTTTTTCTTACGGCGCCGCCTGCAACATCGCTGGATCGGTCAGCGGCAGAAGCCAGCGCGCCTGCCCCGGTTGCAACCCACCGCGGCGCGAACGATCCACCACCCAGCCACGAGCCTCGATTTGCTTGCCTTTGAGCTTTTCAAGCGATGCGACATCGAATTGGCCCAGTAGATTGGGTGCAACCCGCAATACAACCGAATCCTGCAACTCGATCCAAACCCCGCCGCGATTGCGCTGAACCTTGCTCACACGACCACTGAGCATGGCGAAACCGGACGCGCTGATCTGCTCCGCTTTCAATACAGGTGATTGTCGCCACAGCCCGAGACCGGCCCGACGAGCACTGCGTTCGGCCGCTTGCTGGCAGGCGACCAAATCGACGTTCGGTGCCACCGCCACCTGAAAACCGAGGCCCTCGGCGAGCATCTGCGCTTCAAGATTGGCACCATCGACGCCATAGACATGGGCCAGGGTGCGGCCGTAATGGTCCCTGCTTTCTTTACCCGGCAACAAACCGACTCGCCCATCGCTGGCAGCCACCAGCGCTTCAAGGCGTTTGCGCGCGGCCACGGCGAACGGTTCGTCGGAGCGACCCTGCTTGCCCAGCTCCGGCGTATTCAAACCGATCATGCGCACACTGCGGCCATCGCTCAGACGCAAGGTGTCGCCATCCACCACCCGTTGCACCGCGACCGGCGTCAGCCCGCTCGACGCAGGGCAGAAGGCCTGAGCACTGGAAAGCCAAATCGCGGACACAAAAAAGGCGCCCGCGAGGGACGCCTTTTTCATCAGCAAGGAAAAGCCCATCGGGCCTTTCAACCTTACTCTGCAGCAGCAGGAGCTTTCTTGCCGAAAGCGCCGAAACGGTCTGCGAAGCGCTGTACACGACCGCCAGTATCCAGAGTCTTCTGCTTACCGGTGTAGAACGGGTGGCACTCGTTGCATACGTCGATCGCCAGAGGCTTGGCCAGGTTCGAACGAGTTTCGAACTTGTTGCCACAGCTGCAGGTAACTGCGGTGATTTCGTATGTTGGATGGATATCGGCTTTCATGATGTGTTCCTCAGGCTAGCGTGCCGCCACTCAACACCATTGTTGAATACCGCACGTAATTAGGCCGCGGATTCTACCAGACCTTTGCAATCACGCAAGCTGTCCCTTACACCGACCGTCTGCTAGGCTCCCGGCCCAAAGCGCCGTCCCTGTGGGAGCGAGCCTGCTCGCGAAAGCGGTGTGTCAGATGACATGAATGCTGACTGACATTCCCTTTTCGCGAGCAGGCTCGCTCCCACAGGGTCATGGCCCTGCTGTTTATTTTCCGTTGATCGAGATCCCCCCGCGTGCCCAACGCCATTCTGCGCCTCGCCCTGCCTTCTCCCCTGCGTCGCCTGTTCGACTACCGCGCGCCGGCCGGAGTCCTGCGCGCCCAGCTACACCCGGGCATGCGCTTGCGGGTGCCGTTCGGTCGGCGGGAGATGATCGGGATTCTGGTGGAGGTCACCGACACCAGCGAAGTGCCGGCAGACAAACTCAAGCCGGCCCTGGCGCTGCTCGACGCCACGCCGCCCCTGCCGCCAGCGCTGTTCAAGCTGTGCCTGTGGACTTCTCAGTATTACCAGCACAGCCTCGGCGACACCTTGAGCTGGGCACTGCCGGTACTGTTGCGACAAGGCGAACTGGCCGAAGCACGCCAGGAACGCTTCTGGTCCGCCGCGCCCGGCGCCAGCCTTGATGACCCGCGCATCGCTCGTGCCCCGCGTCAGCGCGAAGCTCTGGCGACCCTGGCTCAGCATCCCCACGGCGTCGCCCATCAGCTGCTGAGCAAACTGATGCTGAGCAAGGACAGCCTCGATCTGTTGCTGGCCAAGGATCTGGTGCAAGTCGAAATCCGCAAGCACGCCCCCGGCGCCCGCCACGAACACTGGCTGGCGCAACCGGAATTGCCGCTCAACCCCGAGCAGCGCGCCGCTTATGAAGCGATTCGCGCCGGGTTCGACAGTTATCACGCGTTCCTGCTGGCCGGCGTTACCGGCAGCGGCAAGACCGAAGTCTATTTGCAGCTGATCCGCGAAACCCTCGAGGCCGGCAAGCAAGCTCTGGTGCTGATCCCGGAGATCAACCTCGGCCCGCAAACCCTGGCGCGCTTCGAGCAGCGCTTCAATGCGCGCATCGCGCTGATCCACTCCGCAGTCAATGACCGCGAACGCCTGGAAGCCTGGTTGGCGGCGCGGGATGGCGAGGCCGACATTATTATCGGTACCCGTTCAGCACTGTTCACGCCGATGAAAAACCCTGGCCTGATCATCATCGATGAAGAGCACGACGGCTCCTATAAACAGCAGGAAGGCCTGCGCTACCACGCCCGCGACCTGGCACTGGTCCGCGCCCGGCAGGAAAACATCCCGATTGTCCTCGGATCCGCCACACCTTCGCTGGAAAGCCTGCAAAACGCCTACACCGGACGTTACGGCCTCCTACGCCTGAATGAGCGGGCCGGTGGCGCCAAGCAACCGCGTTTCCTGCGCCTGGACGTGAAAAGTCGTCCGCTGGACAGCGGCATTTCCGGACCGATGCAGCAAGCTATCGGTCAGACCCTGGCCGCCGGCCAGCAGGTGCTGGTGTTCCTCAACCGCCGAGGGTTCGCCCCGACGCTGCTCTGCCACGACTGCGGCTGGATGTCTGAATGCCAGCGCTGCGACGCGCGAATGACCGTGCACCAGCGCTCCGGCGAACTGCGTTGCCACCATTGTGGCTACGTCGAACGAGTGCCCCGGCATTGCCCGAAGTGCGGCAAGGTCGATTTGCGGCCTGTGGGCGCCGGTACCGAGCGCGCCGAAGAACGCCTGGGGATTCTGTTTCCGGACGTCCCGGTGCTGCGGGTCGACCGCGACAGCACTTCACGCAAAGACGCGATGAATCAACTGTTCGCCACCATTCAAAAAGGCCAGCCGTGCATTCTGGTCGGCACACAGATGCTTGCCAAAGGGCACCACTTTCCACGGGTGACCCTGGTGTCGATTCTGGATGCCGACGGCGGGCTGTTCTCCGGCGATTTCCGCGCCAGCGAACGCATGGCGCAGCTGATCGTCCAGGTCGCCGGGCGCGCGGGGCGGGCCGAAGAGCCGGGAAAAGTGATTATCCAGACGCACCTGGCGGACCATCCGCTGCTGGTGCAACTGACCGAACAGGGCTATTTCGCCTTTGCCGAACAGGCGTTGAGCGAACGCCGCTGCGCAGGGCTTCCGCCGTTTGCGCATCTCGCGCTGCTGCGGGCCGAAGCGCATAAACCGGGGCAGGCCGAAGGCTTCCTCGATGAAGCGTGCAGCGAGGCCGAGCGTTTGCTGGCCGAGCAGAATCTGACCGGGATTGAGTTGCTGGGGCCGGTGCCGGCGCCAATGGAGCGCCGAGCCGGAAGATATCGTGCACAGTTGTTGCTGCAAGCCACGGCCCGGGCGCCGCTGCATCGATTGCTGAGCAGTTGGTTGTTGGTTTTGGAGCAGATGCCGAGTGGGCGGGCGGTGCGTTGGTCGCTGGATGTTGATCCGGTCGATTTGTATTGATTTAGAGATTGCCATCGCGAGCAGGCTCGCTCCCACAAAGTCTATGGTGTTCATTGGTTTGGTGATCAACGCCTATTCCTTGTAGGAGCGAGGCTTGCCCGCGAAGGCGGCCGATTTGTCACCACATATCCATAACCTGCCCGCTATAGTTGGCAAGCCCGTCTTCGCAACGGATAATGCCCAGTTTTTCCACCAGCGCATCGAAGCGCCGCCGCGCTAGCGGTCGAAAGAGAAGACCATGAAAGACACCATTCGCCAGCTGATCCAACAAGCCATCACCCAACTCGTCAACGAAGGTGTGTTGCCTGAAGGCCTGTCGCCGGCGATCCAGGTGGAAAACTCTCGCGACAAGAAAAACGGCGACTTCGCCAGCAACATCGCCATGATGCTGGCCAAGCCTGCGGGCATGAAGCCCCGTGACCTGGCCGAGAAAATCATCGCCGCGCTGCCGGCTGACGAGAACGTCTCCAAAGCCGAAATCGCCGGCCCTGGCTTCCTGAACTTCTTCCAGAACACTCAAGCCCTGGCGAGCCGCCTGGACGCGGCGCTGGCCGACGACCACATCGGCGTACGCAAGGCCGGCCCGGTGCAGCGCACCGTGGTAGACCTGTCGGCCCCGAACCTGGCCAAAGAAATGCACGTCGGCCACTTGCGTTCGACCATCATCGGCGACGGCGTGGCCCGGGTTCTGGAGTTCCTCGGCGACGAAGTGATCCGCCAGAACCACGTTGGCGACTGGGGTACCCAGTTCGGCATGCTGATGGCTTATCTGCAGGAAAACCCGATCACCAGCGATGAGCTGTCGGACCTGGAAAACTTCTACCGCGCCGCCAAGCAACGCTTCGACGAATCCGAAGAATTCGCCGATCGCGCCCGCGGCCTGGTGGTCAAGCTGCAAGCCGGCGACCCGGATTGCCTGGCGCTGTGGACCAAGTTCAAGGACATCTCGCTGTCGCACTGCCAGAAAATCTACGAATTGCTGAACGTCAAACTGACCATGGCCGACGTAATGGGCGAAAGCGCCTACAACGACGACCTGATCAACGTGGTCAACGACCTCAAGGCCGCTGGCCTGCTGGTCGAGAGCAACGGCGCTCAATGCGTATTCCTCGACGAATTCAAGAACGCCGACGGCGACCCGCTGCCGGTGATCATCGTCAAGGCTGACGGCGGCTACCTCTACGCCACCACCGACCTGGCCGCCGTGCGCTACCGTAGCGGCAAGCTCAAGGCCGATCGCGCGCTGTACTTCGTCGACCAGCGCCAGGCCCTGCACTTCCAGCAAGTGTTCCAAGTCGCGCGCCTGGCCGGCTTCGTGACGCACCCGATGGAAATGGAACACATGGGCTTCGGCACCATGAACGGCGCCGACGGCCGTCCGTTCAAGACCCGCGATGGCGGCACCGTGAAGCTGATCGACCTGCTGACCGAAGCCCAGGAACGCGCCTACACCCTGGTGAAGGAGAAGAACCCGGAGCTTGCCGAAGACGAGTTGCGCAACATCGCCAAGGTCGTGGGCATTGGCGCCGTGAAATACGCCGACCTGTCCAAGCACCGCACCAGCGATTACAGCTTCAACTTCGACCTGATGCTGAACTTCGAAGGCAACACCGCGCCATACCTGCTGTACGCCTACACCCGAGTGGCCGGGGTGTTCCGCAAACTCGGCAAGGATTTCAGCGAAGTCGAAGGCAAAATCAGTCTCGAAGCAACCCACGAACATGAGCTGGCCGCGAAACTGGCGCAGTTCGGCGAAATACTGAACAACGTGTCCGACAAAGGCACGCCGCACATCCTCTGCACCTACCTGTACGATGTCGCCGGCCTGTTCTCCAGCTTCTACGAGAACTGCCCGATCCTCGGCGCCGACACCCCGGCGCAAATGCAGAGCCGCCTGCGCCTCGCCGCGCTGACCGGCCGCACTCTCAAGCAAGGCCTGGAACTCTTGGGTCTGGAAACTCTGGAGCGTATGTAAGTTGGCTGCCAAGAAAAAACCTGCACCCAAGCGTGGCGCCAGCCGTTACCAAGCTCCTGCAAAGCAACCGATCCCGGGCTGGCTGTGGATGGCCATCGGCCTGACGGTCGGTGCGTTCATTGTGTTCCTGATGAAGCTGGAACCGGGCAAGGGCAGCGATACCGTCAAGCGCGAGAAGATCGAGCAGCAGAAAGCCACCAAGATCGCCGAGGCCAACAAGACTCCGCCGAGCCCGACGCAACCGGTGAAGCCGAAGTACGACTTCTACACTTTGCTGCCGGAATCGGAAGTCATCGTGCCGCCGGACGCGGTGCCGGAGAAAACCCTGCCGACGCCACAAGTGCCGGCCATTCCGACCACGCCGGTGACGCCGGAGCAAGCGGCGAAGATCGACACGGCCCGGGCTCAAGCGGCATTGGCCGGCATCACCCCGCCGCCAGCGCCGCCCGTGGCGAAAGCTGCGCCGGTGACCAAGTTCTTCTTGCAGGCCGGTTCGTTCCGCAAGGAAGCCGATGCCGACAAGGTGCGTGCGCAGATCATTCTGCTGGGTCAGGCCGTGGCGGTTGAATCCGGCACGGTGAAGGACGAGACCTGGTATCGGGTGCTGGTTGGCCCGTTCAGCAACCGCGAACAGCTGACTACCGCTCAGAAGCAACTGGCGGGCAGCGGGTTCAGCAACCTGTTGTTACAACAACGCCAAAGCCGTTAACCCTTCATGATCGTTCCCACGCTCCGCGTGGGAATGCAGCCCGGGACGCTCCGCGTCCCTTTCTAGAGCTGGAACGCGGAGCGTCCCTTGAGGCATTCCCACGCAGAGCGTGGGAACGATCAAAGCCCCCTCGCCACAAACCGCTCGTCCCCTCTCCCGCTCTACAGTTGAAAAACGATCCACCACCCCCATATGAGTTGGCATAAGGCATTTTCGCCCCGCTGCGTGGAGACTCTCCCTTGACCACCATCGTTTCAGTTCGCCGCCACGGCAAAGTCGTCATGGGCGGCGACGGCCAGGTTTCGCTCGGCAATACCGTGATGAAAGGCAACGCGAAGAAAGTTCGCCGCCTCTACCACGGCCAGGTTATTGCCGGTTTTGCCGGGGCTACCGCTGACGCCTTCACCCTCTTCGAGCGTTTCGAAGGCCAGCTCGAGAAACATCAGGGCCACTTGGTTCGCGCTGCCGTCGAACTCGCCAAAGAATGGCGCACCGACCGCTCCCTGAGCCGCCTCGAAGCGATGCTCGCGGTCGCCAACAAAGATGCCTCCCTGATCATCACCGGCAACGGTGACGTGGTTGAGCCCGAAGAAGGCCTGATCGCCATGGGTTCCGGCGGCGGTTACGCCCAGGCTGCCGCGAGTGCCCTGTTGAAGAAAACCGATTTGTCGGCGCGGGAAATCGTCGAAACAGCGCTCGGCATCGCCGGCGACATCTGCGTATTCACCAACCACACCTTCACCATCGAGGAGCAGGATCTCGCTGAGTAAGCCTGTGCAGGCCATTGCGCCACGGCTCACTTCTGCTTGAGGACCGCCAATTATTATGCCCATGACCCCCCGTGAAATCGTCCACGAACTCAATCGCCATATCATCGGCCAGGACGATGCCAAACGCGCCGTCGCCATCGCCTTGCGCAACCGCTGGCGCCGGATGCAGCTGCCTGAAGAGCTGCGCGTCGAAGTCACTCCCAAGAATATCCTGATGATCGGCCCGACCGGTGTCGGTAAAACCGAGATTGCCCGTCGCCTGGCCAAGCTCGCCAACGCGCCGTTCATCAAAGTCGAAGCGACCAAGTTCACCGAAGTGGGCTACGTCGGCCGCGATGTCGAATCGATCATTCGTGATCTGGCCGACGCTGCGATCAAGCTGTTGCGTGAACAGGAAATGACCAAGGTTCGCCACCGCGCCGAAGACGCCGCCGAAGAACGCATCCTCGACGCCCTGCTGCCACCGGCACGCATGGGCTTCAGCAACGAGGACTCCGCACCGTCCCAGGATTCCAACACCCGTCAGCTGTTCCGCAAACGCCTGCGTGAAGGTCAGCTGGATGACAAGGAGATCGAAATCGAAGTGGCCGAAGTGTCCGGCGTCGATATCTCCGCGCCACCGGGCATGGAAGAAATGACCAACCAGTTGCAGAGCCTGTTCGCCAACATGGGCAAGGGCAAGCGCAAAAACCGCAAGCTCAAGGTCAAGGAAGCGCTGAAACTGGTACGCGACGAAGAAGCCGGTCGCCTCGTCAACGAAGAAGAGTTGAAGGCCAAGGCCCTGGAAGCCGTCGAGCAGCACGGCATCGTGTTCATCGACGAAATCGACAAGGTCGCCAAGCGCGGTAATTCCGGGGGAGTCGACGTGTCCCGTGAGGGTGTACAGCGCGACTTGCTGCCGCTGATTGAAGGCTGCACCGTCAACACCAAACTGGGCATGGTCAAGACTGACCACATCCTGTTCATCGCTTCCGGTGCGTTCCACCTGAGCAAGCCGAGCGATCTGGTGCCGGAGCTGCAAGGTCGCCTGCCGATTCGGGTCGAACTCAAAGCCCTGAGCCCGGAAGATTTCGAGCGCATCCTCAGCGAACCACATGCATCGCTCACAGAGCAATATTGTGCACTGCTGAAAACCGAAGGCCTGCTCATCGAATTCCTCCCGGACGGCATCAAGCGTCTCGCCGAGATCGCCTGGCAGGTCAACGAGAAAACCGAAAACATCGGTGCCCGTCGCCTGCACACCCTGCTCGAGCGCCTGCTCGAAGAGGTGTCGTTCAGCGCCGGCGATCTGGCCAGCACCCACGAGGACAAGCCGATCCTGATCGATGCCGATTACGTCAACAGCCACTTGGGCGAATTGGCGCAGAACGAAGACCTGTCCCGTTATATCCTGTAAGCCATACTTACAGCGGTAGCGGACCCTGTGGGAGCGGGCTTGCTCGCGAAGAGGCCGTAACATTCAACATCTGTGTTGACTGTTACACCGCTTTCGCGAGCAAGCCCGCTCCCACATTTGAACTGTGGTGTTTTGCAGATCAGGTTCCACCAGGTCTCCCACACAGACGGACTGCCAGCCATGACCCAACTCCCCACCGACATCAAACTCCACAAAGCCTCGAAAACCCTGTCGCTCAAATACGCGTCCGGCGAGGAATATCACCTGCCCGCCGAGTTTCTTCGCGTGCACTCTCCTTCCGCCGAAGTCCAGGGCCACGGCAAACCTATCCTGCAATTTGGCAAGATCGGCGTCGGCCTGAGCAAGGTCGAACCGGCCGGTCAGTACGCACTGAAATTGACCTTCGACGACGGCCACGACAGCGGCCTGTTCACTTGGGAGTATCTGTACCAGCTGGCAGTGCGCCAAGAAGATCTTTGGAACGATTATCTTGCGGAACTCAAAGCGGCTGGAAAGACCCGTGATCCGAATGAGTCGGTCGTCAAGCTGATGCTCTAATACAGGCCTCTGGCTGTTTAGAGGGCATTTTCTAATTCCATCTGTTTGAATGCTCCGCTGCGGTGTCAACGATTGGCCCGCTTGCGAAAAAAATTAAACTCGGGTAACCAATGGAGCTGGCAAGTTCCGTGCATTTGTAGCTATTCGCAATTAACGGTCACCCGAGCAGTAGTACCTGGCGTTTGCTGTGTGACTACACAGCTGAGCTCAGGTACTCGTCTCAGGACAATGGAGCGTCGTAGATGAGTAACAAGCTTAACGATGACTTGAAATTTCAGGCTTCGGAAAATACCTTGGGGCTGAATCCTGTTGTTGGACTACGTAGAAAGGATCTCTTGGGCTCTGCCCGAATGGTGCTGACCCAGGCCATCAGGCAACCCATCCACAGTGCCAGGCATGTCGCTCATTTCGGCATCGAACTGAAGAACGTGCTGTTCGGAAAATCCGAGCTTCAACCGCAAAGTGATGACCGTCGCTTCCTTGATCCGGCCTGGAGTCAGAACCCGCTCTATAAACGTTATTTGCAAACTTATCTGGCGTGGCGCAAGGAGCTTCACGCGTGGATCGATGACAGCAATCTTTCGCCCAAGGACGTCGCTCGCGGGCATTTCGTGATTAACCTCATGACCGAAGCCATGGCCCCGACCAACACGGCGGCCAACCCGGCGGCGGTCAAACGCTTCTTCGAAACCGGTGGCAAGAGCCTGCTCGACGGTCTCTCCCACCTGGCCAAGGATCTGGTGCACAACGGCGGTATGCCGAGCCAGGTCAACATGGGCGCGTTCGAAGTCGGCAAGAGCCTGGGCGTGACCGAAGGCGCAGTGGTGTTTCGCAACGATGTGCTGGAGTTGATCCAGTACCGACCGATCACCGAGCAGGTGCATGAACGCCCGCTGCTGGTGGTGCCGCCACAGATCAACAAGTTTTATGTTTTCGACCTGAGCCCGGACAAGAGTCTGGCGCGCTTCTGCCTGCGCAACAATGTGCAAACGTTCATCGTCAGCTGGCGTAACCCGACCAAGGAGCAGCGCGAGTGGGGTCTGTCGACCTACATCGAAGCGCTCAAGGAAGCGGTCGACGTGGTCACCGCAATCACCGGCAGCAAAGACGTGAACATGCTTGGCGCCTGCTCCGGCGGCATCACCTGCACCGCCCTGCTGGGTCACTACGCAGCGATCGGCGAGAAGAAGGTCAACGCCCTCACCCTGTTGGTCAGCGTGCTGGACACCACCCTGGATAGCGATGTGGCCCTGTTCGTCGACGAGCAGACCCTCGAAGCCGCCAAGCGCCATTCCTACCAGGCCGGCGTGCTGGAAGGTCGCGACATGGCGAAAGTTTTCGCCTGGATGCGCCCCAACGACCTGATCTGGAACTACTGGGTCAACAACTATCTGCTGGGTAATGAGCCGCCGGTTTTCGACATCCTGTTCTGGAACAACGACACCACCCGGTTGCCGGCAGCGTTCCATGGCGACCTGATCGAGATGTTCAAAAACAACCCACTGATCCGCCCCGATGCCCTGGAAGTGTGCGGCACAGCGATCGACCTCAAGCAGGTGACCGCCGACATCTTTTCCCTGGCCGGTACCAACGATCACATCACTCCGTGGAAGTCCTGCTACAAATCCGCGCAGCTGTTCGGTGGCAAGGTCGAGTTCGTGCTGTCCAGCAGCGGGCATATCCAGAGCATTCTGAATCCGCCGGGCAATCCGAAAGCGCGCTATATGACCAGCACCGACATGCCGGTCAAGGCCGAAGAATGGATGGAAAACTCCACCAAGCACACCGACTCCTGGTGGTTGCATTGGCAGGCGTGGCAGGCCGAGCGTTCGGGAAAACTGAAGAAATCCCCCGCCAACCTTGGCAACAAGGCCTATCCAGCGGGTGAAGCTTCGCCGGGTACCTACGTGCATGAACGTTGAGCCTCAAATAACACGCAGTCCGCGGTACTGGGAGGTGCCGCGATCTCTATCGATTACTCTCGAGGCCAGCCTCGAACATTCTGCGACGGCCCGGGACGGCTCGATCAGCGTTTAAAACCTACAGGGCTTCGTGCATGCCGCAACCGTTCGTCTTTCGTACCGTCAACCTGGATGGCCAGACCCTCCGCACTGCGGTACGCCCCGGCAAGCCCCACTTGACGCCCTTGCTGATTTTCAATGGCATCGGCGCCAACCTGGAGCTGATATTCCCGTTCGTCCAGGCTCTGGATCCGGACCTGGAAGTCATTGCCTTCGACGTGCCCGGTGTCGGCGGCTCATCGACTCCCAATCGACCCTATCGCTTCTCGGGCCTGGCAAAACTCACGGCGCGAATGCTCGACTATCTCGATTACGGGCAAGTCAACGTGATTGGCGTTTCGTGGGGCGGCGCTCTGGCGCAGCAGTTCGCCCATGACTATCCCGAGCGCTGCAAGAAGCTGGTGCTGGCGGCCACGGCGGCGGGCACCGTGATGGTTCCGGGCAAGCCTAAAGTGCTGATGATGATGGCCAGCCCGCGACGCTATATCCAGCCCTCCCATGTGATCCGCATTGCACCGATGATCTACGGCGGCTCGTTCCGTCGCGATCCGACCCTGGCAGCCAGTCACGCCGCCAGGGTTCGTTCGGCAGGCAAGCTCGGTTACTACTGGCAACTGTTCGCCGGCCTCGGCTGGACCAGCATTCACTGGCTGCACAAAATCCATCAACCGACCCTGGTATTGGCCGGCGACGACGACCCACTGATCCCGCTGATCAACATGCGCATGCTGGCTTGGCGAATTCCCAATGCCCAATTGCACATCATCGACGACGGCCATCTGTTCTTGATTACCCGGGCCGAAGCGGTGGCACCGATCATCATGAAGTTTCTCGAGGAAGAACGTCAGCGCGCAGTAATGCATCCGCATCCGGCGCCATCGGGCGGTTAACCGACCCCGACTTTTGTTTATGAAAAGGAGTCGGCAGGAGGCCGTGCCGCGCAACAACCCGCAACAACGTCTATGGTGTTTTGTTCGGGTGTGTTTGTTTTTGGCCTGATGACGAAGGAGTGTTAACTCATGCGCGACAAACCAGCGAAGGGCTCTTTGCCCACTCCCGCTGCATTCATCAATGCTCAGAGTGCGGTTACCGGTCTGCGCGGCCGGGACCTGCTTTCGACCTTGCGCAGCCTGGCCACCCACGGCCTGCGCAACCCGGTGTATACGGCCCGGCATGCCTTGAAGCTGGGCGGCCAGTTGGGCCGCGTATTGTTGGGTGAAACCCTGCATCCGACCAACCCGCAAGACAGTCGCTTTGCCGACCCGACGTGGAGCCTCAATCCCTTTTATCGCCGCAGTCTGCAGGCCTATCTGAGCTGGCAGAAAGAAGTCAAAAGCTGGATCGACGAAAGCAACATGAGCCCGGACGATCGTGCCCGCGCCCACTTTGCCTTTGCCTTGATCAATGACGCCGTGGCGCCGTCCAACACCCTGCTCAATCCGCTGGCGATCAAGGAATTTTTCAACTCCGGCGGCAATAGTCTGGTGCGGGGTATCGGCCATCTGGTCGACGACGTCCTGCACAACAACGGCCTGCCAAGACAAGTCACCAAACAAGCATTCGAGGTGGGCAAAACGGTTGCCACCACTACCGGCTCGGTGGTGTTTCGCAATGAGCTGCTGGAGCTGATCCAGTACAAGCCGATGAGCGAAAAGCAGTATTCCAAGCCCTTGCTGATCGTGCCGCCACAGATCAACAAGTACTACATTTTCGATTTGAGCCCCAACAACAGCTTCGTTCAGTTCGCCCTTAAAAACGGTTTGCAGACCTTCATTATCAGCTGGCGCAATCCCGATGTGCGTCATCGCGAATGGGGATTGTCGTCTTACGTCGAAGCCACTGAAGAAGCGATGAATGTGTGTCGGGCAATCACCGGCGCGCGCGAGGTCAACTTGATGGGGGCCTGTGCCGGTGGGCTGACCATTGCCGCATTGCAAGGGCATTTGCAGGCCAAGCGACAGCTACGACGAGTATCCAGCGCGACCTACCTGGTCAGCATGCTCGACAGCCAGATAGACAGCCCGGCCACCCTCTTCGCCGACGAACAAACGCTGGAAGCGGCCAAGCGTCGCTCGTATCAGAAGGGCGTTCTGGAAGGTAGTGACATGGCCAGGGTGTTTGCCTGGATGCGTCCCAACGACTTGATCTGGAATTACTTCGTCAATAACTACCTGATGGGCAAGGAGCCGCCGGCGTTCGACATCCTCTACTGGAACAATGACAACACGCGTCTGCCGGCAGCATTTCATGGTGATCTGCTGGACTTCTTCAAGCACAACCCGCTGAGTCATCCTGGCGGGCTGGAAGTGTGCGGCACACCGATCGACCTGCAGAAAGTCACCGTCGACAGCTTCAGCGTGGCAGGCATGAATGATCACATCACCCCGTGGGATGCGGTGTATCGCTCGACATTACTGCTGGGGGGCGAGCGGCGCTTCGTGCTGTCCAACAGCGGTCATGTACAGAGCATTCTCAACCCGCCGAACAATCCGAAAGCCAACTACGTCGAGAATCCGAAACTGAGCAGCGACCCGCGGGCCTGGTATTACGACGCCAAGCGCGTCGACGGTAGTTGGTGGACGCAATGGCTGGACTGGATTCAGGAACGCTCCGGCGCACAACACGAAACCCGGATGACCCTCGGCAACCAGAACTATCCACCGATGGAGGCGGCACCCGGTACTTACGTGCGCGTGCGCTGATGTTTAACGAACCACGGCCACCAATGGCCGTGGCATGACTCGACCATTAAGAAGACTGGATGAAAACCCGCGACCGGATTCTCGAATGTGCCCTGCAGTTGTTCAATCAGAAGGGCGAACCGAATGTGTCCACGATGGAAGTGGCCAACGAAATGGGCATCAGCCCGGGCAACCTCTACTACCATTTCCACGGCAAGGAACCGCTGATCCTCGGGCTGTTCGAGCGCTTCCAGGCCGAGTTGACGCCCTTGCTCGACCCACCGTCCGATGTGGAATTGGCGCCTGATGATTATTGGCTGTTCCTGCACCTGATCATCGAACGCCTGGCCCACTACCGGTTTCTGTTCCAGGACCTGTCGAACCTTGCCGGCCGCCTGCCGAAACTGGCCAAGGGGATACGCAACCTGCTCAATGCGTTGAAGCGCACACTGGCTTCATTGCTGGCGCAATTGAAAGCTCAAGGTCAGTTGGTCAGTGACACCCAGGCGCTGGGGCAACTGGTGGAACAAATCACCATGACGCTGCTGTTCTCACTGGACTATCAGCGAATTCTCGACCGTGAAGGTGAAGTGCGACTGGTGGTGTATCAGATCATGATGCTGGTGGCGCCGCACTTGCTGCCGCCTGTCAAGGTTGCGACCGAGCGGTTGGCGTTGCAGTACCTCGAAGAGCATTAAGATCAAAAGATCGCAGCCTTCGGCAGCTCCTACAGGGAATTGCATACACCGGTAGGAGCTGCCGAAGGCTGCGATCTTTTTTCGACAGACGAGCCAAATCCTGAATCTTCAAAACAAAAACGCCCGACCTTCGCAGGCCGGGCGTGATCGTTCCCATGCTCCGCGTGGGAATGCAGCCAGTGACGCTCTGCGTCACTGGCGCAATGGACGCGGAGCGTCCGATGAGGCATTCCCACGCGGAGCGTGGGAACGATCATCAGGACTGACTGGTTGGCGTCGATGGAGCCGGCGCAGCAGTCGGGGTTACAGCAGGTGTCGGAGCAGTGGCGGAGTTCGCCGTGCTGACCGGGGTTACCGGTGGCTTGGCGGCAGCCACTACTGGTTTCGGTGCAGCCGCTTTCGGGGCGGCCGGTTTTTTCACTACTGGCTTCTTGGCTGCTGGCTTTTTCGCAGCGGCGGGTTTGGCTGCTGCGGTTTTAGCTGCAGGTTTGGCCGCCGGTTTAGCGGCTGGTTTTGCGGCCGCTTTGGCTGCAGGTTTCGCCGCGGCAGTTTTGGTTGCCGGTTTGGCGGCAGCCTTGGCCAATGGTTTGGCTACGCTTTTGGCCGCTGGTTTGGCCGCCGCGGTTTTCGCCGCAACAGGCGCAACCTTGGCACCGGTGAGTTTTTCGATTTGCTTGGTCAGGGTATCGACCTTGCTGTGCAGTGCCTTGACCTCATTGCGGCTCGGTACACCCAGGCGCGAAATGGCGCTGTTCAGACGCTTGTCGAAAGCCCCTTCCAGCTCATCCCATTTGCCCAGTGCACGATCTTTCACACCGCTGATGCGCGACTTGGCCGACGAAGCGGAGTCCTTGGCGGCATCGACTTTCTTGCCGACAGCGCTCTTGGTGAGCTTCTCGGCTTTCTCGCCGTCCTTAACCAATGTATCGAAGAGCTTGCTGCCGTCAGTGTCGATCTTCGAGTACACGCCTAAACCAGCCAGCCAGATCTTGCGGGAGTAGTCTTCGACCTTCCCGATCCACGAGCTGCCTTCTTTTTCAGTATTCTTTTTACCAGCCATCCCGTTCTCCTTAAGATTTACGCGCGACACGTTCGAGCAATGCCGTCAGCTCATCGAGCTTAGCAGAGAGTGTCTCAACGTCATGTTTAGACGGAATGCCGATACGATTCAAGGCACTTGCGATACGTGTATCGAAAGCCCTTTCGACTTTGTCGAGTTGAAGTTCGACTTTGCCTTTGAAAGTGCTCACTTCACTCTTGGCTTCATCGATCTCGGCATTGGCCGCTTCAAGTTTTTCAGTGACTACTTTTTTGCCTTTCTTTTCAACAGCTTGACCAGCCTTGATCAGCTCTTGAACGTACTCGCTACCCTCTTGGCCGACCTTGGTGTAAGCACCCAGGCCAGCGAGCCAGATCTTGCGGGCATACGATTTGACGTCGCCCAGAGCGTTAGTTTCAACGTCGACTTTTTTCTTCAAAATAACTTTGGCCATGGTGCACCTCACGCGCAGAAGGGTCGAGGAACTGCCCGCAGAGAGTCGGGCTCAGGCACAAAGTAGTGAGAATAATTAGAAACGGCACCCTAACAAGTGACATAAACAAGTAGGTACGCCGCCGAACCTGTGGGAGCGGGCTTGCTCGCGAATGCGGTGTGTCATTCAGCATTGATGTCGACTGACACACCGCATTCGCGAGCAAGCCCGCTCCCACATTAATCGTATTTCACACAACGACCGGATTATGCCAACGCTTTATCGAGGGCCCTTTCGATTTCCGATTTGATCGTGCCGCTCATGGCAGACATCAACAGGCCCAGTTCGACATCGACCTTGATCGAGTCCTCGCCCACATACACCGCCCCTTTTACGCCCGAGCGTCTGAGGTTCAGAGTGTCGCCAGACCACTGCGGCTCCAGGCCATATTGTTCGGACAGTTTCTGCGCCAACTTGTCGGCCTTCTCGCGGGCCGCTTCCTTACCCAGGCCGTGGGCACGCTCAACACTAATACGGGCCATCGAATGACTCCTGCTTTATCGTGACTTGCTCAAGACATCTTGACCCTGCATGCGTCAAAACGTCCCGGTAGTTGCCTATCTTACCTTCAGCCTTGCCAAGACAAAGCAGGCCACCAGGATTAGAATGTCCCGCATTCTCTTTTGGTGACAGCGATATGACTGATCAGCGCAAAGGCAGCGATGCCGAACCCACCACTCACTTCGGCTTCAAAAACGTTCCGGAAAGCCAGAAAGCGGAAAAAGTCGCTGAGGTTTTCCACTCGGTAGCCGCCAAGTACGACCTGATGAACGACCTCCTGTCGGGCGGCATGCACCGCCTGTGGAAGCGCTTCGCAATCGAACTGTCGGGCGTGCGCACCGGTAACCGCGTGCTGGACATCGCCGGCGGCACCGGCGACCTGACCAAAAAGTTTTCGCACCTCGTTGGCCCGACGGGCCAGGTCGTTCTGGCCGACATCAACGAATCCATGCTCAAGGTCGGTCGTGACCGCCTGCTGGATCTGGGTGTGTCCGGCAACGTCGAATTCGTCCAGGCCGACGCTGAAAAGCTGCCGTTCCCGGACAACCATTTCGATTGCGTGACCATCGCTTTCGGCCTGCGCAACGTTACCCATAAAGAAGACGCCCTGCGCTCGATGCTGCGCGTACTGAAACCGGGCGGCCGTTTGCTGGTGCTGGAATTCTCCAAACCGACCAACGCACTGATGTCCAAAGCCTATGACGCCTACTCGTTCGCCTTCATGCCGCTGATGGGCAAGCTGATCACCAACGACTCGGAAAGCTATCGCTACCTGGCCGAATCGATCCGCATGCACCCGAATCAGGAAACCCTGAAGTCGATGATGGTCGAGGCCGGTTTCGACCGCGTGACCTATCACAACATGACCGCAGGCATCGTCGCCCTGCACCGCGGCATCAAGCCCTGATGTTGCTGGCCGGCCTGCTCGCCAGCGTTGAGCTCGGCCTGAACCGGGTGCTGCGTCTCGACAGCACGGCCCTGCCGCGGCTGGCGCATTTGAGTGGCAAGGTGATTGCCGTCGACTGCCGCAGCCCGGCGTTGCAACTGTTCATCCTGCCCAGCGATGAAGGCCTGATGCTCGCCTCTCAGTGGGAAACCGGTGCCGACTGTACCTTGCGCGCACCGGCCTCAAGCCTGCTGAAACTGGCGACGAGCAAGGACAAGACTTCGGTTCTGCATGCGCCAGAAGTCGAACTCGACGGCGACAGCGGCGTGCTGCTGGAACTGGCGGCGATCCTTCAGGACCTCGAACTGGACTGGGAGTACGAACTCTCGCGCTGGCTGGGACCTGTGGCCACGCAACTGGTCGGCGGTCACCTGCGCAGTCGCGCACGCTGGTATCAACAAGGGTTCGCCAGCCTGAATCAGAACCTGGGTGAATACCTGGCCGAAGAATCGCGCGCCCTCGTCGGTCAGCGCGAAGCTGACGCCCGTTTTAATGAACTGGACCAGATCAAGCTCGATCTGGAACGACTCGAGGCGCGTTTCGAGCGCCTTTCCCGATCCCTCGACCCAAGCGATAACGCATGAAGCTGCTTGCCGTCCGCCGTTTGTTGCGCATCCAGCGCGTTGTGATTCGCTACCGCCTCGATGACTTGCTGTTCGCCCTGCCACTGCCCTGGTTTTTGCTGGCGCTGCGCTATGCCTTGCCGTGGCGCTGGTTTCCGCGCAAGACGCTGGACCTGAGCCGCGGCGCGCGACTGCGCCTGGCGTTGCAGGACCTGGGGCCGATTTTCATCAAGTTCGGCCAAATCCTGTCCACACGCCGCGACCTGCTGCCCGAAGACATCGCCGATGAACTGATGAAGCTGCAGGACCGCGTGCCACCGTTCGACTCGCAAGTGTCGATCCGGCTGATCGAAGAGCAGCTCGGCAAAAAAATCAGTGAAGTCTTCAGCCGTTTCGACGTTGAACCGCTGGCCTCGGCCTCAGTGGCGCAAGTACACGCCGCGCAGTTGAAAACCGGTGAAGAAGTCGTCGTCAAAGTGATCCGTCCGGGGCTGAAACCGATCATTGCCCAAGACCTGGCATGGCTGTTCATCCTCGCCCGCGCCGCGGAAAAGCTCTCGGCCGACGCCCGCTTGCTGCACCCGGTGGACGTGGTCAGCGACTACGAAAAAACCATCTACGACGAACTCGACCTGCTGCGCGAGGCGGCTAACGCCAGCCAGCTGAAGCGCAATTTCGAAGGCTCGCCACTGCTCTATGTGCCGCAAGTCTATTGGGACTGGTGCCGGCCGAAAGTGCTGGTGATGGAGCGCATCTACGGGATTCAGGTCACCGACCTCGCGACCCTGGCCGACCAGCGCACCGACATGAAAATGCTCGCCGAGCGGGGCGTGGAGATCTTCTTCACCCAGGTGTTCCGCGACAGCTTCTTTCACGCCGATATGCACCCCGGCAACATCTTCGTCAGCACCGTGCAACCGTGGAGCCCGCAGTACATTGCGATCGACTGCGGCATCGTCGGCAGCCTGACCCCGGAAGACCAGGACTATCTGGCGCGCAACCTGTTCGCGTTCTTCAAGCGTGATTACCGGCGTGTCGCGCAGTTGCACATCGATTCGGGCTGGGTGCCGGCGGAAACCAAGCTCAATGAATTCGAAGCAGCGATCCGTACCGTGTGCGAGCCGATCTTCGAAAAACCGTTAAAAGATATTTCCTTCGGCCAGGTGCTGATGCGCCTGTTCCAGACCGCTCGACGTTTCAACATGGAAGTCCAGCCGCAGTTGGTCTTGCTGCAAAAAACCCTGTTGAACATCGAAGGCCTGGGCCGCCAGCTGTACCCGGACCTCGATCTGTGGAACACCGCCCAGCCGTTCCTCGAACGCTGGATGCGCGAGCGTGTCAGCCCCAAAGCCTTGTTAGGCAACGTGCAGAGCCAGTTCGAGCAGATCCCGCACCTGGCCAACATGGCCCGCGACCTGCTCGAGCGCATGTCTCAGCCCCACGCCAACGACCCGCCCCCCCCTTGGCACAAGCGCAAGGACGACTGGTTCCTGCGGTTGCTCGGCACCGCTCATTTGGCGGGTGGCACGATACTCGCCGCCGGTGGCCCGTTGAACGAACTGGGGCACTGGCCCGCCGGAATCATGGTGGCGGTCGGCTTGTATCTGGTCGTTCGCCGATAGCCAGTTGGATGATCGGCTGGCACACTGTTTGAACGCTGAATTTGAACATTGGCCTCAACTATTGAAGTAGAGCCCGCGTCGGAGTCGAAGATGAAAAACTGGCTGGACGAGATCAAGTGGGACGCCGATGGCCTGGTCCCGGCGATTGCCCAGGATCACAAGACCGGACGCGTCCTGATGATGGCCTGGATGAACCGCGAAGCACTGCAATTGACCGTCGCCGAGAACCGTGCCATTTACTGGTCACGTTCCCGTGGCAAGCTGTGGCGCAAGGGCGAGGAGTCCGGCCACGTGCAAACCCTGCATGAGATGCGCCTGGACTGTGACGCTGACGTGATCATCCTGATGGTTGAGCAGATCGGCGACATCGCCTGCCATACAGGCCGTCAGAGCTGCTTCTATCGCGTCTTCGAAAACGGCGACTGGAAAACCGTCGACCCGGTGCTGAAAGACCCGCACGCTATCTATTCCGCAGGACACAAACATGAGTGACACTTTGACCCGTCTGGCTCAAGTACTGGAAGAGCGCAAAGGCGCCGCCGCCGACAGCTCGTATGTCGCCAGCCTGTACCACAAGGGTTTGAACAAGATTCTGGAAAAAGTCGGCGAAGAGTCGGTCGAAACCATCATTGCCGCCAAGGATGCCGCCATCAGCGGTGACTGCAGCGATGTGATCTACGAGACCGCCGATTTGTGGTTCCACAGCATGGTCATGCTCGCCCAACTGGGGCAGCATCCACAGGCTGTGCTCGATGAACTGGACCGTCGCTTCGGTCTGTCCGGACACGCCGAGAAAGCCTCTCGCCCGTCCGCCTGAACAACTATTAGAGAGGAACGCAGCATGGGCATTTTTGACTGGAAACACTGGATCGTCATCCTGGTTGTCGTGGTGTTGGTGTTCGGCACCAAGAAACTGAAAAACCTCGGCACTGACGTGGGCGAGTCGATCAAGGGCTTTCGTAAAGCCATGAACGACGACGAGAAACCGGCCGACCCGACAGCGACCCCGGCCCAACCGGTTCCACCTGTTCAGCCACAGACCACACAGTCCGTGAACCCGCCGCACACCATCGACGTGCAGGCGCAAAAAGTCGAAGAGCCGATCCGCAAAGACTCGTGAGCACTGACTAATGTTTGGTATCAGCTTCTCTGAACTGCTGCTCGTCGGCCTCGTCGCCCTGCTGGTGCTGGGCCCCGAGCGTCTGCCGGGTGCTGCGCGCACCGCCGGCCTGTGGGTCGGGCGGCTGAAGCGCAGCTTCAACGCGATCAAACAGGAAGTTGAACGTGAAATCGGTGCCGACGAGATCCGCCGGCAACTGCACAACGAGCACATTCTGTCCCTGGAGCAGGAGGCGCGGAAGATCTTCACGCCGACTCAGCAGGAGCCGACGCCGGTGGAACCTGTAGCGACGCAGACGATTCATGCGCCGGCGGCTGAGGTTATGCCGGTGGTTGCAACCGCTGAACCTGCACCTGCAACTCCAGTAGAACCTGTTGCTCCTGCCGCCGCGCCGACAATACCGGCGCCTCACGACACCACTTTGCCGCCGCGAGCCCCATGAGCGATCTCCCCGAAAACGACCAGCACATGCCGCTGGTTTCGCACCTCACCGAGTTGCGCACTCGCCTGCTACGTTGTGTCGTGGCGGTGTTCATCATTTTTGCCGGGTTGTTCGCCTTCACCCAGCAGATCTACACCTTCGTCTCCACGCCGCTGCGCCAGTACCTGCCGGCCGGCGCGACGATGATCGCCACCGACGTGTCGTCGCCGTTCCTGACGCCGCTGAAACTGACCATGATGGTCTCGCTGTTCCTGGCGATCCCGGTGATCCTGCACCAGATCTGGGGTTTTATCGCGCCGGGCCTGTACAAGCATGAGAAGCGCATCGCGGTGCCATTGCTGGTCTCCAGCATTCTGCTGTTCTACACCGGCATGGCCTTCGCCTATTTCCTGGTGTTCCCGCTGATCTTCAAGTTCTTCGCCGCCGCCACCCCGGCCGGCGTGGAAATGATGACCGACATTACCAGCTACCTCGATTTCGTCATGACGCTGTTCTTCGCCTTCGGCGTGGCGTTCGAGATTCCGGTGGCTGTAGTGCTGCTGGTGTGGATCGGCGTGGTCAACGTCGCCTACCTGAAGAAAATCCGCCCGTATGTGATCATTGGCTGCTTCGTGGTCGGCATGATCCTGACGCCGCCGGACATCTTCTCGCAGACGTTGCTAGCCGTACCGATGTGGTTGCTGTTCGAAATCGGCATCCTGTTCGGCAGCCTGATCAGCAAGCGTGGCGAGCACCCGGACGATCAGCCGGCTGACGATCACAACGACCAGCCGCCAGCGACTCAGCCGTGAACCTGCTGCTCCTTGAAGAGGCCGACTTCATTGCGGCCGACCGGGCGATCCTGCGCGATCGGCGGTTGACTCATATGCAGGAAGTCCACCGCTCGGTGGTCGGCGACAGCCTGCGAGTCGGGCGTATCGACGGCTTGATGGGCTCGGCCGAGTTGCTGCGCCTGGATGCCGATGAAGCGGAGTTGCGTATCACCCTCGATCAGCCGCCACCGGCCAAGCTGCCACTGACTTTGGTGTTGGCACTGCCGCGACCGAAAATGCTCCGTCGGGTGTTTCAGACCGTGGCCGCCATGGGTGTGCCGCGCATCGTGCTGGTGAACAGCTATCGCGTCGAGAAGAGCTTCTGGCAAACCCCGTTCCTGGAACCCGAAGCGATTCGCGAGCAATTGATCCTGGGGCTTGAACAAGCCCGGGACAGCGTGCTGCCAGAGGTCGTCATCGAGAAGCGTTTCAAGCCCTTTGTCGAAGACCGTCTGCCGGCCATTACCGAAGGCACCCTCGGCCTGGTCGGTCATCCCGGGAACTACCCGCCCTGCCCTCGTGGCCTGGAAGAACCCGTGACCCTGGCCATCGGCCCCGAAGGCGGCTGGATTCCCTACGAAATCGATTTGCTGGGCAAGGCCGGCCTGCAGCCGGTGCAACTTGGCGACCGCATCCTGCGGGTCGAAACTGCCGTTACCGCGCTGCTCTCGCGGCTGTTTTAACGTCAAACACCCTACTTATGGCGAGGGAGCTTGCTCCCGTTCGGCTGCGAAGCGGTCGTAAAACCGGTGAATGCGGTCTTGCTGGTAAAAAGCGCTGGCCGCTTCGCGCCCAAGCGGGAGCAAGCTCCCTCGCCACAGGTGTTTACTCCCCTACAGATCCCTGCCAGCCGGCCGATACAGCTCCCATAAAACCAATTAATGGTCCGAGGGAGTAGCAGCATGTACCGATGGCTGGCCGAGAAACTGGGAAATGTAAGCGTCAATCGCAAACTGGGTGTCGGCTTCGGTCTGGTGCTGCTTCTGACCTTGTTGATCACCTTCACCGGCTGGACCGGCCTGAGCGGTGTGATCAGCCGTGGCGATACGCTTGGGTTTATTTCCAGCCTCAATGAGCTGACCAAAGACCTGCGTCTCGCCCGTCTGGATTACGACATGCGCCGTGGCGAACAAGGCCCGGGCGCCGTCAACGAGCTGATCGGTCAACTCGATACCGGCCTGAAAACCGCCCGTACGCTGATCGAACAGCCTGCCGACGTGGCCATGATCGATCAGCAATTGGCCGCCGTCAGCGAGTACAAACGCGCCTTCGCTGATATGACTCAGGCCACCTCCACCCGCGAAGATGCTCGCAGCAAATTGGGCGCCACTGCCGATAACGCTGTGGCCCGGGTCGCTGAAGTCGAAAAATCCCTGCTGCAAGGCGACAGTGTCGCCCAGTTCAACAGCGTGATCGACCTGAGCAAACTGATCCAGCAAGCACGTTTCCAGGTACGCGGCTACACCTACAGCGGCAAGCCCGAAGCCGAGCAGCCAGCGCTGGACGCCATCGGCAATGCTCTGAAAAACCTCGAAAGCCTGCCGTCTCAACTGCCGGAACAACACATCGCCAACCTGCAACAAGCGACCGACTCGCTCAAAGCCTATCGCGCGGCGGTCAGCCAATTCCGCGACTCCCAGGTCGCCAGCGCTGCTGCCCTCAAACGCATGAGCGCGCAAGGCGACATTCTGTTCGACGTCAGCAAAAAGCTCACTGTCTCGCAAACCGTCGTACGTGACACCGATGCGGCACATGCAAAAAACCTGCTGCTGTTGGCCACCGTCCTGGCGTCAGCCTTTGGTTTGTTCGCGGCTTGGGCCATCACTCGCCAGATCGTCATTCCCCTGAGCCAGACCCTCAAAGTGGCCGAACGTGTCGCCGCGGGCGACCTGACTCACAATCTGATTTCAGAACGTCAGGACGAACTGGGTCAGCTACAGCGCGCCATGCAAAGCATGACCCTGGGCCTGCGAGAACTGATCGGTGGCATCAGCGATGGCGTGACCCAGATCGCCAGTGCCGCTGAAGAACTGTCCGCCGTTACCGAACAGACCAGCGCCGGGGTCAACAGCCAGAAGGTCGAGACCGATCAGGTGGCCACCGCCATGCACGAAATGACCGCCACGGTGCAGGAAGTCGCGCGCAACGCCGAGGAAGCGTCCGAAGCTGCCGTTGCCGCCGACCAGCAGGCCCGCGAGGGAGACAGGGTGGTCGGCGAAGCCATCGCCCAGATCGAGCGCCTGGCCGTCGAAGTCGGCAACTCCACCGCCGCCATGGGCGATCTGAAACGCGAAAGCGACAAGATCGGCAGCGTGCTCGATGTGATCAAGTCCGTGGCCCAGCAAACCAACCTGCTGGCGCTCAACGCCGCCATCGAAGCCGCCCGTGCCGGTGAAGCCGGGCGCGGTTTTGCGGTGGTCGCTGACGAAGTCCGCAGCTTGGCCCAACGCACCCAGAAGTCCACCGAAGAAATCGAAGAGTTGATCGTCGGCCTGCAAACCGGCACTCAGCAGGTCGCGACCATCATGGACAACAGCCGCAGCCTGACCGACAGCAGCGTCGAACTGACCCGCCGCGCCGGTGGCTCGCTGGAAAGCATCACTCGCACCGTATCGGCGATCCAGTCAATGAACCAGCAGATCGCCGCCGCTGCGGAACAACAGAGCGCGGTGGCTGAAGAGATCAACCGCAGCGTGCTGAACGTGCGTGATGTGTCCGAGCAGACCTCGGCCGCCAGTGAAGAGACCGCGGCCTCCAGCGTCGAGCTGGCGCGGCTGGGGACGCATTTGCAGATGCTGGTGGGGCGGTTCAAGGTTTGAGCTGATGCGGGCATCCCGGTTCGCTTGAAACCGGGCTGATGCCATCGCGGGCAAGCCCGCTCCCACAGAATCCTGCCATCCATGTAGGAGCGAGGCTTGCCCGCGAAGGCTTCTCCCCCGTTCTCACAGAATTTGCGCCCGCCCCAAAAAGCAGCAGGCGAAAAAAAGCCCCGCTTCCTTTCGAAAGCGGGGCTTTTCATCAGGCCAGCTGAGGCTGCACATTCACAGGCTTGAGCGGCAACAGCGGCGCATGGGGATCGGCATCCACCGATGTGCGCCAGGCTTGCAGCCACTCGGCGTGGCCTTCGTTCCAGACTTGCTCATGCAAACGACCCAGTGCCACCGGATCACTCAGCAGGGCCACGCGCTCGTCGTTGGTCAGCCCGGCAGGCCCGACCTTCATTGCATGGCGAACCCGCTCGATGCGCAACCATTCGATCGGCTCGGCCTGACGGTGACGAGACGTCGCCAGCGCACACGCCAAAGCGTTCTGCTGCGGATCGACCACCGACCGGACGAAGCCGTCGTTCAGTGCATGCCAACGGTTTTCGTGGGTGTACTGATCGGTCGCCAGCAATTCCTGTGGCGGGGCATATTCCTCAGGAATCAGGAACAGGCTTTCGTCACGGGACTTCAGGCCCAGGCCGACGCGACTGGAGATCACCGATACCGGGATCGACAGCATCAGCGAACCGACAATCGGCACCAGCCACCAGAGGAAGCTCGGGTTCAGCCAGATCACCAACAGCGCCCAGAAGAAGCCCAGCAAGGTTTGCGGGCCGTGGCGCTTGACCGCTTCGCTCCACGGCGTGGAGTCATCGTCACGTTGTGGCGAGTTCCAGGTCGCGGCCCAGCCGAGGAACGCGGCGAGTACGAAACGGGTGTGGAAGATCATCCGCACCGGCGCCAGCAGCATGGAAAACAACATCTCCAGCAGCATCGACAGCGTCACCTTGAACTTGCCACCGAACTCTTTCGCGCCCTTGGCCCAGATCAGGATGATGCTCAGCAACTTCGGCAGGAACAGCAGCACGATGGTCGTCGAGAACAGCGCAATTGCCTTGTCCGGCTGCCATTGTGGCCACAGTGGATAGAGCTGGCGCGGTTCCAGGAAGTATTGCGGCTCCATCAACGTGTTGACCGCCAGCAAGGCCGTCGACAACACCAGGAACAAGAACCACAACGGCGCAGACAGGTACGACATCACGCCGGTCAGGAACACCGCACGGTGTACCGGGTGCATGCCCTTGACCAGGAACAGCCGGAAGTTCATCAGGTTACCGTGGCACCAGCGACGGTCACGCTTGAGTTCGTCCAGCAGGTTAGGTGGCAGTTCTTCATAGCTGCCCGGCAAGTCGTAGGCAATCCATACGCCCCAGCCGGCACGGCGCATCAGCGCAGCTTCGACGAAGTCGTGGGACAGAATCGCACCGGCAAACGCGCCTTTACCGGGCAACGGCGCCAGGGCGCAGTGCTCGATGAACGGCTTCATGCGGATGATCGCGTTGTGACCCCAATAGTGGGATTCGCCCAACTGCCAGAAGTGCAGACCGGCGGTGAACAATGGACCATACACACGCGTGGCGAACTGCTGCATACGCGCATAAAGGGTGTCCATGCCCGACGCACGCGGCGCGGTCTGGATGATCCCGGCGTCCGGCGTGGCTTCCATCAGGCGCACCAGACTGCTCAGGCATTCGCCGCTCATCACGCTGTCGGCGTCGAGCACGACCATGTACTTGTAGTCACCACCCCAACGACGGCAGAAGTCGTCGAGGTTGCCGCTTTTACGTTTTACGCGGCGACGGCGGCGACGATAGAAGATCTTGCCGAAGCCTTTGCCTTCACGGCAAACGTCCAGCCAGGCCTGCTGCTCGGCAACGCAGATATCGGCGTCGTTACTGTCGCTGAGTACGAAAAAGTCGAAGCGATCCAGGTTACCCGAGGCCGCAACCGATTCGAAGGTCGCCCGCAAACCGGCGAACACCCGCGGCACGTCTTCGTTGCAGATCGGCATCACCAGTGCAGTGCGTGCGTCCTTCGCGATCGGCTCGTTGCCGGCGCTGGCGCCGGAAATGCGGTACTTGTCACGACCGGTGATCAGCTCGAGGAAGCCCATCAGCGCAGTCCAGAAACCGGCCGAGACCCAGCAGAACAGAATCCCGAACATAATCAGAATGCTGGTTTGCAAGGCATAGGGCAGCACTTGCGTGGCGGTTTGGGTCAGAGGTTGATGCAGGACTTCTTCAAGATCGACGAACGACCAGCCCTGGTACGGCATGATGCCTTTCATGTACCAGCCGGCGACGATCGTCTGACCGAGCATCAGCACCAGAAGAATGTAGCGTCGGATCGAACCGACGGTGCGCCAGCGAGCCGCCGGCAGCACGTTCTCATCCTTCGGCGGGGCCGGCGGATTGGTGCGACCGGTCAGCCGACGCCAGCCACGCACCAGAATGTTGGTGCGCCACGGCTCGGGCACGACTTTGGTCCGACGGATCGGTGGGGTTGCCTTCAGGCAAACCCGACCACTGGCGTCGAGCACCAGCATTTCCGCGTCCGCCAGTTCTTCGGCGGAGTTCAGGGTCAGGCGCCGGCCAACCGAGGCTTGAGCAGCCTCGGTTGGTGCGTCGAACGTCGAGGACGACAGACGTTCGTGCAGTTCACTGAAAGACTTGCAGCCCGCGAGTTCCGCGCGCTGCTCGTCGCTCATCGGCAAATGCGCCAGGTACTCGGCAAGCGTTTGTGGCTGTACGTGTGAATTACTCATCGGCGGGCAACTGATAGCTCCAGGTCTCGGTCAGGACTTGTTCAGTCGGTGCCGATTCCGTTGTGGCTGGGGCCGCTTGGGCAGCGACAGGCTGCTTGGCGTCTTTGTTGTCCTTGTCCTTGGTATCCTTGACTTGCAGGGCTTGTGATTCAGCCTGCTTTGCTTCCTTGTCCTTCTTCTCTTGCTGGCGGGCGGCAATCTTGTCGGCCTTGGCAACGGAAGAACTGGACGCTGGCGCAGCGGTCTTGAGCGCCTCGGCAGGCGTGATGTTCTTGACCAGCGCCGCGCGCATTTCGGTGGCCTTGCCCGGATCCTTGATCTTCATCCGCAAAGTCAGGCGCCAGCCCTTGGTTTCAGGGTTGTAACGGACGCTGTTCTCGACCAGCTCTGCGTTGTCGCCAACGCTCACCTGGCTGCGCACTTCAGCATCTTCCGGCAGGACTTGCAGGGACGGGCCTTGGAAATCCACCAGATAGGCCACGCTGCCGTCCGGCTGACGAATCAGGTTCGACTGCTTGACGTCACCCGTGGAACGCAGGGTCTGTTGAACCCAAGCGCTGTCCGGCGAATGCAGGGAGGCTTCGTCGATGGTCCAGTGCATGCGGTAGGCAACGTCCAGGGACTGGCCAGGCTCAGGCAGTTTTTCCGGGCTCCAGAAAGCGACGATATTGTCGTTGGTTTCGTCGGCCGTAGGAATCTCTACCAGATCGACGGAGCCTTTGCCCCAATCGCCTTTCGGTTCGATCCAGGCACTTGGGCGCTTGTCGTAGCGGTCATCGAGGTCTTCGTAGTGACTGAAGTCACGGCCACGTTGCAGCAAGCCGAAACCGCGCGGGTTCTCGATCGAGAAGTTGCTCACTGCCAGGTGTTTCGGATTGTTCAGTGGGCGCCAGATCCATTCGCCGTTGCCGGCATGGATCGACAGGCCGCTGGAATCGTGCAGCTCGCGACGGTAGTTCAGCACTTTCGACGGCTGGTTGGCGCCGAACAGGAACATGCTGGTCAACGGCGCAACGCCGAGCTTGGTGACCTTGTCACGCAGGAACATCCTGGCCTTGACGTCGACGACCGTGTCGCTGCCCGGACGCAGGGTCAGGCGATAGGCACCGGTGGCACGCGGTGAATCCAGCAGGGCAAAGATCACCAGGTGCTTGTCGCCCGGTTTGGGCTGTTGAATCCAGAACTCGGTGAAGCGCGGGAACTCTTCGCCGGATGGCAACGCGGTATCAATGGCCATGCCGCGAGCGGAGAGCCCGTAGGTTTGCCCCTTGCCGATGACGCGGAAGTAGCTCGCGCCAAGCATGGTCATGATTTCGTCTTGCTTGTCGGCCTTGTTGATCGGGTACAGCACACGGAAACCGGCATAGCCCAACTGTTCGGTGGCTTTAGGATCGAACTTCACGTCGCCGAAATCGAAACGACTTGGGTCGTATTTGATCTCTTCGACGGTGTTGGCCGTGATTTCGTTGATTTTCACCGGCGTATCGAAGTGCATGCCCTGGTGATAGAACGACAGCTTGAAGGGGGTTTTCTGGTTCGCCCATTCGGCTTTTTCCGTGAGGAACCGGATTTTTTGATAGTCCGCGAATTTCATCTCGCGAAATTCATTCGGCAGGTTACTGCGCGGGGCTTCGTACTTTTGCCCGGCCAGCTCTTTTGCCTTGACCGATACGTCATCCAGATTGAATGCCCAAAGTTGACCGGCGCTGAATAGGCAGAGCAGTGCAGAGCCTGCTACCAGAGCGCTTCGAAACCGTTTGGCAGACAATTTTGGTGCATTACAGGGACTAACAATCACGAGCAACCCTCGCCGAAAACAGATCAAAAAACCAACGGCCAGTTAAAGTGCCAGCACGGTGTGCGGTGGAAAAAACCGACCCTGCGAACGACTCTTGCCAAGTTGGCGAGCATTGTTCCGACTCCTATGGGGCAAAATGATTCCCCAACAGGTCTCGGACAAGTCTCTACCTAAGTCAAAACGGACCAACGAACGCTGATCCCCGTAGCGCGCGATTATCTAGCAGGCCGCGTTACAACGCATCAGGTGGAACCAAGTATTTATCGGGAAAAGCCTCTGTTTTCAGTCGAAATGCCCTTAAAAAGATGTTTCAAGCGCTTTCACGTCTGTAACAGGAAGGTTACCGGGCCATCATTGACCAGATGCACCTGCATATCCGCGCCGAATCTACCTGATGCCACAGTGCCATGCATCTGTTTCGCTTTACCTGTTAGATAGTCGAACAGCTCCTCACCCAAACCTGGAGGAGCCGCAGTCGAAAAACTTGGGCGCAACCCGTTTTTGGTGTCAGCGGCCAGGGTGAACTGCGAGACCAGCAGCAACCCGCCGCCTACGTCCGCCAGGGACAGATTCATCTTGCCCTCGGCGTCGCTGAATACTCGATAGTTAAGCAGTTTATGCAGAAGTTTGTCGGCGCTGGCCCGCGTATCGTCGGGCTCGACCGCCACCAGCACCAGCAACCCCTGATCTATCGCGCCAACCACCTCTCCCGCAACCTCGACTCGCGCGCCACGCACGCGTTGTAGCAGGCCCTTCATGCTTCGTCAGGCGACAAGTCGAGCATACGACGGGCCATCAGATCGGCGGCGCGTACCAAGGCATCCGTAATACCTGTTTCGGATGCCGCATGGCCGGCGTCGCGAATCACCTGCAATTCGCTGTTCGGCCAGGCCTGATGCAGTTCCCAGGCGTTGTCCAGCGGACAGATCACGTCGTAACGACCATGGACGATGACGCCAGGCAGGTGAGCAATCTTGTCCATGTCACGAATCAGTTGGTTCGGCTCGAGGAAAGCATTGTTGGTGAAGTAGTGGCACTCGATACGGGCGATGGACAACGCACGCTGAGGCTCGGAGAAGCGGTCGACCACCAGCGGATTCGGCCGCAGGGTCGCGGTGCGCCCTTCCCACATGGACCAGGCCTTGGCCGCGTGCATCTGGGCGATCTGATCGTTGCCTACCAGGCGTTTGTGGAACGCCGACAGTAAGTCATGGCGTTCGTCCTGCGGGATCGGCGCGATGTAGTCCTGCCAGTAATCGGGAAACAGGCGACTGGCGCCACACTGGTAGAACCACTCGATTTCCTGGGGACGGCAGAGAAAAATCCCGCGCAGAATCAAACCATGCACGCGCTCCGGGTGGGTTTGTGCGTAGGCCAGGGCCAGGGTCGAACCCCAGGAGCCGCCGAACAGCACCCATTTGTCGATGCCAAGGTGCTTGCGAATCCGCTCCAGGTCGGCGACCAGATCCCAGGTGGTGTTGTTTTCCAGACTGGCGTGGGGCGTGGAGCGACCGCAACCGCGCTGGTCGAAGGTGACAATGCGATAGAGGTTTGGATCAAAATACCGGCGGCTCTGGGCATCACACCCGGCGCCGGGACCGCCGTGGATGAACACCACCGGCAAACCTTCCGGCGAACCGCTTTCGTCGACATACAGCGTGTGGGTTTTATCGACGGCCAGATCGTGCCGGGCGTGGGGTTTGATCTGCGGGTACAAAGTCTGCATTGCGCGCTCCGTAAGGGGTCGAGGTCATCCCTGGGGGGACTTCTATTATTCTGCCGTCCGGCATCATAAACCCGAATTACGTCAATGAGCATGCCCCTTGCAGCGTCAGAGTTTGTCAGCCGTCGTCTCAGCCAAATAGCCGAGCAGGGTTTCATAGAGCCGGTCGACCTCGGCGACCTGCCCCCGCGCCCGCAAACAGCCGTGAACCAGTCCTTCCCCGTAATAAAGTGTTGCGCCCACGCCAGCTGCGTTGAGTCGCTCGGCGTAAAGCACGCCGTCATCGCGCAGCGGGTCGAACTGCGCCACGGCGATCAACGCCGGTGGCAGACCGCTGAAATCGTTGGCGAGCAAGGGCATCGCATAGGCACCCGGTTGTCGGGTTCCGCCTAAATACAACGCGTGATAACAATCCAGGTCGCTGCTGCTGAGCAATGGCGCATCGGTACATTCGCTGCGCGACGGCAATCGGTGATCGCCGCCCAGTCCCGGATAGATCAGAACTTGCGCGCACGGCATAGGCTCGTCGGCATCGCGTAAAGCGAGGCACAACGCGGCGGCAAGGTTGCCGCCAGCGCTGTCGCCCACCACCAGGGTGCGTGCAGGGTCGAGCCGAAACGGTCCTGTACGCAGCGCGCGCCAGATACCCAGGCAGTCATCGAACGCCGCTGGAAACGGATGCTCCGGCGCCAACCGATAATCGACGGCGATCACCAGCACGCCGAGCACCGACGCCAGTTCGGCACAGATGAAGGCGTGGGAGTCCAGATCCCCCACCACCCAACCACCGCCGTGCAAGTACACAATGCACGGCCAACCGTTGGTCGATGGCGTGACCGGTGGTTGCCAGGAGCGTACGGCTACGCCTGCCAATTGAAAGTCGACCACCTCAAGCCCCGCAGGATGCGGCGGGAAAAACGCCCGACACATCTCGCTGTAGGCCTGACGCAAACCGGGGAGGCTGCTGTCGGTGCTGTTGAAGCTGAGGGTTTTCTCGACGAAAGCGGCCATCTGTTCAGAGAGTGGATAAGGAGCCATGAGCCTGCAGCCAGCCAAATAGAGGAAGTCAAAAAATTTGAACGACGCAAATCCTGTGGGAGCGTGGCTTGCCCGCGAAGAAAGCACCGCGGTTTTTCAGGTATTACGCGTCATCGTTCTTCGCGGGCAAGCCACGCTCCCACAGGTTCTGCGCCCCCTCGCCACAGCGACCCCGCTCGACCAATCAGTTTTTCAAACTGGCCTGAACGGTTGCCACCCCCTCCTTGCCATCAAAACTGCTGACCCCTGCCAGCCAGCGCTGAAGATCTTCAGGATGATCACGCAGCCATTGCCTGGCGACATCCTGCGGCGTCTTGCGCTCCATGATCGGCACCATCAACTGGCTTTCCTGGGCGGCGGTGAAGGTCAGGTTTGCCAGCAAGCGGTTCACGTTCGGGCAGCGCTCGGCATAGTCCGGCGCGGTCACGGTGGAAACGGTCGCCGCGCCCTCGTTCGGCCCGTAGACGTCTTCGCTGCCGGTCAGGTAGGTGACGTTCATGTTGATGTTCATCGGATGTGGAGTCCAGCCGACGAACACCACGAACTCCTTGCGATTGACCGCCCGTTGTACGGCGGCGAGCATCCCGGCCTCACCGGACTCGATCAGTTTGAAGTCCTTCAAGCCAAAGTGATTGGTCTCGATCATGGTTTTGATCGTGGTGTTGGCGCCGCTGCCCGGCTCGATGCCGTAGATCTTGCCGCCGAGCTGATCCTTGAATCTGGCGATGTCGGCGAAGGTTTTCAGGCCCGCCGCCGCAACATAGTCAGGCACGGCAAGCGTCGCCTGGGCATCCGAGAGGCTCGGTTTGTCCATGACCTTCACTTGATTGGCAGCCACAAACGGCGCGATGTTTTTGTCCATCGCCGGTTTCCAGTAACCGAGGAAGATATCGAGGCGTTTGTCACGGATGCCGGCGAAGATGATTTGCTGCACGGCGCTGGTTTGCTTGCTTTCGTAGCCGAGGCCGTTGAGTAACACGTCAGCCATGCCACTGGTGGCGATGACGTCGGTCCAGTTGACCACGCCCATGCGTACGGTTTTGCAGGATGGCTCGTCACTGGCCAGAACGCTGGTGCTCAGAAAAGCCGTGCCGCAGAGGATTGAGAGACAGCGGGTGAACAGTCGTTTCATCGGGAGAGTCTCGTGCGGCAGATTATTGTGAGGGCCGGTGTCTTCGTGCACCGTGCCCAGAACATTACGCAGCGTCGAGAGGGTAAAAGTGAACTGTGGCGACCGAGATTTGCACGGTGGCGACAGTTCCAGTCAGGTATCGAGGCGAGTGATGACCTGTAGCGTAGGGGTTAAGCGCAATCCATGTGGGAGCGGGCTTGCTCGCGAAGACGGTGTACCAGGCAACATAGATGTCGACTGACACTCCCTCTTCGCGAGCAAGCCCGCTCCCACAGGTGAATGGTTATGCCTGATATCGCTGTTGACCCCAAGCCAGCAACCCTTGCAGCAATTCCCTGAGCACCACTTGCGTCGGCGCTGCCAAATCCGGGCGATAACGGAACGGCTCGAACTCTTCCATGTACGTGCACTGACCCAACTCAAGTTGCACGGCATGGATGTTCTCGGCCGGGTTGCCATAGTGCCGGGTGATGTGCCCGCCCTTGAAGCGACCGTTCAGCACATGGCTGTAATCACCGTGCCGTGCGCAGATGGCCTCCAGTTGGCTGGCCAATTGTGGATCGCAACTGGCGCCGTTGAAGGTGCCGAGGTTGAAGTCCGGCAGTTTGCCGTCGAACAGGTGCGGGATGATCGAGCGGATCGAGTGTGCATCGAACAGCAGCGCGTAGCCGAATTCGGCTTTCAGTCGCGCCAGCTCCTCCTGCAAGGTGCGGTGGTACGGCGTCCAGATCTGTTCCAGATAAGTCGCCCGCTCTGCGGCCGATGGCTCCAACCCTTCGCGGAATAACGGAATACCGTCGAACAGCGTCGCCGGGTATAGGCCGGTGGTGGCGCCGACATATAAAGGCTTGTCGTCGGACGGTCGGTTCAGGTCGATGACAAACCGCGAGTACTCGGCGGCCAGCGTGCTGGCGCCCAGCTCGGCGGCGAATTCGTAAAGCCTGGGGATGTGCCAGTCGGTGTCCGGCAGGCTTTTCGCGTCGGGAATCAACCCGGCTTCGACCGCCGGGGTCAGGCGCAGGCCGGCGTGGGGCATGCTGATCAGCAGCGGCACGCGGCCTTGTTTGAAGTTCAGAACCTTATCCACAACTGCTCTCCTAAACGCTTGTTTCGACGCCGTGACGCACGACGCGTTTTTCCAGGTCACCGCCCAGCCAGTACGACAGGTCGGCCGGTCGATCGATCTGCCAGGCGACGAAGTCTGCGACTTTTCCGGCTTCCAGCGAACCGTGAGTCTCGGCCATGCCCAGCGCGGCGGCGGCATGAATCGTTGCGCCAGCCAGGGCCTCTTCCGGGGTCATGCGCAAACAGGTGCAGGCCATGTTCAACATCAAGCGCAACGACAGCGCCGGCGAAGTGCCAGGATTGAGATCGCTGGCGATGGCCATTTTTACGCCGTGTTTGCGCAGGGCGTCCATCGGCGGCAATTGGGTTTCCCGCAGGAAGTAGAACGCGCCGGGCAGCAATACCGCGACCGTGCCGGACTTGGCCATGGCGATGGCGTCGTCTTCGGTCATGAATTCCAGGTGATCGGCAGACAGTGCGTGGTAACGCGCGGCCAGGCTCGAACCATGCAGCGACGACAATTGCTCGGCATGCAGCTTCACCGGCAAACCGAGGTTCTGCGCGGCGACGAAAACCCGTTCGACCTGTTCCGGCGAAAACCCCAGGTATTCACAGAAAGCGTCCACTGCATCCACCAGCCCTTCGGCAGCCAGGGCCGGGAGCATTTCGCTGCAGATGTGATCGATGTAGGCATCGGCACGGTCCGCGTATTCCGGCGGCAAGGCGTGGGCCGCCAGGCAGGTGCTGCGCACGCTGACTGGCAGCTCGGCGCCGAGACGACGAACGACCCGAAGCATCTTGCGTTCGTTAGTCAGGTCCAGGCCATAACCGGACTTGATTTCGATGCTGGTGACGCCATCGCGCATCAGGCTTTTCAGACGCTTGGCGGCGCTGGCGAACAGTTCATCTTCAGTGGCAGCTCGGGTGGCGCGCACGGTGCTGGCGATACCGCCGCCGGCCGCTGCAATTTCCGCATAGCTGACGCCTTGCAGTCGTTGTTCGAATTCACCGCTGCGATTACCGCCAAACACTGTGTGGGTGTGGCAGTCGATCAGGCCCGGAGTGACCCAGGCCCCGTTGAGGTCATTGACGGCCGGGTACTCGCCCGACGGCAGTTCGCCGCGCGGACCAATCCACTCAATGTGCGCACCGGACGTCACGATGGCCGCATCCTCGATGATCGAGTAGGCGCCTTGTGCCATGGTTGCGACGTGGCAGTGTTGCCAGAGAGTTTTCATCCGTGGCCTCCGTTAGGTTATCGATGAGAAAAATCAGGGTCCCGTGCCACCAATGCTGCCTGGCCCGCCGCCGGTTTCACCCAGGTCAGGTAGGCCAGCACCAGCAACACGATCCAGACCACGCCGACGATCAGCGCTGCCTGGGTGTCCGGGAAATAGCCCAGCACGCCAAAGATGAACAGCATGAAGGCAATCGCCGCCATCGGCGCATAGGGCCAGAACGGCACCGGGAATTTCAGTTGGGCGACCTGCTCCGCGCTCATGGAGCGACGCATCGCCACCTGGGTGAACAGAATCATCAGCCAGACCCATACCGTGGCAAAGGTCGCGACGGAGGCGATTAACAGAAAGACGTTTTCCGGAATCAGGTAATTCAGCAGCACGCCCAACAGCAACGCGACGCTCATCACCACCACTGTCAGCCACGGCACACCATTGCGCGACAAGCGGGCAAAGCCTTTGGGGGCGTGCCCTTGCTGAGCCAGGCCATACATCATGCGACCCGCGCCGAAGATGTCACTGTTAATCGCCGACACCGCCGCCGAGATCACCACGATATTGAGGATGGTCGCCGCCGAGCTGATACCCAGGTTGTCGAAAATCTGCACGAATGGGCTGCCTTGGCTGCCGATCTGCTGCCATGGAAAGATCGACATCAGCACCAGCATCGTCAGCACGTAGAACAACAAAATACGCAACGGTACGGCATTGATCGCCCGGGGCAGCACGCGCTGTGGGTCTTTGGCCTCACCAGCCGTTACGCCGATGATTTCAATGCCGCCAAACGCAAACATCACCACGGCGAACGAAGCGATCAGGCCACCCACGCCATTGGGCATGAAGCCCCCATGGCTCCAGAGATTGCTGATGTCAGTCGCCTGGGCGCCAGGCGCGGTGCTGATGCCGAACAACATGATGCCGAAGCCACCGAGGATCATCGCGACGATGGCCGCGACCTTGAGCAGCGACAGCCAGAACTCCATTTCGCCAAAGACTTTGACGTTACACAGGTTCAAGCCGCCGACCACCGAAACGATGCCCAGGACCCAGATCCAGCGATCGACTTCCGGAAACCAGAAGCCCATGTAGATACCGAACGCGGTGACGTCGGCCATGCCGACGATGACCATTTCAAACGCGTAGGTCCAACCGAGGATGAAGCCCGCCATCGGCCCAAGATAGGTGCTGGCGTACTGGCCGAATGAGCCGGCCACCGGGTTGTGCACCGCCATCTCGCCGAGGGCGCGCATGACCATGAACACCGCGGCGCCACCGATCAGGTAAGCAAGCAATACCGCAGGCCCGGCCATTTGAATGGCCGAGGCAGAACCGTAAAACAGCCCGGTGCCGATAGCCGACCCCAGTGCCATGAAGCGAATATGTCGGGCAGAGAGCCCGCGTTTCAAACCTTTTGTTGGCTGTTGCATTGCTCGTCCCTAATTATTTTTATTGGCGACATGATCGTTCCCACGCTCTGCGTGGGAATGCAGCCCCGTGACGCTCTGCGTCACTGGACGCGGAGCGTCCCAAGAGGCATTCCCACGCGGAGCGTGGGAACGATCATCAGAGAAGGAGCCATTACAGGCTCGGCAGCAACTTCGCCGTGACCAACTCATTCAGGCAACGGGTAGCCAGCAGTTCAGTCGCCGCATTGATGTCCGGTGCGAAGAAGCGGTCTTTCTCATAGAAAGGCACTTCGGCACGCAGAATCCCGCGAGCCTTTTCCAGTTTCGTCGAGGTCTTCAAACCCTCACGCAGATCCAGACCCTGGCAGGCCGCCAACCATTCCACCGCGAGAACGCCGCGAGTGTTTTCGGCCATTTCCCACAGACGCTTGCCCGCCGCCGGAGCCATGGACACGTGGTCTTCCTGGTTGGCCGACGTTGGCAGACTGTCCACCGAGTGCGGATGAGACAGTGCCTTGTTCTCGCTAGCCAGTGCGGCAGCGGTCACCTGGGCGATCATGAAGCCGGAGTTCACGCCGCCATTGGCCACCAGGAATGGCGGCAGTTGCGACATGTGCTTGTCCATCATCAGCGAGATGCGGCGCTCGCTCAGAGAGCCGATTTCGGCGATGGCCAGGGCCATGTTGTCGGCGGCCATGGCCACCGGCTCGGCGTGGAAGTTACCGCCGGAGATCACGTCGCCTTCAGCGGCGAACACCAGCGGGTTGTCGGAAACGGCGTTGGCTTCGATGGCCAACACTTCGGCAGCCTGACGGAACTGGGTCAGGCAGGCGCCCATGACTTGCGGCTGGCAGCGCAGGGAGTACGGGTCCTGGACCTTTTCGCAGTTCTGGTGCGAGTCGGACACTTCGCTGCGCTCGCCCAGCAGATCGCGATAAGCGGCAGCGGCATCGATCTGGCCTTTCTGGCCACGAGCGGCGTGGATGCGGGCGTCGAACGGCGAGCGCGAGCCCAATACCGCTTCAACCGTCATGCCACCAATAGCCAGGGCGCCAGCGAACAGGTCTTCACCTTCGAACAGACCACGCAACGCGTAAGCGGTGGACACCTGAGTACCGTTGAGCAGCGCCAGACCTTCTTTCGCGGCCAGGGTCAGCGGGGTCAGACCGGCAACTTTCAGCGCTTCGGTGGCTTCCATCCACTCGCCTTTGTAGCGCGCCTTGCCTTCGCCCAGCAGCACCAGCGACATGTGCGCCAAAGGCGCCAAGTCACCGGACGCACCTACCGAACCTTTCAATGGAATGTGCGGGTAAACCTCGGCATTGATCAGGGCGATCAGTGCATCGATTACCACGCGACGGATACCCGAGAAGCCACGGCTCAGGCTGTTGACCTTGAGCACCATGACCAAGCGAACCAGTGCGTCGCTGATCGGCTCGCCGACACCGGCGGCGTGGGATAAAACGAGCGAGCGCTGGAGGTTTTCCAGGTCTTCGCTGGCGATACGGGTCGAAGCCAGCAGGCCGAAACCGGTGTTGATGCCATAAGCGGTGCGGTTCTCGGCGAGGATCTGTTCCACGCAGGCAACGCTGGCTTCGATCTGGGCCGATGCACTGTTGTCGAGGGTGATTTTGACCGGGTGCTGATAAACATCACGCAGTTGGGCAAGGCTCAGTTGGCCGGGAATCAAATTAAGCGCAGTCATTTTATGCTCCTTTTGAGAGTTTGTTGTTAACTCACCAGACGCTCCGGAGATGTCCGTTGTCCGTCGCGTCTGCCTTTTGGGGAGCCGCGCCTTGGCACGCTGGTGTGGTGGAAATCAGTTCAGGTTTGGTAAAGCCTTGTGCAGCAAAATCGGGTCTTTCAATACGCTGGCAGCAGCGGCGATGTCCGGTGCCAGCCAGCGGTCCTGGTCGTAGGCCGGAACCCGCTCACGCAGCAGACGCCACGCGGTATCGGTGCCAGCGCCAAAGCGTTGCTCTTTGAGGAACTCAAAAGCCTGGGACGCCAGCAAATATTCAATGGCGAGGATCTGCGTGCAGTTTTCCAACGCGCGATGCAGCTTCAGCGCCGCATTGGTGCCCATGCTCAAGTGGTCTTCCTGCAAGCCCGAGGTGACGTAGTTGTCGAGCACCGCCGGTTGCGCCAGTTGACGATTTTCCGCACACAGGGACGCGGCAACGTACTGGACGATCATCATCCCGGAATTCACCCCGGGATTGGCCACCAGAAACGCCGGCAGACCGCTGACGTGCGGGTTGATCAAGCGGTCCAGCCGACGCTCGGCGATGGAGCCGATTTCGGCCATGGCAATCGCCAGCAAATCCGCCGCCAATGCCACTGACTGACCGTGCGGGTTGGCCTGGGACATCACCCGGAAGTTGTCCGGCGTGCCCAGCAGCATCGGGTTGTCGGTGACAGAGTTGAGTTCGGTTTCGATCTGCTGTTTCGCGTGTTCAAGTTGATCGCGAGCGGCGCCGTGGACTTGCGGGATCGAGCGGATGCTCAATGCATCTTGAGTGCGAATGCCTTTGCTGCTGGCAATCACTTCACTGCCGTCGAGCAACGCCCGCAGGTTGATGCCAACTTGCTGCATGCCCGGGTGAGGCTTGAGCGCGATGATCTCGGCATCGAACGCGGCAATCTGGCCACGCTGAGCTTCGAAGCTCATGGCACCGATCACATCGGCCCACTGCACCAGACGCGTCGCATCGGCAATTGCCAGACAGCTGAGACCGGTCATGCATGGCGTGCCATTGACCAGGCACAAACCATCTTTGGCGCCGAGCTGAACCGGTTGCAGACCTTCCTCGCTCAAGGCCTGCTGCGCGGAAATGATCTGCCCGCGATAGCTGACATTGCCGACACCCAACAGCGCAATGCTGATGTGGGCCATGTGGGTCAGGTAACCCACCGAGCCCTGGGAAGGTACTTGCGGGGTGATGCCGCGATTGAGCAGCGCCAACAGGGCTTCGACCACCCGCCGATGAATGCCGGATTTGCCGTGGCTGTAATTGACGATGGCGGCGCAGATGATTGCGCGGGTCTGTTCGTCGGCCAAGGGTGCGCCGACGCCACAGGCGTGACTGAGCAAGGTATTGCGCGACAACTGGCTGAGTTGTTCGTCTTTGAGCGAGACGTTGCACAAGGCGCCCAGGCCGGTGTTGACGCCGTAGGCACGCTCGCCGCTGGCGACGATGCGCTGGACGATCGCCTGGGCATTCTCGATCCGCGCCCAGACCTGTGGTGACAGCTCAAGCTGTGCGCCATGGCGAGCGACGGCAACCACATCCTGCCAACGCAACGGGGCGTCGGCGATAACGATTTTTTCAGCCTGGGACATCTTCAACCTCTTGAACTTGATCGTTCCCACGCTCTGCGTGGGAATGCCGCCTGGGACGCTCTGCGTCCCGTTGTCAGCGCAAGGCTCAAGCCCTGCGCATGTTTGACGCGGAGCGTCACGGGATGCATTCCCACGCAGAGCGTGGGAACGATCGATCTTTAAACCACCGCAGCCCGCCGCTGTACGAACCGGTCCACATACTCATCCGCCGGCGAATGCAGGATCTCTCGTGGCGTGCCGACCTGAATCAGGCGGCCATCCTTGAGGATCGCGATGCGGTTGCCGATGCGCACGGCCTCGTCGAGGTCGTGGGTGATGAAGACGATGGTCTTGTGCAGGGTCTTTTGCAGTTCCAGCAACTGATCCTGCATTTCGGCGCGGATCAGCGGGTCGAGGGCGCTGAAGGCTTCGTCCATCAAGATGATGTCGGTGTCCGCCGCCAAGGCGCGCGCCAGGCCCACACGCTGGCGCATACCGCCAGACAGTTGATGCGGGTATTTGTTTTCGTAGCCCTTCAGGCCCACGGTGTTGATCCAGTGCAGCGCGCGCTCGGCGCACATCTGCTTGCTCTCGCCACGCACTTTCAAGCCGTAGGCGACGTTATCCAGCACGGTCTTGTGCGGCAACAGGCCGAAGCTCTGGAACACCATGCTGATCTTGTGCCGGCGAAATTCGCGCAGGGCTTCCATGTCGTATTGCAGGATGTCCACGCCGTCCACCAGGATCGCGCCGCTGGTGGGGTCGATCAGGCGATTGAAGTGACGCACCAGGGTCGACTTGCCGGAACCCGACAGGCCCATGATCACGAAGATCTCGCCGGTGCCGATGCTCAGCGACAGGTCGTTCACGCCGACCACACAACCGGTTTCGGCCAAGACCTGGTCCTTGGTCTTTTTCTGGCGAATCATTTCCAGCGCGTCTTTGGAACGGTTGCCGAAAATCTTGAAGACGTTTTTGACTTCAATCTTGCTGATGGCTTCGTTGCTCATTTGCTCACCTCATGCCGTGGCCGACCATACGCCTGAGTAATGCGGTCGATGACCACTGCCAGAATCACGATCGCCAGACCGGCTTCAAGGCCACGTCCGACGTTGAGGGTCTGAATCCCCACCAACACATCTTCACCCAAGCCACGGGCACCGATCATCGAGGCGATTACCACCATCGACAGGGCCATCATGGTGGTCTGGTTGATCCCGGCCATGATGCTCGGCAGGGCCAGCGGCAGTTGCACGCCAAACAGTTGCTGCCAGCGATTGGCGCCGAAGGCGTTGATCGCTTCCATCACTTCACCGTCGACCTGACGAATACCCAGATCAGTCAGGCGGATCAGCGGCGGCGCGGCGTAGATCACTGTGGCGAAAATCGCCGGGACCTTGCCCAGGCCAAACAGCATCAATACCGGGATCAGGTACACGAAACTCGGCATGGTCTGCATGATGTCCAGCAGCGGCATCAGCACCGAACGCAGGCGATTGCTGCGTGCCGAGAGAATACCCAGGGGAATGCCGATCAGCACCGAGATGACCGTCGCTACCATCATCAGCGCCAGGGTCTGCATCAGCTTGTCCCAGAGGCCGACTGCTCCCACCAGGAACAGCAGACCGACGATGACCGACGTGGTCACGACTTTGCGGGTCGCGTGCCAGGCAACGCCCGCCACGATCGCCAGCATCAGCCACCAGGGCGCCGCACGCAGCAGCCCTTCAAGATTGACGATGGCCCACAACAGGGTGTCGGAGATGCTGCGGAACACATCGCCGTAGTTGGTGACCAGCGAATCGACCCAACTGTTGACCCAGTCGGCGATGGAAAAGGTAAAGCTTTCGGGAAACATAAAAAGACTCTCAATCAAGGGGTTGCGATCAAGCATCCGACTGCCGTTGCCGACAGTCGGAGACACTCGACCTACAAGGCCGCGTCGATCTTTTTGGCTGCGTCTTCGCTCACCCACGCGTGCCAGACTTCAGGATGTTCCTTCAAGAAGATCTTGGCCAGTTTTGGCGATTCGATCCGCTCTTTGGCCATGCGCCCGAGGTTCTGATTCAGCAGGTCGATCGGCAGGTTGACCTTTTCCAGCACGGCCACCAGTTCCGGGGCTTGCTCGTGGAAGGTCTTGGACAGGCCGACCTTGATCGTCACGCTCTTGTCCACGCCTGGCTTTTCTTCGAGTTTGACCAGGTCGACCTGGCCCATCAGCGGGGTTGGCGACCAGTAGTAGAACAGGATCGGTTCGCCACGCTTGTAGCTCGACAGCACGGCCGCATCCAGCGCCGGGCCGGTGCCTGGGCGGAAGTTGGTGTAGGTGCTTTCCAGACCATAGCTTTTGAGCATTTCGCTGTTGTCCAGCTCACAGGTCCAGCCGGCCGGGCAGTTATAGAAACGGCCCTTGGATGGCTCCTCCTGATCCTTGAACACGGCAGCGTATTTACCCAGATCGGCGATCGCTTTCAGGTCCGGGGCTTTAGGTTCCAGCTTGCGCTTGGCATCGCCTTCGATCACGTAACGCGGCACGTACCAGCCTTCGATGGCGCCAACGACCGGAGCGCCGACACCGATAACCTTGCCGGCCTTCTCGGCCTTGTTCCAGACTTCGCTACGACCGACCCACTCTTCGGCAAACACTTGAATATCGTTGCTGCTCAGGGCGTTTTCCATGGTGATGGAGTTGCCTGGCAGGCTGTCGGTCTTGCAGTCGTAGCCTTTCTCCAAGACGATTTGCATCACGTCGGTCAGCAGCATGCCGCTTTCCCAGTTCAGGCCGGCGAATTTCACCGGTTTGCCCGATTCGCACCAGCCAGCCGCCTGGGTGGCGCCAGCACTGGCCAACAGGCCCATGGAAAGCAATGTGGTCAGCAGGGTCTTGTTCGATTTCATTGTTTGACGCTCCTAATCATGAGTTGGCTTACGGCAGTCAAGAGGCATCCAGCCCTGTCCACGTCCAATCAGGCCTGCGCCGAAGCGCGACCGGCCCCGCTTGTTTCAGGTTGTACATCGCTGTCCTGCTCGACCGGCAGAATCAGGTGATCGGGTACTGCGCTGTGCCATTTTTTCGCGCACACGTAATACAGGCCTGCGGGAAGCACCAGACCGATGATCCAGGAAATATCCACACCACCCAGAGCGTCTACCAGCGGACCGGTATAGAACTTGGTAGCGATGAACGGCAGTTGCACCAGCACACCGAAGACATAGACGCTGATACCGAGAGGGTTCCAACGGCCGTAGCGACCGTTCGGATCGGCCAGCGCCGGCACGTCATAGCGCTCGCGAGTGATGCAGTAGTAGTCCACCAGGTTGATCGCGCTCCATGGCGTGAAGAAAGCCAGCAAAAACAGAATGAAGGACTTGAACGCACCAAGGAACGAGTGCTGACCGAGTAACGCGATCAGGGTCGCGGTACCGACAATGACCAGCACGAAGACCAGACGCTGCAAGCGCGTTACCCGCAAGTCACCACGGAAACCGCTGATGATGGTCGCAATGCACATGAAGCTGCCGTAGGAGTTCAGCGTTGAAATGGTGACCTTGCCGAACGCGATGCTGAAGTACAGCAGCGCAGCGGTGGCACCGCTGCCGCTCAAACCAACAATGTAGGCCACTTCGTGGCCAGCGAATTGTCCGTTGGCCATGGCGGCGGCAAACACACCGAGGATCATCGCCACCTGTGCGCCAATGACCGAACCGGCGCCTGCGGCGAAAAAGGTCTTCACCGAAGACGTGCTGCTCGGCAGATAACGTGAATAGTCAGCCACGTAGGGGCCGAAGGCGATCTGCCAGGACGCCGCGAGCGATACCGCAAGCAGGAAGCTGGTCCAGCTGAAGTGGCGGATTTGCAGGAGTGCGCCAACGTCAGTCTGGCTCATCAGGCGACTGAACAGGTAAACGAAGGCAATCACGCCAATGACACTGGCGACACGGCCGATGAAATGGATCACCCGATAACCGAGCACCGTGACCAGCACGATGACACTGGCGAAGATGAGGATCCCGACGCTGTCGCTGACGCCAAACAACTGGCCCAGCGCCTGGCCGGAAAGCACGGTGCCCGTTGCGGTGAAGCCCAGGTACATCAGGCACACCAGCACGATCGGGATGGCCGCGCCATACACGCCGAACTGTACCCGGCTGGAGATCATCTGCGGCAGGCCAAGCTTGGGCCCTTGCGCCGCATGCAGCGCCATTACGCCACCGCCGAGCAGCTGACCGATCAACAAACCGATCAACGACCAGAACACATCACCGCCCAGCACCACGGCCAGGGCCCCGGTGACAATCGCGGTGATTTGCAGGTTGGCACCCATCCACAGGGTGAACTGGCTCAACAGACGACCGTGTCTCTCCGCTTCCGGGATGTAGTCGATCGAACGTTTCTCGATCAACGGTTTACTGCCTGCACGATCATCATTAACAGCCATGATTCAACCTCTGTGGATTGTTATTCGATGTTGGTTGTATCTGCGTAGAAACTGGTAGGAACTGGTAGGAGCTGTCGAGTGAAACGAGGCTGCGATCTTTTGGCGTCGTTATTGACGCCGAAGATCAAGATCAAAAGATCGCAGCCTGCGGCAGCTCCTACAGGGTTCCGCGTTATTTACCGGTAATCATCGGCAGGTTCAGCCCCTGCTCCTTGGCGCAGTCGATTGCGATCTGGTAACCCGCATCGGCGTGACGCATGACACCGGTAGCCGGGTCGTTATGCAGTACGCGAGCGATACGCTCGGCCGCTTCGTCCGTACCGTCGCAGACAATCACCATGCCCGAGTGCTGGGAGAAGCCCATGCCGACGCCGCCGCCGTGATGCAGGGAAACCCAGGTCGCGCCGCTCGCGGTGTTGAGCAGAGCGTTGAGCAGAGGCCAGTCGGACACGGCGTCGGAACCGTCCTGCATCGATTCGGTTTCGCGGTTCGGGCTGGCAACAGAGCCGGAGTCCAGGTGGTCGCGACCGATCACGATTGGCGCGGACAATTCACCGCTGCGCACCATTTCGTTGAACGCCAGACCCAGCTTGGCGCGCAGACCCAGACCAACCCAGCAGATACGTGCCGGCAGACCCTGGAAGCTGATGCGCTCGCGGGCCATGTCCAGCCAGTTGTGCAGGTGGGCGTCGTCCGGGATCAGTTCTTTTACTTTGGCGTCGGTCTTGTAGATGTCCTGCGGATCGCCCGACAGCGCAGCCCAACGGAATGGGCCGATGCCGCGGCAGAACAGCGGACGGATGTAAGCCGGTACGAAGCCTGGGAAGTCGAACGCGTTTTCAACGCCTTCTTCTTGTGCCATCTGACGGATGTTGTTGCCGTAGTCGAAGGTCGGAATACCCATTTTCTGGAATTCGAGCATGGCTTTAACGTGTACGGCCATGGACTGCTTGGCGGCTTTGACCACGGCAGCCGGCTCGGTCTTGGCGCGAGCGCGGTACTCTTCCCAGGTCCAGCCGGCTGGCAGGTAGCCGTTGAGTGGGTCGTGGGCGCTGGTCTGGTCGGTGACCATGTCCGGGCGCACGCCACGCTTGACCAGTTCCGGCAGGATTTCAGCCGCGTTGCCCAGCAGAGCGATGGAAATCGCCTTGCCTTCCTTGGTGTATTTGGCGATGCGGGCCAGCGCGTCGTCGAGATCGGTGGCTTGCTCATCGACATAACGGCTGTTCAGGCGGAAATCGATGCTGACCTGCTGGCATTCGATGTTCAGCGAGCAAGCGCCGGCCAGGGTTGCAGCCAGAGGCTGAGCGCCGCCCATGCCGCCCAGGCCTGCGGTCAGGACCCAACGACCTTTGAGGTCATCGTTATAGTGTTGGCGACCGGCTTCGACGAAGGTTTCGTAGGTGCCCTGAACGATGCCCTGGCTGCCAATGTAGATCCAGCTGCCAGCGGTCATCTGGCCGTACATGGCCAGGCCTTTGGCGTCGAGTTCGTTGAAGTGTTCCCAGCTCGCCCAGTGTGGCACCAGGTTGGAGTTGGCGATCAGCACGCGGGGGGCGTTGCTGTGGGTCTTGAACACGCCGACCGGCTTGCCGGATTGCACCAGCAGGGTCTCGTCGTCGTTCAGGTTGGTCAGGCTTTCGACGATCTTGTCGTAGCATTCCCAATTACGTGCCGCACGACCGATGCCACCGTAAACCACCAGTTCTTTAGGGTTCTCGGCGACTTCCGGGTCGAGGTTGTTCATCAGCATGCGCAGCGGCGCTTCAGTCAGCCAGCTCTTGGCGGTCAGCTTGTTACCGCGTGCGGCACGGATTTCTACATTGCGGTATTTAGTAGGTTTCTGGGTATTGTCAGTCACGAAAAAGACTCCTCAGCGATCAATCCAAACCAACCCTGGCGGTGGGTAAGCCAGCCTGTGCGCGTCAAAGCGACACAAGCGAATCAGTGGACGTTGCGAGGAGTCTCGATCGACTCATACGCATACGTCTTTACTTGTACATACAAGCATATGCAATCAAGCGGCCAACTTGCTGGATGAGTGTTCAAGAAAAGTTTTTAAAGGGCTGGAAAGGCTGTAAATCAAGGGTTTTGAGGACGATGAAATTTTTTGGGGAGATTTTCGCGGGGAGGGACAGCTGTTACTTGAGCGTGGTTTTGCGCCACGCTGGGGCGTTCGGTAACAAAGTGGTGCGCGATGGGAAACGGGTTTTGAGCCCAGAAAAGCATCGCGGGCAAGCCCGCTCCCACAAGTACGATGATGTCCCTGTGGGAGCGGGCTTGCCCGCGATAGAGGCGACTCGGTGCTGGATCAGCGCGCGATCAGCTCGATCACACAGCACAGACCCTTGATGGAGATATCCAGCAGGCCAATGTTACCGTCGAATTGCAGGCAATCATGACGCCCTAGCTGAGAGGCGTTGTTACCCACCGTCACTTCAAGCTGTTCAGCCACGCTGAACACCAGCACGGTGCCGGCGGAACTGAAAAACCGCTGCTCACCCTCCAGCCACTGCAACCGCGCGCTGTAACGGTCCGGCGCATAAATCAGGTTGAAATCGCGAATCGGCCCGCCGAGCAATGTGCAGGACACATGACTCTCGCCACTGAAAGCAAAGGGGTCCAGTGGTAACAATGGCCGAGTGTCCTGACCATCAACCCGCAAGCTCATGCCGTCGCCTTGCAGCACGGTGATCACCCGCTCATAGCCGGCAAAGGTTGAAAAACCGCCCGACTCGCCAATATCGGCAATGGACAGCCGCCAGCCGAAACCCTCAAGGCCGGCACCTCCATCCCGGGTGATTTCTTCAGTGCTGCCGCCGCCGTTTTTCCACGGCATGCGCGGGTAATCTGCTGCGCGTAAAACTTTCAACTGGCTCATTCAGGGCTCTTTATTTATGGAACCGTCCTTCCAGACGATGACGGGAACCGGGGTGAATCAAGCGGGCAGCGGTCACTGGCTGACGGCCGGACCAGGTGCGGCGACGAATCAGCAGGCACGGCTCGCCCTTTTCAATCTGCAGCAATTTGCATTCAGACGGCTCGGCAAGAATCGCTTCGACCACGTGCTCGCCTTCGGTCAGCGGCGCGACCTGATTCAGATAGGCGTAAGGCGTTTGCAGGGTGAAGTCCTGCTTGAGGTACTCCGGCGCCACCAGCGCGTTGACGAAACGGTCTTCGATTTGCACCGGAATATCGTTTTCGAAATGCACGATCAGCGAGTGGAACACTTTCTGCCCTTCGCGCATGTCCAGCGCCAGGGCGCGCTCGGAACCGGCGGCCTCTTCTTCGAGGGTGATCACCTTGCACGTATGGCGATGGCCACGGGAGGCAATTTCGTCGGCGATGTTGTGTACTTCAAACAGGGCGGACTGGCTTTTCGGCTCGGCGACGAACGTTCCGACGCCTTGCATACGCACCAACAGGCCATCGGCGGTCATCTCGCGCAGGGCGCGGTTGATGGTCATGCGGCTGAAACCCAGCTGGCTGACCAACTCGCTTTCCGACGGAACGCGGTAATGCGGCGGCCAGTTTCCACTGTCGATCTGCTGGGTGATCATCTGTTTGACGCGGGCGTACAAGGGCGCCGGACTGTCGCCCAGATTGGCGCTCAGATTGGCATTCGGCGGCAATGTGGCAGACGGAGTTGGCACGGTTAATCCTTGTTCATTTGTTGAGGGCTACTAGCTTGCCGGAGTTTACCGAGCAGGCAAACGTCTGTATATGTATATACAAATAACACACGATGGGGTGCTGAACCATGTCCGCCTTCTTTGCCGAACGCGCGCTGCTGCCTAGTGGATGGGCCAACAATGTACGTCTTGAGGTCAGCGCCGATGGCGTGCTGACCCATATCCAGGCCGATTCTCACGCAGATGACGCCGAACGGCTGAGCGGTCCGCTACTGCCGGGGATGCCGAATTTACACTCCCACGCCTTCCAGCGCGCCATGGCCGGGCTGGCGGAAGTGGCGGGTAATCCGAATGACAGTTTCTGGACCTGGCGCGATTTGATGTACCGGCTCGTCGGAAAAATCAGCCCGGACCAACTTGGCGTCATCGCCCGTCAGCTGTACATCGAAATGCTCAAGGCCGGTTACACCTCGGTCGCGGAATTTCATTATGTACACCACGATACGAGCGGCCAACCGTACGCAGACCCGGCCGAACTGGCGTTGCGCATCAGCCAGGCCGCCAGCTCCGCCGGTATCGGCTTGACCCTGCTGCCAGTGCTCTACAGCCACTCCGGTTTTGGTGGCCAGGCCCCGAACGAAGGTCAGCGCCGCTTTATCAACAGCACCGAAAACTACCTGAAACTCCAGTCGCGCTTGCAGCCGATCCTGGCGCAGCAACCGGCGCAGGCATTGGGTTTGTGTTTCCACTCGTTGCGCGCGGTCACCCCGCAGCAGATCAGTGAAGTGCTGGCGGCCAGCGACAAGCAGTGCCCGGTGCACATTCACATTGCCGAGCAGCAGAAGGAAGTCGATGACTGCCTGAGCTGGAGCGGTCGCCGTCCGTTGCAATGGCTGTACGAAAACACCGACGTCGATCAGCGCTGGTGCCTGGTCCACGCGACCCACGCCAACCCGGAAGAAGTCACGCTCATGGCCAAGAGCCGCGCCATCGCGGGTCTATGCCTGACCACCGAAGCCAACCTCGGCGACGGGATCTTTCCGGCAGTAGACTTCCTGGCGCAGGGCGGGCGCATGGGCATCGGTTCCGATAGCCATGTCTCGTTAAGCGTGGTGGAAGAATTGCGCTGGCTGGAATACGGCCAGCGTCTGCGCGATCAGCGGCGAAATCGTTTGTATGGCGCGGATCAGCCGATGGTCGGCCGCACACTGTACGACGCCGCCCTGGATGGCGGCGCCCAGGCGCTGGGGCAGCCGATTGGCGCCCTTGAAGTGGGCAAGCGTGCGGATTGGCTGGTGCTCGATGGCAACGATCCGTATCTGGCGACGGCCAGTGGCGACGGGATTCTCAATCGTTGGCTGTTTGCCGGTGGTGATCGCCAGGTCCGGGACGTGCTGGTCAACGGCCAGTGGGTTGTGCGTGATGGGCGGCATGCCGGGGAAGAAGAGAGTAATCGGGCGTTTACCCAGGTGCTGCGCGATCTCTTGGGCTGACCGAAAAAAAATGTGGGAGCGGGCTTGCTCGCGAAAGGGCCGTCACCTTCAACACAATTGTTGACTGACAGACCGCTTTCGCGAGCAAGCCCCCACATTAGATCGCCAGTAACAGTTAGTTCGAAGTCTTGGCCATCTTGCTATCCGACGCGCGCCAGATCAGTCGCGTCGTGTCATAACCCTGCTGACGCGCCTTGCTCAGCAGTTCTTCTCGCACCACGCCATTGACCGTCGGGGTGCGTGACAGCAGCCAGAGGTGACGGCGGCTCGGGTCGCCGACAATCGCGGTCTTGTAATCATCGCTGACGTACAACACCCAGTACTCTCCCTTCGCCACACCCGGGATCAGTCGCGAGAGCCAGGTATCGAACTCGACCCACAGCTTGTCGGCCTTGCCGGGCACCTGTGGATAAGCCGTGCCTTTGGCCTCTTCCCATTGCCAGTCCGACGTCAGGCAGCGGTTCAGCACCGCCATGTCACCTTCAGGCTTGAGACTGTAATGGGCTTCGGATTGTGCGCAGTTGCGCTGAAAATACACCGGCAGACGCGCCAGTTCGTACCAGGTTCCCTGGTAGCGCTTGAGGTTGACCGTGTTGACGGTCTTGGGTGCCAACGGATCTACGCCAGAAGTGGCGCAGCCGGCCAATACCAGGCCGGCAAAAAGTACGATCAGTAACCGCTTCATTATTTTTTTCTCCCGTGGGCGAATAGCCCCGGTTTACTTCAGGCCTTGGCCAGAAAACATCAGCACTTTGTCACCGGCATACTGCACGCTGATAAAGCTGTTTTTGTCACCCCACGTGCAACTGGACATGCCAAGTGCGCCGGAGCAATCGGTAGGTTTGCCCAGCAAGGTTTCAACCTCGGCCTTGGGCATGCCGGTCGACAGCTTCGAATAATTTTCCTGATTGATCTTGCCGCAGGCTGCCAACAACACGCAGAACGAGAGCAAGGCGATAGATCGCAGCGACATGGTGTAACTCCTGGGGCGTAGGGAATGGCATGGCTGCCAAGCTGAAGCTTAGAAGAGAAAACCCTTGTCTGGTTCCCTGACCCTGCGGCTATTTGTTCGGCCATCCGTCTGCCCTTTACGATAAATCATCCACTTTTTCGCGCCGTTGAGTATTTCGTCGGTTTCCCCGCAGGCCGCCTAATCTTTGGCGCCGGCCAGTCGACATAGAAGCAGTGTAAAGCCTTCCACTGTGGCAAATTGACACCCCTTGTTGACCAGCCCTTCGCGGTAGCTCATTTAATGACCAGAAACATGAAATTCAGCCACAAAATCCTGTTGGCCGCCGCCCTTGTGGTGGCCGTTGCATTCGTCTGTTTCATCCTGTTCAACGATTACCGCCAGCGGCAGACTCTGCGCAGCAGTACCGAGTCCTCGATGCAGGAACTCGGCAGCCTGACCACCAGCAACATTCAAACCTGGCTGGAAAGCCGCATTCAATTGCTGCAATCGCTGGCCCAGCAAATCGCCGTGGACGGCAGCGCCCAAGCCAATCTCAAGCGCGCCATCGACCTGCCGGCCTACACCGGCAACTTTCAGCTGAGCTACTTTGGCGGCACCGATGGCGTGATGTTCTCGGTCCCGGCCGGCAATCGCGCCGCGGACTACGACCCGCGCGCTCGTGGCTGGTACAAGGCGGCCAACAACGCGCAACAGACCATCGTCACCGAACCCTACATTGCGGCATCGTCGGGCAAACTGGTGATTACCGTTGCCACGCCGGTTAAGCACCAGAATCAAATGATTGGCGTCGCCGGTGCAGACATTGATCTGTCCAGCGTCAGCGCGATCATCAACTCTCTGAGTTTCGGCGGTCATGGCCATGCGTTTATCGTCAGCGCCGACGGCAAGATCCTGATCCACCCGGACAGCAAACTGGTGCTCAAGAACCTGGCTGACGCTTACCCCAACGGGGCGCCGAAAATCAGCCCGGGCCTGAAGGAAGTCGAACTGGACGGCAAAACCCGGTTCATCTCCTTCACTCACGTCAACGGCGTGCCGTCTGCAGACTGGTACGTGGCGCTGGTGCTGGATAAAGACACCGCGTTCTCGATGCTCAGCGAATTCCGTACCTCGGCGATCATCGCCATGGTCATCGCCGTGGTGATCATCATCGCGCTGCTGAGCATGTTGATCCGCATGCTGATGCAACCGCTGCTGACCATGGGCCGCGCCATGCATGACATCGCCGAGGGCGAAGGCGACCTGACCAAGCGCCTGACCATTCACGGCCAGGATGAATTCGGTGCGTTGGGCACCTCGTTCAACCGTTTTGTGGAACGTATTCATACCTCGATCCGCGAAGTGTCCTCGGCCACCGGCCAGGTCAACGAAGTCGCCTTGCGCGTCGTAGCTGCATCGAACTCATCGATGTTCAACTCCGATCAGCAGGCCTCACGCACCAGCAGCGTGGCTGCAGCCATCAACGAATTGGGTGCCGCCGCCCAGGAAATCGCCCAGAACGCCGCCCTCGCCTCGCAACATTCGAGCGACGCCCGTGCCTTGGCCGAAGACGGTCAGCAAGTGGTGGATAAAACCATCGCCGCCATGCAGCAGCTATCGGCAAAAATCAGTGATTCCTGCGGCAACATCGAAACCCTGAACAGCAACACAGTGAACATCGGCCAGATTCTGGAAGTGATCACCAGCATCTCGCAGCAAACCAACCTGCTGGCGCTCAACGCGGCCATCGAAGCGGCCCGTGCCGGTGAAGCCGGCCGTGGTTTTGCCGTGGTTGCCGATGAGGTGCGCAACCTCGCTCACCGCACTCAGGATTCGGCGCAGCAAGTGCAGAAGATGATCGAAGAACTGCAAGTCGGCGCCCGGGAAGCGGTCAGTACCATGACCGACAGCCAGCGCCAGAGCGAAAGCAGCGTCGGCATCGCCAACCAGGCCGGCGAACGCCTGGGCAGCGTGACGCAGCGCATCGGTGAAATCGACGGGATGAATCAGTCCGTGGCCACCGCGACCGAGGAGCAAACCGCTGTGGTTGAGTCGATCAACGTCGACATCACCGAGATCAACACGTTGAACCAGGAAGGTGTAGAGAACTTGCAATCGACTTTGCGTGCGTGCGCTGACCTTGAGCAGCAGGCGGCGCGGTTGAAGCAGTTGGTGGGTAGTTTCAGGATCTAATGTGTTGATCGTTCCCACGCTCTGCGTGGGAATGCCTCAACGGACGCTCCGCGTTCGGCTCTGGAAGGGACGCGGAGCGTCCCGGGCTGCATTCCCACGCGGAGCGTGGGAACGATCAAAGCTAGAAGCGGGATCCAGGCCCTGAAAGAAACTCAATTTCCTCAGCCGTAGATTCACGCCCCAGCACCGCATTGCGATGGGGAAACCGTCCAAACCGCGCAATGATCTTCTGATGCCGCTCGGCATAATCCAGGTTGTCGGCAAACACCGCCCGATCCGCCTCAGGCTGCTGTTCAACCAGATCCAGAAACCGCGAAACCGCTTCGTTCTGCACTGCCAGATTTTCGCAGTGCTCAAACACCAGATAGATAAACACCCGCTGGATCGGCCGCAGTTGCCGATCGAAATCCGCGGCAATGCCTTGCGCTACCAGTGCCTGAGCCCTGAGATCGCCTGAAAAGGATTTGGGAGTGTCGCGAAAGATCATTCGCGGAAGTTGATCGAGTAGCAGCACCAGGGCCAGCCAACCTTCGGGGTGTTGCGCCCATTCGGTCAAACCGCCGGCCAGTGCCTGCTCGACCAGGTCCCCGAAACGCGTCCGCGCTTCGAGGTCCTGGCTGTCGCGCTTGCCGAACCATAACTTGCCCTTGTCAGCCGCTATTTCTTTGGGTGATTCGAAAGATCCAAACCACCATTCGAGTAACGGCTGCCAGGGCGCGGTCATGGTTTATTCCTTGTGGTAAGCCGTGACGCGGGCAACTTCTTCTTTCGAACCGAGGAACACCGCAACACGCTGGTGCAGGCCTTCCGGCTGGATGTCGAGGATGCGCTGGTGGCCGTCAGTGGACGCGCCGCCGGCTTGTTCCACCAGGAACGACATCGGGTTGGCTTCGTACATCAGACGCAGCTTGCCCGGCTTCGACGGCTCGCGGCTGTCGCGTGGGTACATGAACAGACCGCCGCGGGTCAGGATGCGGTGCACGTCCGCGACCATCGCGGCGACCCAGCGCATGTTGTAGTTCTTTTTCAACGGGCCTTCTTCGCCAGCCAGCAATTCGCTGACGTAGCGTTGTACCGGAGCTTCCCAGTGACGCTGGTTGGACGCGTTGATCGCGAACTCCTGAGTGGACTCCGGGATCTTGATGTCTTCATGGGTCAGCACGAAGCTGCCCATTTCGCGGTCCAGGGTGAAGCCTTTCACGCCGTCGCCCAAGGTCAGTACCAGCATGGTCTGCGGGCCGTAGATGGCATAACCGGCGGCTACCTGCTCGGTGCCTGGCTGCAGGAAAGCCTTCTCGTTCAGAGGTTCGTTCTGGCTCAGGTATTCGTTCGGGCAACGCAGCACCGAGAAGATAGTACCGACCGGTGCGTTGATGTCGATGTTCGACGAACCGTCCAGTGGGTCGAATACCAGCAGGTACGCGCCTTTCGGGTACTTGCCAGGGATCTGGTAGGCGTTGTCCATTTCTTCGGACGCCATGCCGGCCAGGTGACCGCCCCACTCGTTGGCTTCGAGCAGGATTTCGTTGGAGATTACGTCGAGCTTCTTCTGCACTTCGCCCTGGACGTTTTCAGTGCCCATGCTGCCCAGAACACCACCCAGGGCGCCTTTAGAGACGGCGTGGCTGATTTCCTTGCAAGCACGCGCCACCACTTCGATCAGGAAGCGCAGATCGGCAGGAGTGTTGTTGCTACGGGTCTGCTCAATCAAATAGCGACTCAAGGTAACGCGGGACATGGACGGCTCCGGTGGAATGGGGGGCTAAAAACCCGCGCAGTTTAACGCGAGTCGGGGCGCATTTCCTCCTATCAGACGTGATACACCCAATAGAGTTCATGTGCGGGGTTGAGCGTAGTTCGAAATGGGGCCGATGTGGCTTGCGGATCAGTGGCAGATTGAGGTTTTTTTGTGGCTGATAGACCGCTTTCGCGGGCAAGCCCGCTCCCACAGTAGATCTTCAGCGTGCACAACATTTGTGTACGACCGAGATCCAGTGTGGGAGCGGGCTTGCTCGCGAATGGCGCATAGCACCAGCCATCCTCAGGACTTGGCAGCAGGCTTGCGCAGCAAGCTGAATGCCATGGCCCCCAAAAACAGCACACTGAGCAACAGCACCGCCCACAGCCCGAATTTCTTCCAGTTCGTGTTCGCCACCGCAGGCACGGTCGCCGCCGGAGTCACCACGACCCCACCCTCCACGGTCGCCTTGCCCAACGCCGCCAGCTTCGCAGCGCTGTAATCGGGAATCAGCGTCGATAATGGCAAGCTTGCCGCCTTCACCGTCGCACTCCCCAACGCCAACGTATAAGGCCCGGCACCGCGTGCCAGGAACACCAGTTGCGTGGAGCGCACGGCAAACCGCACGGTCGGCGCTTCGACGCCCAGGCCACCGCCGCGCTCATCCACCGTCAGCTTCAATTGCTGCACGGTCTGGCCCGGCAGCTGCAATTCGTTCTGCACCACGTCCTGGCCATTCTGGGTCAAGCGGTAGAGCAAACCGCTGGTCAGCGTTTGCCACGGCAGGCTGGTTTCCCGGCGACCCGACAACGTCACCGGTGCCAGGCTGTTGGGCTGATTCAGCTCGATCTGCAAGCGCTGGACATTCAACCCCATCGGCAATTGCCAAATGTACTCACCGGCCTTCACGCTGGTGCCAGCCAACGGTTGTGACCAGACCAACGGCAGCGGCAAGGTGCGAGGGTTGGTGCTTTCCAGTTGCGCCGACGTCAGCGCTGGCGCCGATTGCGGTGAGCTCCACAGCAAACGCAGATAGCGCGCCGATTGCCCCGGCAGGCCGACCTCATGCTGTTCGACCCGTTCGTCGGCAAACGTCAGACGCGCCACTTGCCCTTCGCCCCACGACTGCCAATGCTGCAAATCGTCGCTGGCTTCGATGCTGAAACGCTGGAAGCCGTCGCGATCGCTGGTCCAATCGAGGATCAATTGCTGTAACGGCGCCTTGATTCGACTGGCATCGAGTAACCAGCCGCGCAGCTCTTCTTCGCCCGCCTCCAACTGGCTGGACGGCTGCACCTCGATCAACGTGCCGTTGGTGTTCGATTGCACGCGCACACTCGGCGCGCGCTCGGTGGCATCCGCCGAGTTGTACAACGGGAACCACTTCACGTCGTGAAGCGTACGGTTTTCGCGGGTCTGCGCGGGTTCTCGGGCCAGCGCATAAGCCTGAGGCTCACCGGCGGCGTTGAACACGCGTAGATCGCTGAGATCGGTTTGCCGCGCTTTCAGTTGCACGCCCAAGGGCAATTCCAGGCGATACCACGGCCCCTCGCCACTCACCGACAGTGGCACCTGCGCGGCAAAGTCCGCCGGTTTTTCCTGCGCGCCGGCCGACAGCGACACACCCAACACCACAGCCCCCCACCAGCCCAGGTTCAGTTTCTGACTCAAGACGACACTCCTTCGGTTTCAGGGGCCGGTTTTTCAACATCCGGCACAGCTTCGGCACGCTTGGGTGGCAATGGAGCGAAATAGCCCACCACCAACAGCAACACGCCAACGCCGATAAACGACACGATCCGCGCGAGCCCGCCGCGGTTACTCAATTCAACGAAGAACAGCTTGGCGACCACCAACGCGATCAGCGCCGCGCCGATCAGCCAGACTTCGCGCCGATGACGCAGATGCCCACCGATCATCAGACTCAGGGCCATCAGGGTCCAGACAATAGACAGGCCCGCCTGTACCAGCATCGATTGAAGCAGCAGATCCAGCGCGTACGGCACGCCACCCCAATGGTGAGCCGCGCGCATCACCAGCGCGGTAAAGAAGACGAACAGCGAAACCCCGGCGATCACTTGCGTGGCGTTATCGGCGTACTCCTTGCGAATTGCCAGTTGCGCCACGGCGCTGCGAGACCAGATGTAAACGCCGAACAGGGCGAACAACAGACCCAACTCCAGCGGGTTAATCAGCGGCACATACGGCAACGGCTCGGCGGTGCCGTCACTGGCGATGTTCGCCAACCAGAACCAGCCGAGCATCAACAGTGCCAACGGCGCAGCGGCATAAACCCGGTACTCGCGGGGATACTCCGACACCGGCCATGGCCACGCACGCGGTGCAGCCATCAGCACCAGATACAGGCTCGGCAGAATCGCCCAGCCCAGCCAGCGCCAGGCATTGTACTGCTCCGACAACAGCAGCAGACCGTAACGCAGCTCCAGGGCCAACACGCCGATCAACAACCAGCAGCCGAGCACATGGGCGGTGCTCAGGGCTGTTGCGGGCAACGTCGGTGCCAGACGCCGCAGTGAGATGAAATGCACGACGAACACCGCGATCCAAACCAACCAGCCGAAGTTGGCGGCCGGGTGATAACGCGAATGCCAGGCCGCGAGCAGCACCAAACCGGCAGCGGGAATCAGCAACGTGCAGAGCAAGCCCAGCGACGACCACTTCAGGCGCAGCGCCAACACCGCCCACAGCGCGACACTCACGGCGGCGAAGGCCAGCAACAAAGTGGCTTGCAGATTCAACGGCGCAAAGCGCAGCACTTCGCTGACCCACGCCAGCGCCCACCAACCCGCGCCCCACACCAGCAATACTTCGGACAAGCGCTGCAGGCTCAACCCATCGAAGGCCGAGGCATGGTTGCCGAGCTGCAAACGCCAGGCCCCGACGAAGGCGGCCAGCCCCAGCACCAGCGGCGTCCAGAAACCGCTATGCGCCAACGGTCGCAACCCTTCGCTGAGCAGCGGGCCGAGCAGGTCCGGCCCGGCGAACAGGAACGCCGCGCCACCGATCACCTGCAACAGCAGACCAAAGACAAAACTCACCCGCTGTTTCAGGTACAGGCTCAACCAGATGATGAACAAACCACTGGCGGCCCACACCGCGCTCGCGGTTTGCCATGGCAACACAAACAACACGGCAAGGTTGATCAACACCAGGCCGGCCAGCAACACCACTGACAAGCCGCGCAGCAAACGCACGTCGCTGCGCACCATTTCGTCGCGGGCCGCCAGCAACATCCCGGCGATCAATGCCAGCCCGATCAGGGACGCGCTGAGCAAACCGCTCCAACCGGCGCTGAACACCGCGGCAGACTCGCCGCCCGCCCCTTGCAGCCGTAACAGGAACAACGCACCGCCAAGCAGTTGCACGGCGAACGCGGTGAACAGGAAGGTTCTCGATTGCAGGCGCAGGCCGACGAACAGCGTCGCCAACCCGGCCAGCGCCCAACTGATCGCCGTGCCGTGGGTGAAGAAAAACAGCGGCGCCAGCAGATAGAGGAACGTCAGCCCCAGACAGGCCAGCACCGGCAGTGCTTGGCGCTCCCACTGCGACGTTTGTTCAGGCAACGCTTTGCGCAACTGGTAGAAGCTGAACAGCAGCGCCACGCCGAGCATCAACGCTCCCAGCGGTGCGCCATCGAGCAGGCTGCTCTCACCAGTCCGCAGCTCACTGAGAAAGGCCAGTGCCGAGCCCAGCTGCAGCAGCAAGGCAAAGGCTCGCGCCAGCGGTCGTTGTTGACGCAGACCGAGCCAGAAAATCCCCGCGCCTTCCACCGCCCAGGCAGCTGCGGTCCAACGCGCGTCGAGCCCCAAGGGAATCGCCAGGCTGGCGAAGATCACGCCAAGTGCCAGACAGGTTTCTGCCAACAACAGCGCTCGACCGCCCATCAGCAATCGGGCCAGCCCCATGTAAATCATGCCCAGTGCCAAGGCGCTGAAGGCGGCGGCAAATTCCAGATGCTCCACCAGCGCGAACTGCAAACCGAAACCCACCAGCGGAGGGGCGAACAGCATCGTGCCGTCGACGTAATCGCCCTTGCGCGCCGACCAGTGCAGCAGCGCCTCGCGGCTGTCGTCCTCGGGCGCATCGCTCATTTCCAGCAGTTTGCGCCGGGCGAACAACAAGCCGATGGCCAGGTACATCAGGAAAAACAGAATCAGGAACGGCTCGGTACTCCACAGCAATTCCGGTGTATAGGAACGCAGACCCCAGGCCAACCCGATGCCGAAGGTGCCGACAAAACCGATCAGGTTAAGCAGCCGCCAGGCCTTGAACCACGCGATGGCGAGGATGCCGGCGTTGAGCAAGGCGAAGTAGCTGAACAGCGCGACATGGTTGCCGGCGCCGGTGGAGGTCAGGATCGGCGCGGCGAAACCACCCAGGGCGGCAGCGGCAGCCAGGCCCAAGGCGTTTTGGGTAATGGCGAGAATCGCCGAGAACACCGTCACCACCACCAACAGCCCCAGTGCAGCCGTGGGGTCGAGCAACGGATGCAGACGCATCGCGGCAAATACGGTCAGGTACAACACCGCGATCCCGGTGCCTTGCAGCATCAACGCGTAATTGCTGTTGCGCAGACGCAGCCACCAGCCCAGCGCGAGCAAGCCCAAGGCCGCCGCCGCGACACCGGCATAACGCAACTCGACCGGCACCACCATGCCCTCGGTGGCATAGCGCAACAGGAAGGCCAGGCCAAGGAACAACAGCACCACGCCAACTCGCAGCACGGTATTGCCGCCGAACAGCCAGTTGCGCGCGCCGCTGATGGCGCGCTCGATGAAGTTCGGGCTGCGAGGCTCAGCCGGTTGCTGTGGTTCGCGGGCAATCGATTCGGGTTTCCAGGCATCAGAGGGCGGCGGACGACTGGCTTCGGTGGTGGCCGCCGCGATGGGTTCGAGTTCAGGCGGCAGCTCCCAGATCAACTCCGAGGCTGCGACAGGCGCTTGTTCAAGAATGATTTCAGGGGATGGAACCGGCTCGCTAGGCGCAGGTTCAATGGCTTCAGGTGTTTTGACGCCCGACACTTCCAGCAATGCCAATCGCTGCTCGACCGCATGCAGCGCAACTTGTGCCTGATCGAGCAAGCGTCGCTGCTCGGCGCTTTGAGTGCTCAAGCGGCCGATGCGGATGGCCTGGCCAATACCCAGCCCGAGCAAAGCGCCCAACAGCGCATCGCTGAACGACTCGTCGAGTAGCCAGCCCAGCAGCAGCCCAATCAGCATGAACATCCATTGCATGGTCGATATCCCTAAGCGGCCCCGCGGCGGGGCGAATCCGGGCGATACAGCGTCAAAGCTCAGTCTAGTGAGCAGACACCCGGAGTCCAGTGTGAGAGCAGATTGCATCTGCACCACAAATCCAATGTGGGAGCGGGCTTGCTCGCGAAGAGGGCCTGACATTCGACAATGATGTTGAATGTCGGTCCGCTTTCGCGAGCAAGCCCGCTCCCACAAGGGTCAAGTTGGTGCTTAGTATATCGATCAGGCCCAACGGACGTTGGGCCTTGCGCACATTTGTTGCAGAAAGTTACTCCAAAGCCTTCCAGATATCCGTGGCGTACTCGCGAATGGTCCGGTCGGACGAGAACCAGCCCATCCGCGCGCTGCTCAATACCGCCGAGCGCCACCACTCTTTGGAGTCGTGCCAATGAGCCTCGACCCGCATCTGAGCGTTCCAGTAAGAATCGAAATCGGCGCAGACCAGGAAGCGGTCATAGTCCACCAGCGAATCAATCAGTGTGGTGTAGCGGGACGGATCGTCTGGTGAGAACACCCCTCCGCGGATCGCTTGCAACACATCGTTGAGTCGATGGGAGGCGGCAATGTCCGGTGCCGCGCTGAACTCATGGTTGAGCTTGCGCGCTTCCACTTGCTCGGCGCTGAGGCCGAAGATGAACATGTGTTCGACACCAATGCGCTCGCTCATCTCCACGTTGGCCCCGTCCAGGGTGCCGATGGTCAGTGCGCCGTTGAGGCCGAACTTCATGTTGCTGGTGCCCGAGGCTTCGAAGCCTGCGGTGGAAATCTGTTCCGACAAATCCGCCGCTGGAATGATGCTTTCGGCCAGGCTGACGTTGTAGTTGGGCAAGAACACCACTTTGAGCAAACCACGCACGGTCGGGTCGTTGTTGACCACCCGGGCGATGTCGTTGGTCAGTTTGATGATCAATTTGGCCTGGTGATAACTGGCCGCCGCCTTGCCGGCGAAGATCTTCACCCGCGGCACCCAGTCGATTTCCGGTTCCGCACGAATCGCCTGATACAGCGCAACGGTGTGCAGCAGGTTGAGCAACTGACGTTTGTATTCGTGGATCCGCTTGACCTGCACGTCGAACATCGCCGCCGGGTTGATCGCAACCCCCAGCCGTTCATGAATCAGGTACGCCAGGGCTTTCTTGCTGTGCAGCCGCTGTTCGGCGAACTGTTTGCGGAATGCAGTCTTCTCGGCAAACGGTTCCAGCCCTATCAGGCTTTCTTCGGGGTTATCCAGCATATCCGGGCCGAGGGCGTCGACCATCATCGAGGTCAGCTCGGGGTTGGCCTGGTAGAGCCAGCGGCGGAAGGTAATGCCGTTGGTCTTGTTGTTGATCCGCTCTGGATAGAGTTTATGCAACTCGGAAAACACGGTGCTGCGCATCAGTTGCGTGTGCAGGCCGGACACGCCGTTGACGCTGTGAGAACCAAGGAATGCCAGGTTACCCATGCGCACGCGACGACCGTTGTCCTCCTCGATCAGCGACACCGCACGCAACACGTCGAAATCGTGAACACCCTTGGCCCGCAATGAGTCGATGTGCTGGGCGTTGATCAAATAAATGATCTGCATGTGCCGTGGCAGCATCCGCTCCATCAAACCGACCGGCCAGGTTTCCAGCGCCTCCGGCAACAGCGTGTGGTTGGTGTACGACAGCGTGTCGACCGTAACTTGCCACGCCGCATCCCACGCCACGTCATAAACGTCGACCAACTGACGCATCAACTCGGCCACGGCAATCGAGGGGTGAGTGTCGTTGAGTTGAATGGCCGCGTGATCGCCCAGGGTCAGCACCGAGGTGTGCATGTTGCGATGGCGGCGCAACAGATCCTGCAGGGATGCGGCGACGAAGAAGTATTCCTGACGCAGACGCAGTTCCTGGCCGGCCTCGGTGCTGTCCGCCGGGTAGAGCACGCGGGAGATACTTTCGGCCCGGGCCACTTCTGCCACCGCGCCCAGGTGGTCGCCAGCGTTGAAGCGTTCCAGGTGCAAATCTTCCATGGCCCGGGCACGCCACAGTCGCAGCGTGTTGACACTCGCGCCGCGCCAACCGACCACCGGGGTGTCATAGGCAATGGCCCGCACGGTTTCCGCCGGGGACCAGACTTGCCTGGATTTGCCGTTTTCATCGGTCACGGTTTCGACACTGCCGCCGAAGCCGATCGGGTAGGCGACCTCCGGCCGTTCAAACTCCCACGGGTTACCGAAATCCAGCCAGTGTTCGGTCTGTTCCTGCTGCCAACCGTCGACGATGGCCTGGCGGAACAAACCGTGTTCGTAACGAATGCCGTAACCATGGCCGGCGATGCCGAGGGTCGACATGCTTTCCATGAAGCACGCCGCCAGGCGCCCGAGGCCTCCATTGCCCAGCGCCGCATCGGGCTCCAGCAGGCGGATGCGCTCGATGTCGACGCCAAGTTCGGTCATGGCTTCGCGGGCTACATCAAGCAGGCCGAGATTGCTCAGGCTGTCATAGAGCAAGCGGCCGATCAGGAATTCAAGGGAGAGGTAATAGACCCGTTTCTGGCCTTTGCGATAGATCTGCCGGGTGTGGTCCATCCAGTGTTCGACCATGTGATCGCGCGCCGCCAGGGCGATGGCTTCGAACCAGTCGTGGTCGAAGGCGTGATCAGGGTCTTTGCCCACCGCGTAGGTAAGCTTGGTCAAGACGGCGTCGCGGAATGCGGCCACCTCTGCTTCGCGAACAAGTGGTTCTTGAGTCATCGATAAGACCTCGAGCGAGCGTGAAGTTGTCTGAGCCTAGTCGGTCTGACAGACCATTGAGACTCTGGTTCGGCAGTTTTTCCTGTTAGTGCGAGATAGGTCGACATTACGTTGTCGCGTGCCAGAAACAATGCAGGGGCCGTGCCGGACACAGGGATTATTTTGCGCCAAGCGAAAAAATCTGGCGAAAGGTTGTTCAAAAATCCACCAGTCCCGGTATGATCGCGCGCCCTGATGCACACGCTGGTAACAACCGATGATGAAGCCCAACCTGATCGCCGCCGCGGAGATCGATCGCCTCGATACCTGGGCAAAATACTCTGCCCCGATGTGCGGTTCCTGCGTGTCCAGCTGCTGCACCTTGCCGGTCGAGGTCAAGATCAAGGATCTGATCCGTATCGGCATCGTCGACGAATTCGAGCGTGGCGATCCGCCGAAGAACATCGCCAAGCGTTTGCAGAAGGAAGGGATCGTCGAGCGCTATAACCAGAAGTCCGAGATCTTTACCCTTCAGCGCATGAGCAACAACGATTGCCTGTACCTGGATCGCAAGAGCCGTTTGTGCACTATTTATGATAAGCGCCCGGATACCTGCCGCAATCACCCGAAGATCGGACCGCGGCCGGGGTATTGCGCGTACAAGCCAAAAGAAGTGGTGCGCGAGAACAATCCGCGGACGCTGGACAAGTTTTAAACAATCGTTGAGTTCTTACCATGATCGTTCCCACGCTCCGCGTGGGAATGCAGCCCGGGACGCTCCGCGTCCCAAAGTGGACGCAGAGCGTCCATTGAGGCGTTCCCACGCAGAGCGTGGGAACGATCATCAAACACCAGACAAACAAAAACGCCCCCGACCTTGCGGTCGGGGGCGTTTTTTTAAGCGCTAACTAAGTCGAAACTCAGTTACCAGCTTTCTTGGCAGCGCGGGTACGCTCGCTTTCGCCCAGGATCTTCTTGCGAAGACGGATGGACTTAGGAGTGACTTCGCACAATTCGTCTTCTTGAACGAATTCCAGAGCCTGCTCCAGGGTGAAGCGGATAGGCGGAACCAGAGCGATGGTTTCGTCTTTACCCGAAGCACGCATGTTGTCGAGCTTCTTGCCTTTGGTTGGGTTGACGCCCAGGTCGTTGTCGCGGCTGTTGATGCCGACGATTTGACCTTCGTACACGTCTTCACCGTGACCCAGGAACAGTTTGCCGCGAGCTTGCAGGGTTTCCAGCGAGTAAGTCAGCGCCTTACCGGTAGCAACCGAAACCAGCACGCCGTTCTGACGGCCGGACATGTCGCCGGACTTCATCACGTCGTAACGGTCGAAGATCGAGGTCAGGATGCCTGCACCGGAGGTCAGGGTCAGGAACTCGTTACGGAAACCGATCAAGCCACGAGCCGGGATGTTGTACTCAAGGCGCACACGGCCCTTGCCATCCGGAACCATGTTGGTCAGGTCGCCTTTACGGATACCGATCTGTTCCATGATCGAACCTTGCGATTCTTCCGGCAGGTCGATGGTCACGTTTTCGTACGGTTCGTGCTTGACGCCGTCAACCATGCGGATGATCACTTCCGGACGACCAACACCCATTTCGAAGCCTTCGCGACGCATGGTTTCGATCAGTACCGAGAGGTGCAGCTCACCACGGCCGGAGACTTTGAACTTGTCGGCGGTGTCGCCTTCTTCAACGCGCAGGGCAACGTTGTAGAGCAGTTCTTTGTCCAGACGTTCCTTGATGTTACGGCTGGTGACGAACTTGCCTTCTTTACCGCAGAAAGGCGAGTCGTTTACCTGGAAGGTCATGGAAACGGTTGGCTCGTCAACGGTCAGCGGCTTCATCGCTTCGACGTTCAGTGGGTCGCACAGAGTGTCGGAGATGAACAGCTGGTCGAAGCCGCTGATGCAGACGATGTCGCCGGCAGCTGCTTCTTCAACGTCGATGCGGTGCAGGCCGTGGTGACCCATCAGCTTCAGGATACGACCGTTACGCTTCTTGCCGTCGGCGTCGATAGCGACAACCGGAGTGTTCGGCTTGATGCGACCACGAGCGATACGGCCAACGCCGATAACACCCAGGAAGCTGTTGTAGTCCAGAGCGGAGATTTGCATCTGGAACGGACCGTCACGGTCGACTTTCGGCGCAGGTACGTTGTCGACGATCGACTGGTACAGCGGAGTCATGTCTTCAGCCATGTCGGTGTGTTCCAGACCGGCAATGCCGTTCAGGGCCGAGGCGTAGACGACTTTGAAGTCCAGCTGTTCTTCGGTAGCACCGAGGTTGTCGAACAGGTCGAAGATCTGGTCCAGAACCCAGTCCGGACGCGCGCCTGGACGGTCAACCTTGTTGATCACCACGATTGGACGCAGGCCGGCTTCGAAAGCCTTCTTGGTCACGAAACGGGTTTGCGGCATAGGGCCGTCTTGAGCGTCAACCAGCAGCAGAACGGAGTCAACCATCGACATTACGCGTTCAACTTCGCCGCCGAAGTCGGCGTGGCCCGGGGTGTCCACGATGTTGATGTGGTAGCCGTTCCAGTTGATGGCGGTGTTTTTCGCCAGAATGGTAATACCGCGCTCTTTCTCCTGGTCGTTGGAGTCCATCACGCGCTCGTCGTTGAGCTCGTTGCGCTCCAGGGTGCCGGATTGACGCAAGAGTTTGTCTACCAGGGTGGTTTTACCATGGTCAACGTGAGCAATGATGGCGATGTTGCGTAGATTTTCGATCACTTGTGTATCTCGATCAGAGGATTCGGTGTGCTGACAAGTCTTGGCAGCGATTTACAGTAGAGTCCGGCAAAGCCGTTACAGCTTGACGGCGGCGTCGGGGGGCCGGTGACGCAGGCCACAGGCAAACAGCCCCGGGCACTTAGCTCGGTCGATAAACGCGCACATTGGCATGCCCCTCACTGAGCAAATGGTGGGCATGCAGGCGACTCATCACGCCTTTGTCGCAATACAGCAGGTACTGGCGAGTAGGGTCCAGTTCCTTGAAACGAGCGTTCAATGCATAAAACGGCATCGTCTGCACCTCAATGCCAGCAAGTTCCAGCGGCTCGTCTTCAGCGGCATCCGGGTGACGGATGTCGATGATGATCTGGCCCGCCAGAGCTTCGCTGACTTCTTCGATCTGCAAATCCTGGCCCAATTCGTCGATTACGCGATCGATCGGCACCAGTTTGGCGTTCTCGAGCGCACGCTCAAGGACCGCCATGTCGAATTCTTTCTCTTCATGCTCCACGCGCGGACGCTTGGCGTGGGTCTTTGGGTTCACCGAGATGACCCCGCAGTATTCCGGCATATGCTTGGCGAAATCGGCAGTACCGATTTCGTTGGCCAGGTCGATGATGTCCTGCTTGTGACTGGCGATCAGCGGGCGCAAGACCAGCTTGTCGGTCACGCAGTCGATCACGGACAGGTTCGGCAACGTCTGGCTCGACACCTGGGAAATCGCTTCGCCGGTGACCAGCGCTTCGATCTCCAGCCGATCGGCAATACGGGAAGCAGCGCGCAACATCATACGCTTCAAAACTACGCCCATATGACTGTTATCGACTTTCCCGAGAATTTCTCCCAGTACTTCCTCGAACGGCACACTGACAAATAACACGCGTTGGGAGCTGCCGTACTTCTTCCAGATGAAGTGCGCGACTTCCATGACGCCCAGTTCGTGGGCTCGTCCGCCCAGATTGAAGAAGCAGAAATGGCTCATCAGCCCGCGGCGCATGATCTGGTAGGCGGCGACGGTGGAATCGAAGCCACCGGACATCAGTACAAGCGTCTGTTCCAGGGCACCCAGCGGATAACCGCCGATGCTGTTGTGCTGGCTGTGGATCACGAACAACCGTTTGTCGCGAATTTCGATGCGAACTTCGATTTCCGGCGCTTTGAGCGAGATTCCGGCGGCGCCGCACTGACGACGCAGTTGGCTGCCGACGTATTTCTCGACGTCCATGGAGCTGAATTCGTGCTTGCCGGCACGCTTGCAGCGCACCGAAAAAATCTTCCCGGCCAGGGCGTCACCGAAATGCTGCTTGCACTTGGCGACGATGTCGTCGAAGTCGCCCAACGGGTATTCATCGACCTGCAGGAAATGCGCGATACCCGGCATGCAGCTCAGGCGCTCGGTCATCTCCTTCAGGGCTTTCGGCTCGCTGACGCGGGTTTCCAGCTCGAGATTGTCCCACACACCGTTGACCACCACAGCCGGGTCCAGATCGCGGAGCACGGTACGGATGTTTTTGGCCAACTGGCGGATGAAACGCATCCGTACCGGGCGGCTCTTGATGGTGATCTCGGGGAAGACTTTTACGATTAGTTTCATGAAAACAGCGCGCGCTGGGCCAGCCGAAAAAGGGGGGCGCGGATTATAGCGGAAATTGCTCAAGGTTTAACCAGTTAATGTGCAGAAGGTTTTGTGCGCACCAAAACAGGTCATTTATGGAATTCGACGCTACATTACAGGGCGAGGTTTGGCGCTTTTCGAGGCTTTGCACCTTTATAAGCGTGATATTGGGGCAAAAAACCCATGGTGGGGCACTGGCATGCAATTTGCTCCCTTGTGAGGCAGGTTGCCTTGGCAGAGTATTCGCGCCGGCATCACCCACATTCTAAGGGCATCCACTACTAAGCCCGAAGCCACCCGGAGGACACTATGTCGAAGTCGGTTCAACTCATCAAAGATCATGACGTCAAGTGGATTGATCTGCGCTTCACGGACACAAAAGGCACTCAGCACCACGTGACCATGCCGGCTCGCGATGGGCTGGATGAAGCTTTCTTCGAAGAAGGCAAAATGTTCGACGGTTCCTCCATCGCTGGCTGGAAAGGCATCGAAGCTTCCGACATGATCCTGATGCCGGACGACAGCACTGCCGTTCTCGACCCGTTCACCGAAGAGCCGACCCTGATCCTGGTTTGCGACGTGATCGAGCCTTCGACCATGCAAGGCTACGACCGTGACCCACGTGCGATCGCCAAGCGTGCCGAGGAATACCTGAAGTCGACCGGTATCGGCGACACCGTATTCGTTGGTCCAGAGCCTGAATTCTTCATCTTCGACGAAGTGAAGTTCAAGTCCGACATCTCCGGTTCGATGTTCAAAATCTTCTCCGAACAAGGTTCGTGGATGTCCGACCAGGACGTGGAAGGCGGCAACAAAGGCCACCGTCCAGGCGTCAAAGGCGGCTACTTCCCTGTTCCGCCGTTCGACCACGACCACGAAATCCGTACCTCCATGTGCAACGCCATGGAAGAAATGGGCCTGGTCATCGAAGTTCACCACCACGAAGTGGCGACTGCCGGTCAGAACGAAATCGGCGTGAAGTTCAACACCCTGGTTGCCAAGGCTGACGAAGTTCAGACCCTGAAGTACTGCGTACACAACGTTGCTGATGCATACGGCCGCACCGCGACCTTCATGCCTAAGCCTCTGTACGGCGACAACGGTTCGGGTATGCACGTTCACCTGTCCATCGCCAAAGATGGCAAGAACACCTTCGCTGGCGAAGGCTATGCCGGCCTGTCCGATACCGCTCTGTACTTCATCGGCGGCATCATCAAGCACGGTAAGGCTCTGAACGGCTTCACCAACCCGTCGACCAACTCCTACAAGCGTCTGGTCCCAGGTTTCGAAGCGCCAGTGATGCTGGCTTACTCGGCTCGTAACCGTTCGGCTTCGATCCGTATTCCTTACGTGTCCAGCCCTCGCGCTCGCCGTATCGAAGCTCGCTTCCCGGATCCGGCAGCTAACCCGTACCTGGGCTTCGCTGCACTGTTGATGGCTGGCCTGGACGGCATCCAGAACAAGATCCACCCTGGCGACGCAGCTGACAAAAACCTGTACGACCTGCCGCCTGAAGAGGCGAAAGAGATCCCACAAGTTTGCGGCAGCCTGAAAGAAGCCCTGGAAGAGCTGGACAAAGGTCGTGCGTTCCTGACCAAAGGCGGCGTCTTCAGCGACGACTTCATCGACGCTTACATCGCTCTGAAAAGCGAAGAAGAAATCAAGGTTCGTACCTTCGTACACCCACTGGAATATGAGCTGTACTACAGCTGCTGATCCGGTAGCGCCGCGCTACGCGGCGTGACAAAAGAGAGGCCTCCTTCGGGAGGCCTTTTTTATGGGCGACCGTCTGTCGTCGGATGCCCGGTTGCGTGCATCATGGCCTTCATCCGATAAAGCCGAGATGCCCCATGCGCCTACGTCCATGCCTTGCCCTGCTCACCGCCCTGCTGGCCAACAGCGCTTTTGCCAGCCCGGCACCTGCCGCCCTCGCCCCGTTGCTTGGCACCATCGAAGAACGCCTGGCGATTGCCGATCAGGTCGCGCTGAGCAAATGGGACAGCGGCAAACCGGTCGAAGACCGGCAGCGCGAGCGCGAAGTCATTGCCGGTGCTGTCGCTCTGGCACCTGCCTATAAATTGAGCAACGAAGCCGTCGAACAGTTCTTCTCGGCGCAGATCGAGGCCAACAAACTGGTGCAATACGCGCACCTGTCTGACTGGCATGCCCAAGGCAAGGCGCCCAATGATCCTCGCCCCGATCTCATCGGGCAGATCCGCCCGCAACTTGATCAGTTACAAAAACGCCTGCTGCAACAACTGGCCGATTTCAGCCCTTATCGCAACGACCCGCAGTGCCCGTCCTGGCTGGCCAAGGCCAATAAAGACAGCGCCCACGCGCCATTGCGCGAGCTTGCCCAGGTACGCGCTACCGCTGAGTTGTGCAGCGCCAGCCGCTGAGCCGACCTGCCGATGTGCGCTGAAGTGCTCTATGCTCAGCGCTTATCGCCATGAACGGAACAGGGCCGGACACTTGCCCAACGGCCAATGGAAGCCTGCAATGCGCTCATTGTTGTTATGCCTGCTTGTGCTGATCGCCCTGCCCGCCGCCGCGCAGATCTACAAATACACCGACGCCAACGGCAACACCGCGTACAGCAATCAACCGCCCGATGGCGTAAAGGCTCGGCCCGTGGAGTTGCCACCGCTCAACAGCGTCGAGCTTCAACCTCCGAGCGAGCCTGTAGCGCCTGCGCAATCCAGTAGCCGCGAACAGCCCGGCAGCGCCTATCAGGTGCTGGAGCTGACCGGTCTGCCCACCGAAGAAGCCTTGCGCGCCAACAATGGCACGTTCACGGTTAGCGTATTGATCCAACCGCGCTTGCAAGGCTCTCATCGATTGAGGCTGTTACTGGACGATCAACCCTACGGCCAACCGAGCAACGTCCCGATTCTGCAACTGGTGAACATCGACCGTGGCGAGCACCGCCTCGCGGTTCAGGTGATCGATGGGCAAAACGTGGTGCAGCAGAGCCCCACCGTGACCTTCACCGTACAACGGGTGCATAAGCCTTGAGGTGCTGGCTGTTGGTCGCATGCCTGATCAGCCTGCCGGCAATGGCCGAGGTTTTCACCTACATCGACGCCCAGGGCAATCGGGTCTTCACCGATCAGCCGGGCACCCGTAATGCCAAGCGTGTACCACTGGCGACCAGCAATCGGATGTCGGCCAACCCGAGCAGCACCGCGCCAATGACGGCCACGAAAGCCAATCCACTGTTTCATTACGACATGCTTCGTGTGCTGGTGCCGGACCCGGATGCCACGATCCGTAGCACTGCCGGTGAATTGATCGTCAGCGTTACCAGCGAACCCGGCCTGCAACAGGGCCATCGCTATCGCCTGCTGCTGGATGGCCAACCCACCGCCGAGCCCGGCCCGAGTCCGGTGTTCGCCCTGAGCAACATCGACCGCGGCAGCCACAACCTGTCGGTGGAAATCCTCGACGAACAGGGCCGTACCGTCGAACGCACGGCCAATCAACCCTTCCACATGCAGCGCATTTCCCTCGCGCAGAAACGTCAGGTCAAACCCTGCGTCCTTACCGACTACGGCGAACGGCCGGAATGCCCCCTCAAAGACAAACCCGAAGAAGAAAAGAGCTTCTTCTGGCGCTGATGCCAGTCAGTTAAGCGCAATCCCATGTGGGAGCGGGCTTGCTCGCGAAGAGGGCGGCACACCAACATTGATGTCACCTGATATACCGCTTTCGCGAGCAAGCTCGCTCCCACAGGTTCCGTTGACGCTTCTTTTACTTCGTTCAGGTTTGCGCACTATATTGGTGCAATAGAGTGCACAGTACTCACAACACAACCCATTTTGGTTCGAAAGTACCCGCAAAAGCTGGCAGAACGCCACGCAAACGAGCGTCAAACGCCTGTTTCAGGCTCTAAACGCTTCTTTTCGGAGCCTTGGTTTGGTTTTTGCATTTTCCCCGTATCGGCGCTTGTTTCTTGCGCGCGCTCCGCTCCAAAAGAGGTCCTGATGACCATTAGCGACGCACTACACCGCTTGCTACTCGACAACCTGACCACCGCAACCATTCTGCTCGACGCCGAACTGCGCCTTGAGTACATGAACCCGGCGGCGGAGATGCTGCTGGCCATCAGCGGCCAGCGTAGCCATGGGCAGTTCATCAGCGAGTTGTTCACCGAATCCACCGAGGCGCTGAACTCCCTGCGCCAGGCAGTCCAGCAGGCGCACCCGTTCACCAAGCGCGAAGCGATGCTCACCGCCCTCACCGGCCAGACCCTGACCGTCGACTACGCCGTGACACCGATCCTGAGCAATGGCAATACGCTGCTGTTGCTGGAGGTTCACCCGCGTGACCGCTTGTTGCGGATCACCAAGGAAGAGGCGCAGCTGTCGAAGCAGGAGACCAGCAAGATGCTGGTACGCGGCCTCGCCCATGAAATCAAAAATCCGCTCGGCGGGATTCGTGGCGCGGCTCAGTTGCTCGCCCGTGAATTGCCGGAAGAAAGCCTGCGCGATTACACCAACGTCATCATTGAAGAAGCCGATCGCCTGCGCAATCTGGTGGATCGCATGCTCGGCTCCAACAAATTGCCGTCACTGGCCATGTGCAATGTCCATGAAGTGCTGGAGCGCGTGGGTCAGCTGGTAGAGGCCGAAAGTCAGGGCTGCATCACTTTGGTGCGTGACTACGACCCAAGCATTCCGGATGTGTTGATCGATCGCGAACAGATGATTCAGGCCGTCCTGAACATTGTGCGCAACGCGATGCAGGCCATCAGTAGCCAGAACGAGCTGCGCCTTGGCCGCATCAGCTTGCGTACCCGCGCCATGCGCCAGTTCACCATCGGTCACGTGCGCCACCGCCTGGTGACCAAAATCGAAATCATCGACAACGGCCCGGGGATCCCCGCCGAGCTGCAGGAAACCATCTTCTTTCCCATGGTCAGCGGCCGTCCGGACGGTACCGGGCTGGGCCTGGCCATTACCCAGAACATCATCAGCCAGCACCAGGGCCTGATCGAATGTGAAAGCCATCCAGGCCACACCACGTTCTCGATCTTTCTGCCACTGGAACAAGGAGCCACATCGACATGAGCCGTAGTGAAACCGTGTGGATCGTCGATGACGACCGTTCTATCCGTTGGGTCCTGGAAAAAGCCTTGCAGCAGGAAGGCATGACCACGCAAAGCTTCGACAGCGCCGACGGCGTGATGAGCCGCCTGGCGCGCCAGCAGCCGGACGTGATCATCTCCGACATCCGCATGCCGGGTGCCAGCGGCCTGGACCTTCTGGCACGGATTCGCGAACAGCACCCACGACTGCCGGTCATCATCATGACCGCGCACTCCGATCTGGACAGCGCTGTCGCGTCCTATCAGGGCGGCGCGTTCGAATACCTGCCCAAGCCGTTCGATGTCGACGAAGCGGTTTCACTGGTCAAGCGCGCCAACCAGCACGCTCAGGAACAGCAAGGCCTGGAAGTCCCGGTCGCCCTGACCCGTACGCCAGAAATCATCGGCGAAGCGCCGGCGATGCAGGAAGTGTTTCGCGCCATCGGCCGCTTGAGCCACTCCAACATCACCGTGCTGATCAATGGCGAATCCGGTACCGGTAAAGAACTGGTGGCCCACGCCCTGCACCGTCACAGCCCACGGGCGGCCTCGCCGTTCATTGCGCTGAACATGGCGGCGATTCCCAAGGATCTGATGGAATCCGAGCTGTTCGGCCATGAGAAAGGCGCGTTTACCGGCGCGGCCAACCTGCGTCGCGGGCGTTTTGAACAGGCTGACGGCGGCACACTGTTCCTCGATGAAATCGGCGACATGCCAGCGGACACCCAGACGCGCTTGCTGCGGGTATTGGCGGATGGCGAGTTCTACCGTGTCGGCGGTCATGTGCCGGTGAAGGTCGATGTGCGAATCATCGCCGCGACTCACCAGAATCTGGAAACCCTGGTGCATGCCGGAAAATTCCGTGAGGACTTGTTCCATCGCCTCAACGTGATCCGCATCCACATTCCACGGCTGTCGGACCGTCGCGAAGACATCCCGACCTTGGCCAAGCATTTCCTCAGCCGCGCCGCGCAAGAACTGGCAGTGGAACCGAAGCTGCTGAAAAGCGAAACCGAGGAATACCTGAAGAATCTGCCGTGGCCAGGCAACGTGCGTCAGCTGGAGAACACCTGCCGCTGGATCACGGTGATGGCTTCGGGTCGCGAAGTGCACATCAGCGATCTGCCGCCAGAGCTGCTGAGCCTGCCGCAGGATTCGGCACCGGTGACCAATTGGGAGCAAGCGTTGCGTCAGTGGGCTGATCAGGCGCTCGCTCGCGGTCAGTCGAGTCTGCTCGACAGCGCCGTGCCGGCCTTCGAGCGGATCATGATCGAGACCGCCCTCAAACACACCGCCGGCCGCCGCCGCGACGCTGCCGTGTTGCTGGGTTGGGGCCGCAATACCTTGACGCGCAAGATCAAGGAATTGGGGATGAAAGTTGATGGTGGGGATGATGATGAGGGGGATGAGGGCTAGTCAGGCTTTAGTTTTCTGCTGACTGTCAGATCCAATCGCGAGCAGGCTCGCTCCCACAGTGGATTTTCAGTGTGTTCACTATTCTGTGAACACCATTGAACCCTGTGAGAGCGAGCCTGCTCGCGATGCTTTTGGAGCCATAGTGCACCGACTGAATGCACCATGAACCGCAATCGAGCACGACAACCTATCCAAAACCCCGCCTCCATCTGCAAGAAAAACCATAACGTAGAAACACAAAAGCCCCGAATTACGGGGCTTCCAGCGCTGCTGGGCAGCTTTCTGTTGCAACTTGTTAAAAACTGGCACGCCCCCTGCAATAGTCCAATCAGTGATTCGATTCACTACCCAGTTTCGGGGACCTTGGTACAGGCAGGCCGGGGATTCCCCTCTTTACACCGGGCTCATACCGCAATTGCGACGAGCCCATCCCGTTTTGGGGTCCTTGGTACAGGCAGGCCGGGGATTCCCTCTTTACACCGGGCTCACACCGCAATGCGCGAGCCCTCCCGTTTTGGGAACCTTGGTACAGGCAGGCCGGGGATTCCCTCTTTTATTGCTCTCGGAGATGGATCTCCAGCCGCCAGCGGTCATCGACCTCGCTACCGGCCCACTCGCCCTGCAGCGGCCGGGCCGCCACCACCGTCAGCAACAATCCCCCATCACTCAAACGCGTTCGCCAGTTCACGTCCTTACCGTTGAGCTTGAGCTGACCTTTCTGTGCACGGCCTTGCGCCTCGAACAACAGCGCCACGCTGCCGTCGACCAGCTCGCCGTGGGTTTTGGGTTCGTTGTTGAACCACACCACCAGTCCATCGTTCGTCACCTCGACCTGCTGCAAAACGCTGGGGTCGGGCGCGGTCAGGCGACCGATCATCAGGCCCACCATCACCCCGACAATCGCCAACGAAGCCATCACCCGAGGGAATAGTTTCGAACGAGGGTCCTTTGGCGGCGTAGAATGCCCGTCATCTTTACCTTCGGAGCCGTGCATGTTTCACGTCATCCTTTTCCAACCAGAAATTCCGCCGAATACCGGCAACGTTATCAGGCTGTGCGCCAACAGTGGCTGCCACCTGCATTTGATCGAACCGCTGGGCTTCGAGATGGACGACAAGCGTCTGCGCCGGGCCGGCCTCGATTACCATGAGTATGCCACCCTGCAACGCCACGCAGACCTCGCCAGCTGTCTGGAAAGCCTCGGCCATCCCCGGCTGTTCGCCTTTACCACCAAGGGCTCGCGGCCCTTTCACGACGCCAGCTTCGCCGAGGGCGATGCCTTCCTGTTCGGCCCGGAAAGTCGTGGCTTGCCGGCTGAAGTGCTCGATGCCCTGCCTAGCGAACAACGCCTGCGCCTGCCGATGCGCGAAGGCTGTCGCAGCCTGAACCTGTCCAACACCGTGGCCGTCGCGGTTTACGAAGGCTGGCGTCAACTCGGGTTCAAGTAACACCGCATAACAAATGTGGGAGCGGGCTTGCTCGCGAAGGGGCCATAACATTCAACATCTTCGTTGACTGTTACACCGCTTTCGCGAGCAAGCCCGCTCCCACATTGGACTTGCTTTGACGCACAGACCGCTTACTGAACGGTCGGAGTCTCGCCAGCCGCCTGCATACGTTGCAGCTCTTGTGCGTACAGCGCGTCGAAGTTCACCGGGGCCAGCATCAGGGCCGGGAACGAACCGCGGGTCACCAGGCTGTCCAGGGTTTCGCGAGCGTACGGGAACAGGATGTTCGGGCAGAACGCGCCGAGGGTGTGGCTCATCGAAGCATCGTCCAGGTTCTTGATCAGGAAGATCCCGGCCTGTTGAACTTCAGCGATGAACGCCACTTCTTCACCGTTTTTCACGGTGACCGACAGAGTCAGCACGACTTCGTGGAAGTCGCCTTCCAGAGCCTTCTGGCGAGTGTTCAGATCCAGACCGACGCTCGGCTCCCACTGCTGGCGAAAGATCGCCGGGCTTTTCGGGGCTTCGAAGGACAAGTCGCGTACGTAGATGCGCTGCAAGGAGAATTGCGGTGCGGTTTCTTCTTCGCTAGCTGCAGTGTTCTGTTGGTCAGTCATCTCAGATCCTTTCTGATCTCGGGTCTTGTAGGGTTGGCTATTTCAAGTAAGGCAGTCAGGCCTTGAGCAGGGCGTCGAGCTTGCCGGCGCGCTCCAGGGCAAACAAATCATCACAGCCGCCAACGTGGGTGTTGCCGATCCAGATCTGTGGCACGGACGTTCGTCCGGCTTTCTGAGCCATCGTGGCACGCACCTGCGGCTTGCCATCGACCTTGATCTCTTCGAAGGCTACGCCTTTGTTCTCGAGCAGGTACTTGGCTCGCGAGCAATAAGGGCAGTAATCGCTGGAATAGACGACGACGTTGTTCATATCACTTCACCAGCGGCAGATTGTCGGCTTTCCAGCTGGAAATACCGCCAGACAGCTTGGCGGCGGTGAAGCCGGCTTTCATCAGTTCGCGGGCATGAGTGCCGGCAGTCTGGCCCATGGCGTCGACCAGGATGATGGTCTTGGCCTTGTGCTTTTCCAGTTCGCCGACGCGAGCGGTCAGTTTGTCGTGAGGAATGTTCAACGCGCCAACAATGTGACCAGCGGTGAAATCCTTGGTCGAACGAATGTCGATCACAACGCCCGCGTCCTTGTTGACCAGCCCGGTCAGTTCACCGGTGCTCAGGCTGCGGCCGCCGCCTTGCATCTGATAAGCGATCAGCAACGCCAGCAGTACGACGAAGATACCGACGAGCAAATAGTGGTTAGTGGCAAATTCAATCAGGTGAGCAACCATCGAAGGAGGTTCCAGGGCGTTAAAATGTCGGCCAGTATACACAGCCACTATGGTGGGCCAAACCCCGTCCGGCGGTGACGGCGTCGGAACTTCGCTTTAAACTCCTACTCCCTTTTCCATCGCCCTCTTTTAATTCAGCCACGAGTGGAATCCATGACTACCACGCCTAAACCTTTGGTCCTGATTATTCTCGACGGCTTCGGTCACAGTGAGAGCCCTGAATCCAACGCCATCTATGCGGCGAAGAAGCCCGTACTGGACCGCCTGTGGGCTACCGTACCGAACGGCCTGATTTCGGGCAGCGGCATGGACGTCGGCTTGCCGGACGGCCAGATGGGCAACTCCGAAGTCGGACACATGAACCTTGGCGCCGGCCGGGTGGTGTATCAGGACTTCACCCGTGTGACCAAAGCGATCCGTGACGGCGAGTTCTTCGAGAACCCGACCATCTGCGCCGCGGTGGATAAAGCCGTTGCTGCCGGCAAAGCCGTGCACTTCATGGGCCTGCTGTCCGAAGGCGGCGTTCACAGCCACCAGGATCACCTGGTCGCCATGGCTGAACTGGCCTACAAGCGCGGCGCCGAGAAAATCTACCTGCACGCGTTCCTTGATGGCCGTGATACGCCACCGAAAAGCGCTCAGTCGTCGATCGAGTTGCTGGACGCGACCTTCGAAGCCCTCGGCAAAGGCCGGATCGCCAGCATCATTGGCCGTTACTACGCCATGGACCGCGACAACCGTTGGGATCGCGTGTCCCAGGCCTACAACCTGATTGTCGATGGCGCCAGCGAATTCAACGCCGCCACCGCACAGGAAGGCCTGCAAGCCGCGTACGAGCGTGGCGAGAGCGACGAATTCGTCAAAGCCACCAGCATCGGTGAACCGGTGAAAGTCGAAGACGGCGACGCCGTAATCTTCATGAACTTCCGCGCCGACCGCGCTCGCGAGCTGACCCGCGTGTTCGTCGAAGACGATTTCAAGGAATTCGAACGCGCTCGCCAGCCAAAACTGGCCGGTTTCGTCATGCTGACCCAATACGCCGCCAGCATCCCCGCGCCGTCGGCGTTCGCCGCGAGCAGCCTGGACAACGTGCTGGGCGATTACCTGGCGAAAAACGGCAAGACGCAGCTGCGCATCGCCGAAACCGAGAAGTACGCCCACGTGACTTTCTTCTTCTCCGGCGGTCGCGAAGAACCGTTCCCGGGCGAAGAACGCATCCTGATCCCGTCGCCGAAAGTCGCTACCTATGACTTGCAGCCCGAGATGAGCGCCCCGGAAGTCACCGACCGCATCGTCGACGCCATCGAAAACCAGCGTTACGACGTGATCGTGGTCAACTACGCCAACGGCGACATGGTCGGCCATAGCGGTGTGTTCGATGCGGCAGTCAAAGCGGTTGAATGCCTGGACCTGTGCGTCGGCCGTATCGTCGATGCGCTGGAAAAAGTCGGCGGCGAAGCCCTGATTACCGCTGACCATGGCAACGTCGAGCAAATGTCCGACGCATCCACTGGCCAGGCGCACACTGCGCATACCACCGAGCCGGTGCCGTTCATCTATGTCGGCAAGCGCGACTTCAAGGTCCGCGACGGCGGCGTGCTGGCGGATGTGGCACCAACCATGCTGATGTTGCTGGGGCTTGAGAAACCTGTGGAAATGACCGGGACTTCGATTCTGGTGTAACCCGCCCTATCAAAAACCGCCAAAACCCTGTGGGAGCGGGCTTGCTCGCGAATGCGGTGTATCAGTCGACATCAACGCTGCCTGACACACCGCATTCGCGAGCAAGCCCGCTCCCACATTGGTTTTGCGGTGTTTTTCTGTCCAGTTATCACACAGCCCCAATTGGGCATTTTTTTTGCTGCGCTTGGCGGGCATACTAGGCCGTCCCTTTCCCTGGTGTCGCCCGCCTCTATGCTTCGCGTCCTGATAGCCCTTGCCCTGACTTGCCTGCTTCAACCGGCCTTTGCCGACGAGCGCACGCAAACCCAACAACAGTTGGACGCCACGCGTCAGGACATTGCCGAGCTGAAAAAATTGCTGGGTAAACTCCAGGAAGAAAAATCCGGGGTGCAAAAAGACCTCAAGGGCACCGAAACCGAGATAGGCAAGCTCGAGAAGCAGGTCGAAGCCCTGCAAAAAGAGCTGAAGAAAAGCGAATCCGAGCTGCAGCGACTCGATGCCGAGAAAAAAAAACTCCAGAGCGCGCGCATTGAACAGCAACGACTGATCGCCATCCAGGCCCGCGCGGCCTATCAGAATGGGCGTCAGGAATACCTCAAGCTGCTGCTCAACCAGCAGAACCCGGAAAAATTCGCTCGCACCCTCACCTATTACGACTATCTGAGCCAGGCCCGCCTGGAGCAGCTGAAGAATTTCAACGAAACCCTGCGCCAACTCGCCAATGTCGAAAAAGACATCGCCATGCAGCAGGCGCAATTGCTGGTGCAGAAAAGCAGCCTCGACAGCCAGCGCGACGAACTCGACAAGGTCCGCAAGGAGCGCCAGCAAGTCCTGGCCAAACTCAGCGACGACGTGAAGGCCCGCGATCAGAAACTGGCGGCGCGCGAGCAGGATCAGGCGGACCTGTCTAAAGTCCTTAAAACCATCGAAGAAACCTTGGCCCGTCAGGCCCGAGAGGCAGAAGAGGCGCGGCAAAAAGCGCTGATCGCCCAGCAGGAAGCCGAAAAAAAGCGTTTACGTGAGGCTCAGGCTGAAGCAGATGCCACTGACGCCCCACGCAAAACTGTTAAATCGACACCCGGCGCATTGGTTTCAAGTTCAGGCGAAACCTTTGGCGGCCCCTTTGCTTCCACCCGCGGCAAACTTCCATGGCCGGTTGATGGTCGACTGCTGGCGCGCTTCGGTGAAAGCCGTGGTGACGATGCCCGCACCAAATGGGACGGCGTGATGATCAGCGCCTCCGCCGGCAGCCAGGTGCATGCCGTTCACGGCGGCCGCGTGGTGTTTGCCGATTGGTTACGAGGCGCCGGGTTGCTGGTGATCCTCGACCACGGCAACGGTTTTTTGAGTCTTTACGGTCACAACCAGACGCTGCTCAAGTCTGCGGGTGACGTGGTAAAAGCCGGTGAGTCCATCTCCACTGTCGGTAGCAGTGGCGGGCAGGACACACCAGCGCTGTATTTCGCTATTCGTCAGCAGGGTCACCCAAGTGATCCAGCGCAATGGTGTCGCGCGCAAGGATAGGCGTTGAGTCACCTACATTAGGAGTTCGTTCGACATGCTGTATTTGTCCCGCCTTACCTCGCTGGCCCTGACGATTGCCCTGGTCATCGGCGCACCGTTGGCGTTTGCCGCTGAGCCTGCCCCGGTGGTCGCACCTGCAGGCACTGCTGCGACCACCAAGGCGCCATTGCCGCTGGACGAGTTGCGCACTTTTGCCGAAGTCATGGACCGGATCAAGGCCGCCTATGTGGAACCGGTGGACGACAAGACCCTGCTCGAAAACGCCATCAAAGGCATGCTCAGCAACCTCGACCCGCACTCCGCGTACCTCGGCCCGGAAGACTTCGCTGAATTGCAGGAAAGCACCAGCGGCGAATTCGGCGGCCTGGGCATCGAAGTCGGCGCCGAAGACGGTTTCATCAAAGTGGTTTCGCCCATCGATGACACCCCGGCCTCCAAGGCTGGCATTCAGGCCGGCGACTTCATCGTCAAGATCAACGGCCAGCCGACTCGCGGCCAAAGCATGACCGAAGCCATCGACAAGATGCGCGGCAAGATCGGCCAGAAGATCACCCTGACCCTGGTACGCGATGGCGGTGCGCCGTTCGACGTGACCCTGGTCCGCGCCATCATTCAAGTGAAGAGCGTGAAGAGCCAGCTGCTGGAATCCGGCTACGGCTACATCCGCATCACCCAGTTCCAGGTCAAGACCGGCGAAGAGGTCTCCAAGGCCCTGGTCAAGCTGCGCAAGGACAACGGCAAGAAGCTCAGCGGCATCGTCCTCGACCTGCGTAACAACCCGGGCGGCGTGCTGCAATCGGCGGTGGAAGTGGTCGACCATTTCATCACCAAAGGCCTGATCGTCTACACCAAGGGCCGTATCGCCAACTCCGAATTGCGCTTCTCCGCCACCGGCAAGGACGAAAGCGAAGCCGTGCCAATGGTCGTGCTGATCAACGGCGGCAGTGCCTCGGCCTCGGAAATTGTTGCCGGCGCCCTGCAGGATCAGAAACGCGCCGTGGTCATGGGCACCACCAGTTTCGGCAAAGGCTCGGTGCAGACCGTGTTGCCGCTGAACAACGAGCGCGCACTGAAAATCACCACGGCGCTGTACTACACGCCGAACGGCCGCTCGATCCAGGCTCAGGGCATCGTCCCGGACATCGAAGTGCGCAGGGCCAAGATCACCAACGAGCAGGACGGCGAATACTTCAAGGAAGCCGATCTGCAAGGTCACTTGGGCAATGGCAACGGCGGCGCCGATAAACCGACCGGTTCCGGTGGCAAAGCCAAGGCCATGCCGCAGGATGACGATTACCAGTTGGCCCAGGCCCTGAGCCTGCTCAAAGGGCTGAGCATCACCTCCGGCCGCTGAGATGCGCCTGCGATTGCTCCTCGGTCTGCTGTGTTGTCTGGCGGGTGTCGCTCACGCGGCGCCTGCCACGATGGCGGCCACACCGGCGAAGGCTTATCTGAGCCTGATCATCGATGACCTGGGGCAGAACCTGCTTCAGGATCGCCGCGTGCTGGCGCTGCCCGGCCCGGTCACTGCGGCAATCATGCCCGACACCCCCCACGCCACCGAGTTCGCCCGCGAAGCACATCGCGCCGGCAAGATCGTCATCCTGCACATGCCCATGGCCCCGGCCACCGGGCCGTTCGCCTGGCATCCCGAGTTGCCCATCGAAGAACTCGAGAAGCGCTTGAACGCGGCGTTCAAGGCTGTGCCGTATACCGCTGGTATCAACAACCACATGGGCAGCCGCATGACCGCCCAGCAACCGGCCATGGCCTGGCTGATGGCCGACTTGCAGCGTCGACACAAGTTCTTCGTCGACAGCCGCACCAGTGCACAAACCGTGGCCGCCGCCGAGGCGCAGAAGATCGGTTTGGCGAGCGTTTCGCGGGATGTGTTCCTCGATGACGAGCCCACTGAAGCCGCGATTTTCACTCAGCTACAAACGGCTATCAGCCTGGCGCGCAAGCAGGGTTCTGCGGTGATGATCGGGCATCCGTATCCGCAGACATTGGCGGTGCTTGAACGTGAATTGCCCAAGCTCAAGGCTCAGGGCATTGACTGGATCGATATCCAACAAATGATCAGCGTGCGTGGCAATCGCGCGACGGCGGCACATGGCAAGGATGGCCAGTACCGCCTCCCGACCGCCCGGTAATTGCTCGCAGCCCACTCCATTTCGCGATAACTATTTATACCTGTCGGCACACAGACGCGTGCCACGATAGCGCTCACCCCGAATTTCATCACCAAGGAATGGACATGAAATATCTCAGCTTGTTTTGCTTCACCGGCCTGATTGGCCTGCTGGCTATTTCCGCCGTGCAGGCCCGCGACCTGGGCGAAGGCGCTATCAACGACTCACCGTCAAGGGCACTGCAAAACAGCAAACATTTTTATGAAATCTGGAGCGGCGTGGGACGACTCAGTCTCCACTCGGGCGAGACTTGCAGCGCCGTTCTACTGGATACGCGAAACAGGCAAGGCCGGGCCACCGGCCCTGCTTACCTGCTCACCAGCGGTCATTGCGTATTCTTTGGGTACGGTTCGGCGCGGACCAATCTGCCTTTGAAAGCCAGCGTCACCTTCCGCTACTTTCATGACGTACCACAGCGTAAGCGCCAATACGCCATCCGAACTGCCCGATGGAGCAGTCTGGTCGGGACCGATCTTGCAGTACTGGAGGTAGACGCAACATTGGCGTCGCTGATACAGGCCGGGATCAACCCGCTCAAGCTGGCCTCCCATCAAACCTACGAAAGTCAGAATGCGCTTAACGTTGGCGCGCCGGGCGGCTTTACCGAACAGGGGCTTCGATTGAGCGCCTGTGCTGAACAAACCGCCGGAACGTTTATCGATCACCCCGGGGTTTTCCCTTTGGCCATGAAAAACAGCTGCGATCTTCACGCTGGCAGCTCCGGTAGCCCGATGCTGAACCGCCGCACCAATGAAATCACCGGCATCGTCAGTAAAGTCGGGATCTCGCGCAATACCCCGGCGCCGCCCGATTGTGAACACTCGACGTCTTGCAAGGCCGCCCGTTTCAACTACAGCTACTCGGCCAACTTCCTGCACAAGTGCTTTATTGACGGTGTTTTTACCCGCGATGGGGCGCAGTGTTCGTTGGAGCCGGTCGAACTGACTGTCATGGAGCCCTGGAAGCTCAAGTCATACGTTTATAGAACGCAAAATGCGGATGAGCAGATCGTATTGCCTACGTGGGACTTCAGGTTCTCCCTCGAGGCGCCCTTCTACCGCTACAAAACGGTCCATAACGCTCGGGATTGTCAGGCGCCACGCAACTATAGCGCCGCCATCAGCGCTGAAGATGCTTACATCAATACTGAAATCGGGCCACAAAGCGGCGCCTATGCGCTCTGTATTATCGGTGTCACCTCACGGGAACAGCAGCTGACAAGGGCGACATTGAATAACGTGTTTACAAGTGCCATGTACTTGAGCGCGACGCCGGACGCTGCGTTTCAGACCCCATCGAGGTAATGGCTACAGATAGCGCCCCATGATGTCATCAACAATGCCTTCCTTGCGCAGTTGATCCAGCGCGGCTTGCAGCTTGGCGACGGTTTCGTCCGGCACGTCCTTGTTCAGCGCCAGGTAGAGCTCGGCGCTGTTGAAGCGCAGCACGGTCTTGAGCCCGTTCACGCCTTCCTGGCGCGCCAGGTAGCGGCCTGCCGGGTCACCCGTGGCCCACAGATCAATCTGGCCGTTGACCAGTTTTTTTGCATTGTCCTGATCCCGCAGCACAACAATCGGTTTCAATCCTTGCTTGGCCAGTGTCTCGGCAATCGCATCGCCCTTGTAGGCGCCGATCTTGTATTTGCGCGCCTGCTCCAGCGACTCGAGGGTGATCTTGCTATCGGCCTTGGCCAGCAGGATCCAGTCGTCCGGGCCGATAGGGCCGACCCACTTGAAGAGTTTCTCGCGGTCCGGCAACCGTGCCATCACGAACACGCCATAGCCAGGTTTTTCCAGGGCGAGTTTGTAGATTCGCTCCCAAGGGAAACGCAGTGTCAGGCTGTAGGTAATGTCGGCGCGTTTGAACATCTCGCGGACGATATCCACGGCGATGCCATTGATATTCTCGTCCTGAGCAAAATTCTTGCCGTTCTTCGCCATGTTGTACGGCGGGAAGTTTTCCGTCAGCAACACCAGACCGGTGCCGGGATTTTCTTCGGCGTGAACTCCGTTGATGAACAACAACAGAGAAGCGCTGGCGAGGACAAGAAGAAGACGTTTAAGCATGTCGGGCTACCGGAATCCATGGCGTGCCCAAGAGTGCCTTGAGCCCGCCATACTGTCCACTGGCCTGTTTAACGCATCACGATGCCGCGATGAGCCATGTAAGCCTTGGCTTCCTGCACGGTGTATTCGCCGAAGTGGAAAATACTCGCCGCCAGCACCGCACTGGCGTGGCCTTCGAGGATGCCGTCGGCCAAGTGCTGCAAGTTGCCAACACCGCCGGACGCGATCACCGGAATCCCCAGCGCATCACTGATGGCGCGGGTGACACCCAGGTCGAAGCCGTTTTTCATGCCGTCCTGGTCCATGCTGGTCAGCAAGATTTCGCCGGCCCCCAAGCCTTCCATCTTCTTCGCCCACTCAACGGCGTCAAGGCCGGTTGGCTTGCGACCGCCATGGGTGAAGATTTCCCAGCGCGGGGTTTCGCCCGGACCGGACACTTTCTTCGCGTCGATGGCGACGACGATGCACTGCGAGCCGAAATGCTGGGCCGCTTCGCCGACGAATTCCGGGTTGAACACTGCTGCGGTGTTGATCGAGACCTTGTCCGCACCGGCATTGAGCAAGTTACGGATGTCCTGCACGGTACGCACGCCGCCGCCAACGGTCAGCGGGATGAACACCTGGCTGGCCATGCGTTCGACGGTATGCAGCGTGGTGTCGCGACCGTCGACGCTGGCGGTGATGTCGAGAAAGGTAATCTCGTCGGCACCTTGCTCGTCGTAACGACGGGCGATTTCCACCGGGTCGCCGGCGTCGCGAATATTCTCGAACTTGACGCCCTTGACCACCCGGCCGTTATCCACGTCCAGGCAAGGGATGATGCGTTTGGCCAGCGCCATGGTGAGTCCTCAGCCTTTGTACGAATCGCAGAAAGCTTGCGCTTGCGCGACATCGAGGGTGCCTTCGTAGATCGCCCGGCCGGTGATGGCGCCGATGATGCCTGGCGCCTTGGCGTCGAGCAGCGACTTGATGTCACCCAGATTGTGGATACCGCCGGAAGCGATCACCGGAATCTTCGTCGCCGCGGCCAAAGCGGCGGTGTACGAAACGTTGCAGCCCTGCATCATGCCGTCTTTGGCGATGTCGGTATAAACGATCGCGGACACGCCGTCGGCCTCGAATTGCCTGGCCAGGTCGATCACCTGAATGGTGCTGATTTCAGCCCAGCCGTCGGTGGCGACAAAACCGTCTTTGGCATCCAGACCGACGATCACTTTGCCCGGGAACGCGCGGCAGGCTTGCGCAACGAAAGCCGGATCTTTCACGGCTTTGGTGCCGATGATCACGTAGCTCACGCCCGCTTTCACGTAGTGTTCAATGGTTTCCAGCGAGCGGATACCGCCGCCGATCTGAATCGGCAGGTTCGGGTAGCGCTTGGCGATGGCGGTGACTACTTCGCCGTTGACCGGCTGGCCTTCGAAAGCACCGTTCAGGTCGACCAGATGCAGACGGCGGCAACCGCCTTCCACCCACTTGGCAGCCATGCTCACCGGGTCATCGGAGAACACCGTGGAATCTTCCATGCGGCCCTGGCGCAGACGAACACAGGCACCGTCTTTAAGATCGATAGCGGGAATAATCAGCATCTGGCAAACCTTCAAATTCGAGTGTTCAGCTTGGCTCGGAAATCAGTTTTTCTCGAGCGCCCACAGGTCGCTTTCGATGCTTTCGAACCTCTCTTTGAGGTGCGTCTGCACATCGAAAATCGCCCTGTTGTAATAGTGCGGAGCAATTTCGCGGGTAAACAGCTCAAGGATTTCAGCCGCTTCGAACGAACCCAGGTCCAGCTCGAAGCGATCCTCCATGAAGCGTTTGATCTTGTGATTGGCCTCGTTCTCCTGCTCGGGAGTGAGGGTCAGGATCGGCGGCTTCTTTTTGGCAGCCATTTACCAGCGACCATCCCACGCCGCGAAGTTCTGCAGTAATTGCAAGCCATGGGTATGGCTCTTCTCAGGGTGGAACTGCACGGCGAAACGCGAGCCGTCGGCCAGCGCTGCGGCGAAATCGACACCGTAGTGACCGCTACCCACCACCTGCCGCGCATTGCCGGCAGCGATGTAGTAGCTGTGCACGAAGTAGAAACGCGCCAGGTCCGGAATGTTGTGCCACAGCGGGTGTTCTACCGTCTGCTTCACTTCGTTCCAGCCCATGTGCGGCACTTTCAAGTGTTCGCCGTCTTCGTGCAAATCCTTGCCGAAGAACTTCACCTGACCCGGGAACAGGCCAATGCAGTCCACGCCATCGTTCTCTTCGCTGCTGTCGAGCAAGGCTTGCATGCCCACGCAGATGCCGAGGAACGGACGGTCCTGGCTGACTTCACGCACCAGCGAGTCGAAGCCCAGGCGACGGATCTCCGCCATGCAATCGCGAATCGCACCGACGCCGGGAAATACCACGCGATCGGCTTCGCGAATCACATCGGCATCGCTGGTGATCAGCACCTTGCCGGCACCGACGTGCTCGAGGGCCTTGGCCACCGAGTGCAGGTTGCCCATGCCGTAATCGATAACCGCGACCGTCTGCATTACAGAACGCCTTTGGTCGACGGCATCTGACCGGCCATGCGGTCATCCAGCTCTACGGCCATGCGCAGGGCGCGGCCGAAAGCCTTGAACACGGTCTCGATCTGGTGGTGGGTGTTGTGCCCACGCAGATTGTCGATGTGCAGGGTGACGTTGGCGTGGTTGACGAAGCCCTGGAAAAATTCCTGGAACAGGTCAACGTCGAAACCGCCGACGGTCGCGCGGGTATAAGGAACATGCATCTGCAGGCCAGGACGACCGGAGAAGTCGATCACCACACGCGACAGCGCTTCATCGAGCGGCACGTAGGCGTGGCCGTAGCGACGGATGCCTTTCTTGTCGCCGATGGCTTTGGTGAAGGCTTGACCCAAGGTGATACCGACGTCTTCCACCGTGTGGTGGTCGTCGATATGCAGGTCGCCCTTGCTGACAATATCCAGGTCGATCAGCCCGTGACGGGCGATCTGGTCCAGCATGTGCTCAAGAAAAGGTACACCGATATCAAATCGGGCCTTTCCGGTGCCATCCAGGTTGATCGAGGCTTTGATCTGGGTTTCCAGAGTGTCGCGCTCGACAGACGCCATACGTTCGGCCATCACCAGCTCCGCAAAAATCATTGGGGCGAAAAAGGCAGCCATTATAGGGTCGCGGGCGCTAAACAGAAACACGGGAGGTGATATGACTGACGGAGTGAATCCAGTGCTACCAGCGATGTACATGTCAGTACAAGCATCCCAAGACCACTGATCGCTCCCACGCTCTGCGTGGGAGTGCAGCCCTGGACGCTCCGCGTCCGCTCTGACTGTGACGCGGAGCGTCACGGGAGGCATTCCCACGCAGAGCGTGGGAACGATCAGAGTCAGGGAATTTAGTGGAACAGTACTGCCGTTTTCTGCAGCGTCACCCAAACACCCCACGCCAACGGAATACCCACCACCAGCCATGCAGCCACTGCCAAAGGCTTGGTACCCGCATCCGCTTTCCACTCCAGCACAGTGCTGGCGTCAGCACCTTTGTCGTGGCCCAGCGCTTGTTCGGCGGCCAGTTCGGCCTCGGTCATGAAGTACTTGTCGGCCACCGGACGCACCAGCAGGTTGCAGATGAAACCCAGCACCAGCAGGCCCGCGAGGATGTACAGGGTGATGTCGTATGCCGCAGCGCGTTCAACGCCAATGCTCAGCTGATATTCACGCAGGTAGTTCACCAACACCGGCCCCAACACACCCGCCGCCGCCCACGCCGTCAGCAGACGACCGTGGATCGCGCCGACCATTTGCGTACCGAACAGGTCAGCCAGATACGCCGGCACCGTCGCAAAACCACCGCCGTACATCGACAGGATGATGCAGAACGCCGCCACGAACAGCGCGACGCTGCCCAGATGACCGAGGTTCGGGATCAGTGCGTACAGCGCGAAACCCAGGGCGAAGAATACAAAGTAGGTGTTCTTGCGACCCAGGTAGTCCGAGAACGAGGCCCAGAAGAACCGGCCACCAATGTTGAACAAGCTCAGCAAACCGGTGAAACCGGCCGCAATCGCTGCGATCGAGGCCAGTTGCCCGGCGTCCAGCTGACCAAACGTCTGGTCGGTGCCGAGCAATTTACCGGCGAAGACTTCCTGCAACAGCGGCGAAGCCATGCCGAGGATACCGATACCCGCCGAAACGTTCAGGCACAACACCAGCCACACCAGACGGAATTGCGGGGTCTTCCACGCCACATTCACGTGCACGTGACGGTGAGTGATCATCGCGTTCGAGGCTTTTTTTGCCGGAGCAGTCCAGCCTTCAGGCTTCCAGCCGGTTGGCGGAACGCGGTAGGACAGCGCGCCTCCGATCATGAACACGAAGTAGATCGCGGCCATTACCAGGAAGCTCTGCCATACGCCCACGCTGGTTGGCGAAGCGAAGTGCCCCATCAGCGCTGCTGCCAGTGGAGCACCCACCATCGCGCCTCCACCGAAGCCCATGATCGCCATGCCTGTGGCCATACCGCGCTTGTCCGGGAACCACTTGATCAGGGTCGAGACCGGCGAGATGTAACCCAGCCCCAGGCCGATACCACCAATGACCCCGGAGCCGATCCACATCAGCCAGATCTGGTGGGTATAGACCCCCAGCGCCGAAATCAGCAGACCGCCACACCAGCACAGTGCCGACACAACACCGGCCTTGCGAGGACCTGCGTGTTCCAGCCAGCCGCCCCAGATCGCTGCCGAGCAGCCAAGGAAGATGAAGAACAGGGTGTAGATCCAGCCGAGCATCGAGATCGGCCAGTCGCATTGAGACGAAAAGACCTGAGCGATGAAGCTCATGTCCGGCGCGCAAGTCACAGCCTTGGTGACGCCCAGGGCTTTGGACAACGGCAACCAGAACACCGAAAAGCCGTAAGCCATGCCGATGCACAGGTGGATGGCCAGAGCGGCCGGTGGTACCAGCCAACGGTTGAAACCGGGCCTGGCGATGATGCGTTCCTTGGACAGGAACGCGGGCTGGTCGGCTTTGATGCCGTCCGCCGTGATGCTCGTAGTCATGGTGTTTCCCCCAATTATTAGTATTGTTCGCCAGCCGTACTTCACCCCCAGTCTTAATGCACGCAGGCATGACTTTTTTTAGGTGAAGCTCCATTTTGGTGCGACATCACGTCGCAGAAGGGACGGACGAACGGGCAGAGGTTACCATTTGCAGGTGACAGAAAAACCAAACTGATATCACCTTTTTGTATGTCGTCTGTTCTCGTACAACTCGAGAAAATACATTTTCACGCGGATTAACTTTTCAAAGGAGGCGCCATGCCGATCATTGTCGAGCTGCTGAACCAAGCCACTTACCAGGATCAGCAAGATCTGCAGAAGATCTACCGCGATGCTCCGGACTGGCTGTTTGCCCCATTCGCCGGGGATTTGCAGCTGATCGAAAGCTGCCTGCTGGACGGCTCGCTGATCGCCGGCCGCTTCAATGATCGACTGTTAGGAGCGGCACGCCTGCAACGGCACCAGGATGTCTGGCACCTGTCCCAACTATGCGTACGAAAAATCACCCGTCGCCGTGGCGTTGCCGAGCGTCTGGTGAACGAAGCGCAGAAAATGGCGTCGCAATCGGGCGCGACATTGCGGCTGTTGGCACCCGCCGGACACCTCGAAGCTCAAGCGCTGGCGGCTAAGCTGAAGGTGCCGCTGGATGAGCTCCCGACGTGATCGCTGACCGGTCGGCCACTTCGGAGCGCTATACTCCCCGGCTAAATTTCGAATTCGACTAATACAAGGACTCGCCCATGAAAGCGTTCGGCAAAATCCTGGGTCTGGTACTTCTCGGGCTGTTGCTGATCATTGTGGCGCTGGGCTTTGCCCTGACCCACCTCTTCGATCCCAACGACTATAAAGACGAGATTCGCCAGATTGCCCGCGACAAGGCCCACATCGAGCTGACGCTCAATGGCGATATCGGCTGGAGCCTGTTTCCCTGGCTGGGCCTGGAATTGCACGAAGCCAGTGTTGCGACCCTGGCCAAGCCTACCGAACCGTTCGCCGACTTGCAGATGCTCGGCCTGTCGGTCCGCGTGATTCCGCTGCTGCGCCGCGAAGTCCAGATGAGCGATGTGCGCGTCGAAGGCCTGAACCTGCGCCTGAATCGCGACAAGGATGGCCACGGCAATTGGGAAGACATCGGCAAGGTCCCGGCGCCTGCCACCCCGAGCACCTCGGCCAAGCCGCCCGCCGCCACCGGCGAACCTGCGCCAGCGACTACCGCTCAGGCAGAAAAACCGGCCCAGCCGATCCGCCTGGACATCGACAGCCTGACCGTCAACAACGCCCGCGTTGAGTACAGCGACGAGAAAACCGGCAAGCAGTTCAGCGCCGAAAGCATCCAGCTGAGCACCGGCCCGGTTCATGACTCGACCAACATCCCGGTCAAACTCACCGCGTTCCTCGGTACCAACCAACCGGTTCTGCGGGTGCGGACCGAGCTGGCCGGCGAGTTGCGTTTCGAGCGGGCGCTGCAGCGCTACAAATTCGAAGACATGAAACTCTCCGGTGAAGTCGCAGGCGATCCGCTGCAAGGCAAGACCATGACCTTCGCCGCTCAAGGTCAGCTGCTGCTGGATAAGGCCGCCAACGTCGCCGAATGGACCGGCATCAAAATCTCCGCCAACCAGCTGCGCGCCTTGGGTGAACTGAAGGCCAACGACCTGGACAAGACCCCGCAAATCAGCGGCGGCCTGTCGATTGCCCAGTTCGATCTGGCGAAATTCGTCGACAGCATCGGCCAGAAACTCCCGGCGATGGCCGAAGGCAGCCTGAGCAAAGTCGAGCTGGCCAGCCAGGTTGCCGGCACGCCGACCAGTTTGTCCCTCGATAACCTCAACCTGAAACTCGACGACAGCACTTTCAGCGGCCGCATTGCTGTCGAGGACTTCGCCAAGCAATCGCTGCGACTGAACCTCAAGGCTGACACCTTCAACGTCGATCGTTACTTGCCACCAAAATCCGCCGAAGCCAACAGCGCGAAACAGGTGCGTCAGGCTGAAGTGGCCAACACCGAGAATGAGGCCATGGCCGGCGCAGGCAGCTCACCGCTGCCACCCTCACCGACCAAAGGCCCGTGGAGCACCGAACGTCTGTTGCCGGTGGAGCGTCTGAGCAAACTCGATGTGAACGCCGACCTGACCTTCGGCCAGCTGACCCTCGACAAACTGCCGATTCAGAACGCTGCCCTCAAGGCCACAGGCCTTGGCGGCCTGCTGACGCTGGAGAACCTGCGCGGCGACCTGTACGACGGCAACTTCGAAGCCAAAGGTACCCTGGACGTGCGCCAGCAAGTGCCGGCGCTGAACATGCAGACGCGCATCAGCAAAGTGCCTGTAGAAAAAATCCTCGAAAGCCAGGGAAAAAATCCCCCGGTTCAAGGCCTGGTTACGCTCGATAGCGCGCTGACCAGCAGCGGCAATAGCCAGAGCGTGCTGATCGATAACCTCAATGGCAATGCCAGTTTCGTTATCAACAATGGCGTACTGCTCAATGCCAATCTTGAGCAGCAACTGTGCAAAGGCATCGCCACCCTGAATCGCAAAACCCTCACCGGCGAGCCACGGGGCAAGGACACACCGTTCGAGGAGCTCAAGGGCAACCTGATTTTCCACAACGGCGTGGCCAGTAACCAGGACCTGAAAGTGCGCATCCCGGGCATGACCGTCAACGGTAACGGCGACATCGACCTGCGAGTGCTGGGCATGGATTACCGCGTCGGCGTGATCGTCGAAGGCGACAAGAGCGATATGCCGGATCCTGCCTGTCAGGTCAGCGAGCGCTTCATCGGTATCGAGTGGCCACTGCGCTGCCGTGGCCCGCTGGAACTGGGTGCCAAGGCTTGCCGCGTCGACAACGAACGCATGGGACAAGTCGCGAGCAAACTGGCTGGCGAGCGGATCAGCGAAAAAATCGACGAGAAGCTTGGCGATAAAGTCAGCCCGGAACTGAAAAACGCGCTCAAGGGGCTGTTCAAGCGATGAAAGCCGAGCAGTTTTCAACGGCGGTGCTGGATTGGTACGACCGCCACGGCCGCCACGATTTGCCTTGGCAGCAGGGCATCACCCCTTACCGGGTGTGGGTCTCGGAAATCATGTTGCAGCAAACCCAGGTCAGCACTGTGCTGAACTACTTCGACCGTTTCATGGCCTCGCTGCCGACGGTCGAAGCCCTGGCCGCTGCGCCGGAAGACGAAGTGCTGCACCTGTGGACCGGTCTCGGTTATTACACCCGCGCGCGCAACTTGCAGAAGACCGCGAAGATTATCGTTGCCGAATATGGGGGCGAGTTTCCCCGTGATGTGGAAAAGCTCACAGATCTGCCGGGTATCGGCCTGTCCACCGCTGGCGCGATTGCCAGCCTGAGCATGGGCCTGCGGGCGCCGATCCTCGATGGCAACGTCAAACGGGTGCTGGCGCGCTTTACCGCGCAAGAGGGTTATCCGGGCGAGCCCAAGGTTGCCAAACAGCTGTGGGCCAACGCTGAGCGCTTTACGCCACATGATCGGGTCAACGCCTACACCCAGGCGATGATGGACCTGGGCGCCACGCTCTGCACCCGCAGCAAACCGAGCTGCCTGCTCTGCCCGCTGGAAAAGGGCTGCGAGGCGCACATGCTTGGCCTGGAAACCCGCTACCCGATTCCCAAACCACGCAAAGCCGTGCCACAGAAGCGCACGCTGATGCCGATGCTCGCCAACGGTGAAGGGGCAATTCTGCTTTACCGTCGCCCTTCCACGGGCCTGTGGGGCGGTCTCTGGAGCCTGCCGGAACTCGACGACCTCGACGACCTGCAACATCTGGCTTCGCAGCACTCGCTGGAACTGGGCGACCAACAGCCACTGCCGAGCCTGGTACACACCTTCAGCCACTTTCAGTTATCCATCGAACCCTGGCTGGTTCAGGTCCAGGAGGCTGGCCATCACGTGGCCGAGGCCGACTGGCTCTGGTATAACCTCGCCACCCCGCCGCGCCTGGGCCTTGCCGCCCCGGTCAAAACCTTGCTCGAACGCGCGGCCGCCGTATTGAACGCAGGAGAGTCGTCATGACCCGCACCATCATGTGCCGCAAGTACAAAGAAGAATTGCCCGCCCTGGAGCGCGCTCCATTTCCGGGTGCAAAAGGTCAGGACATTTTTGACCACGTCTCGGCCAAGGCCTGGGCCGACTGGCAGAAACACCAGACCCTGCTGATCAACGAAAAACGCCTGAACATGATGAACGCCGAAGACCGCAAATATCTGCAGGGCGAGATGGACAAGTTCTTTTCCGGCGAGGAATACGCCAAGGCTGAAGGCTACGTTCCGCCGGCTGAATAATCCCGCTTTTTCGGGGGGTGGATCGTAAGCGACGGTAATAATTAAAATTTTTTTGAAAACTTTCTTGACGACCCCCTGAAAAACCAGTTTAATGCGCCCCGTTGCCCAGATAGCTCAGTCGGTAGAGCAGGGGATTGAAAATCCCCGTGTCGGCGGTTCGATTCCGTCTCTGGGCACCAAATACCGAAAACCCTGAATCGCAAGATTCAGGGTTTTTTTATGCCCGCGATTTGATCAGACGTCGCGCAAGTCGTCTCTCTTCGGCTAGTTTTCAGTCCCCCAGTGGAAGACCAGATTGCGAGCGGCACCGCTGCCTACATCCGCCGTATCACGCCGCACCTCACCCTTATGTGTCGCGACAACGGTGTACTTGCCGGCAGGCAGCTGAACGTAAACCAGCGGCCCAGCCTCACTCAGCGTCAGCACGGGTTGTCCTGCCGCTTTTTCAATGACCACATCCACATCGGGAACGTATTCATCCTTAGGCCCGGTAGAAAAGGTCATGTGCAGGTTGTAGCCCTGCGTTTGTTGGATAGCTTTAGCCTCATCCTCTCCGATACCGCCGGACAGGTAGGTAATCCCGTTTTGCTGTTGCTGCTGGACTTGCACGCCTGAGGGATCGATCGGTTCAAGACTGGCGGCGTTAAGCACGACTGGAAACATCATTACGCCGACGGCGGCGATGGGCAGCATGAATGAATGGACGTTCTTCATGATGGCGACTCCCGGGTTGCTCAGAACCCAATCGTTACTCTTTTTAGATTTGTTACCGAATGTTCAAGTTTTAGATCGATTAGCACTTGGGCTCACTGCGAATCGGACTACGTGATGCGCTCCTCATGCATGGGCTTCCGTCGGCCCGGTCCTGCAAAGTAAATTCGCCTTTCCTTCCGATTTACCAGCCGCGCCCGGCATCGCGGACTATCACTCTCTTGCCATCCTCTTCCGCCTGTTTCCTTCAGCCGCGGAAAATGTCATGAGCCCTCTCAAACCCGGTAACACTCAAGATCCACAAATCACTTCACTGCTCGGCAATCTTGGCGAATTGATCCGCGAAGCGCGTCAGAAGGTATTGCGAGCGGTCGATACCGTTCAGGTGCAAACCTGTTGGCAGATCGGACGGCATATTGTGGAGTTCGAGCAGGAAGGCGCTCGGCGGGCGGTGTATGGCAAGCAGTTGCTGTCGACACTGGCGAAAGTTCTGACGTCGGAGTTTGGGAAAGGCTTCGACGCTTCCAACCTTCGCTACATGCGCCAGTTCTATCAAGCATTCCCAATTCGTGACGCACTGCGTCACGAATTGAGCTGGACCCACTACCGCAGACTGCTACGAGTCGACAACGACAACGCTCGCCACTGGTACATGAACGAATCTGCTCTGCAGAACTGGTCAAGTCGCGCCCTCGAGCGCCAAATCAATACCCTCTATTACGAACGCCTGCTGGCGAGCCGCGACCGGGCTGCCGTCAAACAGGAAGCCGACACCAACATCCAGCAAATGAACGCCAGCCCTCGGGAGTTCATCCGTGACCCCGTGCTACTGGAGTTTCTCGGCCTGCCCAATGCGGGCTTGATCCAGGAAAGCGAACTTGAACAAGCCTTGATCGATCAACTTCAGGGCTTCCTGCTCGAACTGGGCAAAGGCTTCGCCTTCATCGCTCGCCAGCAACGCATCAGTACCGAGAGCAAAGACTTCTACATCGACCTGGTGTTCTACAACTACCTGCTCAAGTGCTTCGTCATCTTCGACCTCAAGCGCGGCGTACTGACACACCAGGATGTCGGCCAGATGGACATGTACGTGCGCATGTACGACGACCTCAAGCGCGGACCGGAGGATAGCCCCACCGTCGGCCTTATTCTCTGCGCGCAAAAAGATGAATCGGTGGTGCGCTATTCAGTGCTGCAAGGCAACGAACAACTGTTCGCCAGTACCTACCGGTTGGTGTTGCCGAGCGAGGAGGAACTTCGCACAGAACTGGATCGGGAATGGGCGGTGCTTGAGGAGCGGTTACTCAAGCAGAGGCTCCGATAAGCGCGGGTGGATTGTTCATAAACGGCGTGAAGACTATGGTGGTTCGCTAACCGCAAAGGTTCAAAGCCGATGAATTTGCAGGAAATGCCCTCACTGGCCCCGACGCAACTTGAATTGCCGTTACCCACCGGCACACCTGGTGAATCTTTCAACGAACCCGCCGCCGACGGCTTCATCCTTGGCGGATTCACCTGGCGGCATACGAATCAAGACCCAACCCGTGCGGTGGTGATCATCAACGCTGCGACTTCAGTCCGTTGCCGACACTACTCGCGTTTCGCCGATTACCTGTTCACCAACGGCTTCGACGTGATCACCTATGACTACCGCGGCATCGGCGAGTCGCGCCCCGCGTCATTGAAAGGGCTTGAGGCTTCTTGGTCCGACTGGGGCGCGCTGGATTTCGAGGCGATGCTGCAAAGGGCGCAACGCGAGTTTGCAGGACAACCCATCAATGTCGTCGGCCACAGCTTCGGCGGCTGTGCGGCAGGGCTGGGCGCCTCGGGGCATGTGATCCGACGCCTGGTGACAGTGGGTGCGCAGTTCGCTTACTGGCGCGACTATGCCCCCGCCCATCGCTGGCGAATGTTTGGGAAGTGGCACGTGACGATGCCATTGATGACCCTGCTTTATGGCTATTTTCCCGGCAAACGCCTCGGCTGGCTCGAAGACACCCCGGCCGGTGTAGTCCGCGACTGGAGCATGCCCACCGCCCGATACGAGAAACGCCCCAGCGGTCGTGTCATCCACGCCAAAAACGGTCAGCTCCCCTTCGCCAATGTCACCGCCCAAACCCTGGCCATCAGCCTCAGTGACGATCCCTATGGCACCATTGCGGCCATCGAACGCCTGCTCAGCTACTTCACTGGCAGTACAAACACCCACCTGCGAATCACCCCTGAAGACATCGGCGAAGAAGAAGTCGGACATTTCGCCTTTTTTCGTAGCGCATACCAAGCCACACTATGGCCCATTGCATTGTCCTGGCTGCGAACCGGCGAGCTGGCCCCCGATACACCCGGGCGGCGAGTGCCACGCAGTTGATGGATGCGCCCCCTCAACGAATTACGGAACGACGCCCATGGCCTCCGCCAACAAGCAGAACAAACGCGCCTCCCGCGCCAAAGCCAAGGCCAAGCAGAACCGCACCCAGCGGGCCGCCGCGCCGGTCGAGCTGGACCCGAACGACGATCGCATCGACTTCGAATCGGTGGACCTGACCGAACTGTTCAAGAAAATGATCGACGCCGAAAAAATCAGTCAGCGAGCGATGTGCGCAGCCTTCCTCGAAGACCCGCTGCTGGAACTGGTGTACGAGCAGGAAGGCGAAGAAGGCGCAATGGACTTCATCCTCGCGGCACTGATCGAATATCGCCAATGGTCCACCGAGACTGACGAAGCCGGCGCCCTGGCGTGGATCGAATCTGCGGCCTTCCAGGCTGACTACGTGGCGGCGTCCGACACTATCGCAGCCCAAACCCAACAGAAACCAGACTGAGTTCCCATGGCATCCCTGAACAAGCAACAGAAACGCGCCAAACGCGCCAAAATCAAAGCCAAGCAAATCAATATCCACGGCAGAAAACCCGCCGCACTGGACGATGATCTGGGCGACATCGGTGAGCCGATCCCGGAATACACCTTGGCGATGTTCAGCAAAATGCGTGACGCCGAGGCTACCAGCCGCAACGACATGCTGCTGACCCTGCTGTCGAACCTCGCCGGGATCATCAGCGATCATCCAGAACTGCTGGACATGGAAAACGCCGACAACGAAGCCATGGCCGCCACACATTTGGCCGCCGACATGCTGATCGACTACCGCATGTGGGCAGATGGCATGGACCGCGACGCCGCCCAGGCCTGGCTGACCGACCCGCAATTCATCACCGACTTTGGCGATGCGCTGGACAGTTATCGTCAGTCCCTGGATGTCCAGGAAGAAAAGGCCGAGTAAACGCCGGCGTTAAGCCGTAACACGATCTGTAGCAGCTGGCGAAGCCTGCGTTCGGCTGCGCAGCAGTCGTGAAGTCAGGCGACGCGGTTTATCAGGATGACCTCGCGAGCAGGTTTTTACGACTGCTGCGCAGCCGAACGCAGGCTTCGCCAGCTGCTACAAGTTTTGCGCTGTTGCTTGATTAGAAACAAAAACGGCCGCTTGTCATCACTGACAGCGGCCGTTTTGCGTTACGCGGTACGAATCAGTTCAGCACCACCGCGCCCACTTTCTGCAGCTTACGACGGCGAGCTACCAGCAACCCCGCCGCCACCACGAGTGCGCTTAGCAGGCCGGTCGCGAGGATCTCCACGCGATGGGCTTCCTGGAACAGCATGATGGTCAGGGCCGCAACGATGAATACGATCACTGCGTAGGTCAGGCCCGGGAACAGCCACATGCTGAAGGCGATTTTTTCACCGCGAGCCATACGCTGTTTGCGCATACGCAGTTGCGAAATCGCGATCACCAGGTACACCAGCAACGCGATGGCGCCCGAGCTGGCCAGCAGGAATTCGAATACAGCGGCCGGGGCCACGTAGTTAGCGAACACTGCAATAAACGCAGCAGCGGTCGACAGCATCACAGCCCAGTAAGGTGTGCCGCTGCTGTTGGTGCGCTGGGAAACGGCCGGCGCATCGCCGCGTTTGCCCAACGAGAACATCATGCGCGAAGCAGTGTAGAGCGCCGAGTTGAGGCAGCTGGTTACCGCAACCAGAACCACGATATCGACGATCAGCTTGGCATTCGGGATACCCATGCGCTCCAGCACAGTCTGGTAGGAACCGACACTGGCCAGAATCGGGTCATTCCATGGCACCAAGGCCACAACGATGAAGATGGAGACAAGGTAGAACAAGCCAATCCGCCAGATCACCGAGTTGGTAGCCTTGGAAATCTGCTGGCCAGGGTTCTTCGATTCCGCGGCCGCGATGGTCACGATCTCGGTGCCCATGAAGGAAAACATAGTGGTCAGGATGGCACCCAGCACCGCGCCCATGCCGTTTGGCAGGAAGCCTTGAGTGTCAAACAAATGCGACACGCCGCTGACCTGGCTGGTCGGCAGGAAGCCGAAGATTGCCAGAATGCCAAGACCGATAAAGCCAATGATCGCAATGACTTTGACCAGGGCGAACCAGAACTCGAATTCTCCATAGTTCTTCACACTGAACAGGTTGGTCACGGTCAGCAGCAAGGTGATAACCAAGGTGAAGGCCCAGATCGCCACATTCGGGAACCAGGCATGCAGGATGGTCGCGGCGGCGTTTGCCTCCAGCGGGATGACCAAAACCCAGAACCACCAGTAGAGCCAGCCGATGGTGAAACCGGCCCAGTGACCAATCGCGCGATCGGCGTACGTCGAGAAGGACCCTGTGTCTGGCGATGCAACGGCCATCTCGCCGAGCATTCGCATGACCAGAACCACTAGGGCACCGGCGGCCGCGTAAGCCAACAGCACGGCCGGGCCAGCAGCGGCAATGGCGTGGCCGGAGCCGACGAACAGGCCGGCGCCGATGACTCCGGCGATCGACAGCATGGTCACATGACGCGGTTTTAGCCCCTGTTCAAGGCCATTGGAGGAGCTTTGGCTACTGCTCATTAAAACTACCTTTGCAAGTAAAGCGATGACGTCGGCCCGAAATCCCTTCTCGTAAAAAGAATCCAACAGGGCGTTTCTTATTCTGCACGCAATAATTGCGCCAAAATGTTTCACGCGCCCGTTACACGGGGCCTGCACGCTGATCGAGCAGTTATCGCAAGTCATTGAGATTAATGGCATTTCGCCAGAGCGTTACTCTGCCACCCACTTCAGTAACGAATCTGCGCACCAAAAACACATCAAGAAATACAGGTAGGCACAATAAAAGTGCAGTTCGGGTACGTTTGTCCGGTTGGCGCTTCCAACACCCCGCCAAAGCTGGCAACATCGCGCCTTTTTTTACGCGACAGCCACGTCCAAGCGTGTTCAAACGGCTGTTCGGTTGTTGATGGGGCGACAGTCTGCTGTGCCGATGCGACAACCTGCCACATGCCACCCGTTTACCGTCCATAGCGCTGTTGGCTGCCATTCGAACGCTATGCTAGCTTGGCCGCCTCGCCAGGAAGGCCGCCAATAGCAGGAGCGCAAAACACTATGAGGAACGCACATGGCTGAGGCCACGCCCGCGCTTGAAATCCGCAACTTGCACAAACGCTACGGACAGCTTGAGGTGCTCAAAGGCATCTCGCTGACCGCCCGCGACGGCGATGTGATCTCGATCCTGGGTTCCTCCGGTTCCGGCAAGTCCACATTCCTGCGTTGCATCAACCTGCTGGAAAACCCGCATCAGGGCCAGATCCTGGTAGCCGGCGAAGAACTCAAGCTCAAAGCCGCCAAGAACGGCGAACTGGTCGCTGCCGACGGCAAGCAGATCAATCGCCTGCGCAGCGAGATCGGTTTTGTATTTCAAAACTTTAATCTCTGGCCGCACATGAGCGTGCTCGACAACATCATCGAAGCCCCGCGCCGCGTACTCGGGCAGAGTAAGGCCGAAGCCATTGAAGTCGCCGAAGCCTTACTGGCCAAGGTCGGCATCGCTGACAAACGCCACGCTTACCCGGCGCAACTCTCCGGCGGCCAGCAGCAACGCGCAGCCATCGCCCGCACCCTGGCGATGCAGCCCAAGGTCATTCTGTTCGACGAACCCACCTCCGCCCTTGACCCGGAAATGGTCCAGGAAGTACTTAATGTCATCCGCGCATTGGCCGAAGAAGGCCGCACCATGCTGCTCGTGACCCATGAAATGGGCTTTGCCCGTCAGGTTTCCAGCGAAGTGGTGTTCCTCCACCAAGGCCTGGTAGAAGAGCAAGGATCGCCACAGCAGGTGTTCGAGAACCCGCTTTCGGCGCGCTGCAAACAATTCATGTCCAGCAACCGCTAACGGAGCTACCCGCATGCAGAACTACAAAAAAATCTTCCTGGCCGCTGCTGTCACCCTGGCCTTCAGCGCCGGTGCCGCCGCCGAGACCTTGAAGATGGGCATCGAAGCGGCCTACCCGCCGTTCAACAACAAAGATGCCAGTGGCAATGTCGTCGGCTTCGACAAAGATATCGGTGATGCCCTGTGCGCCAAGATGAAAGTCGAGTGCACCGTGGTCACCTCCGACTGGGACGGCATCATCCCGGCCTTGAACGCCAAGAAGTTCGACTTCCTGATCTCCTCGATGTCGATCACCGACGAGCGCAAGCAAGCGGTGGACTTCACCGAACCTTACTACTCCAACAAGCTGCAGTTCATCGCACCGAAAAACGTCGATTTCAAAACCGACAAGGCTTCGCTGCAAGGCAAGGTGATCGGCGCTCAACGCGCGACCCTGGCCGGCACCTGGCTGGAAGACAACATGGAAGGCGTCGAAATCAAACTCTACGACACCCAGGAAAACGCCTACCTGGACCTGACTTCGGGTCGTCTGGACGCCATCCTGGCCGACAAGTACGTCAACTACGAATGGCTGAAAAGCGACGCCGGTCGTGCTTACGAATTCAAGGGCGATCCGGTGGAAGAAAGCGACAAGATCGGTATCGCTGTGCGCAAGAATGACCCGATCCGCGAGAAGCTGAACACCGCGCTGAAAGAAATCGTCGCTGACGGTACTTACAAAAGCATCAACGACAAGTACTTCCCGTTCAGCATCTATTGATTCTGACCTGCCTGGCCGGCGCCGTTTTCTGACGGTGCCGGTCCTTCGCATTGCCTGCCGCGATTTGAAAAGAAATCCATGATTATCGACCTCTACGGATTCGGCCCGGCGCTCGCCGCTGGTGCGCTGATGACTGTGAAACTGGCACTCTCGGCCTTGTGCCTGGGGCTGGTGCTCGGTCTGCTCGGCGCCTTGGCCAAGACTTCCCCGTACAAGCCGCTGCAATGGCTTGGCGGCACTTATTCCACGCTGGTTCGCGGCATCCCGGAATTGCTCTGGGTGCTGTTGATCTACTTCGGCACAGTCAACCTGATGCGTGCCTTGGGCGAGTTCTTCGGCAACCCCGACCTCGAACTCAACGCCTTCGCCGCCGGTGTGATTGCCCTGGGGCTGTGCTTCGGCGCCTACGCCACGGAAGTGTTTCGCGGTGCGATTCTGGCAATCCCAAAGGGTCACCGTGAAGCCGGCGTGGCCCTGGGCCTGTCGAAATTTCGCATCTTTACCCGGCTGATCATGCCGCAGATGTGGCGCATCGCCCTTCCCGGCCTGGGCAACCTGTTCATGATCCTGATGAAAGACACTGCGCTGGTCTCCGTCATCGGCCTGGAAGAAATCATGCGTCACACACAAATCGGCGTGACCATATCCAAGCAACCGTTCACCTTCTATATGGTGGCCGCCTTCATGTATCTGGGCCTGACCATTCTGGCCATGACCGGCATGCACTTTATGGAACGACGTGCCGCTCGCGGCTTCGCGAGGAGCACCCAATGAACTGGGAAGTCATCATCAAGTGGCTGCCAAAACTGGCTCAGGGCGCGACGCTGACCCTGGAACTGGTGGCCATCGCCGTGATCGCCGGGTTGCTGCTGGCGATTCCGCTGGGCATCGCTCGCTCGTCACGACTCTGGTACGTGCGGGCATTCCCCTACGGCTACATCTTCTTTTTCCGTGGTACACCGTTGCTGGTTCAGCTGTTCCTGGTCTACTACGGCCTGGCGCAGTTCGACGCGGTGCGTAACAGCTCGATGTGGCCCTACCTGCGCAGTCCATTCTGGTGCGCCACGGCGACCATGACCCTACACACCGCGGCCTACATCGCCGAGATCCTGCGCGGCGCGATCCAGGCCATTCCACCGGGCGAGATCGAAGCGGCGCGGGCGCTGGGCATGTCTCGGGCCAAAGCCCTGTTCTACATCATGCTGCCGCGGGCGGCGCGCATCGGCCTGCCGGCCTACAGCAACGAAGTGATCCTGATGCTCAAGGCCAGTGCCCTGGCCAGCACCGTGACCTTGCTAGAGTTGACCGGCATGGCTCGCACCATCATCGCCCGCACCTACTTGCCGGTGGAGATCTTCTTCGCCGCGGGCATGTTCTATCTGCTGATGGCTTACGTGCTGGTTCGTGGCTTCAAGCTGCTGGAGCGCTGGCTGCGCGTCGATGCCTGCCAAGGGCGTTGATTCCTGCGTGCTGACGGGCGAGGCCCTGCTCGCCCGTTTCACCGCGCTGGATGCTTTTCTGATCGAGCATCAAGCGCTATGGAAACCTCGACCGTTTACCCACCTGCAACTGCCTTGGGAAGCGTCCTACCCGGAGTTGGCGCTTTGGCTACGCGGACGGTCACTGGAGGATGCGGAAAGCAGTCATAACCAACCTTGTTTGCTTGATGCGCCGGAGCCATTTGCCTCATTGGCGGCGATGTCTGCTGACCTGAGCACGGTGGGTGAATTACCAGCTCGTACACTTGAAGCGGCAGGTCATCGATTGAATGTGGATGTGCCGGGACGCAAATGGCAGCAGATTGAAGCGTTCGCCGGTCGCCTGCAGTTTGCTCATGCACCGACGCATTGGCTGGATTGGTGTTCGGGAAAGGGCCATTTGGGGCGGCGCCTGCTGCAAACCGGGCAACAACTGACCTGCCTGGAGTTCGACCCGGCGCTCGTCGCCAGCGGCCAGGCACTCAGCCAGCGTCATCAGTTGCCTGCGCTGCATGTCGAGCAGGATGTGCTCGCGCCAGGCGCAGCCTCCTTATTGAACGCCGATCACACGCCCGTAGCGCTGCACGCCTGCGGTGATCTGCATGTGCGACTGATCCAGCTCGCCAGCGCCGCCGGTTGCAAACAACTGGCCATCGCACCGTGCTGCTACAACCGGATCAGTCCGGACACCTATCAGCCGCTTTCCCGCGCGGCTGAGCGCTCCGACCTACGTCTCTCCCTTGATGATCTTGCGCTGCCGATGAGCGAAACCGTCACCGCCGGCGCTCGCGTCCGACGCCAGCGCGACACCTCCATGGCCCGGCGCCTGGCGTTCGACTTGCTGCAACGGCAACTGCGAGGCGTCGACGAATACCTGCCAACCCCTTCTCTGCCCAGCGCCTGGCTGGACAAGCCTTTCTCCGATTACTGCCGCGATCTGGCAGCACTCAAAGACTTATCCACAGTTGGTGCCCCAGATTGGACTACACTCGAAACCGCCGGTTGGCAGCGATTGGCCGAAGTGCGCAACCTGGAGCTGCTGCGAGGCCTTTTCCGACGACCGCTGGAGCTGTGGCTGGTACTTGATCGGGCACTTTTCCTCATTGAACAGGGTTACACCGTTCGTCTCGGCACCTTCTGCAAAACTCCACTCACGCCGCGCAATTTCCTACTCCTGGCAGAACGTCCTTAAATAGCCACAGCCTGTGGATAACTCTGTTGATGGAATTATCGTGGATCCAATATCCGCGCCGTTTTACGCCTTAAACACTGCTGGTCATTTTTTGTTCACACAAATAAAAAACCCGCAAAACAGGCATTTGCGGACAAATGAGAACGAGTCTACAAAATCGTAATGAACAGGCAATCGCCCCTAGCCCATTGTGCATAAGCATTTCATCAAAACGACATAACCGCCGAACACCGGACATCCAGAGCGGAAAATTGCACCTTGCAACGTCCCTTGCTATACACGCATACAAGGACGCCGACAGTGCGGACATGAACAAGAAAAATCTGACCGACAGGATGCGACCGTGACGTTCATTTCTTACGCCCAGAATTTCGAAGACATCCGCCTGTGGCGCGCCCTCAAATACGTCGAAAATGGGTTTTATATCGATATCGGGGCCAACCACCCCACCCAAGACTCCGTCACCAAGGCCTTCTATGACCGCGGCTGGACCGGCATCAACGTCGAACCCATGCCAAATTATTACGACGCCCTGTGCGAGCAACGCCCCAACGACATCAACCTGCAATGCGTGGCCGGCGAAAGTGCCGACGACCTGACCTTCTACGGCATCGCCGGCACCGGCCTGTCGACCCTTGACCCGGCCCTGGCCCAGCAACACAAAGACGCCGGTATGGATGTGCGCAGCCAAACCGTCAAATCCCGCACCCTGGCCTCCATCTGCGAACAACACGCCGGGAACCGTCCGATTCACTTCTTGAAGATCGACGTCGAAGGCCACGAAGAAACCGTCCTGCGCGGCATGGACTTCACCCGATGGCGACCGTGGATCATCCTCATCGAAACCCCATGGGAACGCGACCAGACCTGGGAAACCCTCGTCACCGGCGCCGGCTACCAGTCCATCCTGTTCGACGGCATCAACACTTACTACCTCGCCGAAGAACACCTGGCCCTCAAACCCGCCTTCGACATCCCGCCCTGCAACCTGGACGAATTCCAGTTCTGCCGCGGCCACAACTTTAGCCACCCAGTCACCGACGCTGAAAACCACCTCGCCGCCGCCCTGCAACGCGCCGAACACGCCGAAGCGCAGTTGCGGGCGATGCAAAACAGCCGAGCCTGGCGTGCCCTGCAGAAACTCAAGAAAGTGCTGGTTCGCGCCTGACCAAACGCCTGCGTAAAAATAGTCTGAATTCAGGGGTTTACAGAACCAACCCAATCGCTATAATCGTCGCCCTAACATGCCGGTATAGCTCAGTTGGTAGAGCAACTGACTTGTAATCAGTAGGTCCCGGGTTCGACTCCTGGTGCCGGCACCACATTAGGCTCCATTGCATTCCATCGAATGCTCTGGAAGCCCCGAAAACCCGCCCTTTGGCGGGTTTTTTCGTTCCAGGACCCTCTGTCGGGATCCAACAAAATCCCCCTTCCCCGAGGGTATGTTAGGGGTACTGCGATTTCCCGGTCAGGAGCGCGTACCCCCTATGCCACGTCTAGCGATCCCCCTCAGCGACCTGCAATGCCGCACGGCCAAAACCCGCGAACGCGCCTACAAACTGTTCGACGGCGGAGGCATGTACCTTTTCGTCAAACCCAATGGCGTGAAGACCTGGCGCTTGAAGTACACCAAGCCCAGCGGCAAAGAAGGCACGCTCATCATCGGCAATTACCCCATCGTTACCCTTTCCGTCGCACGACGTAAGCGAGACGAAGCCAAGGCGTTGCTGCTCGACAACCTCGACCCAATGGAAGAAAAGAAGAAGGCCAAGATCGTAGCCCAGCGGGCGGCACTGCTTTTCGAAACCGTCGCCCTGGAGTGGCACGCTGATATGTCCCGCCGCTGGACCGAAGGCCACGCGAAAACCGTAATGAGCCGACTGCGCACCCACGTCTTCCCGCTAATCGGCCAACGACCCATCGCTGAACTCGATACCCACGACCTGCTAGAGATCACCCAGCGCATTAAGGAACGCGGCACCATGGATGTGGCGTTAAGGGTACAGAACTACTTATCCACCATCATGCGCGGGGCCAAAAGAGCTCGGCAGATCACCATGAATCCTGCACTGGATCTGGCAGGCTCAATTCACGCGCCGCGCACAGTCCATCGCCCGGCCCTATCCCTCAACCGCCTACCCGAACTGCTACACCGGATCGACAACTACAACGGCCGCGAACTGACGCGCCTCGCCGTCCTGTTGACGTTGCATGTATTCGTCCGCTCCAGCGAACTGCGCTTCGCTCGATGGAGTGAGTTCGACCTCCAACGCGCCATGTGGGAAATCCCCGATACACGCGCACCGATTGAAGGGGTACGCAACTCCACGCGCGGGACCAAGATGAACGGCGACATTCAAATGGTGCCGCTATCGCCGCAAGTTATCGAAATACTGGAGCGCCTGCGCAGCCTCAGTCGCTTTTCAGAGTTGGTGCTACCGGGCGACCACAAGTACTGGAAGCCCATGTCCGAGAACACGGTGAACACCATGCTCCGCAACGTCGGCTATGACACCAGCAAGGAAGTGTGCGGCCACGGCTTCAGGACCATGGCCTGTAGCGCCCTACTAGAGTCCGGGTTATGGACCGACGCAGCCATCGAACGGCAAATGAGCCACAAGGAACGCAACCGCGTGCGTGCCGCGTATATCCACAAGGCCGAATTCCTCGAACAGCGCCGGCTGATCATGGCGTGGTGGAGCAACTACATTGATGCCAACCGCAGTGGGCATGTAACGCCTCACGAATTCGCTCACCCGGTCGGCGACAACATTACCGCCCTACAAAATAAACGCGGCGCATCCAAACGTGGGTAAGCAATGAGATCACCGCAGTCCGCCCTTCCACGCGGTTCCATCCAAGCGGGGCTGCAAAGCCGCCCTGCTTGGATGGACCTCACTTAAAAAATCTAAAGCCCACGCAAACTGTCTGTGGAAAACCACTGATTTCCACCGGTGGATAGTTTCATCCACAGCCGCAGAACCCCCGAAAATTCGAGCCTTGACCCAAATTATCCACAGGCGTAGATAAGATCGGGCAAAGCGCTGTCGTTGACAGCAACCCAGGTAGCCAGAACCTTTAAGGCTACGCCACACCATGGTGGTTCTCCCAAAGTGCGATTAGCGTCCGGCGGCTCGTACGGTCACAGCGATGTGATGGATGCCTACTTTTACCAGTGTGCCCACTGCGGCAACTCATCCCCTTTCATAGCTGCCCTGCAGCAACCTATCCGCTTGGCCATTTCCTTGCGCCAACCTGCGCCCGTCTCTTTCTCCCGGAAAGAGACGGGCGCTCCTACCACTGCTGCAGCCCACCTCATACAAGGCTTTGCGGCATTCCCCCTCGTGACAATCGGCGTGACAAACACCGAAGTCACCCGCAACAGCGATGCAGATGATGGTGCCGCAACCCACGGAATGGACTGCACCTGACTGACAGTCAGGCATGCCCCGGTCATCGCTTCACTGCCTTCACCCGACTCAGGATCTCGCGGCGTTGGTCTCGTCAGCCAATGCAGCCTCCACCCGCCCACTTCCTCGGAAGTGTTCAGGAGGCCAGATCATGAGATACCCAGGCTCCCGGTCGTAAAGAGCCGCAGGTCCCGCGTTAGTGGACAACCCTCACAGGTCGCAGGGGCCTTGATCCCTGATAACACTCAACATTCTTGGCGGGATGACGTGAGGAAGGTTTTAAAAGTTTTGGCTTCGAGAGGAGTTCGAAAATGGCACTACTAGTAGGTAAACGTGACAGGCGCAATTTTGGCTATGGCCGGCAACTGAGCTATGCCGGGCCGCAAGCGCTGAAAGATCTATTTGGCTGCGGACATTACGGCACGGTCAAGGCGCACAGTGATCGCTGGCAGGCATTTGTACGCTGGTGTCGCTCCGAGAATGGGCCAGGGTTTAACGATGCGCGACAAATTGATCGGCAGACCTTGCTGGACTACGCCGGACATCTGCGTCAGCAAGTTGAACAAGGTGAGCTCGCCATCGCCACCGCGCAAAACCGGTTATCCAGTGTGAATCGGACCATGGCCGCGCTTCGCGGTGATCAATATGTGAAAGTGCCGAGTCCGAGCAAGGCGTTGGGAATGCGGCGCACCAGTGTTCGCACGACAGCTCCACAGGGCCAAGATCGTGAGCACGTGATGCGTATCGTCGAGGCGCTCCGCGAACAGCATCCCCGTGCTGCCGCCATCGCGCAGTTGGCGCGAGCCACCGGCATGCGTTTGCGTGAAGTCATATTGGCCGATATTCCCCGTCTACATCGTGAAGCCGAACGCTACGGCAAGATCAACATCCAGGAAGGCACCAAAGGTGGCCGCAGCGGTGCAAAAGCACCTCGCTGGATCAGAGTGGATGACTATATTTGCGAAGCGCTCAGATATCTCGAACAGGCATCTCCCGACGGGAGTCATAACCTGCTTACGCCGAACGAGAGCTACCTCAATTTTCAACGGGAAATCGTCCGCCCCGCACGGGGCCTCCTCCACACGAACGATCTCAAAGGATTCCACGAGCTGCGGGCGGCGTATGCCTGCGAACGCTATGAGCAAATCACCAATCACCTCGCGCCAATAAACGGCGGCAAATGCAGCCGGCTCGATCCACACCTTGATCGAGAGGCGCGCTCACAAATCAGCTACGAGTTGGGGCATGGCCGAATCGACGTGGTATCGGCCTACATCGGCGGTAAGGCATGAGCAAGCCATTCGATATGGAGTTGTTCCTAACTGGAGTGTTGACTGGCGGGCATGCTACACGCGAGCGGCACATACGTCAGGCCAAGGTTATCCAAGCTGCCATAGCCGGTCGCTGGCACCGACATACTCCATGGGCTTGGCAGCGAAAGCATCTGGTATGGTTCCTTACCCAGCACATGGACACGCGGGCCGAATCGACGCGTTACTACTATCTGCTGACCATCCGTTTGCTCACTCTTCGCTTAGGAAAAGCTTGGCAGTTCAAATCGTAGGCGAACCTGGGACCGACGACGTTTTATCCAAACCACCAGCAAAGAGCCTCAACGTATATTCGTGGGAGTCTTCCTAAACCTAAAAGAGCAGTGGTACTGTTGAGAGCAAGATCAGCAAAAAGTAATGCGTAGCATGCTCAACCTCTAGCTATATCCAGATTAAAAGGGGTCAGTCTAGAGATACCGATGGCGTTTAGTCATGCTAAGTGAGACGTTGGCGCGGTTACCACGTCTCAGCACCACAAGGAAGTCGTATGGCAAATCAAGCGTTCAGTAAATCTTCCCTTGCAAGATGTTTATGCCCGATAGATTTTTATAAAGAGCCAAAGTTAAGAAACCCTGCCTATCGGGACGGTATCATAGCTGCTGCTTTAGAAATCGCCGAAAACTGTCTAGCCAACCCGATTACACTCAAAACGCTTACACTAGCCGGGAAACAAGGCTATACAGCAAATGATCTTCCAAGCAAATTAATATTACGTCACTGCACCAAAAATATAATTTCCAGCACAAAAATAAAATTAAAAAATCGAACATCCATTGCAAGAGAACTAAAAATATATCTAAAAGAAGGAACGTCTTACAGAATTTATCGATACGATATAAAATCCTTCTTTGAAAACATTTCAGCAGCGAACTTATTACACAATTTAGAAAACAACAACAAACTATCAAAGCACACGAAAATCCTAGTAAGCGCACACCTACAAAATTTCAATACTCTATTCAGCCAAGGCATCCCGCGGGGAGTAGAGCCGAGCCCAATGCTTGCGGAAATTGCATTGGCGAAATTCGATATTGCAGTGAAGGCACATACTGAGGTTTTTTATTATGCTAGATTTGTCGACGACATTATAATTCTTACATCTTCAGAAGAAAACCAACAAAACTTTCATTCATGGCTATGTCAATTACTCCCGCCACCGTTAGAATTCAACAATAAGAAAACCGAAATAATTAGTATTCCACGACGAAACAAAGCGGGCGCAACAAACCCAGATGGAAAAATAAAAGCCAATTTTGATTTTCTTGGATACTCTTATACTGTAATTGACACCCCCCTACCTCTAGATAGCGATGGTAAAGAGAAAGTAAATACAGCCGAATCAATTTATAGAAAGGTCCTCATCGACATTTCCACAAGCAAACTAAAAAAACTAAAGGCCAAAATCTGTAAATCACTCTACAACTTCAGCAAAAACAAAGATTTCGCTTTGCTCGCAGACAGAATTAACTTTCTAGCAAGCAACAGAGATTTACGTCATAAGGACACTGGTAGACGCATCCCCACTGGAATCTACTACAATTATTCATCAATCAATCTTCCATCAAACAATCTCAACGAGATAGATAGCTTCTTAAAAAAACTAGTAACAAGCAAGCATCACAGACTAAGCCTTCGATATCAATCACTTCTGAATCCATCACAAAAAAAACAACTACTTAAATTAAGCTTTTTGCATGGATTTACAAATAGATCGCATAAAAAGTTTAGCCCACGCAGGTTGAAAAAAATCACAAGGATTTGGCTGTGAAAAAAAAGAATATCGTTAAAATAGACAAAAAGGATTTCTTTAGAGCGGTTCTCACCGACACCGCACCTTCAGACGTGCCTATCATATTTTCAAATGACGGCCTGTATATAAACCATCATAAAACCCAACAACTGCAAAACTCACCCACATTCAACATCATAAAATCCCTATATCTAAATATCATTAGCCCAATAGAAAACACAACACTAACTATTGAAGCCGCTACACAGAGTCAAAAAAAACAATCGCACCCTTTGAAATACAAAATCATAAAGAACAATTCAAGCCTAAGGACGTTATCACTTATTCATCCACGCGCTCAAAAAAATTACACTGAATTTTATAAAGAATACGGCGACGCGATAATTTCACTCTGTTCCTTAAGTCCATTTTCAATCAGAGCGCCTCAAAAAGTAGGAGGGTCATTTTATTCCAAAAATACCACCCCTCTGAACCAATACAAAGAAATTAATATCGACACCCTTGAAAATGAATTACACAGAAAGCATGCATCTTCTTTTTTTGCGTACAGAGGTTACGATCGAATTTATAAACTATACAACTCAAGCACTTACTTAAATTTAGAAAAACAATTTTCATCTATGTGGCTTCTCGACATCGCAAACTGCTTCCAAAGCATTTATACCCATACAATTTCTTGGGCAATAAAAAACAAAGATCACATTAAGAAATATGTGTCATTTAGAAGCCAGTTCTGTCAAGAATTCGACACTTTGATCCAACGCAGCAACAACAACGAAACCAACGGAATCCCCGTGGGCGCGGAAGTTAGTCGGATTTTTTCAGAGATAATTCTACAAGACATTGACATAAACGTCATCGAAGCTCTAAAGAAAATAAATTTACATGTAGGTCGAGATTATACAATTCTCAGATACGTCGATGACTATGTACTATTTTCAAGAAACGACTCAACATCAGAGCTTGTATTCGATACGATTTCAGATCAACTTGCTAGTTACAATCTCCATATTAGCGAATCAAAACTCAGAAAGTACAATCGCCCTTTCTGCACTGAAAAATCACAAATAATAATTGGCATAAAGGCATTCCTAGATGATTTAGAAAAAAATCTTTTCAATGTCCGGCATATAGATGAACACCGAGTCCTTTTCCCTAGAAAAATCTATCGAGAAGACCGTTTTACACACTCTTTCATTGAAAAGGTGAAAGCACTTATCAAGGATACAGGCAGAGGCTACTCTGAAGTTTCGGCATACCTAGTATCCATCCTATCAAAAAGAGCAATAGATCTAACAATCGGAGACAAGTACAACTCTCCAGAAAACAAACACGAACATGCCCTGATCCTCAGGGAGGCTATTTTAATAACGCTTAACCTCACGTTCTTCTTCTACAGCGTGAATCCAACTGTTTCCTCATCCAATAGACTTTCGAAAACTATTTTAATTATCGACAGATTCATTAAAATAAATTATCCCGACTTTTTAGATTTCATCAGAACTGAAATCATGACACATGTAAATGTTTTAAAATTCCATAGAGAAAAGAACGACGAGCGCAACGGATACATATCACTAGAACGACTCAATATAATTTTAGCAACTAGTGAATTCGGAGACAAATACCTAATTTCTCCGTCCAACTTCTCATATCTAGAAAAAGATGAAATCAATATAACTTACTTCGACATAGTCTCCCTTCTTTATTACTTCAAGTCACACAAAGAATACGACACAGCTAGATGCTGCTTGATAAAAATCGCCAAACAGAGACTTACACTTAACTTCAATCTTCACCAAGACTCTGAATCAGCTCATACGTTTTTAGACTTAGTCTGCTGCCCTTATTTAGACTCCGACACCAGAGGCGACCTTCTAAGCATTTATCTCACCACCTATGAAAAAAAACTGGCAATTAATCCAGGACTACTAGAAACGGCACTGACGGAGCTTTCTAACTCTTTTTGGTTCGTAAAGTGGAAAAATTTGGACCTTATAAAACTACTAGAACGAAAAGAGTTGAAATCCATTTACTAACATGATAAAAACCATCTGTTGTTTTGAGGCCAATATTGCTCCGGCCTGAAATTTGCGAATCCTCGGACAAGCAAGCTTAGGCACTTCACGTTGAATCAAGAGCCCGCCCGCAAGGCTTGCAATAGATTCATCGTTGAGAGGATTTCTCGAAAGCGAGCCTCACACACCTGATGCTGAGGCCTCTTTACAACACCTTTCTACACTCTTATTTGTTAATAACGTATAGTGATAGGCATTTACTGTGGTCGGCCACCTACTATCTGGCGTTTGTATTTCAGCCAAAACAGCAGAGCGTCGTATTGCAAGGCATAACTGTCCTGCGAGCCCCGGCTCGACTCCATTAAGCGCCATATAACCAGCTGGTTTATTTATAGTTACCAATCGGGGGATGCCATTCCCACCAAGTTCCAGAACTGCAGAAAACCAGGCCTCGCCACAAGCTACCGTTCATCCCGTGCCACACCACATCTCAAAGGCCCGCAATGCGGAGCTTTTCGGTTTTCTGGGGTTTGGAAAGCCACCGCTGCGAATTCTCCAAAGCGTCCACAAAATCTCCACGCCCTCTCAGCCATTGGCCGCCCCAGCGCTATACCAACTGCCTCACTCAAAGACTTTAGACGTGCTGCATGAGTCCGGCTAATGGGTGTCCACTTTTTTTCTTGGGCTAGCCTCAGCTCCCTAATATTAGTAAGTTGTGCAAGCAATCTTAACGACGCTGAGTTAGAGCTATACATTAAGATGAACAACGTTCAAAGTAGCGCAAAATTTTCTGACAGTCGACAATATGCTATATATAAAAACCAAATAGCGCATATATTAAGGCCCGGTTCAATTATAACCTACAGGATTTATACACAACAATGCCTCATATACCAAAATTCAGAAAAGCCTTTAAGATAGATAAAAAAGCAAACCTAATTGAGTCGGCAGTAGCCATTGAGTCGTGCGCCAAAGCAGATAAGATTCTTAATGACTACTTGGGAGAATACGAGCCAAAAGACAACAATGAAGGCTTTCGGATTCGCTCGCTTTTAAACCTGACTGGTCGTGTATACGAGCACGTCCAAGGAATGCTAGTTGCTATTTCGACAGGTTCGCCAGCAAGTGCGGAGGCATTAGCTAGGGTTGTTGTAGAAGGCTCAATAAACATTATGTACCTCGCCGAAAGAGGCGATTCAGCGACATTGATCAAATTTTTTCAATCATGGCTGAATGAGCACAATAGAAAACTCAATGAATGGAAGCAGAAAATACTACAAGGACCCGACGCAGAAGAAATATCGACCATGATAGAGGAAAGAAGAAAAGTCATTACCATATTAGACGAATTCGTTAAAGAAATCGAAGCTCAATGCTCTATAGATATATCCAACCCGGAGACTGACTGGCCTAAGTCGCTTTATAAAAGATTTGAAATACTTGGGCGCGAGACTGATTACTATGAAAGCTATCATCGCCTCAGCGGAGCAAGCCATATAACTGGTGAGGACACGCTTATGTGGCTTATGTTTATGCAAGCCTCACCCGAGCACAAAATAAAAGCAGGAAAGGAAGCTTGGGCTTACTCAACTATGATGACCAGAATCGCAAGTATATTTTTTGTAGACACTGCTTTCGCATGTGTTAAGGCCTATGGGCGTGAAAGCAATAAAGATCTATATCAATGCAGGCGCGAACTACAACTCGCTATCCATAAAATTGCACGACAGGCAGGTGTACCGCTGAGTGAATCGCCCTGATTGATTAGACACACCTGACTGGTTGCTTTGGGTCAACTCCTGCCGATTATCCATGGGAATAATCGGCAACGTTCAAACTCTAGAGGTTTACCATGCCGTATCCTGATCTGGATATTTTACGTGCGGTCGACAATGTGCTATCACCGTAACAAATCCCTGGTTCGATTCCACTGAAAGCCATAACTAGCTGATTTATTTATAGTTACTAGTTGGGGGACGCCGAATTTTCCAGCGAACTCCAGACGCCCGAAAAACCTAGCCCCGCAGAAACATACCGTTCGTCTGGTGCCGCACCATACAAAACGAAGCCCTCGCAGAAATGCGAGGGCTTTGTTTTGTTGTTTCTGGGTGTCCACTTTTCCTCCCCCCCTGAAAAACCTGTGGGAGCGAGCTTGCTCGCGATGAGGCCATCAACCCCACCGACAATCTTTCCCCCAAGACAACGGCCAGCCTTCCAGGACAGGCTCAACCAAACAGCATCTTTTGCCAGTGATCCTCACCCACAATGGCAATCGAAGCCCCCGCCTCCCGCAGCTCCACTGCCTTCATGATCTTCGTTCCGTAGGTGCTGTGGCGCCACTGCTCATTACCCACGCTGCCGACCACCAGGTAATGCACCTTCTTACTCACCCCACCACCAATCAAGCCGCCACGCTCCTCGACCAATGCCTGGCAATCTTTGCGTGGCCCAAAGGCCATGACGCCTGTAAATACAAACATTCGGCCATCCCACACTAACTCAGGGGCTGGGGAATTGAAGGGAAGGTCCGTTGGAGTAATGGCAACAGCTTCGCCGACCTTCGATCTCTCAATGCCCACGCCAGAAAAGCTACGCAGGATGTTAAGCAGCTCAAGAGACTCGTCCGGGTCCAGAGCATCGTCCTGAAGCATGGACGCCAGACGCGAATACAACAGATTGATCACCGGGTCATTTAGATGGGCGAGGTTGTTTTCCAACCATTGCTTTAGGAAAACCGCTTCGTTGGTGTTCACGACACCATCCGCCGTAATCCCCGCGGCCAGTCCCACCAAGGCATCGGCGGCGCGTCGATCGATACGGGCGTGGTGGAAGAATTTGCTGTTTTCGAACTCGTTGTGTAGGTCCATTACGGGGTTCCTTAGGATGGGTATCGGTTCAACACTGAAGCATTACCGGTTGGGGAAATGTTGTGTTCAAACCTAGCACTCCTGCGCACGGCCCCCCATTTTTTGATCGAGGAAATAAATCTGAGAATCATCTAGCCGGCCTCCCCACCTCACGGAGGTGGCGCAAAATTCAAGGTGCGAACTTAGACTTTTGCTGTGAGGAGGCCGTGATGAAATTCTGTGGCATAGACCTGCATTCA
>NZ_JACVBI010000013.1:0-202186 GCF_014852305.1 Pseudomonas sp. PDM09 | reverse complement strand
CAATGAAGAGGAAACGGGTTCGACGGGTTCAACCGATCAGGTTGAGTTAAAGAGTAATCCCTGCAGTTAAAAACCGCAGGGTGCGGAGGCTTTTAACCTTGACTTGAGACCGGCTAATGGGTGTCCCCTTTTCCCTTCATTACTTTAATAAAATTTCAGTTGCCATAACGCAAAGCAATGTAGTCCGCCTAGATGCACTTGGTGATAGTTTTTTATTGGACATACAATATTAAGACGGCAAATGATTATGCGACGAATAATATATTGAGGATCTGTAGCAGAAAAATGAGAATGGAGGATAGGCTTTAGAGTGGAGAGTGGAGAGTGGAGTTTAAAAATCACATCACGACAAAATTTGAGCAGTGAAACTGCTGCGCACGAAGAGATCCATACGCAGCAGGAGAATTTAGCCAACTCTATAAATATTCTCTTTTTTACCAGGGCGGTACATATCCTGAACGGAATCTGAAAGTTCGAAGCCAAATTTATTCAGCGTGGGAAACAACTCGGCATCGCGCTCTTCAGAAACGGTAATCACTGTATCTGATCCGCCAATGGCAGAGATACTACGATCCATTAAATCATAAGCTAGCCCCCTACCACGGAAACTAGGAACAACATAGAAGGTGCAAATTTTACGCTCAGCGGCTGTTTTCTTGAGCAATGACAAACCCACAATCTGGTCGTCGACGCATGCTAGCAAAACATCACGCATTCCGAGTCTAGCTTCTGGTTGAAACTTAAAAAACAACCATTCCTTAAAATTTGGATAAAACGGCGCCACATCACTTAGAAGGTAAGCGACTTTTCTAAAATCACCACCAGAAGCATGTAAGTAAGCAAAGCTTACTTGTGGTTGGATTTTTAGCGCAATCATGGTTTTCCCCAGCCATGGTCTATATTATCGAGCATTATAGCTAAACCATTTAACTAAAGCAAGTTGAACAGATTTATTCTATTGGATATGTAAAATTATAAGATTGTGCATAGACAGGCTGAATGCATTAAACTTTGGCCCTAACCAGTCGACTAAGAAATCACCCAAGATTCCTCCAAAGGCACCGAGAAGTAGCGCGAACAAGATAAACCAAATGAATGTATAAGTCGTAACGGTAATCTTACCAAACTTGGCAAAAGCGTTGAACTTCTCAATTCTTAGATTGGCATTAATCTTAAGCTTCTCCTTATCTACCGACTCGCGCCAATGATAGATGAGCATCTGCTTAGGCAAGATGACTTTCTTTTCATCAAAGGAGGTAAGGTAGTCACTCCATAGCTCCTTTTCAAGTAAACGACAGCGATGGAAATTGGCATGCGCTTGCTTGAATTCCGAATCTACTTCTCTGATTAAGAAAAAATGAATATTCTTTATACCAGCCCCTAGATTGTTCTCGGTCCCTAGAAGATTTTTGGATTGTATAATCCCCGGAAGATCTCTGACCTCGTTGATTCGAAAGTCGACAATCTCCGTAGATTCTAGTCTACTAAGAATAAAACTATCGCTATGCTTATAACTCTGAGAAATTTCCTTTCTAGCTTCAACTCGGTCCATGTTTATTCTAAAGCGAAAATATCCGGGCAGTTCATCTGCGTCTTGGGGGGCGCTATGATGCATCGATGCGAGAGGAAATGAAAGAATGGATCCCTCAGCGATATCAATGATAGATACATTCCCGCTTTGGGGACCCAAAGCAATTTGCTTATGAATACGAAGAACCCCATCACCTTCAAACTCAATATCGACAGAAGTATTGGAGCTATTCTTCGTAGACAGTTGCCTAGCATTAAAAATGGTTTGAATCAAATCGGTGCGAGAACATATAAGCTCCCCCAATCCAGGAATATACTGATCTGATGTAATTTTGAATGGGAAGTATATGTTAATGACGGCATCAAAACTTACACTTACGAACCTTACCCCTATATCGAGGTAATTGAACTCATGATTAGTATTTTGATTTAACAACCAATAATTAATATGCAAATCGATTTCAGGGACTTTTCCCGACGTGTTACCATCGATCCAAAATGCTAAACTCTTGGCCACTACAACCTCACAGGATAGATTTTGTGAAGAAAATTCTTATCAGCATAAAACCGGAATACGCGTCTAAAATTTATGACGGTGAAAAAACGGTGGAGCTACGAAAACGGATAGGAAAAGATTTCCAGAGAGGCTGTAAATTATACATCTACTCTTCATCTCCAGTAAAAATGTTGACCGGTGAAGCTGAGATCGGAGAAATTTTTTGCGCATCTCCAGAACAAATAAAAAAACAGCTTTTCGCTGTTGCTGGCATAACACACGCGGCATTCGATGAATATTTCAAGGGCAGCCCGAAAGGATATGCGATTTTTCTAAAAAATGTTAGAGAGTACGAAAAAAAAATCCCTCTACCAGTGCTTCGCGCCAAAGGCATAACCCCTCCTCAGTCTTTCAGCTATCTTAATGAAGAACACGCTTCACTCATGTGGGGGTATTAAATGCATATCGGAATTTTTGGCCTCTCGGGCTCGGGTAAAACCACGCTTACTAGGCGCCTAGCTGCAATGCACACCGACTATACTAGCACATCAGCATCACACCTGCTACGTATGCGTGGTCGGACTACCACTTTTAGGGAGCTAGCAGCAAAACATCTACCAGCCAATCAAGATGTACTCGTTGAAGAATACCGTCGGCTTAGGGAAATAACAAAGAACACAATAATAGAGCTACATGCAGTTATTGAAACTTCTGATTCACTTTATTGGGTACCTGCCAGCACTCTGAAAAACCTCGAGCTAGACAGAATATTTTTCCTAAAAACCGACCCGAATGAAATATCTAAACGCCGAGAACAAGATAAAGACAAGGAACGGGTACATCGATCCGGCGCTCAACTTTTTCGCCTACAAGAAGATACAATTATTTATTTGAAACAAATTTATGGCGAGCAACGTATACAGATAGTTGAGGAGAGATATGCTTTACACACTATTCATGATTTCTGTCTAGCTGATGGCGCATCGCCCAGATCTGGGCCGCTTCCTTGATCTATCCGAACCTACCCGCGTTTTGCAGCACGATGACCATCATCTGCGGCGGTATCTGCAAGCCGGCCAGCATGTCGTCGCGGCTGATGTTCTTGATCGAACCGAACTAATCCTTCGCCGCTACCTCATTGACAGGTATCAGCTGAAGACCGTCTTTCTTTCCACCTAGTGCGTACATGAACATGTTACGGAAATTGCCCGGTCCCTTCGCTGACTTGAGCGCCGACCGCGAGGCAGCAACGTCGGTTTCGATCTGAGCCGTAACCAGAGCAACCGAATGAGCAGTTCAAGCAACTCGTCAACATCCAGCGCGGATTACCAGAGCATGCATCACAAGAGCAAATAGAGGCTGTTGATCATCGGGTTATTCGAATGCACGATGTGGATTTCAAACCTCTGCGTGAGAAATGCCGCCCCGCTGACCTTCACCACATTGCCGGTATTCCGGCCAGCGGCACAGCCCTTTTACGTCCCCACTTCGATTCCACCGAAAGCCATAACTAGCTGATTTATTAATAGTTACTAGTAGGGGTACGCCAAATTTTCCACCGAATTCCAGACCTGCAGAAAACCTGGCCTCGCCTAAGACTACCGTTCGTCTGGTGCCGCACCATACAAAACAAAGCCCTCGCAGAAATGCGAGGGCTTTGTTGTTTCTGGGGTTGGAGAATCTGCTTCCACCCGACCTTGATACCCAAGCCTAGGTTGACATTGTCAGATGCTCAAATCGTGCGGGTCTTCTTTGCTCGAACCAGGGATACGACGATTTCCATCTGGGAAAATAAAGTTGTCCCTTTTCCACTTCTCAGGGGTTGTTGTTCCCGGATGCCGCTCCTGCCTGGGGCCCTTTGCCGAGCAAGGGGGCGGTTTCCACTTCCAGCATCAGCAGCACCATTTCCGTCAACTCGGCGTCGGACTTCTGTCCGGCATAGAGGTCATGGAGTGCTTTGGCGAAGGGGATGCGCAGGTCTTGGTTTTCTTCGCGGGCGGTATCGTTGTATTGCATTAGTTCGCTGATGGCTCGCAGCACAGCCGCTTGCCACCGAGCGGTGGTCCTGGGACCACCGCTGGTGATTGCAATCAACTTATCCTTCGTCAGCTGGCGAAGGGCAGGTTCGCGCAACGGCTTAAGCGGCTTTGGGTTGCGAGTGATCTTTGACATACCGGACGATACTCAGCGTTTCCTGCCGGAACTGCTCGTAATCGATCTGCTGGGCGTTAATAAAGGTGCTGCCCATCATGGTCAGCGAGCCCATAAAGCTGGCTTCGGAAATTTCCTCATCACTCGCGCCAAACAAGCGCGCGGCTTCGGTATGGAACAGGGCGCAATACTTACAACGGGTCGCCCCGGAAACCGCCAGACCTATCAACTCCTTGTACTTATTAGGAATCTTGGTATCCGCCAGCCAGAAGTCCCGGGCCACGCCCCAGAATCCGATCGCTCCGCCTTCCGGCATCTGCTTGATCCACTCCGGTACCAGACCCAGGGTCTGCTCAATTTCCTGATAGGTATCACGAATGGCCATTTGACACCTCCTTACCTCTGCAGAGACATCTGCTACAGAGATACAACTAGTTTAGTTCGCTGGCGGCCATGCCAGAGCCGGCAGCAGCACGACTCCAGCAATCAATTCTTAAACATCGTAGAAACAATAGGATGGATTTAGTTTTTTTGGGCGCAATGACGTACCACTAAGTACCTGAAGTTATAGAACTTGGTGGATTAGCTCTGAACGCTCGTATGTGAAATGCGAATCCCGTCCGCATCGCAAGCGCTAAGCACTTAGCTGTTTAATCCAGTCAAGGCTCGCAACAGTGGAACCGGAAGGACGGTATTCACACCCGATCCATCCTGGATACCCACGCTGCTCCAGCGCGGCGAACAAAGCTGCGAAGTCGATGTTCCCTGTTCCCGGTTCGTGACGCCCCGGGCAGTCGGCAATTTGCACATGGACTGTTCTGTCATAAAACCGAGCCAGAACATCTGCCGCATCTCCGGTCAAAAGCTGAGCATGGTAAAGATCGAGAATCAGCCCGACACTCGGGAAGGTCTCCAGCACCTGTTGCGCCTTGCTGAAGTCAGACATGTAATAGCCCGGCATCTCTTGCGTACAAATGACTTCGATAAGCGGCCGCAATCCCTGATCCTCGAAGTACTTGACGGCATACTCCAGGTTGCCTCCGAAGATAGGTCCTGCGTCATCCTGCGTCGTAACGCCAGACATGATGTGGACATCCGAACATGCCAGCGCCTTTGCATAGCGGGCGGCCTGGAGCAAACCGTGTCGAAACTCTTCTTCCTTGCCCTGCAAGGCAGCGATGCCTTTGGTAACGCCCGCCGGTGCGGCGAACTGAATCAACGGCAGACTGTATTGCGCCAGGTGGTCTGCCAGGAGGCTCGCGTCGAATTCATAGGGCGACGGGAACTCCACTGCCCGAAAACCCGCTGCGGCGGCGGCTTCGATGCGTTGCAGAAAAGGCAATTCATTGAATTGGAAACCGAGATGAGCGTTGAACTTGAGCATTAGGTAAATATCCATCCTTGGGAAGAAATGAAATCATCAGCCTGGAGCATCCTTCGCTGCTCCAGCACTGCATCAAAACAAAGCCCTCGCAGCAATGCGAGTGCTTTGTTGCTTCTGGGGTGTAAATCAGGTCTCAGTGACCCGCACTCTGCCCGCCATCAACATGCAGAATCTCCCCGGTGACAAAGTTGGCGCTGTCCAGATACACCACAGCCTGAGCAATGTCGCTGATCTCCCCCATGCGCCCAACCGGATGCAAACTTCCCAGTGCTTCGTGAGTTTCCTCACCATGCATCGGCGTCTTGATGATGCCCGGGGAAACCGCATTCACCCGAATGCCACGCTTGGCGTACTCAATGGCCAAGGATTTGGTCGCCGCGTTCAACCCACCTTTGGTCAATGAGGCCAACACCGACGGCACACCGTCAATCGCGTGGTCCACCAGGCTGGTGGTGATGTTGACGATGTGGCCGCTGCCCTGTTTTTCCATCTCGGTGATCGCGAGTTGGGTGATGTAGAAGAAACCATTCAGGTTCACCGACAAGACTGCGGCGTAGTCTTCGGGGGTGTAGGCGGTGAACGGCTTGGCGACGAAGATCCCGGCGTTGTTGACCAGGGTATCGATACGGCCGAAACGTTCGATCGCTTCACGGATGACGCGCTGGGCGATTGCCGGGTCGCCGATGTCGCCTGCCACGGAATGAATGTCCGGGTCGGTGGACGGCTGGATCGAACGCGAGGTGGCGACAATTTTGTAATCAAGCTCACGGAAAGCCTTGACCATGCCTGCGCCGAGACCTTGGGATGCGCCTGTAATGACGATGACTTTTTTCGAATTGCTCATGATGAACCCTCTACTACTGAATGATGGTTTTGACGGACGCGGTCATGACTGCCCTTGCGCTTCAGCCAGTTGCTTGCGGTACTGGGTAGTAGTGATCCCGGCATAGCCCCAGTTATCGGTGTCGACTTCTTCGATCACGATGTGGGTCAGGTCCGGGCGTTTATTGAGGACGCGTTCCAGGGTTTCAGTGATTTCGGCGATCACCTGAGCTTTCTGCTCGGAGGTAACGCCATCGCGGGTGATGCGTACGCTTACGAAAGGCATGAGGAATCTCCAGGTGCCCCTCTCATCGGAATGATGGGGAGGCGTTGGAGAGGAATGTATGAGGTTGGGTCAGGGGGATAAAGGTGGGGACGGGAACATCATTAGTGACGTGATGTAATGAGTTGCCGGGAACATCATCATGCGCAGACTATTGAAAAGAGATTTTTCCGCCCCCCAAAAAGACGCCGACACACGGTCAAATACACCCGTTGACACCCGTGTCACACGGGAAGAAAATTTAATCGAGAGCGCGAAACCGACTGCCTTCAGGTGGCGATAGTCGATGTAGGAGCCCCGTTGATGACCTGAAAATCAGCGCTCGGGTAAACCTCTCCTCCCCTGCTTGAGGGAGCACAATATCAAGCACCTATTCATGAAAGCAGCCTGATCAGGCTGCTTTTTTTTACCTTGGAAAAAGGTTTAGCTGATTCCAAAAAAAGCTCACACCTCCCCCCATCCGGGCCTTTTTTGCCCCCTGATCACCTACCCTCCACCAAAAACCCCGATCCTGTGTAAGCCTCAAACCATCGGACGCAGAATCATTTCGCTACTAAACTCGGGACAAGCTTGCTCAGGTGCAGGATCATAGCCAGCACGCGACCTACGCCCACCCGGCGGCCAGGTACACAACAATAGCCAGCCCACTTCAGAGGGCATTACCCAAATGGATAGTAGAACCTTACGTAACCTCATGCGCATTGTGCAGACCGGCTCATTGTCGGCGGCGGCAGAGCATTCCTGTTTGACCGTGCAGGCATTGGCCGCGCAGTTGAACAAGGTTGAAGAGCAGTTCGGTTTTCGGTTGTTTCGTCGCTCCAACAAGGGGCTGACCCTGACAACACAGGGCACGGAGCTCACGCCCTACATGGACAAAGTGTTGGTCGCCACGCGGCAACTGGAAGAAAAAGTCGCCGCGCTCAAAGTGCCTGGACAGCGCACGCTCAAGATTGCGCTTAACACCACGCTCTCGGCTGACTTCAACCGGCGAATGATCGGACGCCTCATTGAGGTGTTTTCTGATTATCAACTGGAATTCAGCTACGCCGAGTCGATGGAAAACCTCAGCAAGTTGAAGAATGAGGATTTCGACCTGGCCGTGCTGATCGGCCCGCAACAACCGGGGTTACCCAGCATTGCACTGCCCCATGTACAGGTGCAGGTGGTCGGTGCCCATTGCGGTCAGGAAAACGATCCGCTGATGCTGCTCGGCAATAAGTTTCAGGTTCGTCCTGCCGACGATTGTCCGTATTCCCACAGCTTCTTGCGTTTTCTCGACGCCGGCCTTGGTAATTACGAGTCAGGCAAGCGGATGATCTATTCCTGCAGCGAGACCCTGACCCTGTCGTTGATCACACAAATGGACGGCCTTGGCATGGTTTCCCGTGAAGCGGCGCTGCGTAACGGCCTGACCATTTTCCCGGGTTTCGAGGATTCCCTTGAAGTGCGGTTGGCGGTCAATAATCCCGAGTTATCGGGCCAGGCTTTGAACGACGTGGTCGCTCTGTCACTACATGAACGACCCGAGCGCAATGTACGCAGCCGTCCCAACCGCCACACTGAGAAAGAGGTTTTTGCTGAAATACGCACATAACAACGTCGGAATCGCTGCATAGAATTCCGGGCGATCGAGCTGCACCTGCTGATCCTTGATCAACAGCGGCGTAAGGCTGATTGCAGCGACGATCGCCACCGGCAAGTATTCCAGCGCCCTGGCGACGAAGGGCGGCCAATGGTCGGTGTTCACTTGCAGCGGCAACGCACGCGGCAGGAACGTCACGGCCATCATTAGCACGACGACCAGGATCAGGAACGTTTGGTCAGGCATACACCCACCCCGCAGCCCACGAATGTGGCGATGAATACGTTGAAGGGTGAGCTGCCGATCAGGCTCAGGACACCCATGCAGGCGACCGCGGCCAGTGCGGCGATCAGTTTATTGCGGGTGTTGCACAGCGATACCAGCACGTAGAGCATCATCGCGGTCAGCGCATAGTCGAGCTGATATTTGATCAGGTGCGCCGCGTACTGCGCGCAAATTGCTCCCAGCAAACCACCCAGTACCCACGACGTGTGGCAATACAGATTGAAGCCAATCAGATAACGCACATTGACCGGCGTGCCCTTGCCCAGTTTGACGCTGTGGAAGGCGAACGATTCATCGGTCAGCCCGCCGGCATAACACCAGCGCTCGAGACGACTGAGCCCCATCGCCTGCAAGGCCTTGGCCATGTAGACCGACATCAGCATGTGCCGTGCATTGATCAGAAACGTGGTGAGGATGATGGTGGTCAGCGACGCGCCGCTGGAGATCAGCGCCAGGGCGGCGAACTGCGAGGCACCGGCATAGACGAACAGACACATCGCGACCGGCAGCCACACGGGCAATCCGGCATTGACGGCCATCAAACCGAACACAAACGACACCGTGAAGTAGCCCGCAACAACCGGGCTGGCTTCAGCAAACGTGCGCGAGGGCTGGGGCTCGACCATCAGCGGCTGGCTGCTGGACGTCTCATTCATAGGTCCCTCTCAAAGGTCGTTTCGCCACGCGGCTCGCAAAAGCCCTGGGCACTCCAAAAACGTTTGCCGGCAAGGTTAGCATCGTCGACGAACAGGAACATCCGCAGCACACCGACCCGTTTCATGTCTGCCGACGCCGCTTCCACCAGACGCTGACCGACGCCCTGGCTGCGATACACCGGGCTTACCGCCAAGTGATTGATGGTGCCACGGCTACCGAGCATGCCGCCCAACACCGCGCCGACTACTTCGCCACGGATATCGAGCGCGAGGAACGCAGCGGTGGTTTTTTGCACCAACACACCGCGCAGGCATTTGGCGTCCTGCCATTCACAGAACGACACTTCTTCGAATTGCCGAAAGAAGCACTCCAGGCGCTGGGCATCCTTGGCCGTCGCGCGCTGCAGCATCACCGGTGCAGGGCACTCAGCGATGTGCAACATGGGGTCTAGCTGTTCAGCGAACAATGTCGAAAGCGGTCCCGGGCCGCGAGAAGGAAATGGCCAGAATCTGCCGATAGGCCATTTCGTGAGCGTGGGTGTTGCGTGCCGGTGTCACGTAGTGACGCATGTCGCGATCGAGGAAGTAGGTGGTGTCGAGGATTTCCAGATAAGTCGTCGCCGCCAGCTGTTCCTCTTGGGGCGAATACAAACGGCTCTCCGCCCCGTCCACGTTGTTACGGCCCCAGAAATGCACACCGCTGAACGGATAACCGTCGCAATGAATGCCTTCAGGGGTGATTTCCAGTTGCTTGCCTGGCTTGATCTCAATGCGGATCTGATGGATCTGGCATTGCCAGATTTCGTCGTGCAACTCCGGCGGCAATACGTTCTTGTACACCTCGAAATCCGCATCGATGAGGCTGCGCATCACCGGCGAATTGATGACTTCGTTGGAGAAGTCCTGGAAGTGCCGCTCCAGTCCGCCGACGTAGCTGTTGTTGGCCTTCGATTGCACGTAGGCGCGGTGTTCCAGCTGCGTCAAGTCACGGGTGACCGGGTTGTATTCGAAATCGCTGTAACGACGGAAACGCATGCCCGCATCGGCTTGGCCGTAATAACTGTCCGGCTCCATGCTTTCCCAACTTTTGGTCAATCTGACGAAGTCGGAAAAATGACCGAACAGATTAAAGTCAGCTCCCTGGACGTTGACATATTTGTCGCGCCGTAGCGATTCGCCAACTTCTCTGTTTAAAACGATCATTGCTAGGTCTCCGCTGCATTTAGCGGCTTAATCTAGTAGGTGCAGGATTTGCGGCCCATGAGAAAGAATTTCAGGCATATCAAGCGTTGATTGAAACGCGGTGTGAAGTTGCTTTAATTCGACTTTCTGCGATCGAAAACAGCCATTTTTTGTATTTTCCTACGGTCATGAGGCGAAAAAAACCCCGATCCAGTCGGGGTTTTATAGAGTCTGAACAACTCAACCGATCATCAGAAGATGTTGATCGGGTAATCCACGAACACCCGCAGTTCGTTGCCGCTGACGTTGTACTCGCTGGATTTGTGCGACACGCGCAGGATCGAGCTGCGCACCTTCACGCTCAGGTCTTTGGCCGGGCCACTTTGCACGACGTACTTGAACTGGTTGAAGATCTCGCGCTCGGTGCCACCTTCGCTGGTGGAGGTGGTGATATTGTCACCGCGCACGTAGGCAACGTTGTAGCTCAGGCCAGGAACGCCAAAAGTGCTGAAGTCCAGGCCATAGCCCAACTGCCAACTGCGTTCGTCTTCGGCATTGAAGTCGGACCAGTAGGAATTCGCCAGGTAGATTGTATTGCCGCCGTCGCCGACGCGACCTTGATCCTTCTGATAGCCGCCGTAGGCGTAGCCCAGGTTGCTGTCGCCGGTGCTGCGTTGGTGAGCGAGAGTGAACGAATGCGGACCGGTGGCGAAGGTCGCTGCCAGGCTCCAGATCTTGTTGTCGTCGCCGGTAGCACCGCTTTCGCGGACGTAGGAATCGTCCAGCTTGGTGCGGTAGCCGTTGAAGTCCAGCGTCAGGGACTGATCCTTGTCGATCGGGAACACGTAGTTGGCGTTCACGTACTGTTTCTTCAGCACGTCTTCGACGTCGGACGCGTACAGCGCGGCCTTGAACTGTTCGGTGAACTGGTAACTACCGCCCAACACGTTGATCGACTTCAAGCCACCGCTGTCACGGCCTTCAGCACTTTTGCGCGATTCGGCGGTGAAGCGACCTGCGTTCAGCTCCAGGCCTTTGATCTCCTTGGAGGTGATCAAGGTGCCGGTGTAGCTTTCCGGTAGCAGGCGCGAGTTGTCATAGTTCAGCACCGGCAAGGCCGGCATCTGGTCGCCATGGGTCAGCGTGGTGCTGGAGAGACGGAACTTGACTGCCGCGCCCCCCTTCGACAAGTCGTCAGCTGCGTTGCCGCTATCACCCTGTTTGAAGAAGTCGATACCACCGGCGCCGCTGCGGCCTTTGCCGCCATCCAGACGCAGCGCGTACAGACCGAAAGCATCCACACCGACACCCACAGTGCCTTGGGTGAAGCCGGACGAGAAAGTACCGATGGCCGCTTGGCCCCATTCGGCTTTGTCCGGGTTGCCGTCTTTATAGTCGCGATTGATGTAGGCGTTACGCAGCAGCACTTTGAGGCTGCTGTCTTCAACAAAACCCTTGGACTCGGCTTGGTCGTTAGCCATGGCCTGAGTGGCGCTCAACATCCCCAATGCGATCAGGCTGATTCGCTTGTTCAACATGTTATTTTCCTTATTACGGGTTGATACGCGCTGTGTCGAACCACTGAAATGGCGCTATCGCGCTCTTTTTTCACCCAAAAAACAAAAAGGCCCGCCCACGAAAATTCGCGGCGGGCCTTTTATTGTTTTGTGAGTCATGGCGGTTAGCCACAGGCGTGGGGCGCATCCTATCCGCGCCCTTAATAAGGTGTCAATTTCAGGAATCGTCTGTGAATAGGCGAAAATCGTCTAAGAAATCACTTGTCAGCGATAGCCAATTGCACGGTGTGGCTATCGACGAATTGTTCGAAATGCGTGACTTTGCCGTCGGCCAGGGTCCACAAGTGAGCGACCCGAGCATTCATCGGGCGGCCGGTGGCTTTGTAGATTCCGCTGTAATTGCCGTAGGCAAACACCTTGTCGCCCTGTGCAACGTAGTGCTCGACCTTGAACTGAAAATCCTCCCACTCGGTGGCCAGGCGCTTGAACACATTTTCGACGATAGCGTCGAAACCGACATAGGTTCCGGCGTACGGGAAACCTGCGGCCTCAGTCCAGCGAGCGTCATCGGCCAGCGCCGCGGCGGTATTGCGAGCGTTCTCCTGGGAGTTGGCGCCTTCGTAGGTGCTTTTAATCAGGCTCAGGTTATCCATGGTGACTCCAGGTGAATTCAATGTGTGCAGCCGTCGAGGCCACAGGTTTGAAACGCGGATGAAGACTCTTTCGCCGCAAACGACTGACCCAGCCATTGGGCGAAGGCTTGCGGCTTGCCGAGCCAAGGGCCGATGTCGACCAAGGTGAATTGGCCATCCTGTTCCAATGCGAAAGTCGGAAAACCCTGTCCACCGACCTTGGCCAGGAGTGCGCGGCTGTCCTTGATATGGCGCTCGGTGTCAGCTTCATTAAATGCCTGTTGGAACGCCTCGGGTTCAAGGCCGGTCTGTGTGGCGAGTTCCAGCAGCACGGCGTTATCAGCGATGCGTCGACCTTCCACGTAATGAGCCGTCTGCAAACGCCCCAGCAATGCTAGTCCGCGGCCAGCGATCTGCTCGGCTGCCAGCACAGCGGCAATCGGCGGCGCGGAATCGAACACTGCCGTCTCATCGCGCAGCAAACCTTCAAAATACGCCTCACCAAACGGCTGGCCGGTGTATTCAGCGATGCGTCGATCGTGAGGCATCACGTAGTTACGTAGTTGTGGCGAAACGGTCTGGCGGTTGGCGCCGGTCATCATGCCGCCACCGTGGGCGATCACCGGCAGCACGCTTTGGGCAGCCTGCACCAGTGGCTTGGCGCCGTAACACCAGCCGCACAATGGGTCGTAAATGTAGTGAAGGATCATGGGAAGACTTCGGCAACAAAGTAGGAAAACTCAATGCCGGCAGGTTAATCCCCAGACAGTTTCGGAAAAACGCTGGAATGGCTTTCAGTCTGTTTCATGAATCGGTCGAATACTTTCTGTTTCCGCCAGGTTATGGCCGTTATGACCGGAACCTATATCTTCTAAACAATGCAAAACCTTGTGGGAGCGGACTTGCTCGCGAAGGGGCCATCATGTTCAACCTCTTCATTGACTGACATATCGCTTTCGCGAGCAAGCCCGCTCCCACATTTGATCTCCAGTGTTCATAAAAATCTTCGCCCATAAAAAAGCGCCGCCTTCCCGGCAGCGCTTTTATCAATCCGTTGTTTTTCTTCTTATCCTTCCATCACATCCCACAGTGCGTCCAGTTCCGCCTCGCTGAATAAACCAGCGGGGTAGCGCTCGATCATCATCCGGCGCGGATCAGGTTCTCTGATCTGACGCGTTCCATTGGACTTCAACCATTGCGCCAAGACCTGGAGCGATTCGCTGTTAACTGCCAGGGGATGCATTGCCCGCTCGCTCACGACGTTCATTTCGGCGTTCATCTCAGCGCTCTCTCCTGGTTTGTGAGCGGCTAACTTATCCAAGGTTTATGACAGAACATCGAAGTTCTCTCCCTCCCCATGTTGCGCCATCGAAGATACAAGAGCTGTGCCAATGTTTTCCAAGTGTCGACAAGTGGATACAAAAAAGCCCGCAGTCCTGATGGGCTGCGGGCTTTCTGTGAAATAACGAGGCTAAAACGTTGCTCAATCGATTCTTCAATCAACTCAGGCTGTTACAACCTCACTCACTCCTTGTGCGGCGCGGGCTGTTGTTGGGTAAGGCAGTGGATGTTACCGCCCCCCAGTAACAGTTCGCGACCCGGCACCATGACCACTTCGTGCTGCGGGAACAAAGCCTGCAAAATCTCTTTGGCCGGACCGTCCAATGGGTCGTCGAAGCTCGGCGCGATAATGCCGCCATTAACGATCAGGAAGTTCACATAAGAGCCGGCCAGACGAACGGTCGGATTGCGTTCCTGAGTGCCATCCACCGGATCGACACCTGCGCACTCTTCTTCGGTCGCGTACAACGGCCCCGGAATCGGCATCTTGTGCACCGTGAACGGGCGCCCCTTGGCATCGGTGCTGTTTTGCAGCACGTTCATTGCCGCTTGGCAGCGCGGGTAGTTCGGGTCCTGCGGGTCATCGGTCCAGGCCAGCAGTACTTCGCCCGGACGTACGTAGCAGCAGAAGTTATCCACATGGCCGTCGGTTTCGTCGTTGAACAAACCGTCCGGCAACCAAATGATCTTATCCACAGCCAGATTTGCACTGAGCACCGCTTCGATTTGCGCACGGTCCATGTGCGGGTTGCGATTGCGGTTGAGCAGGCACTCTTCGGTGGTAATCAGGGTGCCTTCACCATCGACATGGATCGAGCCGCCTTCGAGCACAAAACCTTCGGTGCGATAGCGCGGGCTGCGCTCGATTTCGAGGATCTTGCCCGCCACCTGCGAGTCACGGTTCCATGGCGAATACAGACCACCGTCAAAACCGCCCCAGGCATTGAAGTCCCAATCCACACCACGGACTTCGCCGCGATTGTTGATGACGAACGTCGGGCCAGTATCCCGAACCCAGGCGTCATCGCTGGACATCTCCACCAAACGAATATTCGGCACGTCGAGACGGGCCCGAGCATTTTCGTACTGGCCGGCGGAAACCGCCACGGTCACCGGTTCGAAACGCGCGATGGCCTTGGCCACCGCCACGTGCGCGGCTTGCGCCGGTTTGCCGCCCAGGCGCCAGTTGTCCGGGCGCTCGGGCCAGACCATCCAGGTCTGGGTCTGTGGTGCCCATTCGGCTGGCATGTAAAAGCCGTCGGTGCGAGGGGTGCTGTTCAAAGTGGTCATGGTTCAGGACTCCAGGGAACCGTCGAGGGTTTTGATCGCGCCGTACAGGTTCGGGCGACGGTCACGGAATGAGCCCCATGCGCTGCGGATGTGTTCCAGCTCATCGAGGTCGAAACTGTGAACCAGAATGCCTTCTTCTGTTTCATTCAGCTCTTGGACTTTCTCGCCAAACTGGTTGGCGATGAACGACGAGCCGTAGAAGGTAATGTCGTAGCCGTCCTGCTCTTCGTTGCCGATGCGGTTGCTGGCAATCAGCGGCATCAGGTTGGCGCCGGCATGGCCTTGTTGCACGCGCTGCCAATGGTCGCGGGACGAAATGGTCTTGTCGTGTGGCTCGCTGCCGATGGCGGTCGGGTAGAACAGGATTTCCGCGCCTTGCAGCGCCATGCTGCGGGCGCACTCAGGGAACCACTGATCCCAGCAGATGCCCACGCCGATTTTCGCGTAACGGGTATTCCAGACTTTGAAGCCGGTATCGCCCGGGTTGAAGTAGTACTTTTCGTGGTAGCCAGGACCATCCGGGATATGGCTTTTACGATAAATCCCGAGGTTGCTGCCGTCGGCATCGATGATCGCGATGCTATTGAAACGTGCGCGGCCGGCCAGCTCGTAGAAGCTGATTGGCAGAACAACCTGCAATTCTTTGGCGACCTTCTGGAAATGCTTGATGGCGACGTTGTCTTCGACCGTCGTGGCCAGCTGCAGGTAGTCAGGGTTCGGTTTCTGGCAGAAGTACGGCGCCTCGAACAGCTCCTGGATCAGGATGATTTGCGCGCCTTTCGCCGCAGCCTCACGGACCAGCTTTTCAGCGGTCTCGATGTTGGCTTCAAGGTCCCAGGAACAGGCCATCTGGGTAGCGGCGACGGTAACGATACGGCTCATGAATCATCTCCTGGGCAAGTGTTGAGGGTCGAGGGTGGCATCGACCGATGACAGAAAGAGGCAGCACCGGGCGTGGTTCATCCACACCGTGGGCAGTGGCGACTTTATAGCCGATAAAAATCGGCTTTTAAAGCGATAAATATTCTCCCCGTCAAAAATTTCTCACTTAAACCCGATAACAATCGGTATTTCGCGATTCCAATGTAGGAGCTGCCGAAGGCTGCGATCTTTTGATTTTTGGCATCGGTGATAGCGCTAAAGATCAAAAGATCGCAGCCTTCGGCAGCTCCTACAGGGGATCAGCGGTGCTGCTTACAGGTCCTCATCCAAGGCTTTGGACAGCATGTCGACAAAGAAATCCACGCTCTGACGCGACGTAACCATCGGCGGCTTGATCTTGAGAATGTTCAGGTAATCACCCGTCGGCTGCATGAAAATCCCCAGCTCACGAAGGCGATCGCACAACGCCGTGGTTTCTTCGGTCGCGGGCTCCAGGGTTTCTCGATTGCGGATCAACTCCACGCCCAGATAGAAGCCGGAACCATGCACCGCTCCCACCAACGGATGCTGGTCAATCAACGCTTCAAGGCGTTCTTTGAAATACCCGCCCACAACCTGCGCGTTCTCCCAGAGTTTTTCTTCTTCCATCACATCCAGCACTGCCATGCCAATCTGGCAACTGACCGGGCTGCCACCGGCTGACGAGAAGAAGTAACCCTCGGCCTCCAGCGCTTCGGCAATTTCCCGTCGGGTAATGACTGCGCCCAACGGCTGGCCGTTACCCATGCCTTTGGCCATGGTGATGATGTCCGGCACCACGCCCTGCTCTTCGAACCCCCAGAAGAATTTGCCCATGCGGCCATAACCGACTTGCACTTCATCGGCGATGCACACCCCGCCCTGAGCGCGGACCAGCGCATAGACCTGCTTCAAATAGCCCGGCGGCAGCGAGATACCGCCGGCATTGCCGTACACCGGCTCGCAGATGAAACCGGCCAGTTGGCGTTTCTGTTCGGCAATTTTCGCCAGGTTATGTTCGACGCTACGCACGTAATCCGGTGCGCTTTCGATGCCACGAAACTCACCGCGATAGGTGTTCGGCGCAGTCACCGGATGCACCCAGTCCGGACGGCTGCTCAAGGCCTTGGGGTTGTCGGCAATCGAGGTCGAAACCGCGTCCGCCGCGACTGACCAACCGTGATACGCCTCCAGCACGCTGAGCATGTCGCGTCCGCCGCTGTAGGCCCAGGCCAGGCGGATCGCCAGGTCATTGGCCTCGGTGCCGCTGTTGACCAGAAATACGCGATCCATGTTATCCGGTGCCAGCTTCAGCAAACGCTCGGAAAACTCGGCAATCGCCGCGTAGTGAAAACGCGAGTTGGTGTTGAGCAACGACCACTGCCGGCTGGCGACAGCAGCCATGCGCGGATGGCCATGACCCAGGACCGCGACGTTGTTGAGCATGTCGAGGTAAGAACGGCCCTGCATGTCGATCAGGTGATTGCGCCAGCCGCGCTCGATGCGCGGCGGGTCGACGTAATAGTGCTTCTGGGAGCGAGCGAAACTCGCATCACGGCGGGCGAGCAATGTCTGCGGGTCGAGCTCTTCTTGCGCATCACAGGCCAGGCCCAGCAACACGGCAGGTGAAGGACATAACGCCTGCCAGGCTGCGGCGCGCGATGGCGTGCAAAACAACGGCGCGTCGATCTGAGCACTTCGGCACAACTGCACGATCAACGGCCCCCTGACTGAGCCCAGCACCTGGCCTTTGACCAGCGCCGCGCTACTGCGCACCGACGGGGTCACACCCCACAATCGGACGCTGAGCTCTGGGCCGTCCAGTTGCAGCAGATTCTCCCCTTCGATATGGATAACGCCGGCAAACGGCGCTTCGACCGCCGTGCCATCGGGCACTCGCAACGCAACGTGTAGCGGGAAAGTATCCGGTTCGCTGGCGCAGTCCGGGCGAGTGCGGGACAGACGATACTGGCCATATCGACTGGCCGCCAGACCGTGAGCCTCGGCGGCTTGCGTCAACAAACGCAGATCGATCCCTTGCTGCTCCCAGTTACCCGCCTCGAAATGCGCACTGAGCACGCCCAGATCGATCAACGCAAATTCACGCCCCACCAGACTCGGCAGCAATGGCGCGAAGCTTTCACTGCCGATGCTCGGCAGGCTTTGACCGACTTCGGTAAGAATCGCCGCCTCCATCAACTCCAATGGCACCGACGTGGCAACACGGAAAATTTCCCACTCATGGGTCAGGTTGTCGCGACTGTACTCATTGCCCGGATCAATGCTGACCTGCTGCTCGCCACTCAGCACCAACACTGCCGAGCGGGCGACGATCAACGGCCAGAGTGCCAGCAACTCTTCATGCTGCAACGGATTGACCGCGTGATAAGCCCGAACCGCCGGCAAAATGTAGAACGGATCGCCATCGGCATGGTGCAGCAGCGCGGCGCAGGTCACCGACAGGTCAGTGATCCGCCAGGTTCGGACCAGGTCGCCGAAATCGATCACGCCCTGCAACTGCCATTGACGCTGCGAATCCCGCTGCCAGACTACGTTGTCGTCGGTGATGTCCATGTGAATCGCCTGCACCGGCAGCTTGTCCACCAAGGGCTGCAAGTGGCGCTCTGCCTGTTCGGCGGCTTCAGCAATCAACGCTCGTTGCCGCTCATCCTTGATCACCGGCAGCAAATGCGCGATTAACGCGTTGGCATGGCGAGCGTCCCATTGCAGGGTGCGCTCAAGGCCTGGGTGATTGAAACCGGCCAGCGCCAGGTCCATTTCGCCGCAGAGCCGACCAAAACCGGCGACCACTGAACGGCTCAGGTGATCGAGGTGCGTCAGGGACTGGCCGTCGATGTAATCAAGCAGGCGCACGTGCACCGCTTGGCCACCGACCTCAAGTGAGAGCAAGTCTGCGCCATTTTTGGCAGTAATCACTCCGGGCACCGGCACGCCGGAATGTTCCGCCAGATGCTTGAGCCCCGCGTGTTGGGCTTGCAGCTCCAGCGCCGAGTAATCACCACGGCAGATTTTCAGGACGAAACGCCCCAGGTCGCTGTCGACGCGGAAATTGAGATCCTGCTGGCTCCCAAGAGCCTGCAACCGCCCGCTCAGCCCGTAATGCTCTTTCAGCAGCTCTATCACTTGCGCCGCAGACACCTGCGGGCTGGGCAGACTGGCGCGGTGAATCAACGTGGCGAGCGGCATACAACGACCCCTGAAATTTTATTAGGCGCTTATATCGCCACTGCTTGGGGCGATACGCAACCCCCTTCCTGGTTGGCGCAAATCAAATGCCCGCGCAACTCTCTTCATCGCCCCACTCGCACCCGCCGCCACTTTGCGTAAGAATGTCGGCCATCAACGACCTAATGCTGGAGAAACACCATGAATGTAGTCACCACCGACCTGCCCGGTGTTCTGATCATCGAACCCAAGGTATTTGGTGACGAGCGCGGTTTCTTCTATGAGAGCTTCAACGCCAAGGCTTTCGAAGAAGCGACTGGCCTGAACACCCAATTCGTTCAGGACAACCATTCCCGCTCGCAAAAAGGTGTACTGCGCGGTTTGCATTACCAGTTGGAGAACACTCAGGGCAAGCTGGTCCGTGTCACCGCCGGTGAAGTGCTGGACGTGGCGGTGGATATTCGCCGCAGCTCGCCGTATTTCGGCAAATGGGTCGCTGTGCGTCTGTCCGCCGACAACCATCGCCAACTTTGGGTACCTGAAGGTTTTGCCCATGGTTTCGTGGTACTGAGCGATTTTGCCGAGTTCCTCTACAAGACCACCGACTACTACACTCCGTCGGCCGAGCGCAGCATTCGCTGGGACGATCCTGACCTGGGCATCGACTGGCAGCTGGACGAAGCACCGAAACTGTCCGCCAAGGATCAGTCCGCCGCGTTCCTCAAGGACGCTGAAGTCTTTTCCTGAATTCCTGTGTGAATTTTCACCGCCAGCGCGCACTTGATCCCAGGTGCGCAGACTGCGCCCGCAAGCCTAGGCATAATGCGTCTATACCCATAGGCGCTTGATGCTCATGACACCAACTCTCCCCCGCAGACCCCGCTGGCGCAGCCTGGCGCTACTCGCGTTGTGCCTGGCGCCCTTGCTGTGGCCTCTGGAGCATCTGGCCGAGCGTTATTACCGCAGCGAACTGGCCGGGCAGAACCGTCAAACCCTCGACCTCTACGTCGCCAACCTGCTGGGCACTCTGCATCGGTATGAAGTGTTACCGCAGATTCTCGGCGAGTTGCCCGCCCTGCGTGCGACATTGGCCGCACCCGACGAGGGCGTGATTCAGGGCAACGCCAATCGCCTGCTGAAAAACATCAGTGCCCAGACCGGCGCCGAAGTCATGTACCTGATGGACACCACCGGCAAGACGCTGGCGGCCTCCAATTGGGACAAACACGACAGCTTCGTTGGCCGCAATTTCGCTTTTCGTCCTTATTTCAGTGAAGCCATGGCCGGGCGTCTGGGGCGCTTTTTCGGCCTGGGCACCACCTCGGCCAAGCGCGGTTACTTCTTCGCGGCGGCGATACGTGATCGCGAAAAAATCATCGGCGTGCTGGTGGTCAAGGTCGACCTCGACCACACCGAAAGCCTCTGGGGCAAAACCCCGGAACAACTGTTGGTGACCGACCACAATGGCGTGGTCATCCTCACGTCACGGCCCGAGTGGCGTTTCCGCTCGACCCGTCCATTGAGCGACGCAGAACGCGAGGCCATTACCGCGATTCAACCCTACCCGACCCGCGATCCCAAGCCGTTGAATCTAGACGCCAACGCCTGGCTGCCCCAAACCCGGCAGATCGAAGAAACCGGTTGGAGCGTCAGTATCCTTGCGCCGCGCACCCTGATCGATCGTCCGGTACGCACCGTCGTGGCCATTGGCGGCGCAACGCTGCTGGTATTAATGCTGCTGCTCGGCCTGATGATGCAACGCCGACGCCATTATCTGGACCGGATCGCCTTCGAAGCCAAGGCCCGCCATGAACTGGAAGGCCGTGTCGCCGAACGGACCAGCGACCTCGAAGGCCTCAACCGTCGACTCAAGCAGGAAGTGCTGGAGCGCGAACATGCCCAGCAGGAACTGGTGCGCGCCCAGGATGACCTAGTGCAGGCCGGCAAGCTCTCGGCGCTGGGGACGATGTCGGCGAGCATCAGCCATGAGCTCAACCAACCGCTGGCGGCGATCCGCAGCTACGCGGAAAACGCCGAAGTGCTGCTCGATCATCAGCGCACCGAGGATGCTCGCGGCAACCTCAAGCTGATCAGCGAATTGACCGGGCGCATGGCCTCGATCATCGCTCACCTGCGCGCCTTCGCCCGGCGTGATCGTCACGCCCCGGAAAGCGTGGCCCTGCAACCGGCACTGGACGACGCGCTGGCGTTACTGGCCAAGCGTCGGCGCAGCATGGAAGTCGAGCTGATCCGTGACCTGCCGGCTGCCACCCTATGGGTCGAGGCCGGGGAAACCCGTCTGCGTCAGGTACTCGGCAATCTGCTGGCCAATGCCCTCGACGCCCTGACGGAAAAAGGCCCGCCGCGTAAACTCTGGTTGAGTGCCGAGTCCACCGCCGACGGTGTCAATCTGTACATTCGCGACAACGGCCCCGGGTTCTGCCTGGAAGCGCTGGGTCGTGCCGGCGAGCCCTTCTACACCACCAAGACCCGCACTCAGGGGCTTGGCTTGGGGCTGGCGATTTGCGACACCCTGATGCGCGCCTTCGGTGGTGAATTGTCGTTCTCCAACCACAAGGAAGGTGGCGCCCTGATTACCCTGAAGTTACGCGCAGGCGCACCGGGCGTGAGCCTGCAACCGTCCGAGGACCGAAGTGCATGACCATCGACAACCGCATCCAGGTCGTGTTGATCGACGACGATCCCCACCTGCGCCAGGCCCTGAGCCAGACCCTGGACCTGGCCGGCCTGAAAATCCTGCCGCTGGCTGAAGCCAAAGGCCTGGCCGGGCAACTGGAGCGTGACTGGCCGGGCGTGGTGGTCAGTGACATCCGCATGCCAGGCATGGACGGCCTCGAACTGCTGACCGAACTCCACGCCCAGGATCCGGAGCTTCCGGTGCTGCTGATCACCGGCCACGGCGATGTGCCGCTGGCCGTTCAAGCCATGCGCGCCGGGGCCTATGACTTTCTGGAAAAACCTTTCGCCAGCGACGCGCTGCTCGACAGCGTGCGTCGTGCCCTGGATCTGCGCCGGCTGGTGCTGGACAACCGCAGCCTGCGTCTGGCCCTGAGCGATCGCAACGAACTGAGCGCTCGGCTCGTCGGGCAATCAGCGCCGATGCTGCGCCTGCGTGAGCAGATCGGTGCACTGGCGGCGACCAAGGCCGACGTGCTGATCCTCGGCGAAACCGGTGCGGGCAAGGAAGTGGTGGCGCGTGCGCTGCACGATCTGTCGAGTCGGCGTAACGGCCCATTCGTGGCAATCAACGCCGGGGCCCTGGCCGAGTCGGTGGTGGAAAGCGAGCTGTTCGGTCACGAGCCCGGTGCGTTTACCGGCGCGCAGAAGCGTCGCATCGGCAAGTTCGAATTTGCCAATGGCGGCACGTTGTTCCTAGATGAAATCGAAAGCATGAGCCTGGATGTACAGGTGAAACTGCTGCGCTTGCTGCAAGAACGGGTCGTCGAGCGCTTGGGCGGCAACCAGCTGATCCCGCTGGACATCCGCATTATCGCTGCGACCAAGGAAGACCTGCGGCAATCCGCTGACCAGGGCCGCTTTCGTGCCGACTTGTATTACCGCCTGAACGTCGCGCCGCTGCGCATTCCGCCGCTGCGTGAGCGAGGCGAAGATGTGCTGATGCTGTTCCAGCATTTCGCCGATGAAGCCAGCGCCCGCCACGGTTTGCCACCCCACGAATTGCAGCCGGGACACCGGGCGCTGCTATTGCGCCACACCTGGCCAGGCAATGTACGTGAACTGCAGAACGCCGCCGAACGCTTTGCCCTGGGGCTGGAACTGGCGCTGGACAACAGTGCGCCGGATGGCGGTGTCGGCACCACGATTGAAGTGGTCAGCGGCGGCCTGAGCGAGCAAGTGGAGAACTTCGAGAAGAGCCTGATTGCCGCCGAACTGGCGCGCTCGCACAGCTCCGTGCGCAGTCTCGCCGAAGCGCTCGGCATTCCGCGCAAAACCTTGCATGACAAACTGCGCAAGCATGGTCTGAACTTCGCCGATGCCGGCGCAGGCAGCCACACTGACGACCTTGATTGAGCTACCGTAAAATCATCCCCTTCACACAAAAGGCCCGTGAATGAACCGCGACAGTCGTCACCTGGAATCGATCCTCCATTCTGACATCCCCCTCACGCGGGACATGGGCCTCAAAGTGCTCGACTGGCACGACCAACAACTGCGCCTGCACCTGCCGCTTGCGGCCAATGTCAATCACAAGAGCACCATGTTCGGTGGCAGTCTGTATTGCGGCGCAGTGCTGGCCGGCTGGGGCTGGCTGCATTTGCGTTTGCGTGAAGAAGGCATCATCGAAGACGGTCACATCGTGATTCAGGAAGGGCAGATCAGCTACCCGCTGCCGGTCACCATGGACGCGACGGCGATTTGCCAGGCACCGAGTGCGGCAGTCTGGAAGAAGTTTCTGGCGATGTATGAGCGGTATGGGCGGGCACGGTTGACGCTGCATTCGCGGATCGTCAATACCGGGAGTGAAGAGGATGCGGTGCGGTTTACCGGGCAGTATGTCCTTCACCGATGACTGATCGTTCCCACGCTCTGCGTGGGAATGCAGCCCGGGACGCTCCGCGTCACTGGACGCGGAGCGTCCCTGGAGGCATTCCCACGCGGAGCATGGGAACGATCTTAGTTGCGAGCCAAAGCCAGCAACTTCTCCCGCCACGCAGCCTTAGCCGGCAGCGCCAGGAAAAACTCATTCAGCAACGACTCCCGCGCCGGATAACAGAACGGCTTACCGCTCAAATCCAGCACCTCACCGCCCGCACCTTCCAGCACACCCTGAGCCGCGGCCGTGTCCCATTGCGAAGTCGGCGCCAACCGCGGATAACAATCCGCCGCGCCTTCCGCCAGCAGGCAAAATTTCAGCGAGCTGCCGATGTTCGCCAGTTGCAACTCACCCAGGCTATCGCTCAATCCCGCGAGTAACCGTTCCTGCTCAGGGCTCGAATGCCGACGACTGGCGACCACCGTGAAAAGCTCACCCGCAGCCGGGACCTCGCGAACCTGAATCGGCAACGGCTCGGCGCCTTTATCACCACGCCACGCACCCAACCCTGCACCGCCGACATAAAAGCGCCCATTGGTCGGCATCGACACCACACCAAACACCACACGCCCCTGCTCAATCAACGCAATGTTGACAGTGAACTCTTCGCTGCCGGAAATAAACTCCTTGGTCCCGTCCAACGGGTCGACCAGCCACCAGCGCTGCCAGCCGGCGCGCACGCTCTGGGGAATATTGGCGTCCTCTTCGGACAGCACCGGAATGCTCGGATCCAGCGCTGTCAGCCCGGCCAGTATCACGTGATGAGCGGCGATGTCGGCGGCGGTGACCGGGGAATCATCGGCCTTTGCAGTCACGGCAACGTTGACGCGCCAGAACGGCAGGATCGCCTCGCCAGCCTTCAAAGCCAGTTCAACGACTGGCGCCATCAACGGATGGGGAAAATTCAAGTTCACGGCAAAAACACCCCACGCTGAGTCAGCAGATCTCGGGCCAGATACAGCGCCGCCAAGGCACGGCCCTCGGTGAATCGTGGATTCTGCGCCAAAGACGACAATTCACGCAGGTTGATCTTTTCCACCCCCATCGGCTCCGGCTCGTCACCCTCCAGGCGTTCTTCGTACAGCTCAGTGGCCAGCACCACCTGGATCCTCTGGCTCATGTAGCCCGGTGACAATGACAACTCGGTCAAATGCTCAAGCTGTCGCGCGCCATACCCGGCCTCTTCCATGAGCTCCCGCTCAGCCGCCGCCAACACGTCTTCGCCCGGCTCGATCAAACCTTTGGGCAGGGACAATTCGTATGCATCGGTGCCGCCGCAGTATTCCTCCACCAACACCGCGTGCTCCGCGTCGAGCATCGCCACAATCATCACTGCGCCATGGCCGGTGCCTTTGCTGACCAGACGCTCGTAAGTACGCTCCACGCCATTGGAAAAGCGCAACTTCAGCTCTTCGACACAGAACAAACGGCTGGTGGCGACAATGTCGCGGGCGAGTACGGTGGGTTTCTGGCGCATGAGAGGCTCCTTGGCGTAAGCGGGTTACTATACCCGGCCTATCCTGATTGTTTATCTCGGATATCTTTTTTACCGCTGGAGAAGTTTTATGTCCCTGCTGCCCTGGCGCGACATCGATACCGTTCTACTGGATATGGACGGCACGCTGCTGGACCTTCACTACGACAACCATTTCTGGATGGAGCACCTGCCCCAGCGTTATGCCGAGTTGCACGGGGTGAGCCGGGCCATGGCGGAGCTGGAATTGCAGCCGCTGTTCGAACGCAATGCCGGACAATTGCAGTGGTACTGCCTGGATTTCTGGAGCGCCGAGCTGAAGCTGTCGGTGCGCGAACTGAAACTGGAAACCGCGCACTTGATCGCCCTGCGTGCGGATGCGGACACTTTTCTGGCGGCGATCAAACGGGCCGGCAAACGCGTGGTCCTGATCACCAACGCCCACCGCGACTCGCTGTCATTGAAGCTGGAACGAATTGAACTGGCGCCGTATTTCGAGCGCTTGATCAGCTCTCACGATTACGGTTTCCCCAAGGAAAACCCGCAGTTCTGGGATGCCTTGCAAGCCGACATCGGCTTCGATCCGGCGCGCAGTCTGTTTATCGACGATACGTTGCCGATTCTGCGCAGCGCGCGCAATTTTGGCGTGGCGCATCTGTTGGCCGTCAGCGAGCCAGACAGCCGCAAAGGGCCGAAGGACACGGCCGAGTTTGCGGCGGTGGGGGATTATCGGGAGCTCATTACAGGACTTTAGACCGAGTCGCCTGCATCGCGGGCAAGCCACGCTCCCACAGGTTTTGTGTCGTGTGCACTCTACGCGAACGACACAAAACCTGTTGGGAGCGTGGCTTGCCCGCGATGGCCATCACACGGTCTCAAGTCTTACTCAGGAATCCGCAACACCTGCCCCGGATAGATCTTGTCCGGGTGCGACAGCATAGGTTTGTTGGCCTCGAAGATTTTGTTGTACTTGTTCGCGTCGCCGTATTCGGCCTTGGAAATCGCGCTGAGGGTGTCGCCCTTTTTCACCGTAACGAAACGAGCGGCCTTAGCCACCGGTCCGGTCACAGTAATCTGGTCATCAACACTGCCGACACCGGCAATATTGCCCACGGCCAGCAGAATCTTTTCCTTCTCTTCCTGGCTCGCCACGTCACCGGTGATGATGACTTTGTCGCCCTCGATGGTCGCCTGAACATTCGGATTACCCAGGCCGACCTTGCTGATGTGTTCCTTCAACTGCTCGCTGGCATTCGCATTGCCAGGTGTCAGCAGATCAATAAGTTTTTCGCCTGCTTCTTTCACAAAGCTAAAAATACTCATGGTGCATTCTCCTTGGGGTTTAGGTTCCAGACGCCAAAGACTAGACCAGCCTTGCAAAGCCCGGTTCCCAGCCGACCAATGACCCAACCCCGCGCAGGCGGTAGAATCGCAAACCTTGCCCGCGCCCTGGAGCGAAGATGGACATCAAGCAGCTCAAATTCCTCATCGCCCTCGACGAAACCCGGCATTTTGGCCAGGCCGCCGCGCGTTGCCACATCACCCAACCGACCCTGTCCATGCGCCTGCGCAGCCTCGAAGAAGAACTCGAACTGCCACTGGTCAACCGCGGCCAGCGCTTCGAAGGTTTCACCGCGCCGGGCGAGCGCGTGCTGGCGTGGGCGCGTACGGTGCTGGCGGCCTACGACGGCTTACAGGCCGAAGCGGCAGCCTGTCGCGGCAACCTCGTGGGTACGTTGCGTCTGGGCGTGGTGCCGCTGTCGAGTTTCGACCCGGTACCGCTGATGCAGCGCCTGCACGCCGAGCACCCGAACCTGCGCTTCGAACTCTCAGCCCTGAGTTCCGAGCAGATCCTCGAGCAGCTGGCGAACAACCGTCTCGATCTCGGCGTGTCGTACCTGGAGCGTCTGGACGGTGAGCGTTTCGATTCCCTGGCCTTCAGCGAAACCCGCATGGGCTTGCTCTACGATCAGCGTTTCTTCAGTTTCGGCGACGCGCCCTTGAGTTGGAAATCGTTGATTGAACTGCCGTTGGGCATGCTCACCAGCGGCATGCATTTTCGCCAGTCCATCGACCATAACTTCCACAGCCGTGGCTTGGCCCCCCAACCGTTGCTGCAAACCGATGCGGTCCACCAGTTGTTACAAGCGGTACACGGCGGTCTGTGCTGCGCCGTGATGCCATTGGAAGGTGGACTGGAAAACCTCACCGATCACTTGCGCCTGCAGCCTATAGAAAGTGCCCAGACCCTCGCCCGGCTGGGGCTGATCATGCGTCGGAGCGCTCCGCGTTCGGCGCTTGCAGAAGCCTGTTTCGCGATCTATCAGCAATCAGTGGCCGGTTCTTGATCGACGTCATCTATCAGCAGATCAGTAATAGCAATTAGACACGACCCGCTGACCCGCCTAGGCTTAAAACTGACCAACCCATCGGTGATACCTGATGAACGCCAAGCGCCCTGCCCGCGCGGCGCCTGCTGTTGAAACGCCCGCGACCGTCGCCAGTCAGACATACAGTTACTGCAACCTTGAATACACCGAATCGGCCAGCACCGCGCTGGCCGAGGAAGTCGCGTTGGCGATTGCCTATAACGGCATCAGCCAGGCCGTCATGTTGGTCACACCAACGGATCTTGAAGACTTCATCGTCGGCTTCAGCCTCGGCAGCGGAATCATCGAAGACGCCTGCGATATCTACGACTTGCAACTCAGCGGCACGGGCTCGGCGCAATACGCGCAAGTGACCATCGCCAATCGCGCCTTCTGGAACCTCAAGCAGCAGCGTCGGCAACTGGCCGGCACCAGTGGTTGCGGGCTCTGTGGCGTGGAAGCGGTTGAGCAAGCACTGCCCGATCTCAAAGTCTTGCCCGGCGCCCCACTGCCCCCGACCGAATGGCTGGACGGCCTGCGCCAGCGCATCGGCGAATTCCAGCCGCTGGGCCAACATTGCGGCGCGGTACATGCGGCGGTGTTCATGAACGGCAACGGCGAATTGTTGCTGGGCCGTGAAGACATCGGTCGACACAACGCCCTCGACAAGCTGATCGGTGGGTTGATCCGCCAGAAGATCCCGATCACTGGCGGCCTGGCGATTGTCACCAGCCGTTGCAGCCTCGAATTGATCCAGAAAGTTTTACGCGCCGGCATTCAGACCCTGGTCAGTTTATCGTCGCCCACGGGCCTTGCCGTGCAATGGGCCCGTCGACACAACCTCAACCTTATCCACCTGCCGCAGAAAAGTGCGCCGCGGGTCTACAGCCCCGCGACGGAGAATCAAGCGTGAGTCAACATCGTCAAGCCGACCAGAAACCCGTCCCCCGCTACAAGCCCTACAAAGGCCCAGCCGGTGGCTGGGGTGCGCTGATCAGCGTCGCCCAGGCCTGGTTGACCAGCGATAACGCGCTGAAAAACCTGCGCATAATGCTCAAGACCAACCAGAACGGCGGCTTCGACTGCCCCGGTTGCGCGTGGGGCGATTCTCCGGAAAAGGGCATGGTGATGTTCTGCGAGAACGGCGCTAAAGCGGTGAACTGGGAAGCGACCAAACGCCGTGTCGACGCTGCATTCTTTGCCAAACATAGCGTCACCTCGCTGCTGGAACAGAGCGACTACTGGCTTGAATATCAGGGCCGCCTGACCGAGCCGATGAGCTACAACACCGAAACCGATCGCTACCAACCCATCAGCTGGGATGATGCCTTCACCCTGATCGCCAAACATCTGCGCGGCCTGTCGAGCCCGAATCAGGCCGAGTTCTACACCTCGGGCCGCGCCAGCAACGAAGCGGCGTTCCTCTATCAATTGTTCGTGCGCGCCTATGGCACCAACAATTTCCCCGATTGCTCAAACATGTGTCACGAAGCCAGTGGTGTTGCGTTGGCGCAGAGCGTTGGCGTCGGCAAAGGCACCGTGACCTTCGATGATTTCGAACACGCCGATGCGATTTTCGTCTGGGGCCAGAACCCCGGCACCAACCACCCGCGGATGCTCGAACCCCTACGCGAAGCGGTGAAACGCGGCGCTCAGGTGGTGTGCATCAACCCGCTGAAAGAACGCGGTCTGGAACGTTTTCAGCATCCACAGCACCCACTGGAAATGCTCACCAACGGCGACAAGCCGACCAACACCGCGTACTTCCGCCCGGCACTGGGCGGCGACATGGCGATCATGCGCGGCATGGCCAAGTTCCTGCTGCAATGGGAGCGCGATGCGCAGAAGGCTGGTGAGCCTGCGGTGTTCGACCACGACTTCCTCAATGAACACAGCGTCAACGTTCTGGAATACCTCGGCATCGTCGACGACACCCCGTGGGAGCAGATCGTCGAGCAGTCCGGCCTGCCCCTGGTGGAAATCGAGCAAGCGGCGCGCATGTACGCCAAGGGCAAGAACGTGATCATGTGCTGGGCGATGGGCATCACCCAGCATCGTCATTCGGTGGCGACCATCCAGGAAATCGCCAACCTGATGCTGTTGCGCGGCAACATCGGCCGGCCGGGTGCCGGTCTGTGCCCGGTGCGCGGCCACAGCAATGTGCAGGGCGACCGGACAATGGGCATCAACGAACGTCCGCCGGTGGCGTTCCTCGACGCTCTGGAGCGGCGCTTCCAGTTCAAGGTTCCCCGTGAAAACGGCCACAACGTGGTCGAGGCGATTCACGCCATGGCCGACGGTCGCTCGAAAGTCTTCATCGGCCTGGGCGGCAATTTCGCCCAAGCCACCCCGGACAGCACGCGTACCTTCCAGGCTCTGGCCAACTGCGACCTGACCGTGCAGATCAGCACCAAGCTCAACCGCAGCCATTTGGCCCACGGCAAAGACGCGCTGATCCTGCCGTGCATGGGCCGTACCGACATCGATATCCAGGCCGAAGGCGCCCAAGCGGTGACCGTGGAAGACTCGTTCAGCATGGTCCACGCCTCCAACGGTCAGCTGCAGCCACTGTCGAGCCAGATGCGCTCGGAGCCTGCAATCATCGCCGGCATCGCCGCCGCAACCCTGGGCAGCAAACCGGTGGACTGGAACTGGCTGGTGGCCGATTACAGCCGCATCCGCGACCTGATCGCCGACACCATCCCGGGCTTCCGGGACTTCAACGAGAAGATCCAGAACCCGGGAGGCTTCTACCTGGGTAACAGCGCCGGCGCACGTCGCTGGAATACCCCATCGGGCCGGGCCAACTTCCGTGCGAACAGTCTGCCCAAACATCTGGTGCACGAGCGCACCCGCGCCACCGGTGTGCTGCCGGACCTGATCATGCAGTCGATGCGCTCCCACGATCAGTACAACACCACGATTTATGGTCTTGATGACCGTTATCGCGGGGTGAAAGGTCAGCGCGATGTGCTGTTCGTCAATGAAGCCGACATCATTCGCCTCGGGTTCAAACCCGGGCAGAAGGCTGACATTGTTTCGATTTGGGATGATGGCCGTGAGCGTCGGGTGAAGGGTTTCACGCTGCTGGCGTTTGACATTCCTGCCGGGCAAGCGGCCGCTTACTATCCGGAAGTGAACCCGCTGGTGCCGCTGGAAAGCACTGGAGATGGCAGCCATACGCCGACATCGAAGTTTGTGGCGATTCGCTTGGAAACGGCGAGTGAGACTGGGTTGATTTTGGCCAAGTCGGCTTAACGCGGCGTCTGAGCTGACGCCATCGCGAGCAGGCTCGCTCCCACAGACCTGCCAATACATCCGTCAGGAAGATGTTTGCTAGCATTGCGTCTGAATCAATCCAGATCAGACACGAGTGCTCAGCATGCAACTCCCGGACATGAACCTGTTGGTCGCCCTCGACGCCTTGCTCGATGAAGGCAGTGTGGTAGGCGCTGCACGGCGGATGAACCTCAGCCCGGCGGCGATGAGCCGGACGCTGACGCGGATTCGCGAGGCCATTGGCGATCCGATTCTGGTGCGCGCCGGTCGAGGCTTGGTGCCGACGCCCAAGGCACTGGCGTTGCGTGAGCAAGTGCGGGATCTGGTGGAGCAGGCCGCTTTGCTGTTCCGCTCCGCCGATGAGGTGGATCTGGGCAGTTTGCGCCGGCGGTTCAGCATTCGCGCCAATGATTTCTTTGTTGGCGTTTACGGCGGCAAGCTATTTGACACGATGGAACGCCAGGCCCCGCATTGCGAATTGCGCTTCGTTCCTGAGGGCGATGGCGACGACGAAGCCTTGCGTGAAGGTCGTATCGATTTAAGCGTCAGCAACAACCGGCCGCTAATGCCGGAAGTGAAGGTGCAGAACCTGTTTTCCACGCACTTTGTCGGGCTGGTGCGTGAAGATCACCCGTTGTTCGACGAAGAAATCACCGCCGAACGTTACGCCGGATTTTCTCATATCAGCATGTCCCGTCGCGGGATCGCCCGCGGGCCGATCGACACGGCGCTTAACGCCTTGGGGCTGGAGCGGCGGGTGGCGGTGATTGCGCCGAGTTTCCATGCGGCGATGTTCGCCTTGCCGGATTCCGATCTGATTCTGCCGGTGCCCAAGGAGGCGCTGCTGAGCGTGCGACGCCTGGGCTTGAAACTGCGCTCGTTCACCCTGCCAATTCCGTTACCGACCCTGATGCTGACCCAGGCCTGGCATCCGCGTTTCGACAAGGACCCGGCCCACCGCTGGATGCGTGAAACCCTCAAGACCTGTTGCGATGAGACGTGGCTGGCGGCACAACCAACCTAAAGTTGATCCCACAGGGTTTTGTATTGCTGCATGAAACACACTTACAAGCTGCCAATAAGTCAATTTTCGTAACCTTCCACGCTCCCTAAAATGCTTCGGTATTCCCCTTCCGGAGCTTGCAGTACATGACTTCCCTCACGGTCACGGCGCCTCTCGCTGCGGCCAAACCAACGGCCGCCGTCGCGCCACCGGTCTTCGGCCCGCGAATCATCATCGGCCTGGTGGGCGTGTTACTGGCGGTGCTGGTGTCGGGCCTGAACGAGATGGTGACCAAAGTCGCGCTGGCCGATATCCGCGGCGCGTTGGCCATCGGTTACGACGAAGGCACCTGGCTGGTCGCCAGTTACACCGCGACCTCGGTGGCCGCCATGGCGTTTGCCCCTTGGTGTTCGGTGACGTTCTCGTTGCGGCGCTTCACTCTGTGCGCGATCAGTGCGTTCACCCTGCTGGGTGTGTTGTGCCCGTTCGCCCCGAATTACGAAAGCCTGCTGGTCATGCGCACCTTGCAAGGTCTTGCCGGCGGCGCGCTGCCGCCGATGCTGATGACCGTTGCACTGCGATTCCTGCCGGCCAACGTGAAACTCTATGGCCTGGCCGGTTATGCCCTGACGGCAACCTTCGGTCCCGGTCTCGGTACACCGCTGGCCGGGTTGTGGACCGAGTACGTCGGCTGGCAATGGACCTTCTGGCAAATCGTCGTGCCGTGCCTGTTTGCCATGGCGGCGGTGGCCTACGGTTTGCCCCAGGATCCGCTGCGGCTGGAACGCTTCAAGTCATTCAACTGGCGTGGCTTGCTGCTGGGGTTCCCGGCGATCTGCATGCTGGTGATCGGAATTCTGCAAGGCAATCGGCTGGACTGGTTCGAGTCGAGCCTGATCTGCGGGCTGCTCGGCGGCGGGTTGCTGTTGCTGATGTTGTTCCTGATCAATGAGTGGTCGCAACCGATTCCGTTCTTCAAGTTGCAGATGTTGGGTATCCGCAACCTGTCGTTCGCGCTGTTGACGCTGGCCGGCGTGCTTGTGGTGTTGCTCGCGGTGGTCATCATTCCCTCCAGTTACCTGGCTCAGGTCCAGGGTTATCGGCCGGTGCAGACCGCGCCGATCATGCTGCTGGCGGCGCTGCCCCAGTTGATCGCGCTGCCGTTGGTGGCGGCGCTGTGCAACCTGCGTTGGGTCGATTGCCGCTGGGTGCTGGGGATCGGCCTGAGCATGCTGACGCTGTCTTGCCTCGGTGGTTCGCAGCTGACGTCGGCGTGGATTCGCGACGATTTCTATGCCCTGCAATGGCTGCAGATTTTCGGTCAGCCCATGGCCGTGCTGCCGCTGTTGATGCTCTCCACCGGCAGCATCACTCCGATGGAAGGGCCGTTCGCCTCGGCCTGGTTCAATACCGTGAAAGGCCTGGCGGCGGTGATTGCTACGGGTGTGATCGAGGCACTGACCACCGCAAGGCTGCATTTCCACTCGACCATGCTGGTGGACAACCTTGGTAACTCGCCCCTGATCCAAAGCGACAACGCAAGCCTGGCTCACCGACTGCATCAACAAGCCCAGGTGCTGACTTCCTCCGATCTTTATCTGTGCATGGCCAGTGTCGCCGTGGCGCTGATCCTGCTGATTTTCTGGCTGCCGACGCGGATCTATCCACCGCGCGCGCCGACTTGAATGCTTCACTGAAACAGAAGGTTTTTATGACGACTCAATCAAAGCAAAAAGTCGCTGTCGGCATTGCCGCAGCGATGGCGCTCGGCGTGTTGATTTACCTGCTGGCGCCAGGCTTGTTCGGCAAGCGTACGCAGCAGAGCACCAACGATGCTTTCATCTCGGCGGACTTCACCCGGGTGGCGCCGCGCGTGGCGGGGTTCATCAAGGACGTGCTCGTGGAAGACAACCAGTTGGTCAAGGCCGGGCAGTTGCTGGCGTTGATCGACGACCGCGATCTACGCGCTGCCGCTGAGGCCGCCGACGCTGAAACCCTGGTGGCCAGGGCGCAGTTGCAGAACGCTCGGGCCACCCTGGAGCGCCAGACATCGGTGATCGCTCAGGCCCAGGCCACGGTGGTTTCGGCGAAGGCTGAAATGGCCTTCGCCGAGCATGAACTGAATCGCTACAACCATCTGGCCGGGGTAGGCGCCGGCACGGTGCAAAATGCTCAGCAAGCACGTACACGCATCGATCAGGCCTCCGCTCGCTTGGCCAATGCCACAGCGGTGCTGGCGGCGGAACGCAAGCAGGTGGAGATCCTGACCGCCCAGCGTGATGCGGCCGAAGGTGGGCTGAAGCGAGCGCAAGCGGCGCTGGAAATGGCCAGCTATGAGCTGTCCTATACGCGCATCGTTGCGCCTCAGGACGGCATGGTCGGCGAGCGCGCGGTGCGGGTCGGCGCCTATGTCACACCGGGCAGCAAGATTCTGGCCGTGGTGCCGTTGGAGCGGGCCTATGTAGTCGCCAATTTTCAGGAAACCCAACTGACTGACGTACAGCCGGGGCAGAGCGTGCAAGTGCAGGTCGACAGCCTCGGCGGCGAAGCCCTGCGCGGCCGCGTGGAGAGCATCGCACCGGCCACCGGCGTGACCTTTGCCTCGGTCAAACCGGACAACGCCACCGGCAACTTCACCAAGGTTGTGCAACGGATTGCGGTGAAAATCCTCCTCGATCCGGGCCAGCCATTGGCCGAGCGGTTGCGGGTGGGGATGTCGGTGGAGGCGAGTATTGATACTGCAAGCGCCAGCGAGCATGAGGTTGCGCAACGATGAACTTTGTTAATCGCACATCCCTGTGGCGAGGGAGCTTGCTCCCGTTCGAATGCGCAGCGCTCGCAAATTTTGGGTCCGCTGCGCGGCCCAACGGGAGCAAGCTCCCTCGCCACAGGGTCAGCATTCATTCAGTGGTTTTTGTGTTGAGTCTGCTTTCATTGAGTGCCTGCACCGTCGGCCCGGACTTCCAAAAGCCTCAGCCGCAACAAGTGGCCGAATGGTCCAAATCAACTAAAGCCGCCGCCAGTCAGATCATTCCCAGCGAAATGGACGAACGCTGGTGGGAAGTATTCCACGACCCGAAACTCTCGGCCCTGACCCAACGCGCCCTGACCGACAACCTCGACCTGAAACTCGCCAGCAGCCGCTTGCAGCAAAGCAGAGCCGCGCGTCAGGTGATCACCGCCGACCGCTATCCCACTACCGCCGCCAACGGCAGCTACGGGCGTAAACGCAACAGCAGTGAAGGCCTGAACGATCCGTCGGGCAACGACGGCGACTCGGCGTTCAACCTGTGGGACGCCGGCTTTTCCGCCTCCTGGGAGCTGGATTTCTGGGGCCGTGTGCGCCGCGAAACCGAAGCCGCCGATGCCACTCTGGAAGTGGCGGAAAACGATCTCCGTGGTGTGCTGCTGTCAGTGCTCGCCGAAACCGCTCAGGGCTACATTCAGCTGCGCGGTGTGCAAAGCACGCGGGCCGTCACCGAGCAAAACCTCGACGTCGCCCGGCACAGTTTGAAACTCTCGCAACTGCGCCTGGCCGACGGTGTTGCCACAGATCTGGACGTCGCCGAAGCCGCTGCGCAAGTCGCGGCCATCGAATCACGTTTGCCGGCGCTGGAGCAGCGTCAGTCGCAACTGATCAACGCCTTGAGCCTGTTGATGGGCGAACCGCCGCAAGCGCTGTCCGCCGAGTTATCCACAGACGCCCCGGTGCCGCAAACCCCGCGTCAGGTCGCCATCGGCTTACCGTCGCAATTGGCCGAGCGCCGCCCGGACATACGTCAGGCCGAAGCCCGCCTGCATGCCGCGACCGCCAGCATCGGCGTGGCCAAGGGCGACTTTTATCCGCGGATCACCCTGTCGGGCAACATCGGCTCGCAAGCCATGCAATTGAGCGATTTCGGCTCCTGGGGCTCGCGCTCGTTCGGCATCGGCCCGCAGTTCAGCCTGCCGCTGTTCGACGGCGGTCGCCTGCGCGGCGTGTTGCACCTGCGCGAAGCCCAGCAACAGGAAGCGGCGCTGGCCTACCAGCAAACCGTGCTGCGGGCCTGGCATGAAATCGACGATCAACTCACCGCCTACAACGCCAGCCAACTGCGCCGCGACAGCCTCGCCGAAGCCGTGCGACAGAACCAGATCGCCCTGCGCACCGCGCAACAGCAATACGTCGAAGGGGTGGTGGATTTCGTCAACGTCCTCACCGTGCAAGGCGAATTGCTGGCGACCCAACAGCAGTGGGTCGAGAGCTCGACTGGGGTGTCGTTGGCGATGGTTAGTTTGTACAAAGCGTTGGGTGGGGGATGGGAGTCGGTGTATCCGGTGGGAGGCGCCGTTACCAATAATCCGGTTTGATCGCGGGCGCCTTATGAGTCGCCACGCGAACTGGAAACTGGTGCAATTGCAGCTCTTCTGAGGTTACGACACGTCGCATCCAATGTGAGTGCTCCTTTAAGGAGCCAGGCGATGGACGGTTTAACTCTGCTCGATGAGGAAGAATGACTCCAACTCTCATGCCAGGGAAATCTTCTTGAATGGCTCTCAGGGCTGGAGTCATGTCTGTGTCACTGGATACCAGGACTAGCTGTTCGATTTGCTCATCGGAATGGAGCTGGGCCTGTCTTGCTGCGGTGCGATACATGCTGATTGCGATGTGGACATCCGTTTCTTTTTCTTCAAGCTTCCAGATGTCGATTTTGTCTTGGCGAGAGGCAACCGTTTTTCTGTCAATGAAGCGAGGTGCTTTAGCGGGCTCAAGTTTATGACGACCATAGTGAACGGCAACATTGGTCGTTTTTAAAGCACGTACATAAGTGTCTTGGGCTTCTTTGGAGACTCTGCCGCGAGTGGCAAGTTCTGGTTTGACGGATGAGGTGAAGTAATCAACCGAGATGAGTGAGCTTTGTGGGTTCTCGATGTGGGCGACATGACCCAGCAAGCCTTTGAGATTGAGCCATTTGTATGGAGTACCCGCAAGCAATCCATAGAACACGTTGTAGCCATCAACAAAGAAAGCGGTACGCACAAACTCAATCCTCAGAAACGAAAAAACCGGCCTAGGCCGGTTTCTTCACCCCAACTGCCAGTGAATTTAATCTCTGCGTACGGGGTTCAGTGGGGCGATCCTAAATCGAGTTAGCGATGACGTCAACCGTTGGCTGAACCAAGGCGTCATTCGGATGGACATCTCCAGCGCCGGCAAGCCAGTTTTGTAGATTTGCCTGGTTGATCGTCAAGCCATTCCTGGACTCATCTATTAATGATTGTTACGGCGAAAGGGCAGAGGTGCCGTTGAGTTTGTACGCGCCGAAGTGTCTATTGCCAATTTCGTTTTTGATCGAATGGTTGTTCCTGATTTCGTGTGGGATTTAATACCGATGCTCATTGACCCAGGAATCAAACGACCGCCTTGAAAGTTTTATCCTTTTTGAAACATTACATTTCCAACCAATGATGCCCATCCGCTTGACGCTCACCCCCGCTGTCATAGACTCCGCTCATCCGTCAGGGAGTTACGGTTATGCGGCGTTTTCGTGTTTGGGTTGCGGGATTGACCTTTGTAACGTGCGTAGTACAGGCGCAAACGCCTGCGCCAGACGATCCGTTGCTGGAAAGCAGCGCGGTTGGCGGGAATGCGTCGGCCAGCAGTGAAGCCCGTGGTGTGCTGCGGGCCCGGGATCAGGCGGTGCTTGCCAGCGAGTTGTCGGGGCGGATTGTCGAGTTGCCGTTCAGTGAGGGCGAGTCGTTCAAAAAGGGCGACACCCTGGCGCGGTTTGACTGTTCGGCTTATCAGGCTCAGCTCAATGCGGCTCAGGCCGCCAGCCGTGGTGCTGGTGAAGAACTGGCGCACAACAAACAACTGGCGGCATTGAATTCGGTCGGACGCTTTGAAGTGGCGCGAGCCGAGGCCAAGGTCAGCGAGATTCAGGCTCAGTCTCAGGTCTATCAGGTTCAGGTCAAACGCTGCAGCGTGGTTGCGCCGTTTGATGGCCAGGTCGTCGAACGTAAGGTCAAGCGCTACGAAAGCGTTGCCGCCGGCGCGCCGTTACTGGACGTGGTCGATAACCGCACCCTGGAAATTCACCTGTTGGTGCCATCGCGCTGGATGGGCAAGCTCAAGCCCGGCCAGACATTCAGTTTTGTCCCCGATGAAACCGGTCAGCCGCTGGATGCCACGGTCAAACGCCTCGGTGCGCGAATTGATGAAGGCAGCCAGACTTTGCTGCTGGTGGCGGCGTTGCCCAGCGCCAACGGTCTGTTGGCCGGCATGAGCGGAACGGCGCATTTCGCGGAGCTCAAATGAACGCCCCGGTGACCGGCGGCGCCGAGCAGGTGTTCGCCAGGTTTCTCGACCTCGAACGCCAGACCCGCGCCGCGCGCACGCCTTCGCAACTGGCTTACAGCCTGGTCAATGACGGTCAGGCGCTGTTCGGTTTCCGCCATGCCGCGCTGTTGATCGCCGGCAAGGTGCAGGCGGTTACCGGTGTCAGTGCCGTGGAACCGAATGCGCCGTTCGTGGCGTTTGTCGAGCAAGCAGTCGCACAGCTGTTCAAGCTTGAGGTGCTGAAACAGGCGCGGGTGATTGCGCCTGATCTCCTTAGCGAATCGATTCTGGCCGACTGGCAAAGTCTGTCAGCCGCTCAGGTGTTTTGGCTGCCGCTGATCGATCATCAGGGCGAGGTGTTCGGCGGTCTGTGGCTGGCGCGGGATGTGCCGTGGAACCCTTCCGAACAAGTGCTGCTGTCGCAACTGGGCGACACCTACAGCCATGCCTGGCTGGCGCAGCAACCACGCAAACCCTGGCGATTGCGCTGGACGCGCAAGCGTCAGGTGGCACTGGTTGCCGTGTTGTTGCTCGGGTTGCTGATCCCGGTGCGCCAATCGGTGCTGGCCCCGGCCGAAGTCGTCCCATTGGGCGGTCGGGTGGTCGCCGCGCCGCTGGACGGGGTGATCGCCGAGTTTCTGGTCAAACCCAATCAGGCGGTGAAAACCGGCGACCTGCTGCTGCGCTTCGAAAGCACCACGCTCAAGGCTCAAGCCGATGTGGCCGAGCGCGCCCTGGGCGTTGCCGAAGCGGAACTCAAGGCCAACTCCCAACGTTCCTTCGCCGATGCCGAGTCCAGTTCGAAAATCGATCTGCTGGCGGCGCGAGTGGAGCAGAAGCGCGCCGAACGGGATTACGCCCGTGAACTGCTCAAACGCAGCGAAGTACGAGCGGAGCGGGACGGTATCGCGGTGTTCGCCGACGCCGAACGCTGGACCGGCAAACCGGTGCAAACCGGCGAGCGGCTGATGGAAATCGCCGACCCGAACCAGGCCGAATTGCGCATCGAGTTGGCCGTGGGCGATGCGATTGCCCTGGAACCGGGCGCACAAGTCGCGCTGTTTCTCGACAGCGATCCGCTGCAGCGGCACTTGGCCAAACTCGAACGTTCGGCCTACGAAGCGCAGCCCACTGCTGCCGGGCAACTGGCTTATCGACTGGATGCAACGTTCGACGCCGCGCCACCGCGCATCGGCCTGCGTGGCACCGCGAAAGTCTTCGGCGACCGTGCGCCGCTGGCGTTGTATCTGTTGCGTCGACCGCTGGCCGGTTTGCGCCAGAGCGTGGGCCTTTAGATGAGCCTGCCGAGCCTGCGGGCAGACCTGCAATTGTCGGCGGCGGCCCCGGCCCTCGACGGGTCGCCGCGCTGGACCCTGGCCGACCCGGTGCGCGGGCGCTATTTCAAACTCGGTGCGGCGGCGATGCGCTTGCTGCGCCATTGGTCCCTGGGAGATCCGGAGCACGTGCTGCGTGCCGCCAACCGCGAACCGGGGCTGCCGCTGGATGGCGCGGCGCTTGAGCAATTGCTGGAGTTTTTGCGCGGCCACGATCTGATCAGCGCCCTCGACCCGTCGCAGCGCGCCAGTTACAGCCTGAAGGCCGCGGCTCAGCGCCAAAGCCTGTGGCAAATCCTGCTGCATCAATACCTGTTTTTCCGGATTCCGCTGTGGCGCCCGGACGCCTTTCTCAATCGCGCCTGGCCGTGGCTGGAGCGTTTCGGCCCGCGTGCATTGCGCTACGGATTGCCCGCGACGCTGGGGCTTGGGGTGTTTCTGGTGTCGCGGGACTGGCAGCGGTTTATCGCGACCTTTCCTCACCTGTTCAGCCTCGGCGGTGCGCTGGCGTTTGCTGTGGCGCTGTTTTTCGCCAAGCTGTGCCACGAGTTCGGCCACGCCTTCATGGCCAAGCGCGCCGGTTGTCGGGTGCAGAGCATGGGCGTGGCATTCATGGTGCTGCTGCCGATGTTTTACACGGATGTCAGCGACGCCTGGCGAGTCAATGATCGTCGGGCGCGGTTGCTGATTGGCGCCGGCGGGGTGCTGGCGGAACTGGTGCTGGCGTGTATCGCGCTGCTCGCCTGGTCACTGCTGCCTGACGGCCCCGGGCGCACGGCGGCGTTCATGCTCGCCAGTGCGACCTGGATCACCACACTGGTCATCAACCTTAACCCGTTCATGCGTTTCGACGGCTACTTCTTGCTCAGTGATTTCTGGGAAGTGGACAACCTTCAAGGGCGGGCCTTTGCCTTGTGCCGCTGGCGGCTGCGCGAGTTTTTGTTCGGCTACGCAGCCCCGGCACCGGAGCCTTGGTCGCCGAAGATGCAGCGGCGTTTGCTGATCTGGGGGTATGGCGCGTGGTTGTGGCGCGCGGTGCTGTTTTTCGGGATTGCGCTGGCGGTCTATCACCTGTTCTTCAAGGTGTTGGGGATTTTCCTGATGCTGGTGGAGTTGGTGTGGTTCATCTTCCTGCCGATCCTGAGCGAGTGGCGGCAATGGTGGAGCCGTCGCGAACAGGCGCATGCGCCTCGGGTACTGCTCAGCGGTCTGGTGTTGCTTGGGTTGTTGTTGCTGCTGGCGCTGCCTTGGCGTAGCGCGGTGGAGTTGCCGACGATGCTTGAGGCCGGACGCGCCAGCGCCCTGCACGCGCCGGTGGCGGCGCGGATCAAAACGGTGAATGTGCATGATGGCCAGGTCGTCGCTCAAGGTGAGGTGCTGATCGAACTGGAATCCCCGGATCTGGATTCACGCCAGGCCATCGTCCGTCGCGAAATCCAGATCCAGCAGTTGCAGATGCGTCGTCAGGCCGGCCGTAGCGAAACCGCGGCCGACGCCGGAATCGTCGAGCAGCGCCTGGCCGAAGCCGTGGCCGAATACCGCGGCCTGGCCGCTCAGCGTGAACGTCTGCTGCTGCGCGCCCCACACGGTGGCAAGGTGCGCGATCTGCTGTCGCAGTTAACGGTCGGCCGCTGGCTTTCGACCAAAGATCCTTTGGCACGGGTGGTCGAAGACGGTGCGCGGTTGCGCGGTTATCTGGCCGAAGCCGAACTCTGGCGTGTCGCCCCGGGAGCCAGCGGACGGTTCATCGCCGACGATCCGATGCACCCGGCGATCGCCGTGCAATTGAGCGAAATTGACACCAACGGCGTGGCTTATGTCGATCAGGAAGCGCTGACTTCCGATCACCACGGGCCGATCGCCGTGCGCCGCGATCAGCATCAACGCGCCGAGCCGGTACAGGCGCAGTACGGCGCGCGGTTAAGCATCCTCGAAAATACCCCGACGCCGGTGCAGCCATTGCGCGGCATTGTGGTGTTACAGGGCAGTGGTGAGTCGTTATTGGGCGTTGCCTGGCGACGCATGGCGGCGCTGGGGGTCAGGGAAAGCGGTTTCTGAGGAGGAACAGCGATGGCGAAGATCGATACAGTGGCAGCGGACGGCTTGGTAGTCAGGCCTTCGCGGACCAGTGATGGACCTTTTCTGCACAGCCTTTACCAGGCGGCGCGGCCGGATCTGCAATGGATCGACGGTGAGCAGGAAGTGGTTGAGCAGGTGGTTGCCCAGCAATTCAAGGTGCAGGAACAAGGGCTGGGGGAGAACTTCCCCAACGCCATGCATTATGTGATCGAGAAACTCGACACGGCCATCGGCGCACTGACCACCGACTTCGGCCCCAATGAAATCCGCGTGCTGTACCTGGCGTTTATCCCCCTGGCCCGCGGCAAGGGTTACGGTCGGACGGTGCTGCAAGGCGTGCAAAAAGCTGCGCAACAAATTCGCTGCCCCGTGGCGACGGTGGTCTGGGCCAATAACCTCCATGCTCGCCAGCATTACCTGGCGCTGGGGTTTCAGGTTGAAGAACGCAACCCGGCGGCAGAGCGGTTGGTGTGGTACCCACAGGGTTGAGCCCGGGGCAAGGCCCCCTCGCCACAGGCTCGCTCCCACATAAGCTCGATACAGAAATTCGAAGAGAACCACCATGAGTAACCTGACAATTATCCCTCTCAGCTCCGCCCTCGGCGCGCAAATCAGCGGCATCGATATCAGCCAGCCGCTGAACGTTGAGCAACGCGATGCCATCGAGCAGGCGCTGCTCAAGCATCAAGTGCTGTTCTTCCGCGACCAGCCGATCGAGCCGCAGCAGCAAGCGCGATTCGCCGCCTATTTCGGTGAGCTGCATATTCATCCGATCTACCCGAACGTGCCTGAGCAGCCAGAAGTGCTGATCCTCGACACCGCCGTCACTGACGTGCGGGACAACGCGATCTGGCACACCGACGTAACCTTCCTGCCGACTCCGGCGATGGGCGCGGTGCTCAGCGCCAAACTGCTGCCCGAATTTGGCGGCGACACGCTGTGGGCCAGTGGTATTGCGGCGTATGAAGCACTGTCCGCACCGATGAAAACCCTGCTAGAAGGGCTGACCGCCACTCACGATTTCACCCGCTCGTTCCCGCTGGAACGTTATGGCAATACACCGGACGCGTTGGCCCAGTGGGAAGAAGCCCGGCGCAAGAACCCGCCGCTATCGCACCCGGTGATTCGCACGCACCCGGTGAGCGGGCGCCGGTCGCTATTCGTCAATGAGGGGTTCACGTCGAAGATCAATGAGCTGTCGGAAACGGAAAGCGAGGTGATTCTGGAATTCTTGTTCGCCCACACCACACGACCGGAATTCACCATCCGCTGGCGCTGGCAGAAAGACGACATCGCGTTCTGGGACAATCGTGTGACCCAACATCACGCGGTGGATGATTACCGCCCGGCACGGCGGGTGATGCAGCGGGCGACGGTGTTGGGGGATGTGCCTTTCTTTCGGTGAGCACTCAGCTTCTTCAGTGGCTATGAGGGCCTCTTCGCGAGCAAGCCCGCTCCCACCGGTGATCGCATTCTTATCTAAGGACTCGGTCTAATGGGGGAGCGGGCTTGCTCGCGAAAGCTATGTGACAGGCGCCAGAAGACCCGGCGCCGAACACTTATTCAGCCGTCGAAGGCTTCTCCCAAAGATTGACCCCACCCTCCTGGGCAAACCGATCAATCTCCGCCAGTTCTTCCACGCTGAAACTCAGATTCTTCAACGCCCCGACGTTCTCGATAATCTGCTCCGGCCGGCTCGCGCCGATCAGCGCCGAGGTCACCCGTGGATCGCGCAGGGTCCAGGCCAGCGCCAACTGCGCCAGGCTCTGACCACGGCGCTTGGCGATTTCATTGAGTGCCCGCACATGGGCGATGTTGGCTTCGGACAGGTGAGCCGCCTGCAGCGAACCACCCCCCGGGCGATTGACCCGCGCATCCGCTGGCACGCCATTGAGGTATTTGTCAGTCAACAGCCCCTGAGCCAATGGCGTGAAGGCGATCACGCCGGTGCCGAGTTCATCGGTGGTGTCCAGCAGGTCCTTTTCCACCCAGCGGTTGAGCAGGTTGTAGGCCGGTTGATGGATCAGCAACGGTACTTTCCACTCCTTCAGCAACCCGGCGATTTCACGGGTTTTCACCCCGGAATAAGACGAGATGCCGATGTACAGCGCCTTGCCCTGCTGCACGGCAGTGGCCAGTGCGCTGGCGGTTTCTTCAAGCGGCGTGTCCAGGTCAAAGCGGTGGGAATAGAAGATGTCTACGTAATCGAGGCCCAGACGTTGCAGGCTCTGGTCGAGGCTGGCCAGCACGTATTTACGTGAACCACCGCCCTGACCGTAAGGGCCGGGCCACATGTCCCAACCGGCCTTGCTGGAGATGATCAACTCGTCGCGATACTGCTTGAAGTCTTCACGCAGCAAACGACCGAAGTTGATCTCGGCGCTGCCATACGGCGGGCCGTAGTTGTTGGCCAGGTCGAAATGGTTGATGCCCAGATCGAATGCCGTGCGCAGCAACGAACGCTGGGTATCGATTGGCGTGCTGTCGCCGAAGTTGTGCCACAAGCCCAGGGACAACGCCGGCAGCACCAACCCGCTGCGACCCACGCGGCGGTAAGGGATGGAATCGTAGCGGTTTTCGGCAGCGGTGTAGGTCATCGAATCCTCTCTTGTCGGTCTTGAATGGGGTATCGACTGCTTTGCAAGTTGCCCAGCATACGCTTGGACAAACGCCGATAAACCTCGGACTCGAGAAAATGCTGAAACGTTTCACAAATTATTAAATCTGACCCACCGCATAGCGCCGATATCCACTCCCAACGTTTACGCCGACAACTCACGCAACGCGGCAGCCGCCAAAAAACCAGATCTTGAGCTGTATCGCTGATCTCGTCTGACCGTCTGGTCGATACGCTCAAGCAATTGCTCAGGGAGCGTGGCATTGAAGCGCACCGACTTGCCGAAGTAAGGCGTGATATCGAAGTCGACAACCCCCCACACACCGCCAGCGTAATCAGGGTTATCAAGATGATCGTCAATCTCACGCACCTGCGGCAGTGGATCACCATCGGCGACCAAGCCTTCATAGTGCAAAGCCAACGCTTCTTTCACGTTTTCAAATGCCTGCGCCACAGTAGCGCCCGCGGAGAAGCAACCCGGCACGTCCGGGATAATCACTCCGTATTCTGAGTCGGCATCCTTGTGCAGAACGACCGGAAATTTCATTTCGATGAGTCCTTCCTGTGATGTGGCCCCTTCGAGGCTCTCGTTTCCGATGTCGGGCCTCATTTCAGACCCGCCTGTTTCAATATGCTGTTGATCGTTCCTTTTGGAAGATCCGAATCAGGGTGTTTTATCGTCACCCTGCCTGACTTGCACGAATGCTTGTACTGATGATGGCTACCTTTCACGGCCACCAGATACCAGCCATCCTCCTCGATCATCCTGATCATTTCCCGACTTCGCATCACCTTCGTCCTTGTGGGCAGCATCTGCTGAGCACATTACGCGATGATCACACCTCAATACACACGATACACACTCTGATAAATATTAGCCGAACTCAAGCAAGCCAGATTGCCCGCGGACCATCGGTTATCGGGCCTGCGCAAACACCTCCCCCAACCAATCCACAAACACCCGAACCCGTGGCGACATGTGTTTGTTATGGGGATACAACACGGAAACCGGCATCGGCGGCGGTGGTGTGTCGACCAGGATTTCCTGCACAAGCCCTTGGGAAATCAGGGCTTCCATTCGGTAATGCGGGCACTGGATCAGGCCCAATCCGGCAATCGCCGAGGCCGCGTAAATCTCTGCACCGAACACAGACAGCGCACCTTCGATGGCCACTTCCTTGAGTTCGCCATCGACCACGAATTCAAACGGGAACAGCTTGGCGGTGGTACGTGAAACGTAGTTCACCGCACGATGGCGGCTCAGGTCCTCGAGGTTTTTCGGTTCGCCATATCTGCGCAGGTAGGCAGGACTGGCGCAGGTAATCTGTCGCAGGTTGGCGACACGTTTACCGATCAGTGCCGAGTCGCCCAAGGTGCCGGCGCGCAACACGCAATCAACGCCTTCGGCGATCAGGTCGACGAAGCGGTCGGCTTCGCTGATGGACAGTTCGATGTCCGGGTAGCGCGCCATGAATTGCGGCAACGCCGGGATCACGAAGTGCTTGGCCAAGGTGCCGTGCAGATCCACACGCAACCGCCCTTTCGGCGCTACGCTGCGGAATGCCAGTTCGGCCTCTTCCAGTTCCGCCAGCAACTGCACGCAACGCAGGTAATACGCCTCTCCGTCCAGCGTCGGACGGACCTTGCGGGTACTGCGCTCCAATAAACGAGTACCGAGCCAGGCTTCGAACTGATTCAGCGTGTGGGTCAGCGTCGCCCGCGGCAGATTCAGGTCATCGGCCGCCAGGGTGAAGCTGCTGCGCTCGTAGATCCGCACGAACACCTTCATCGCTTTGACTTGGTCCACGGGTCACTCCTGGCGCTCGATTGTTGGCGATTATTGAACAGTCAAGGCAACTCTCATGCATTTATCGGCCTGAGTAAACATGTGAGTCTGGCTCCACTTCAAACCACTCCAAGGAATCAACGCCATGACTGCTCAAACATCGAAAGTTGCCATCGTGACCGGCGCCTCCCGCGGCATCGGCGCTGTGATCGCCAGGCAACTGGCCAGCGAAGGTTTCGCCGTCGCCATCAACTACGCCAGCAGCGCCACTGAAGCCTCAAAACTGGTGGTGGAGTTGCGTCAGGCCGGGCATCAGGCCATAGCGGTCAAGGCTGACGTGGCCAATGCCGATGACGTGCGCCGGTTGTTCGACCAAACCGAAACGCAATTGGGCAAGGTCGATGCGCTGATCAACAACGCCGGCACCCTCAAAGTGATGCCGCTGGCGCAGCACACCGACGAACTGTTCGACCAGACTTTCAACATCCACGCCCGCGGCACCTTCAACACCTTGCGTGAAGCGGCAACCCGCCTGAACAGCGGCGGCCGGATCATCAACTTCTCCAGCAGCACCGTTGGCCTTAACTTGCCGGGCTATGCGGTGTACATCGCCAGCAAAGCGGCGGTGGAATCCCTGACCCAGGTGTTCGCCAAGGAAATGCGCGGGCGCAACATCACCGTCAACGCGGTGGCGCCTGGCCCGGTGGCGACTGAGCTGTTTTTGCACGGCAAGAGCGAAGAGCAAATCCAGACTTTCGCCAAGATGCCTCCACTGGAGCGTTTGGGTCAGCCGGAGGATATTGCTCGCGTTGTGTCGTTTCTGGCGGGGCCGGATTCGGCTTGGGTCAATGGGCAGATTTTGCGGGTGAATGGCGGGTTGGTTTAACTATGCTCGATGTATTGGGGTGAATCAGCAAGCCCGCTCCCACAGGGATCGGCAGTGAACACAACGTCTGTGAACACCCGCGACCACTGTGGGAGCGGGTTTGCCCGCGAAGGCGGCCTCAAGGGCAGCACATCTGAAGGGAGAAACTCACCATGCACACAGCAATCATCATCTTCTTCGGCCTGGTCCTGCTGGCGCTGATGCTGTTCATCGGCGAGAAAATCGGTTTCTCCCGCCAGACCCTGGCCTACAGCTTTGTCGTGCTGTGGCTGGCGTTGACCTTGATCAACGGCGCGGTCGGCATGGTCAACGCCGGCCAGCCGTTGAGCACGGAACTGGTGGTGGGTAGCGCAGTATTCGGCGTGCCGGTGGCGGCGCTGGTGTTGTTCATGACGATGAGCACTGACGCCTGACAAGACATCAGCGCCACCCGCGTAGATCAACGCACCAGGTGCAGGAACTGCATGTGCCGCTCGTACTGGTCGAGGATGTCGTTGATGACCTGCTCCTTGGTGTAGCCCACCAGATCGTAATCCTGACTGCCCTCGCGCAAATGCACTTCGGCCCGGTGGTAACGACGGTTGTTGAGTTGCTTGGAGCCCATGCCGCCACGGGCGAACGATGGCGTGAAGTACCCGCGCATCTGCACCTGATAGATGAACGGATGCAGTTCGCCGTGACCGATCTCCAGGCTGACGTTGTCATTGGCCGGATCGGGCTGAGTGACCACGTGCAAGCCCTTCTCGACGAACACTGCCGTCACTTCTTCAATCGCCGGGCGCACCGTCGTATCGAGGAAGCGATAGACCTCATCGCGCGACGGGAAATGCACCGCCTGACTCAAGCGCTGACGCCAACCTCCGCGACGCGAGCCGGACACCGGCGCAAGGGAATGCAGTTGCGCGATCTGCTTCTGCGATTCCAGATAAAACGCCTTGTGCAGCCCCCACATCATCAGCAGCAAAATCAACGAGAACGGCAACGAGGTCAGCACCACCGCTGACTTCAAGGCGTCGATGCTGCCGGAGAACAACAGCGCGCTGGTCACCAACGCCGTCATCGCGCCCCAGAACACTCGCAGCCATTTCGGCCCGTCTTCATCCGGGTTACCGCCCTTGGCGGACAAGGTCGACAACACCACAGTGCCGGAGTCGGCGGAGGTCACGAAGAACACGAAGCTGATGAACACCGTGACCGCAATCACGGTTTTGCTCCACGGGTAGGTTTCCAGCAGCAGGTACAGGGTCATCGACGGGTTGTCGATGGCCGACATCCCGAGCGCGCTCATGCCGTGGTTGAGGACCTGATCGATGGCGCTGTTGCCGAAGATCGACATCCAGGCCAGGGTGAAACCAAGCGGAATCAGCAGCACGCCGAAGACGAATTCACGGATGGTCCGGCCACGGGAAATCCGCGCGATAAACAGGCCCACGAACGGCGACCATGCAATCCACCAGGCCCAGTAGAACACCGTCCAGCCGCCCAGCCAGTCGCTCGGCTTATCGTAGGCGTAGAGGTCGAAACTCTTCATCGGCAAGGCGCCGAGGTAGTCGCCGATGTTCTGGATTAGTGTGTTGAGCAAGTGCTGGGTGGGGCCGGCGAACAACACGAACAGCAGCAGCGCACAGGCCAGCAGCATGTTGATGTCGGACATCACCCGCACGCCTTTATCGACGCCGGACACCGCAACGATGATCGCCGCGCCCATCATCAGCGTGATCAACCCAACCTGAATCCACTGGGTGTGGGCGATGCCGAACAGGTAATCGAGCCCTGAGTTGAGGTGCAAAACACCAAAGCCCATATCGGCGCCGAGGCCGAACACCGTGGCGATGATGCCGAAGCCATCCACCGCGTAACCGATGGGGCCGTTGATGCGCTTGCCGATCAACGGATACAGCGCCGAACGCAGAGCCAGCGGCAGGTTATGTCGATAGGCGAAATAAGCCAGCGCCATGCCGACGAAGGCGAACACGCCCCAACCGTGCAGGCCCCAGTGCAGAAACAGAATCTGCATCGCCTGACGCGCCGCATCCGCCGTACCAGCCTCACCTTGCGGCGGTTGTGCCAGGTGCGTCAGCGGTTCGGACACGCAAAAGAAAAACAGCGTGATGCTGATCCCGGCGGCAAACAGCATGCCGGCCCAGGACAGGTAGCTGAATTCGGGCTCGTCGTGGTCGGCACCGAGCTTGATCTTGCCGTAGCCAGACAAGGCGGTGACCACCACGAAGACCAGATACAGCGTCATCGCGAGCATGTAGTACCAACCGACCGTATTGGCCGCCCAGTTTTGCGCTTGCAGAAGCCAGGCACCGGCCTGTTCGGGTATCGCCATGACCACAACGGCGAACAACAAAATAAAGGTCGCCGCGAAATAAAACACCGGCGGATTCATGCGGACCTGGCCGCTTGCGGGGGTAGACGATGCACTCATGAAAAGTGCACCTCGAGAGGGCGAAACAGGGCAATCAATAACGGACTCGGCAAAGGCAAGCCTCCTGTTGTGAGCGGGCAGCAAACCGACGGTTTAACTTGAATGAGCGTTCAAGTTAAACATGGATAGGGGGCTAAGGACTAATCGCAGGGCTCGGCGGTACTTTCCGTACGCTAGCTCAAGGATGGGTATGACGCGGGGTTTGGGGGATTTTGTAGGAGCTGTCGAGTGAAACGAGGCTGCGATCTTTTCAAAGTCAAAAGATCGCAGCCTCGTTTCACTCGACAGCTCCTACGGCTCCTACAGCCAGTGAAGACTGTTTATCTGTCACCAAAAAGCCGGGGGCTTACTTTTGTGTCCCATCATCATGCTGCAAATTCGCCTGGCTGAGGTTGCACCCCGCCGGCACACTGCGGGTCAGCCAGACGTTGCCGCCGATGGTCGAGCCCTTGCCGATGGTGATGCGCCCCAGAATCGTCGCGCCGGCATAGATCACCACATCGTCCTCGACGATCGGATGGCGCGGATGGCCCTTCTGCAACTGGCCGTCTTCGTCCGCCGGGAAGCGCTTGGCGCCCAGGGTCACCGCTTGATAAATCCGCACGCGCTCGCCAATGATCGCGGTCTCGCCGATCACCACGCCTGTCCCGTGATCGATGAAGAAACTTCGACCGATCTGCGCCCCCGGATGGATGTCGATGCCGGTGGCCGAGTGGGCGATTTCCGCGCTGATCCGCGCCAGCAGCGGCAAGCCGGCGCGATACAGATGATGAGCCAGACGATGGTGAATCACCGCCAGAATCCCCGGATAGCAGAGCAACACTTCATCGACGCTGCGAGCCGCCGGGTCGCCGTGATAGGCCGCCAGCACGTCGGTGTCCAGCAGAGTGCGCAACCCCGGCAAAGCCAGTGCGAAATCCTGAATGATCTGGATGGTTTTGGCCTCGACTTCAGTGTCGGCCTGGGCACTGTGGCGCGCGGCGTAACGCAGTTCGAGCCGCGCCTGAGCCAGCAACGCGTTCAATGCTACGTCCAGCGTGTGACCGACGTAGAAGTCTTCACTCTCCTCGCGCAAATCCACCGGGCCCAGACGCATCGGGAACAACGCACCGCACAAGGCTTCGAGAATATCCGCCATGGCCGCTCGGGACGGCAACTCGCGACCGCCCTGCTCGCCGCTGGCACGGCCGTTTTGTGCGCGCCACTGCTCGCGCGCCGTACGCAGTTGGCTGACGATGGTCTGCAATTGCCAATGGCTGGAACGCTCGCTCACGGTAAAAACTCCTCACGGGCGGCCGGACAGTCTGGCCGCGTTAACCGCGATTACTTTACGGCAACGGCTTGCAGCCGAATTAAGAACCAATAGTGCTGTGCTCAATACTTTTGGCTATAAGCGATTGGCAGTTGCCCCACCAAATACCCGTGCCTATAGTCCTGACATCTTCCTCCGCCAGTACGGACCCATGATCAAACAACAGCTTGCCCGCTTTAACCGCCTCGACCTGCTCGGTCATCCTACGCCCCTGGAAAAACTCGAACGCCTGTCGACCTGGCTGGGCCGCGATGTGTACGTCAAACGCGATGACCTGACGCCATTGGCGCTGGGCGGCAACAAGCTACGCAAACTCGAATACCTGGCCGCCGATGCCTTGGCCCAGGGCGCTGATACGTTGATCACTGCAGGCGCGATCCAGTCCAACCACGTGCGCCAGACCGCTGCCATTGCAGCCAAGCTTGGCCTGGGCTGCGTGGCCCTGCTGGAAAATCCGCTGGGCACTGACGACAGCAACTATGTCGGCAACGGCAATCGGTTATTGCTGGACCTGTTCGATGCCAAGGTCGAGCTGGTGGAAAACCTCGACAACGCCGACGAGCAATTGGAAGCGCTGGCCGGGCGTCTGCGCAGCAACGGTAAAAAGCCGTATCTGGTGCCGATTGGTGGCTCGAATGCATTGGGCGCTTTGGGTTATGTCCGTGCAGGCCTGGAGCTGGCCGAACAGATCAAGGACACCGGGCTGAATTTCGCCGCCGTGGTGCTGGCGTCCGGCAGTGCCGGCACCCACAGCGGCCTGGCGCTGGCCTTGAGCGAAGCACTGCCGGATTTGCCAGTGATCGGCGTGACTGTTTCCCGTAGCGATGAAGATCAACGACCGAAAGTCCAGGGCCTCGCCGAGCGCACGGCCGAGATGCTGGGCGTGGGCCTGCCGGCGAATTTCAAAATCGAACTGTGGGACGAGTATTTCGGCCCGCGTTATGGCGAGCCGAATGCCGGGACACTGTCGGCGCTGAAGCTGCTGGCGAGCCAGGAAGGGTTGTTGCTGGATCCGGTGTACACCGGCAAGGCCATGGCCGGTTTGCTCGACGGCATCGGGCGCCAGCGCTTCAATGACGGCCCGATCATCTTCCTGCACACCGGTGGGGCGCCGGCGTTGTTTGCCTACAAAGACTTTCTGTAAATGATCGTTCCCATGCTCTGCGTGGGAATGCAGCCCGTGACGCTCCGCGTCACTGGACGCGGAGCGTCCCTAGAGGCATTCCCACGCAGGAGCGTGGGAACGATCACTTAATATTCATTTAAAGAATAACAAACTTGATATTTAGTATTTTCCTATCTAAAGGCAACATCATATAGTCGCGCCGCAGGCGAATTTGCAGCAAGACGCATAAGCTGCTTTAGGGCAGGATATCGCAGTCGTTCAAATCCCGAATTTGCCAACTTTCCTTAAGCGTCTTCCATAAGAAAACACAGGGGCTTGTCATGAATTTTTCCGCATTACGTCGAAATCTGCTGGTGGGTTCGCTGGGCCTGGCGCTGAGCGCCGGCCTGCTCGGGCAGGCAGTGGCCGGTGAGCAGCTGCAAAAAATCAAGGACGCAGGCGTGATCAACGTCGGTCTGGAAGGCACTTATCCACCGTTCAGCTTCGTCGACGAGGCCGGCAAACTGAGCGGCTTCGAAGTCGAGTTCTCCGAAGCCTTGGCCAAAGAGCTGGGCGTGAAGGTCAAACTGCAGCCGACCAAATGGGAAGGCATCCTCGCTGCGTTGGAATCCAAGCGTCTGGACGCGGTGATCAACCAGGTGACCATCACCGAAGAGCGCAAGAAGAAGTACGACTTCTCCACGCCTTACACCGTTTCCGGGATTCAGGCGCTGACCCTGACCAAAAACAAAGACACCATCAAGACCGCCGCCGATCTGGCCGGCAAGAAAGTCGGCGTAGGTCTGGGTACCAACTACGAGCAGTGGGTGAAAGAGAATGTGCCTAAGGCTGACGTCCGCACCTACGAAGATGATCCGAGCAAGTTCCAGGATCTGCGCGTCGGCCGCATCGACGCCATTCTGATCGACCGTCTGGCCGCGCTGGAATATGCCAGGAAGGCCAAGGACACTGCCGCCGCCGGCGAAGCGTTCTCCCGCCAGGAAGCCGGTATTGCCCTGCGCAAAGGCGAGCCTGAGCTGCTGGCCGCGGTGAACAAAGCCATCGACAAGCTGCGTGCCGACGGTACGCTGAAAAAGCTGTCGGAAAAATACTTCAGCGCTGACGTCACTCAATAATGGGAGAAGCTTTTCAACTTGCGCTGGACTCCGCGCCCTTTCTGCTCAAGGGCGCGTACTACACGGTCATCCTGAGCCTGGGCGGAATGTTCTTCGGCCTGCTGATGGGCTTCGGCCTGGCATTGATGCGGCTGTCGCGCTTCAAACTGGTGAGCTGGATTGCCCGCATCTATGTGTCGTTCTTTCGCGGCACGCCGTTGCTGGTGCAACTGTTCGTGATCTATTACGGCTTGCCGCAACTGGGCATCGAACTTGATCCATTGCCGGCTGCCCTGATCGGCTTCTCGCTGAACATGGCCGCCTACGCCTGCGAAATCCTGCGTGCCGCCATCAGCTCCATCGAGCGCGGCCAGTGGGAAGCCGCCGCCAGTATCGGCATGACCCGCGCGCAAACCCTGCGCCGGGCCATCCTGCCGCAAGCGGCGCGCACGGCCTTGCCACCGTTGGGCAACAGCTTTATCTCGCTGGTCAAGGACACGGCGCTGGCAGCCACCATTCAGGTGCCGGAGCTGTTCCGTCAGGCACAGCTGATTACCGCTCGCACCTTCGAAATTTTCACCATGTATCTTGCCGCTGCGCTGATCTACTGGGTTCTGGCGACTGTACTGTCGCACCTGCAGAACCAGTTGGAAGCGCGGGTCAATCGGCACGACCAGGAGTCCTGACCCAATGATTGTCGTGGAAAAACTGACAAAGCAGTTCAAGGGTCAGGTGGTGCTCAACGGCATCGATCTGCAGGTGAAGGAAGGCGAGGTGGTGGCGATCATCGGCCCCAGCGGCTCGGGCAAGACCACCTTCCTGCGTTGCCTGAACTTTCTCGAGGAGCCTAGCAGCGGCCGGATCAAGGTCGGCGACATCGAGATCGATGGCAGCCGCCCCCTGAACCAGCAGCAGAGCCTGGTACGGCGCTTGCGCCAGCACGTGGGCTTTGTGTTCCAGAACTTCAACCTGTTCCCCCATCGCACCGCCCTGGAAAACGTGATCGAAGGCCCGTTGGTGGTGAAAAAGATCCCGCGCGCCGAAGCCGTTGCCCTGGGTAAAAAGCTGTTGGCCAAGGTCGGCCTGGCGGGCAAGGAAGACGCTTACCCGCGACGCCTCTCCGGCGGTCAGCAACAGCGTGTGGCGATTGCCCGGGCGTTGGCGATGGAACCGGAAGTGATCCTGTTCGATGAACCGACCTCGGCGCTGGACCCGGAACTGGTGGGTGAAGTGCTGGCGACCATCCGCGGCCTGGCCGAGGAGAAACGCACCATGGTGATCGTTACCCACGAAATGGGCTTTGCCCGGGACGTGGCCAACCGCGTGGTGTTTTTCGACAAGGGTGTGATCGTCGAACAAGGCGAAGCCAAGGCTCTGTTTGCCAACCCGAAAGAGGAACGGACGAAGCAGTTTCTCAGCAAGTTTCTTAATAACGCTTAGTGCTGCCCCACTCCAAAATTGTCAACTTCCATGGATGGAAGTGGCATTAACTCCGCTTTATAAAAGCAAATAGCATCTTTCAACGATTCACACCATTCGCCCCCACCCTAAATAACTTCCCGGCCTCCCATGCGGTACATATATATGTCCTGCAACAGATTCATATCGCCTAAAATTTATAAAATACTCTGCTACCCACGCTCAGAGGGTTGCTGCCTCAGAGGCATAAAACCCACCAAATACCACACTTTATTCGACAGAGTGATGCGGTTTATTAACCATACTGCGTAGGAGCTTTCTGAATCACGCAAGAACTAACCTTTAACCAACCCACGCTATTGACACCTATTCAAACGCACTTTTATCTAGTTCCCAACAGGCAACAGCCATCACACTCATTATTATTTAATCGCGCCAATAGCGAATCGTTTTGTTGCTTGGTAATTCACGCCTTTCGATCTTTCAGAAATGGACTTCGTGGCAAAGCCTCAAGGAGAGAAACCCATGACCAGCACTTCCAACAAACCTGAACTTGCAGCCCCGACCCTGGCGCAAAGCCACAAGGCCGGTATCAACATCACCTCGGCCGCTCATCTTATGATCGACGTGCCACCCTACCCCGGCATGGATGAAGGCGATCTGATCGAGCTGTTTTGGGACAACTGCTATGTCGCCTCCAGCGTGTTGGGGGCCGACCATGACAGTAAAGCCGTGAGCCTGCGGGTGCCGGAAAGCTTCATTGCCAATGGTTCTGCCCGCGTCCATTACAAGGTCATGCAGGTCGGGCAAGGGCCAGCGGTATCACCGGCGGCGCACGTCCAGATCAAACTCGATTGCCCGGGCGGCCCCTCGCCCCTTTGTGATGAGGAAAACCAGAGCCTGGCACCGGTGTTTATCCCCGAGACCATTCGCCGTCAGGGGGTCAATCCGAACCAGGTCAAGCGCGGTGTCCCGTTGACCATCGAACCGTACCTGAACATGGCCGCCGAAGACGAAATCACCTTGCGCTGGGGCGACGTGCGCATGGACCTGCCCAAGCTCAAGGCTTGCGATGTGGGTCAGCCGATTCAGGTGTGGGTGCCCCCGGCGATCATTGTCGAAGCCGGCGAAGACCTTCGACTGGAAGTGACCTATTGCATCCTCGATCGCGTAGGTAACAACTCGCGGTGGGCACCGGCCCGCACACTGAAGATCGGCTGTGCCAATCCCTATTTGAAGGCCCGACCAAAGGAGTTACTCATGGCCGCCGAACCCCGCAAACACTGAGATCCATGTAGCAGCTGGCGAAGCCTGCGTTCGGCTGCGCAGCAGTCGTGAAATCAGACACTGCGGTCATTCAGTTGAACCGCGAGCTCAGGTTTGACGACTGCTACGCAGCCGAACGCAGGCTTCGCCAGCTGCTACAAGGGGCGTGCCAACTCATCTATGGGGTGAGTAACGTACCTTCTATGCATATTCCTAAAAGTTAGTTCATTAATTATTTATACACGTTTAGGGTATATACACCGGACCACCGGACATTCGTGTTTTTCGTTCGCCGCAACCCATGCGGCGCTTTCATGAGATGTGAGGTAGGTATGGTCCGGAACACAATCACCCCAGTGCAAATCGCCAGGGCATTGCGTGCAGCCAAGGAGCGGCACTGATGTCCAGTCTGGCAGACGCAGTAATCCAGAGTGATCTGGACATCGCCCCATTGTTGTTGCCCGCGCAGGTCTTGCGCAACGACGCACAAGCCATCAAGGCTGCCCATGAGCTGGCGCAAGTCGCCCGCCTGCAAGCAGCCAAACGTGACCAGCAACGCAAGTTGCCGTGGTCGGAAATCGAGCAGTTCACCCGCAGCGGTCTGGGCAGTATTTCCATCCCGCGAGAATACGGTGGCCCGCAGGTTTCATTCGTCACCCTGGCCTCGGTGTTCGCGATCATTTCCGCGGCCGATCCGGCGCTGGGACAAATCCCGCAGAACCAGTTCGGGATTCTCAACCTGATACTCGGCGCCGCCACCGAGTCGCAGAAAAAGCAGCTGTTCAAAAGCGTGCTCGAAGGCTGGCGGATCGGTAACGCGGGACCGGAGCGCGGGACCAAAAACACCCTGGAGCTCAAGGCACGGATCACCGCCGATGGCGATGGCTTCGTCATCAACGGGCAGAAGTTCTATTCCACCGGCGCGTTGTTCGCCCACTGGGTGGCCGTCAAGGCGCTGAATGACGACGGCAAGCAAGTGCTGGCCTTCGTCCGTCGCGGCACACCAGGGCTGCGCATCGTTGATGACTGGTCGGGGTTCGGCCAGCGCACCACTGCCAGCGGCACCCTTTTGCTCAACAACGTGCGGGTCGACGCCGAGCTGGTGGTGGATAACTGGAAGATCAACGACAGCCCGAATACTCAAGGCGCCGTGTCGCAGTTGATTCAAGCAGCCATCGACGCCGGCATTGCCCGGGGCGCCATCGATGACGCCATCGAATTCGTGCAAAAGCGCGCACGCCCCTGGATCGACGCCAAGGTCGACCGGGCCAGCGACGACCTCTATGTGATCGCCGACATCGGCAAGCTGAAAATCGAACTGCACGCCGCCGAAGCGTTGTTGCGCAAGGCCGGGCAAGTACTCGATCAGGTCAACGCCGCGCCGCTCACCGTCGAGTCCGCTGCACGCGCCTCGATTGCCGTGGCGGAAGCCAAAGTGCTGACCACCGAGATCTCGCTGCTGGCCAGCGAAAAGCTCTTCGAACTGGCCGGCAGCCGCGCCACCCTCGCCGAATTCAACCTCGACCGCCACTGGCGCAATGCCCGGGTGCACACGCTGCACGACCCGGTGCGCTGGAAGTATCACGGGGTCGGCGCTTACCACCTCAATGGAACCTTGCCTGCGCGGCATTCCTGGATCTGACGACCAGAACCTTTTTGACCAGATCCCTGGAGAAACACATGACTCTTTCTCACCACGTCGCGGTCATCACCAGCGATGAGCAAGCCCTGATTGTCGCCAGTGACTTGGCCGACGATTTCAAACGCGACAGCGTCCTGCGCGACCGCGAGCGTCGTTTGCCGTACCCGGAGCTGGAAGTATTTTCCCGTTCGGGTCTTTGGGGCATCAGCGTGCCAAAGGAATACGGTGGCGCCGGGGTTTCCAACGTCACCCTGGCCAAGGTCATCGCGTTGATCGCCCAGGCCGACGGCTCTCTCGGACAAATCCCGCAGAACCATTTTTATGCCCTTGAAGTGCTGCGCGTAAACGGCACCGATGAGCAGAAAAAACGCCTGTATGCAGAAGTGTTGGCCGGCCAGCGCTTCGGCAATGCACTCGCGGAACTGGGCACCAAAACCGCCCATGATCGCGTCACCAGTCTGACTCGCGATGGCAACGGCTACCGCATCAACGGCCGCAAGTTCTACGCCACCGGCGCGATTTACGCCCAGCGCATCCCCACGTCAGTGGTGGACGAAAACGGCGTGCAGCAATTGGCCTTTGTCCCGAGCAACAGCAAAGGCCTGACGGTGATCGACGACTGGAGCGGTTTCGGCCAGCGCACCACCGGCAGCGGTTCGGTGGTGTTCGAGGATGTCTACGTCGCCGCCGAGGACGTGATCCCGTTTCAAAGCGCTTTCGAACGCCCGACCACTGTCGGCCCGCTGGCGCAGATTCTCCATGCCGCCATCGACACTGGCATCGCCCGCGCCGCGTATGAAGATGCGCTGCATTTTGTGCGCACCAAGACCCGGCCGTGGATCGACGCCACTCATGAAAAAGCCACCGAAGACCCGCTGACCATCAAGAGCTTCGGCCACTTGAGTATCCGTCTGCACGCCACCGAAGCCCTGCTGGAACGCTCCGGCGAATTCCTCGATCAGGCCCAGGCCGACACCAATGCCGAGACCGTCGCCGCCGCATCGATTGCCGTTGCCGAAGCCCGGGCCATCAGCACCGAAATCTCCCTCGCCGCCGGCAGCACACTGTTCGAACTGGCCGGCAGCCAGGCAACCCTGGCCGAACACGGCCTGGACCGCCACTGGCGCAATGCCCGGGTGCATACCCTGCACGACCCGGTGCGCTGGAAATATCACGCCATCGGCAACTACTACCTCAACGATGAAAACCCTCCATTGCGAGGGACCATTTGATGGCTGATGCCAAAAAGAAAATCCTGCTCAACGCGTTCAACATGAACTGCATCGGGCACATCAACCATGGCCTGTGGACCCATCCACGGGACACCTCGACCCAATACAAAACCATCGAATACTGGACTGAACTGGCTCAGTTGCTGGAGCGCGGACTGTTCGACGGTTTGTTCATCGCCGACATCGTCGGCGTGTACGACGTCTACCAGAACTCGGTAGACGTGCCGCTGAAAGAGTCGATCCAGTTGCCGGTCAACGACCCGCTGCTGCTGGTCTCGGCCATGGCCGCCGTCACCAAAAACCTCGGCTTCGGCCTGACCGCCAACCTGACCTACGAGCCGCCATATCTGTTCGCCCGGCGTATGTCGACGCTTGATCATTTGAGCCGTGGACGGGTCGGCTGGAACATCGTCACCGGCTACCTCGACAGCGCCGCCAAGGCCATGGGCCTGAGCGAGCAGGTGGAACACGACCGCCGCTACGATCAGGCCGACGAGTACCTGCAAGTGCTCTACAAACTCTGGGAAGGCAGTTGGGAAAACGGCGCGGTGCTCAACGACCGCGAGCAACGGATCTACGCCTTACCTGCGAAAGTGCACAAGGTCGAGCACAAGGGCGAGTTCTATCAGGTCGAGGGTTATCACCTTTGCGAACCGTCGCCGCAACGCACGCCGGTGCTGTTCCAGGCCGGCAGCTCCGATCGCGGTTTGCTGTTCGCCGGTCGGCATGCCGAGTGCGTGTTCATCAGCGGTCAGAACAAACCGGCGACCCGGGTTCAAGTGGACAAGGTGCGCGCCAGCGCCGTCGAGGCCGGGCGCAATCCCTGGGACATCAAGGTGTTCATGGGCTTGAACGTGATCGTTGGCGAGACAGAAGAGCTGGCCTGGGCCAAGCACGCCGAGTACCTGAGCTACGCCAGTGCCGAGGCAGGTGTGGCGCATTTTTCGGCGTCCACCGGGATCGACTTTTCCGAGTACGAACTCGACGAACCGATCCAGTACGTGAAGAGCAACGCCATCCAGTCCGCCACCAAGAACCTGCAAAACAACGACTGGACCCGCCGCAAACTGCTGGAACAACACGCCCTCGGTGGCCGCTACATCACCGTGGTCGGCTCGCCTGAGCAGGTGGCGGATGAGCTGGAATCGTGGATCGCCGAAACCGGCCTGGACGGCTTCAACCTGACACGGATCGTCACCCCGGAAAGCTATGTAGCTTTCATTGACCTGGTGATTCCGGAGTTGCAGCGCCGTGGGTCGTACAAGACCGCTTACGACGACGGCAGCCTGCGGGAAAAGCTGTTTCACGAAGGGGCGCATTTGCCTGAGCAACACACCGGTTCCCATTACCGACACTAACCCCCGACCCTGATCGTTCCCACGCTCTGCGTGGGAATGCAGCCAGTGACGCTCTGCGTCACCGCCGCAGGGACGCGGAGCGTCCCGGGAGGCATTCCCACGCGGAGCGTGGGAACGATCGCCTTAACTTGACTGGAAAACTCATCATGACCAAGAAACGCCTCTCCCACCCAGTCAAAGCACTGGCCCTGGCCCTCGGCCTCTTCAGCTCCATCACCTTCGCCGCCGACGCACCGCTGAAAGTCGGCACTACCGCCGCCTTCGCCATTCCCCTGGAAGCCGCCGTAGAAGAAGCCTCTAAACAAGGCCTGAAAGTCGAACTGGTGGAGTTCAGCGACTGGATCGCCCCCAACGTCAGCCTCGCCTCGGGCGACATCGACGTGAATTATTTCCAGCACATCCCGTTCCTGGAAAACGCCAAGGCCGCCGCCGGTTTTGACCTGGTGCCGTTCGCCCCAGGCATCATCAACAACGTCGGCCTCTACTCGAAGAAATACAGAAGCTTCGACGAGTTGCCCGAAGGCGCCAGCGTGGCCATCGCCAACGACCCGATCAACAGTGGTCGCGGCCTGCAACTGCTGGCCAAGGCCGGGCTGATCACCCTCAAACCGGGCGTCGGCTACAAGGCCACCGAAGAAGACATCACCGCCAACCCGAAGAAAATCAAAATCCTTCAGGTCGAGGCCGTGCAACTGGTGCGCGCCTACGACGATGCCGATCTGGTTCAGGGCTACCCGGCCTACATTCGCCTGTCGAAGACCTTCGATGCCAGTTCCGCCCTGCTGTTCGATGGTCTCGATCACAAGGAATACGTGATCCAGTTCGTGATCCAGCCGAAAAGCAAAACCGACCCGCGGCTGATCAAGTTCGTCGACATCTACCAGCATTCGCCCGCCGTTCGTGCAGCGCTGGATAAAGCCCACGGCAAGCTCTATCAAGCCGGTTGGGAAAGCTGAGCATGACGGCCGCGATCCAACGGCGACTGGAACTTCCGGAGCCACACAGCGCCACACAAACCGAACTGCACCCAGACCTCAATCGCGCCCATGTGCGTTTCATCGGCCTGGGCAAAACCTACAACGGCCAGCAAGGGCCGGTGGCGGCCCTGCACGGCATCGACCTGGCGATCCAGCGCGGCGAAGTGTTCGGCATCATCGGTCGCAGCGGCGCCGGCAAGTCATCGCTGATCCGCACCATCAACCGCCTCGAACAACCGAGCAGCGGGCGGGTGCTGATCGATCAGGTGGACATCGGCGAGTTCGACGAAGACCGCCTGGTGGCGCTAAGGCGACGGATCGGCATGATCTTCCAGCACTTCAATTTGATGTCGGCCAAGACGGTTTGGCAGAACGTCGAATTGCCGCTGAAAGTCGCCGGCGTACCCAAGGAAACGCGCCAGCAGAAAGTCCGCGAACTGCTGGAATTGGTCGGCCTGCAAGAGAAACACAAAGCCTACCCGGCGCAGCTGTCCGGCGGGCAGAAACAGCGCGTCGGCATCGCCCGCGCGCTGGTGCACGACCCGGAAATTTTGCTGTGTGACGAGGCGACGTCGGCGCTGGATCCGGAGACCACGCAATCGATCCTCGGCCTGCTGCGCGAGATCAATCAGCGCCTGGACCTGACCATCGTGCTGATCACCCACGAGATGGCGGTGATCCGCGATATCTGTGATCGGGTCGTGGTGCTGGAGCACGGGCGAATCGTCGAGCAAGGCCCGGTCTGGGAAGTCTTTGGCAACCCGCAACATGAGGTCAGCAAGACCTTGCTCGCGCCATTGCAACACGCTCTGCCGGAAGAACTGCAAAGCCATTTGCGGGCGCAGCCGCAGTCTTCGGATGCCGCTGTGGTGCTGCGTTTGCAATTCACCGGCAGCGCGAGCGAGGAGCCAGACCTGGCGGCGCTGTTCAACGCCCTCGGTGGCCGCGTGCGCTTGCTGCAAGGGGGCGTGGAGCGGATTCAGGGGCATGCGCTCGGGCAATTGCTGCTGGCGGTGACCGGCTCGTCCCTCGGCGTCGAGGAATTACGTCAGCGCGCCAGCCACTGGGCGCAACAGGTGGAGGTACTGGGTTATGTGGTTTGATCGGTTGCTTCAGGGTTTTATCGACACGTTTTTGATGGTGGGTGTGTCGTCGCTGATCGCGCTGCTGGCGGGCATTCCGTTGGCGGTGATTCTGGTCACCAGCACCAAAGGCGGGATCTACGAAGCACCGGCGCTGAATCGTGCGTTGGGCGCGTTCGTGAACCTGTTCCGCTCGATTCCGTTTCTGATTTTGATGGTGGCGCTGATTCCGTTTACCCGCCTGATCGTCGGCACCACGTATGGCGTTTGGGCAGCCGTGGTGCCGCTGACCATTGCGGCCACGCCGTTCTTTGCACGCATCGCCGAGGTCAGTTTGCGCGAGGTCGACCATGGGTTGATTGAAGCGGCGCAGGCGATGGGCTGCCGACGCTGGCATATCGTCTGGCATGTGCTGTTGCCCGAGGCGCTGCCGGGGATTGTCGGTGGTTTCACCATTACGTTGGTGACGATGATCAACTCGTCAGCCATGGCCGGGGCGATTGGGGCCGGTGGGTTGGGGGACATTGCTTATCGGTATGGGTATCAGCGCTTTGATAGCCAGATCATGCTGACGGTGATTGTGTTGCTAGTGGTGTTGGTGGCGGTGATTCAGTTGGGTGGGGATCGGTTGGCGCGTGGACTCAACAAGCGCTGATCGAGATAGCAGCCGCGATGCTCACCTTGTAGCAGCTGGCGAAGCCTGCGTTCGGCTGCGCAGCAGTCGTAAATACTGCTTTCACAGTCTTCCTGAAACACCGTGAACTCAGATTTCACGACTGCTTCGCAGCCGAACGCAGGCTTCGCCAGCTGCTACAGACCGCGTTACGTCTTAACTGACTGGCATTAAGACAATCCCCTCGCCGAAGCGTAAGTTTTCTCACAAGAAAATCAGAGTGCCAGCAGGCCCGATCCCTTTCATTTGCAGGACGTTTCCTAGATCATTCCGCTCGCTTGCGCCGACAGAATCTGGTGGCTAGTCTCGGTTCGTCACTGCAAATCAGTGATCGGGTTTAGTCGCCCGGATCTTTCTAGGCGCACAGCGCCACCTCATTTCAGGTGTTTTCATTGCCTGAAAGTTATGGTGGCTGTGCGCAGGGCACCCTCGGGTGCGCCGGGTTGCCTAGAGACCGGTCGACTAACCTGCGTGCAGCCGCCACCCCTGTTCGTTTAGTCGCGATATCGGTTGGCTCCAATTAGCTCTAGGAGTTTTACCTATGGAAAGAAGCATTCCCGATCCACCTCCCGATACATCCTCCAACAAAGCCTTCACCGACGACCTGCTCAAGGACCGTTCCGCGCTCTACCGTGCGATCGATTTCCACCTCACCGGCAAGCAGCCGACGGCGCCCGATGAATTACGCTTCTACAACGTCAGCAAAGACGTGAGCTTCGAAGACGCCCAGCTTTATGTGGCTGATCTGCTGCGCTGCGCCTCGGTCACGGCGTATCAGTGCGGCGATCAACTCAAGGGTGCCGATCGGGCATTGGTGTTCTCCGTCTGGCATTTGCTGGAGATTGCCAAGGCTATGGTTGATCGGTCCATTGAATGTCTGGGGATGAAACAGAGTTGAGTCTGGCTGAAGTCATTGGTCGCCAGTGATACCGCTTTCGCGAGCAAGCCCGCTCCCACATTCGATCTTCGGTGAACATGGAATTTGTGTTCGACGCGATCCATTGTGGGAGCGGGCTTGCTCGCGAATGGCTGCGCAGCAGCCCCCGGCGTCATGGCGTATATTCGGCTAATCCCAATTACCTGCGCAGCCAACCATGAAACAGACTCCCGACGACCTGGAGCAAATCACCTCCACCACCCTGGGCCATTACAACGCGGTGGCCGAGGACTTCCGTGAGGGCACTCGCGATCACGATGTCAGCCAGAATATCGACGCCCTGTTGCGGCATATTCAGGGTGAGGCGCCATTCAGCATTCTCGATTTTGGCTGTGGCCCTGGCCGTGATCTGAAAACCTTCACCCGCCTGGGCCACAGCGCCATCGGGCTCGACGGTTCTGAAAAGCTTGCACAGATGGCCCGGGAGGACAGTGGTTGCGAGGTCTGGCAGCAGGACTTTCTGAAACTCGATCTGCCGGCCGAACGCTTCGACGGGATTTTTGCCAATGCGGTGCTGTTTCACATTCCGAGTCAGGAGTTGCCTCGGGTGCTGAAGGAACTGCGCGGAGCGTTGAAACCGGGCGGTGTGTTGTTCAGTTCCAATCCTCGTGGCGAGAATCAGGAAGGCTGGAACGGGCCGCGTTATGGGGCTTATTACGATCTTCAGGTGTGGCAGCAAATGCTGACTGAAGCGGGGTTTGTGGAGCTTGAGCATTACTACCGGCCAACGGGGCTGCCGCGGGAGCAGCAGCCTTGGTTGGCGAGTGTTTGGCGTAAGGTGTAAGCAGCTCAAGTCTGAGGTGTCGGTACTGACGCTTTCGCGAGCAAGCCCGCTCCCACATTCGATCGCGTCCGTCTGGACAACTCGGTCGAATGTGGGAGCGGGCTTGCTCGCGAATAGAGCGCGCAGCGCTCGCCTCTATGCCTCTTTCTTCGGTTCGCGAACCTTGTACCAGGCCACGTACAGCGCCGGCAAAAACAGCAGCGTCAGCAAAGTCGCGATGATGATCCCGCCAATCATCGCGTAGGCCATCGGCCCCCAGAACACTTCCCGCGCAATCGGGATCATCCCCAGGCTCGCTGCCGCCGCCGTCAACAAAATCGGCCGACGCCGGTGTTCCGTGGCTTGCACCACCGCGTCCCACGGCGTGTAGCCGCTCTTCTCGAAAGAGTCGATCTGGGTCACCAGAATCACCGAGTTGCGGATGATGATGCCGATCAGCGCCAGAATCCCCAGGATGGCCACGAAGCCCATTGGCGTGCCGGTCGGGATCAGCGCCAGCACCACGCCGATCAACCCGAGCGGCGCGACGCTGGCCACCAGGAACAGCTTCTGCACGCTGTGCAACTGGATCATCAGGAAGGTCGCCATCAAAAACAGCATCAACGGCACCACCTTGGCAATCGGCCCCTGGGCCTTGCCGCTTTCCTCCACCGTACCGCCAGTGGCGACTTTGTAGCCCACCGGCAAACTGGCGGCGAACTTGTCGATGTCCGGCTTTAGCTGTTGCACCAGGTCGGTCGGCTGAATCTCGTCGCGCACCGCGGCCTTAATGGTGATGGTCGGTTTGCGATCACGACGCCACACCAGCGGCTGCTCGAGCTCATAACGCACCGTGGCAAACGCCAGCAGCGGAATCGACGTGCCGCTCGGGGTGACGATCTGCAAGTTCTCCAAGGTTTTCGGACTGCCGCGTTCGGCATCCTCGGCACGGCCCACCACGTTGATCAGGTAGATATCATCATCGACCTGCGTGACCGGTAAGCCGACGACGATGCTGTTCATCAGGTTCGCCACATCCTCCGATGACAGCCCCAGTTGCCGTGCCCGGTCTTGGGCGATGTCGATGCGCAAGACTTTGCCCGGCTCGTTCCAGTCGTAAATGATTTCGCCGATGTGAGAGTTCTTATCCAGCTCGGTGGCCAGGGCAATCGCATGTTTGCGCACCTGATCGATGTCTTTGCCGCTGACCCGGTACTGAATCGGTCGCCCCACCGGCGGGCCCATTTCCAGCGCCTGGACGTAACTGCCGACACCGACGAATTCTTCGCGCAGGCGCTTTTGCAAACGCTCGGTCAGGGCCGTGCGCGATTCCAGGCCTTTGCTGACGATCACCAGTTGCGCGTAGTACGGGTTCTGCAATTGCTGGTCGAGGGGCAGGTAGAAACGGATCGCCCCCTTGCCAATGTAAGTGCTCCAGCGCACGATGTCCGGGTCGTCCTTGAACGTCGCTTCGAGCTTGTCCACTACCTTGCGGGTTTCGTCGATCGAGGCGTTTTGCGGCAGGTTCAGGTCGACGAGAATTTCCGGGCGGTCGGAGGACGGGAAGAACTGGTTCTGCACGAACTGCATGGAAAACACCGAGAGCACAAACAGCGCCACGGTGATGCCGATGGCCCACCAGCGATTGCGCATGGCCCAGAGCAGGCCGCCATTGAACGCCCGACCGATGCGCCCAGGCTCTGCGTCGTGAGGTTTCACATTGGCGCTCAGAATATGCACACCGAGTACCGGGGCGAACAGCACGGCGACGATCCACGACACCAGCATCGCCACTGCGATCACCGCGAACAGCGTGAAGGTGTACTCACCGGCCGAGCTTGCGTTCAAGCCGATCGGCACAAAACCGGCGACGGTGACCAAGGTGCCGGTGAGCATCGGGAATGCGGTCGAGGTGTAGGCGAAGGTCGCCGCCTGCTCTTTGGTTTCGCCCATTTCCAGGCGCGTGACCATCATTTCCACGGTGATCATCGCGTCGTCCACCAGCAGGCCGAGGGCGATGATCAGCGCACCGAGGGAGATCCGCTGCATGGTGATGCCGCTGTATTCCATGAAGAGGAAGACCATCGCCAGCACCAATGGAATCGAACACGCCACCACCAGCCCGGCACGCACGCCAAGACTGACGAAGCTGACGATCAGCACGATCACCACGGCTTCGAACAGCGCACTGGTGAAACCGCCGACGGCTTCTTCCACCACTACAGCCTGGTCGGAAACGGTGTGTACACCGACGCCCACCGGCAGGTCCGCCGTCAGCTCATCCATGCGCAGGTGCAGCGCCTTGCCGAAGTCCTGAATGTTGCCGCCCTTTTTCATGGCGATCGCCAGGCCGATGGCTGGCTGGCCGTTGAAACGAAACTCCGGGGTGGCCGGGTCGACGTAGCCACGGCTGATGTTGGCGATGTCGGCCAGCCGGTAGAAGCGATCGTTGAGCTTCAGGTTGACATTGGCCAAGTCTTTTTCAGAGGCAAACTGGCCCGAGGTCCGCACCGAAATCCGCTCCGGACCGGCCTCGATCACCCCCGCCGGCGTTACCGCATTCTGTGATTGCAGGCTCTGCACCACTTGGCGCTGATCGATGCCGAGGGCGGCGAGTTTGCGGGTGGAAAAATTCAGGTACAGCACTTCATCCTGCTCGCCGACCATCTCGACCTTGCCCAACCCCGGGACTTCACGGATTTCGGCACGCACCTGTTCCACGTAATCGCGCAACTGGCGCATCGACAGGCCATCGGCGGTAAAGGCATACACCGAACCGAACACATCGCCGAACTCGTCGTTGAAACCCGGCCCTTGCAGGCCCTTCGGGAAGTCACCGCGAATGTCGTTGATCTTCTTGCGCACCTGGTACCAGATTTGCGGGATGTCCTTGGCACTGGTGGTGTCGAGCAGGTTAACGAAGACCGTTGATTCGCCGGGGCGGGTGTAGCTTTTCACGTAGTCGAGCGAGTCGAGTTCTTCGAGTTTTTTCTCGATCCGGTCGGTGACCTGCTTGAGGGTCTGTTCCTGGGTCGCGCCGGGCCAGCGAGTCTGGATCACCATGGTTTTGATGGTGAACGAGGGGTCTTCTTCACGACCCAGGTTCAGGTACGAGAACACGCCCATCAGCAGCGCGACGAACATCAAATACCAGACGAACGACTGATGTTTGAGGGCCCACTCGGATAAGTTGAAACTCCCTTTCATTGCGGGCTGTCCTCGTCGATTTTCACTTTCTGCCCCGGTTTGAGGCTGTTCACACCCGCGCTGACCACCCGCTCGCCGGTTTTCACACCGTTGGCCAGGACCACCGTGGCATCGGTCCGGCTGATCAGGCTGACCTCCCTTGGCGAAACGGTTTGCGTCTGTGGATCAACGACCCAGATCCGCAGTTTTCCATCGACCTCCTGCAGCGCGCTCACCGGCAGTTCGAGGCGCGGTTTGATCGCGGAGCTGAGAGTCACGCTGATCGCCGTGCCGAGGCGAAAGCCCGGTGGCGTATCGGCCAGGCTCAGGCGGGCGCGACGGGTGCGGGTCGCGCTTTGCGCCTGGGGTTCGATCTCGCGCACGATGGCAGTGCTGGTGATGCTCGGGTCCAGTTGTGAAGCCACCTGGAACACCACGTCGGCTGGCAACTGATCAACCAGGGTATCGGGCAGGTCGATCACCGCTTCCTTGATGTCCGGCTGCGCCAGGGTCACCACTTGCTGGCCGGCCGTGACCACTTGTCCGGCTTCGGCGTTCCACGCGGTGACGATGGCTTTGTGATCAGTGCGCAGCTCAACGTAGTTGAGTTGGTCCTTCGCCTGATCGACGGCGGCCCTGGCTTGATCGAGGGACGCCTGGGTGGTTTTCAGGTCGGTCTGGGCGATGTCCAGCTGCGCCTGCGCGCCAACCCCGCGATTGAACAGTTCCTGCTGACGCCGGGCGTTGGCCTGAGCGTTGATGAGCTGCGCCTGAACCCGCGCCAGATCACCCTGGGCGGAGCGCAACTGGTTCTGCTGATCGGTGGGGTCGAGGGTCGCGAGCAACGCGCCCTTCTGCACTTCAGCGCCGACATCGACGTTACGGCTGGCGATACGCCCCGGCACCCGGAAACCGACGTTGCTTTCGTAACGGGCCTGAATGCTGCCGGCAAACCGGCCGAGGTCTTCTTGATTGAGCGCCCTCACTTCCACCGACAACACCGGCCGAACCGGTTCTGGCGGCGCTTCCTCCTTGGAACAGGCGACCAGCAACAAACCGGCGGACAACAGCAACAGGCGCTTCATGGCTGGGCTCCTGTCGCTGGGGGCTGGTAGGTGTTTTCGACAATCTCCACGCGCACGCCCGGATGCAGTAACTGGCCGCCCGCAGTGACGACTTTTTCGCCCCCGTTGAGGCCAGCGCTGACAATGACTTTGCCAGTCAGGTAACGACCGACGGTGACGGTGTGCAATTGCGCCTTGCCCTCGGCGTCCACCAGCCACACGGCCGGTTCACTGACGTTTTTGGTCAGGGCCGACCAAGGTAGTTCTACCGCGGTTTTACCGACTGGCTTGGCGGTGGCGCTCACCACCGAGCCGAGTTGCATGCCCTCGGGAAGACTGTCCAGGGTGACTTTGACTTGCACCGTGCCGGTCTGCGCGGACACGGCTGGCGTGACTTCCCGAACGGTGCCCGTGGTCTTGATTTTCGGGTTGTCGAGCAGGCTGACCACAATCGATCTATCCGACGGTGGCTCAGTCAGCAGTGATTCGTACACGTTGAACACCGCGTCACGCTCGCCGTCCCGGGCCAGGCTGAAAATCGGCACTGTGGCTTGTACCACTTGGCCGACTTCAGCCTGGCGCGCGGTAATCACCCCCGGCGCATCGGCAATCAACGCGGTGTAGCTCAGTTGATCACGGGCGTTGGCCAACTGCGCTTGAGCAGCGGTCAATGCACTCTGACTGCTGCGCAAGGCGGCTTGGGCGGAGTCGTATTCGCTCTGGCTGGTGTAGCCCTTGGGCAGGAGTTTTTGTTGGCGAACGAAGGCGGCGGCGGTTTGTTTGACCCGCGCCTGTTCGGCAACGACCTGGGCCTGGGCCGAGTCGACGCTGGTTTGCAGGTCTTTGGGATCGAGCTTGGCCAGCACTTGTTTGGCCGAAACCCGGTCACCGACGTCGACCATGCGCTGGATGATCTTGCCGCCCACGCGAAACGACAGTTCGGTTTGTACTCGCGCCTGGACGTCGCCGGTGAGTGTCACTGCAGCGGCGTAATCGGTTGGCTTGACCTCTTGCACGAAGACTCGTGGGCGGTCCTTCTCGACGGGCTTTTTATCGCCACAGGCGGTCAGCAGGGCGATGAGGCTCAGGCCAACCATGAATTTCAATCCGGGACCTGCCATGCAAACTCCTTTGCGTTGTACAAACCTGCCAGTGACGATACGACTGTGAGCTTAGAACAGCGTTCCACGTCTGCACGAGCGATCCTTATACTCCACTGATCGTTCCCATGCTCTGCGTGGGAACGCCGCCATGGACGCTCTGCGTCCACTGTGACGCGGAGCGTCACGGGATGCATTCCCACGCGGAGCGTGGGAACGATCAATGAGGAACTCATGCTCAAAACCCTCGCGGTGGCCAATTACCGCTCGATCAATAAATTGGTGATTCCGCTTGGCCGGTTGAACCTGATCACCGGTCCCAACGGCAGCGGCAAGTCCAACCTATACCGCGCCTTGCGCCTGCTGGCGGAAACCGCTCAGGGCGGGGTGGTCAATGCGTTGGCCCGCGAGGGTGGGCTGGATTCGACGTTCTGGGCAGGTCCGGAAAACATCACCCGACGCATGCGCAATGGTGAAGTCCGGATCCAGGCGACCGTGAGACACGGCGCCAAACGCCTGCGTCTGGGGTTTGCCGGTGAAGATTTCAGCTACTCGATCGCGCTGGGCTTGCCAGAGCCAAGTCACTCCGAGTTTTCTCTGGACCCGGAAATCAAAAAGGAATGCATCTGGTCCGGGCCGTTCTATCGACCGGCCAGCCTGTTGGTGGATCGCGATGGCCCGCTGATCCGCGCTCGGGTCGGTCGCGACTGGGAAGTACTGGCCCAGCACACGCCGAACTTCGACAGCCTGTTCGATCAGGTCGGTAGCTTGCGCACCTCGCCGGAAGTCTTGCAGCTGCGTGAGTTCATCCGCCGCTGGCGCTTCTACGACCACTTTCGCAGCGACGCCGACGCGCCAGTGCGCCAACCGCAACTGGGCACCCGCACGCCAGTGTTGCACCACGACGGTCGCGACCTCGCTGCAGCGTTACAGACCATCCGCGAAATCGGCGATCCCGAAGCTTTGCAGGCAGCGATCAGCGATGCATTCCCCGGCGCAACGTTGAACATTGCGCCGCTGCAGGGCGGACGGTTTGCAATCGAGTTTTATCAGGAAGGGTTGTTGCGGCCGTTGTCCGCCGCCGAGTTATCGGATGGGACGTTGCGCTATTTGTTGCTGGTTGCGGCATTGCTGACCCCTCGGCCGCCGACGTTGATGGTGTTGAACGAGCCGGAAACCAGTCTGCATCCAGACCTGCTGCCGGCGTTGGCGCGGTTGATCATTCGAGCGTCCGAGCAGTGTCAGGTATGGGTGGTGTCCCATGCGCGACGGTTGATCTCGGCGTTGCAGCAAGACCCGGAATGCAATTGCATTGTGCTGGAGAAGGATTTCGGCCAGACCGGGATAGTCGGGCAGCGGATGCTGGATGAGCCGGCGTGGTATTGGCCGGATTGAGACACATTGATCGTTCCCACGCTCTGCGTGGGAATGCAGCCAGTGACGCTCTGCGTCACAGCCGCAGGGACGCGGAGCGTCCCGAGAGGCATTCCCACGCAGAGCGTGGGAACGATCATCTGAAGCAAATCACCCCTGCCACTTCCCACCCTCGACAATCACGCTCTCAGGCTTGGTGTCATCGCTCAATTCCTTGCGCACATACTGGTCATACAGTTTGAGCAAAAACTTCTCCTCACCCAACTTCGCCAACTCCACATTCACCCAATCGCGCAGTTCAATATTGCCCTTCTTCACCGCCGGTGCGATCGGCGCTTCGGCACCCAGTTTTTCCTCCAGCACACGGTAACCGGGGTTCTGCTTGGCCCAGCTGAACAGCACCAGATTGTCCTGCGCATAAGCGTCGCCGCGACCATTGGCCAGGGCTTGCAAAGACTCGGAGTTTTTCTCGAACTTCAGCAGTTTCCAGTCCGGATGATTCTTGGTCAGCCAGATATCCGCCGTGGTGCCCGTGGTCACGATGGTGGTGCGGGTCGCCAGGTCATCAAGGTTCTTCACCGAACTCGCCTGTGGCACCAACGCCTGCACCGCGACCTTGAGGTTCGGATTGGTGAAGTCCACCGCGTCCTTGCGCTCCGGGGTGACGGTCATGTTGGCCAGGATCAGGTCGACCTTGTCGCTTTGCAGGAACGGAATCCGACTCGCCGGCTCCACCGCAACGAATTCGACCTTGTTCTCATCACCCAACAGATCCTTGGCGAATTGACGACCGATATCAGTATCGAACCCCACATAGCGTCCGGCCTCATCGACAAAACCGAACGGCGGTTTATCAGTGAAGACGCCGACGATCAGCTTGTCCCGGGCTTTGATTTTTTCCAGATAACCAGCCGGTGCGGTGCTGACGCTGGCGGCTTTCGGCTTTGTCGGTTCTTCGGTTTTGTTGCAGCCGGCCAGCAGCGCCAGACCGAACAGGGGGAGTAGCAGCAGAGAAGACTTGGCAGTTTTCATGACAGTTCCAGTTCCTTTGTTTGAGTCGTTTTGGGTAGTGCGGCGACGTAGGAGAACTTCTCCAGGAACTGCTGCGCTCGTGCGGTTTGCGGGTTCGTAAAGAAAATCTCGGGAGGGTGTTGCTCAAGGATGCGCCCGGCATCCATGAACACGATGCGGTCGGCCACCGCACGGGCGAAGGCCATTTCGTGGGTGACGATCAGCAGGGTCATGCCCTCGCGGGCCAGGCCCTGAATCACTTCGAGCACTTCCTTGACCATTTCCGGATCGAGGGCGGCGGTGACTTCGTCGAAGAGCATGACCTTGGGGTTCATGCACAGCGAACGGACGATAGCGATGCGTTGCTGCTGGCCGCCGGAGAGCTGGCGCGGGAAGGCGTCGCGCTTGTCCAATAGACCCACGCGCTCCAGCAAAGCCTCGGCCTGTGCGCGGGCTTCACGACGTTCGCGTTTCTGCACCTTGAGTGGGCCGAGCAACAGGTTGTCGAGCACACTCATGTGTGGGAACAGGTGGTAGCTCTGGAACACCATGCCGATCTGCTGACGCACTTCGCGCCAGTCGGTGCCCTTGTCCAGCAACTCGCGCCCAGCAAAATTCAAGCTGCCGCTGTGAGCGGCTTCCAGGCCGTTGAGGCAGCGCAGCAAGGTGCTTTTACCACAGCCGCTGGGGCCGAGGATGACGATCACCTCGCCCGGTTTCACTTGCAGGTCGATGCCGTTGAGCACCTGCTGCTCGCCGAAAAACTTGTTGAAACCCTTGAACTCGATCAATGCACTCATGCTTGCGTCCAGCGCCGCTCCAGCACGCGCGAGGCGGCCGACAGCGGGTAGCAGATGAAAAAGAAAAACAGAAACAGCGCGCCGTAGATCAGCACTGATTCGTAGGTGCGTTCGATGATCTGCTGTCCGACCTTGATCACATCCACCACGCCGATCAGCACCGCCAGCGAGCTGGTCTTGATGATGCGCGTGTAGACGTTGATGGTCGGCGGCGTCATGCGCTTCAAGGCTTGAGGCAGCAGCACGTAGCCGTAGAGTTGCGGGCCATCCAGGCCAATCGACAACCCCGCCTCACGCTGGCCGCGCGGCAACGAATGCAAGGCGCCGCGCACCACTTCACCGACTTCGCTGGCACCCCATAGCGACAACACCAGCACCGCGCACCAGAAGCTGGGAATGCTCAGCCCAAAAAAGATCGGCAAGCCAAAGAACAGCAAATACAACCAGACCAGCACCGGGATTGCCCGGAACAGCTCCAGATAGACCCGCAGAAACCCGTTGAGCCATTTCGAATTCAGCGTGCGCAACACACCGTAAAGTACGCCGCCGACGGTGCTGAAGGCGATGCTCAGAAAAGAGATCGACAGGGTTTGCGCAGCACCTTTGCCCAGTTGCGGCAACGACACCCAGAGCAACTCAAGACCCGAACTGGCCATGCTGGAGCCTCCTTTCCAGACGGCTGAGCAGCAGCGATAACGGCAAAAACAGCAGCACGCAGATCAGTGTCAGCACGGCGAGCATTTCGTAGGTTTTGTAGTAAAGCGCGATGTAGCTCTTGGTGGTGTAGAGAATCTCCGGCACCGCCACCGCCGAGACCACGGTGGTTTCCTTGAGCAGGAAAATGAAATTGGCGAACAGCGACGGCAGGCTGAGGATGCAGGCCTGCGGCAGAATCACGTAGCGCAGCAATTGCCCGTGGGACAGGCCAATGGAGCGGCCGGACTCAAGTTGCGCCTGGGGCACCGCATCCACGCCGGCACGCAGGACTTCGGTGAGGTAGGCGCCGCCAAGGAAAGTCATGGTGATGATCGCCGCCGCGAAGCCCGAGACTTTGATGCCCAGCGCCGGCAAGGCGAAGTAGACGAAGAACAACTGAATCAGCAGTGGCGTATTGCGTGCCAGCTCCACGTACAGCCCGACCAGGCGTTGCAGGCAGGGTGTGCGAAACACCAGAATCGTCGCGTTGATCAGCGCCACCAGCAACGAAGTGCCGATGGCGATAAAACCGACCTGCAGTGTCACGCCCACCGCTTTGAGAAACGCCGGCAGGGTGCTGAGGATAAACGCGTAATCGAAAGTCATTGAACATCCTGTACGCCGCTCGGTAAGCGACGATGGCGCAGTCCATGGGCAGTGGATAACCACCCGGCAGGCACCGACTTTAAAGGTATAAAAAGTAGAATTTAAATACCTTTAAAGCATATTGATATCACGCAAAAGACTATCCTGCGAATTTGCCGAGACTGGGGAAGACGACTATTTTTCTTTCAGCTGTAGGACGGATCTTTTTTTCGAAAAGCCCCTCCAAGGACGTGCAGCTTTTGGCCAGACTCCCCCCGGCCGAACCATCCAAGGAAGAGAAAATGGCTGACGTAAAATTTCCGCAGCGGCTGGATCCGCAAGACATCGTGAAATTGCTGGTGGCGTTGCGCAAGGCGTTGAAGGCGCGGGCGGCCTGAAACTTTAAAGCAAAAGATCGCAGCCTCGTTTCACTCGACAGCTCCTACAGGGATACGCATTTCAATGTAGGAGCTGTCGAGTGAAACGAGGCTGCGATCTTTTGATCTTGGCGCACATAAAAAACGCCGACGCTGTATCAGCCGTCGGCGTTGAAACCTTGAAGGGGTTTGAGACTGCGGCCGATCAGAACGCCGGCAGTACCGCGCCGCTGTACTTCTTGGCGATGAATGCCTTCACTTCCGGGCTGGTCAGGGCCTTGGCCAGTTTCTGGATGGCAACGCTGTCCTTGTTGTCTGGACGCGCCACCAGGAAGTTCACGTAAGGCGAATCGGCACCTTCGATCACCAGTGCATCTTTAGCCGGGTTCAGACCCGCGTCCAGCGCGTAGTTGGTGTTGATCATGTCCAGGTCGACCTGGTCCAGAACACGCGGCAGCATGGCCGATTCCAGTTCCTTGAACTTGAAGTTGTGCGGGTTCTTGGCGATGTCTTTCGGTGTGGCCACGGCGTTCTTCGGGTCTTTCAACTCGATCAGGCCAGCCTTCTGCAGCAGGATCAGGGCACGGCCACTGTTGCTGCCTTCGTTCGGGATGGCGATGGTTGCGCCGTCTTTCAGCTCCGCCAGGCTTTTGACTTTCTTCGAGTAGCCGCCGAAGGGTTCGACATGCACGCCGATCACGGTCACCAGGTTAGTGCCTTTGCCTTCGTTGAAGTTTTTCAGGTACGGCAGGGTTTGGAAGTAGTTGGCGTCCAGACGCTTCTGGTCGACCTGCACGTTCGGCTGAACGTAGTCGGTGAAGACTTTGATCTCCAGGTCCACGCCTTCTTTGGCGAGGGTCGGCTTGATCAGTTCAAGGATCTCGGCATGTGGAATCGGGGTCGCCGCCACCACCAGTTTCTCGCCAGCCTGGGCCAGGCCCGCGGTCAGGGCAGCCGCCAATGCGGTAAACAACAGAACCTTTTTCATGCAGTGTCCTTATCGAAATTCGCGGCCATCATCGACGACGGCTAAACAGTCAGGTGGTTTTTGTTAAGTGCCAGTGATGTGCTATCGCTGGCGTGACGCGGACAATACCGGGATTTTTTATTCCCTAACAATATCTTTTATTCACTTTCATATTCCATTTTGTTCATACAACCGCCACGCCCGATGTAGGAGCTGCCGAAGGCTGCGATCTTTTGATTTTGGCGATTTAAAAGGCACCGAAAATCAAGATCAAAAGATCGCAGGCTGCGCCAGCTCCTACACAAGCCCGGTGTCTGTGAGCAGTTTTTTCAAGGCGTCTTTTTCGGCGACGGAACCGTTGCCAAGAATCTGTTTGAGTTGCTGCTCGATCGTCACCAGCGACACAGCCGCCTCGGGCAAATTCAAATGCTCCGGCAAAATCTCATCGCCCGTACTCACCAACAACGCAAAGTGGATGACGTTCTCCAGCTCCCGGGTGTTGCCCGGCCAACTGTGCTGCTCCAGCAGATGCTGTGCGGCTTCGCTGATCAATGGCACCGGCAGGTTGAGGCGTTGGCTGTAGATGCCGAGGAAGTATTCGGCCAGCGACAAAATATCGCCCACCCGTTCGCGCAAGGCCGGCAGTTCGAGCTGGCCTTCGCTGAGGTAGTGATAGAGCCGCTCATGGAATTTTCCGGCAGCCACGGCCTGAGCCAGATCGATGCTGGTGGCGGCCACCAGACGTACGTCCACCGGGCTTGGCTGCTGAGCACCGACGCGAGTGACCTCGTGGTTTTCCAGGGCTGCGAGCAGCTTGATCTGGATTGGCAACGGCAAGTCGCCGATTTCGTCCAGATAGAGCGTGCCGCCATTGGCCGAACCGAACCAGCCAGCGCGACTGCTGGCCGAACCGCTGTAACTGCCGGCGGCATAGCCGAACAGTTCAGCGTCGGCGTAGGTCGGGCTGATCGCCCCGCAATTGACTGACACGAACAATCCACCACGGTCGCTGGCGCGATGGATGTGCCGCGCCAGCAGTTCTTTACCGCTGCCGGTTTCACCGCGGATCAATACCGAGATCGAACGTGGCGCCAGTTGTTCCAGCTCCTGGCGCAACTGCCGGGAACGCGGATCGACGAACACCAGCGCCTTGGCGCGAATGCTCAGCGGGCTTTTTTCCGCGTCAGGAAAGGTCAGCAGCGGCTGACCGAAGGTTTCATGCAAGCTCATGGCAGACTCCCGCCCCAGAACCGCCGGGAGGCGGGGGCGTTTTCTTAAAAAAACAAAGGGTTCAAGCGCGACGCAGGGCGTGTTGTTCCATGCGATTTTGCAGACGATAGAGGTACGCAAAACCTTGCTCCCAGCGCTGGTGACCGGACTTCACGTTGATGTGCCCGGCCCCCGATAAAATCCCCGCCTCGGCGCCCCAGTTACGTGCCAGCTCAAGCGCTCGTGGCGCACTCACTGCACTGTCGTTGTCGGAGCAGACGACCTGGCTCGGGAATGGCAGCAAATGAGTCGGGATCGGTGCAAAGTTACGCAAGGCCGGTGCACAGGCCGGGCGCTCGACGTCCGCTGGCGCGACCAGCAAAGCACCACGCACCTGACGCAGAAAATTCAGTGGCGCCGTGGCCGCCCAATGGGCGACGGTGATGCAGCCCAGGCTGTGGGCGATCAGAATCACTGGCGTGCTGTCGGCGGCAATCGCCTCGGCAAGTGCCGCGACCCAGTCCTCACGACGAGGCGTCAGCCAGTCGGCCTGCTCCACCCGCGCACTGTTTGGCAGGCTGTTCTGCCAATGGGTTTGCCAATGATCTTCTGGCGATCCTTGCCAGCCCGGCACAATCAGGTAGCGAATTGATTCGTTGCGCATGGGGGAGCTCTCCTGCTGCGTGTCTGTTCGGGACCGAGTATAGGGAGGAGAGTTATATTCGCTAAGGAATAAGAAGCTATTTGTTAAGATCAGTATCGAATATACAAATCACCTGTGGGAGCGAGCTTGCTCGCGATAGCGGTAGATCAGTCACCATCAATGTTGAATGTGACGACGCCATCGCGAGCAAGCTCGCTCCCACAGGGTTTGGTGTTTGCCCGGAATAAAAAAAGGGGCCGTACCCTGCCAAGGAGACGGCCCCGGAAATCAAAAATCTGTTAACGCGCCGCGGAGCCTGCCGCACTGATGCCCTCGTGCAAAATGTTTTAGCGCGAAAAGGTTTCGGTTCAATGAACCTTGAGATCGATGGGCACATCGTCCGAGCGCCGCCGGTGGCTACTCGGCCACTTTGGGAACCGGTTTTTTGGCTTGGGGTGAATCATTAGGTCAAATGCTTATTTCCTAAAGGAATATTTAAATCTATAAATATATCAATATAGAATATAAAAAAACACACCAAAGCCACGTCCTACAAGGCTTGTAGCCAAACAGGCGAAAGGCTATGTTTTTTCAAGTATTGAAATTGTTCGTGAATGGCGTGAGATTTACGAGAGAACCGAGGCCGCACACAATCAAAAGCAACTAAAATTTGGCGAAAGCTAGTTGAATTATGTTCATAACGACAGGCTGATGCATCTTTTAATTCATCAGCCTGTCGATAACTACCTCAAGGCTTACTGTTTGACGAATTCACCAGCCAATCCCACTACGTCCCCATCAAAGTTATTGCGCGAACCCACAGCCCGGAGTCGGGAATAGTTGTGGTCCGGCGAGAACAATGTCCAGGCCTGGTAGCCGGTGCCATCATTCAAAGCGGCCAAGGTGATGATGGTCGGTTGCCCGGTACTATTCTGGAAGTGGTAGTGCCCATAACTGACATCGTAATTCACACCGCCCTGGCTCAGTTTTCCACTGAAGGTGCCATTCGAATCATTACCATCGGTAATAACCAATTGGGCGCCAGAGTTAGAGTTCACATAAGTACCATTAATGCTCGACATGGTTCGAATTCCTTTATCGTTTAATAAGTATCTTCCGATGAGAGCAAGTTTCCTCCTGGAAACTCACGACACTGAGCATGGTTCGCCCCTTGGACTTTGTCCACGCAAAAAGATGTTATTTACCTACAAAAATGCAATAAGCACTATGCATACACTTCATAACTTATTCCAATCCAAGTACCCGTTATTTCTCTTGGTACTAAGTCAACAGTCATAACGATCGGTCGCATACCTCAAGTACCCATCATCAAGTCCGAACAGTGCGCAACTCATCCCCCACCACTCCATTCTTGCGAACAAACCGGTTCGCCCGCCCGAATGTCCCGAAATCATTGAACCGCACGCCCATCTCGCGCATCACTTTATGCGCCACCGGCACGGTCATCTGCCGGATGTAGAACGGCTCCTTCACCACAAAGTGATGGATCCCGTGGCTGCTGCCGAAGTTGAAGCAGAACGCCTGCAACGGCCACATCCACCAAGGGTTCAACACCTGAGTCTGCTGGATCACATTGCCGGGCTCCACGTCACCGAAGTAGTGCATGTTCGAGCTGACAAAGTGCAGGCAGAACGTGCGCAACACATTCGGACCGATGATCACCACGGCCGCGATGTCGATCACCTGCATCACCGCCAAAGTAGTCGCTGACCATTCGATAGGCGCACCCAGCAGATGCGCAATGCCGTTGGCGGCGTGAAAACCGAGAAACCCGTACCACGCCCCCCAATGCACCAGCGCCAGCGGTGCGTAAACCTTCAGAAAACGCTTGATGATGCTGAACTTGTGCGCCCGGGTCTTGGCCCGCAGCATGCGGATGAACGCTGACATCACGTTGTCGCCGACCATCAATAGCCGCGCGATTCCCCACCGCTCACCGTTGGTGATCGCCCGCTCTTCCATGTCGGCTTCGGTGCCGGACACCTTATGGTGATTGAGGTGCAAATGACGGCGGATCCAGGGATTGATGGTGCTCGGTCGCGCCAGCCATACCAGGCCCATCATCAGGTTGTGCGGCACGCGCTGTTTGCGGAAGTACATGCTGTGGATCAGGTCATGCTCCAGCTCATGGGTCAGCGAGGCGAAAAACCCGTTGAGCAACAGGCATACCCACCAGGCCATATACCCGGTGATGTACAGCGCTGCGGAACCGATCATCCCGGCCAACGCGAAGGCCAGAATGCCCGCGCCCAGGGCGTCCTGATGGTTGAGAATCGGGTAGCGCTGGCGCAGTTCAACGCCTTTAGCCAATACCACCTGGCGAATATGCGCTGATCGCTGTGCTGCATTCAGTCGCTGGGGACTTGCACAAGTACCGTCCATGCTTCCATCCTCTGGTTATTGATGTTCGCATCCTGCCTTGCGATGCTGTACGGAGCGGTAGCCGTGAACGCCAACCTGTTGACCGGACGCGCCATTCAACATGACTGAACCGACCTCCCTCGCCAGCTGGACCCGCGCACTGCGCAAGCAGCTCGAAGCGCTGGGGCTCGACAGCACTACCCTGTGCCAACAGGCGGGGCTCGACCCGCAGTTGATGGACGACCCGAACGCCCGTTACCCGTTGTCCGGCACCACGCGCCTGTGGCACATCGCGGTGCAGGTCAGCGGTGACCCGGCGATTGGCTTGCGGGTGTCGCGTTTCGTCAGCCCCACCACGTTTCATGCGTTGGGTTATGCGTTGGTGGCCAGTGGCAGCCTGCGGGAAGTCTTCGAGCGCATCGTGCGTTATCACCAGGTGGTCAGCGACGCGCTGGATCTGGAACTGACCCGCGCCGAGGATCGCTACTACTTCCGCCTGAAAATCCCCCCAGGCAACCCCGCGCCAGCCTTCGAGGCCATCGACGCCTTCGCGGCGATTTACGTGCGCACCTGCCGCAATCGCCTGGGCCGTGACTACGCCCCGCTGGCGGTCTACCTGCGTCGTCCGGAACCGGCCGACCCGCACCAATGGCACAAAGTGTTCCGCTCGCCGGTGTATTTCAACGCCGATGAAGACCGACTGGAGTTCGCTCTGCTGGATTTCGACAGTCACCTGGACGATGCCAACCCGGAACTGGCCGAACACAACGAAACCGTGCTCAAACGCACCCTGGCGCAACTCAAACCCCTGACCTGGGAGCGCAAGGTGCGTGACGCCATTGAAGAGCAATTACCCGAAGGCGAACCGTCGGCCGATCGCATCGCCCAGGCGCTGCACTTGAGTCTGCGCAGCCTGCAACGGCACTTGGCGGATGAAGGTTGTCGGTTCGATACGCTGCTCAATGAAAGCCGGGAGAACCTGGCGCTGCTGCATCTGCGCGACCCACTGTGCTCATTAGGCGAAATCAGTTATCTGCTGGGGTTCGCCGACACCAGCAGCTTCAGCCGCGCGTTTAAACGCTGGACCGGAATGACGCCGGGGCAGTTTCGGGATGGGTTGCAGTGACAGATCCGAGTGGTGTTTTGGATGTTCCGGCCTCTTCGCGGGCAAGCCTCGCTCCTACGGGATTCATGTCGTTCTGACGGTCAGCCCGCGAAGGCATCCGTCGCAATGCCACACATATTTCAACCTTTAACCAGACTGCGCGCTTGGCCTGATTTCCACTGATCCATCATCGCATCGCCAACCTCGGCAAAACTGCTATTGGCCCTGATGTAGTGAGCCATCTCCCCCATCGCCACTTCCATCCCGTGAGCAACCTGTTGCAGCAGCTCATTGCAGCGCCCTTCTGTCAGGTTGCAGGCCGACCGGCCAAAACGCATCAGCATTTTGTACTTGGGCCACGCCTTCGATCCGCCTAACAGCAACGCCATGCTATCGGCCTTGATGTAGACCGAAGTCGTAACAATGTCATAGGCCGGAGCCAAACCGAATTGCGCATCAGCGCCACAATGTTCATACAGCACACCGAAGTTCTTGAGATGAGCATCGCCGTTCTTCAAACCGGACGAAAGAGCAACGATTTTGAAAAAAGACTCAAGCGCCTGGTTGAGTAATGAAGGGGAGACAAATTCCTTGATTTGCCTGGCAGCACCTTCGTACGAACCGTCGTATTTGGCCTTCGAAGGCCAGGCATTGAGTACGCAGAAATCCTCAAAACCCAGATAGCCTTTGTCATTCAGATCGAAGCGCTCGACGATCAGAAATTTACCCCGTTCGCTGAGTTTGAACTTCGGTACCTCAAGCCCCGAATGGAGTGCGGCTCGCATGCAGAAGTACTCGTTGGCGGCCAGCTCCGGGTATTCCTCTGCACGGAAGGACTTGACCAGATGCGTTGCCCCTCGATGGGTCAGGCGGTCAATGCTTGTCGCACTGTCGCGCACAAGCACCTTTGGCTGAACCCCCGAAACGCCTGAGTACTGACCATAGGTGTGCAACAGGTCATCGAACAGCCCTTGAGCACCGTCATGAGCCAGAAGATCCGCAAGGCTGGTTTCGGGGGGCGGCTCGTTAACACTTAGCGTATTTGCGATTCCCACGCGTCCCAGCTGATGCGGACCAACGATCGCCAGCATTGCGAAGTCGTCGAATCCTCGCACCGCTTTGCTGAAGCGCCGAACCAATTCATCGCGCAGAGCACCTTCTGGCAGATTCATTTCAAAAATCGGCGGTACTCCTCGCTCCCAGGTGTAGCTCTCAAGGCGAGCGGGCATGGTCAGCGAGATGGCATTTTCTTCCAGTGCTTCCTGCGCATAGGTAAACACTGAATCGACACCAGACTGCCCGCGCCCCAAGGCCCCTACCATGGTGCCGGAAACACTGACGTGCAGCCTGTCCACAACACGCCCCTCAGCCATGGAAGTTAACCTTTTTCAGGGTATCCAGCGTCGGACGCTTCGACTGTCTGGGTACGGCCGTGAGTTCGTAACCGAAGCCGTTCAAGATCGCTTCAATCTTGCGGATACCGATTTCAGAGACGGTGTTGTTCTCGATACCAGAAATCGTGGCGCGGCTCATTCCATATTGCTTTGCCAGATCTTGTTGAGACATCTTTCGCTCTTTGCGCAGTATTTTGATCAGTTCTCCAAGGCTTTCCATTCGAACCACCCGCATCATATACAGTGCAAAATTGGCAACCAGTGCGTATATGCATCGTATTTAATGCACCACCAAGCCAAAGTCTAGCTCATTTCCTGGCAGTCTCGCCTTCAACGCCCGCGATCCCGCCGCAACAGCTTGCGCACCCGCTTCACCAGTTCACTGACGGCAAACGGCTTGAGCAGGTAATCATCTTCATGCAATTCCAGCCCGCGCAGGCGATCTTCGATGCCGTCCTTGGTGGTGAGGAGCAGCACCGGCGTGTCGCCGAGCTTGCGGATCTGTTGCAGCAACTGCCAGCCATTGAGTCCCGGCAGCATCACGTCGAGGATGATCAGTTCGTACTCACCGGACTCGATAAAGCGCCGGCCGTCCATGCCATTGAGCGCCACATCCACCGCGTAACTCGCTTCGCTCAAGCCTTTGGCCAGGAGGCTGGCGGTCTCGGGTTCGTCTTCCACTAGCAACACACGCATGGCACACCTCGATTGTCGTCGTCACAGGCTAGGCGCGTTCGCGGATAAAGCCCATCAATACCGTGGTGATTTCAAAAGATCGCAGCCTTCGCAGCGCCTACAGGTGCACGTCAAATCACCGCCAACGCTCGCAGCCGCTCGGCATCCAGAATCTCGATCTCACCATACTTGAGATTCAATATTCCTTGCCCCTGCAAATCCTTGAGAAGCTGATTGGTGGTCTGGCGCGATAGCGACAGCATCGACGCCAGTTGCTCCTGAGGCAGTTGTAGAACACGGCGCGGCGGGTCGATTTCACCGTAACCCTCGGCGATCATCAGCAAGCGATGAGCCAAGCGTGCCGGGGCAGGCATCAGGCTCAGCTGTTCGAGGTTGATGAAGGTCAGGCGCAGTTTGTGGCTCATCAGCAACGCCAGTTGCCGCCAGTAAACCGGTTGTTGGTCGAGCACCTTCAGCAGCGTCGCGTGCGGGATGTGCAACAGGGTGCACTGGCCGACGGCGTAGGCATCGTGGGTTCGCGGCTGGCCATCGAACAGGCAGATTTCGCCGAACCAGTGCGGTGCTTCCACCAAGCTCAGTAGCGCCTCCTTGCCCTGTTCGCTCACCGCGCCAATGCGCACCGCCCCTTCAAGCACCGCATACAGCCCGCACGGCGGATCACCGCGTTTGAATAGCAGTTGCCCCGACGGCAGGCGCCGAACCCGGGCGGCAGCCAGCAGACTATCCTGTAAAGGAACAGGTAAATGACTGAACCACTGCCCCGTATCCAGGCGCGAACGCCAAACCTGCATGTCCATGAAAACTCCTGGAGATTGTCGCCTGGCTGACAGAGCGAGAGATGAAGCCTGGGGCATCATCCATCACCCTACAGGAGGAATAACAATGAAAAGCCTCGTTGATCATCTCAGTCAATACGCCGCCTACCACCGTGACCCGCGCAATATTGCCAGCCACTTTATCGGTATCCCGCTGATTGTAGTGGCGGTTGCGGTGTTGCTGTCGCGGCCGCAATGGGGCGCAGGCTGGATTTCGCCGGCGGTGCTGGTCGCGATGGCATCGGCGTGGTTTTACCTGCGCCTGGAGGTGCGTCTTGGGGTGTTGATGACCGTGTTGCTCGGTCTGTGCATTTGGGCGGGTCAGGTTCTCGCGCAGCAAAGTACGCTGGTCTGGCTGGCAAGCGGCATCGGGATGTTTGTGGTGGGGTGGGCGATTCAGTTTGTCGGACATCATTACGAAGGGCGCAAACCGGCGTTTGTCGATGACGTGACGGGATTGATTGTCGGGCCGCTGTTCGTGGTGGTTGAGTTGGCGTTTTTGCTCGGGATGCGGCGTGAGCTTAAAGAGCAGATCGAGGCGCGAGTGGGTGGTGTGCGTTTGCGTCAGAAAGGTGCTGCGGCGTAGATCGCTTTCGCGAGCAAGCCCGCTCCCACAGGGTTTTGGGTTGGCCACAGATGTGTGTTCAACGCAGATTCACTGTGGGAGCGGGCTTGCTCGCGAAGCTTTTGCTTTTAAAGGTTGGCGACTTTCTGCCAGACCTTGGGCTTGAAGAATAACGTCTCACCCTTGGCCAATCCGACCAGGCTGTCGTGGTCTTTCACCACTTCAGCCTCGATCAGCTCGCTTTGGCCTTCGACCTTCAGCGTCACCCGCGTGGTAGCGCCCAATGGACGAATATCGCGCACTTCAGCGGCGTGGTGATCTTCCAGTTCATGCCGCGACAGCGACACTTCGTGGGGACGGAACAGCACGTGCCGGTCTTCGCCCAAATGCAGCCGATTCGAGTCGCCAAGGAAGTGATAGACGAAATCGCTGGCCGGGTTTTCGTAGACGTCGCCCGGTGAACCGATCTGCTCGATCACACCCTTGTTCATCACCACGATACGATCGGCGACTTCCATCGCCTCTTCCTGGTCGTGGGTCACGAACACCGAGGTCAGGTTGATGTCTTCGTGCAGCCGTGCGAGCCAGCGGCGCAGCTCTTTACGGACCTTGGCATCCAGCGCACCGAAGGGTTCGTCGAGCAGCAAAACTTTCGGCTCCACCGCCAAGGCACGGGCCAATGCGATGCGTTGACGCTGGCCGCCGGAGAGTTGTTCCGGGTAGCGATCGGCCAACCAGTCCAGTTGCACCATGTTCAGCAGTTCGTGGACTTTCACCGCGATCTGGCTTTCGTTCGGGCGTTGGTTTTTCGGCTTCATGCGCAGGCCGAACGCGACGTTGTCGAACACCGTCATGTGGCGGAACAAGGCGTAGTGCTGGAACACGAAACCGACGTTGCGATCACGCACGTCGTGGCCGGAGACGTCTTCACCATGGAACACGATGTTGCCCTGGTCCGGTGTTTCCAGGCCGGCGATGATTCGCAACAGCGTGGTCTTGCCGCAGCCGGACGGCCCCAGCAACGCCACCAGCTCGCCGCTTTGAATGTCCAGGCTGATGTTGTCCAGCGCCTTGAACGCGTGGAAGTTTTTGCTGACGTTACGCACTTCGATCGACATGACTTATTCCTCCGCGGCGCTGGCGCGCAGGCGGTTAATACGGTTTTCGCTCCACTGCTTGAGCAGCAGGATGAAGAGCGCCAGGATCAGCAACAGGCTCGCCACGGCGAACGCGGCCACGTGGTTGTATTCGTTGTAGAGAATCTCGACGTGCAGCGGCAGGGTGTTGGTCACCCCGCGAATGTGCCCGGAAACCACCGACACCGCACCGAACTCCCCCATCGCTCGCGCAGTGCAGAGCACCACGCCATAGATCAGGCCCCATTTGATATTGGGAACGGTGACGTGCCAGAACATCTGCCAGCCATTGGCGCCAAGCAGGCGCGCGGCCTCTTCCTCCTGAGTGCCTTGTTCCTGCATCAGCGGGATCAGCTCACGGGCCACGAACGGCACGGTGACGAAAATCGTCGCTAACACAATGCCCGGCAAGGCGAAGACGATCTGGATGTCGTGATCCTGCAACCACGGGCCGAACAGGCCCTGAGCACCGAACATCAATACATAGACCAGACCGGCGATCACCGGCGACACCGAGAACGGCAAGTCGATCAGCGTCACCAGCATGCTCTTGCCACGGAACGAGTATTTGCTCACGCACCACGCCGCACTGACACCGAACACCAGGTTCAGCGGCACCGAGATCAGCACCGCAATCACGGTGAGTTTCAACGCCGACAAGGCGTCCGGCTCGAAGATCGCGGTGAAGAATGCACCCAGGCCCAGTTTCAGGCCCTGGGACACCACGATGAACAATGGCAACAACAGAAACAGTGCAAAGATCAGCCAGCCGAGGCCGATCAAGACTCGCCGCGACGTGGCACTGCCACGGCGGGCGGCGTTCGAGGAGGCTGCTGCAATAGACGATTGGGACATGTTCGCGCCTCCTTATGGGGTTTCGATGCGCCGCTGCAGCAAGTTGATCAGCAGCAACAGGACAAAGGAAACCACCAGCATCAGTACACCAATGGAGGTGGCGCCGGTGTAATCGTACTGGTCGAGTTTGACCATGATCAGCAGCGGCAGAATTTCGGTTTTCATCGGCATGTTGCCGGCGATGAAAATCACCGAACCGTACTCGCCGACCCCGCGGGCAAAGGCCAAAGCAAAACCGGTCAGCCAGGCTGGCAACAGCGCGGGCACCAGAATATGGCGGAAAACCTGTAACGGTTTCGCCCCCAGGCAAGCCGCCGCCTCCTCCACTTCACGAGGGATATCGGCCAGTACAGGCTGTACCGTACGTACTACGAATGGAAGTGTTACAAAAGTCAGCGCCAGCGTGATGCCGAGGGGGGTATACGCGATCTTGAAACCCAGATCCGCCGCGAACTGACCCACCAGGCCGGTGGGGGTGTACAGCGCGGTCAGCGCGATACCGGCCACCGCGGTGGGCAAAGCAAAGGGCAAGTCGATCATCGCGTCGATGACTTTGCGTCCCGGGAACGTGTAGCGCACCAGCACCCAGGCCAGCAGCGTGCCAATGATGCCGTTGATGATCGCGGCATAGAGCGCGGTGCCGAAGCTCAGCTTCAACGCCGCCAGCACCCGTGGCGCCGAGATGATCGCCCAGAACTGGTCCCAGGTCAGTTGAGCGGCATGCACGAACATCGCCGCCAGTGGAATGAGCACAATCAAGCTGAGGTACACCAAGGTGTAGCCCAGCGTCAGCCCGAAGCCGGGTATGACGGGGGAGATACGACGCGACATAAAAGTCCTTGGTTGAGAACGCGCTAAGCCCCGACGGTGAAATCGGGGCCTGTTGGCTAATGCCAGCCAATTAAGGATTTGGACACTGCAGCCCCTGTGGGAGCGAGCCTGCTCGCGATAGCGGCGGGTCAGCCAACATTTATGCTGAATGTACCGCCGTCATCGCGAGCAGGCTCGCTCCCACAGGTTCAGCACCTTAACTGCCTGGAATCAGGTCCATTGACTGATCCATTTCAGGTTACTGCGCCTGATAAATCTGGTCGAACACGCCACCGTCATTGAAGAATTTCGGTTGCGCGGTTTTCCAGCCGCCGAAGTCCTTGTCGATGGTCACCAGCTCCAGCGTCGGGAACTGTTTGGCGTACTTGGCAGCCACCTCTTTGTCACGTGGACGATAGAAGTTTTTCGCCGCGATTTCCTGGCCGGTCGGGCTGTACAGGTGCTTGAGATACGCTTCAGCAATGTCGGTGTTGCCCTTTTTCTCGGCGTTCTTGTCGACCACGGCCACCGGTGGTTCGGCAAGGATCGACAGCGAAGGCACGACGATGTCGAATTTGTCAGCGCCGCCGTCTTCTTTCAAGGCCAGGAAAGCTTCGTTTTCCCAGGCCAGCAACACGTCGCCCTGACCGTTGTTGACGAAGGTGATGGTCGAACCGCGAGCACCGGTGTCCAGCACAGGCACATGTTTGAACAGGGTCTGTACGTACTCTTTGGCCTTGGCTTCGTTACCTCCGTTGGCTTTCAGGCCATAGGCCCAGGCTGCGAGGAAGTTCCAGCGTGCGCCGCCGGAGGTTTTCGGATTCGGGGTGATGACTTCCACGCCGTTCTTGGTCAGATCGCCCCAGTCCTTGATGCCTTTCGGGTTGCCCTTGCGCACCAGGAACACGATGGTCGAGGTGTAAGGCGTGCTCGCTTCCGGAAGGCGCTTCTGCCAGTCGGCCGGCAGGCTCTTGCCGAGCTTGGCGATTTCGTCGATGTCACCGGCCAGGGCCAGGGTCACCACGTCGGCCCGCAGACCGTCGATCACCGCCCGGCCCTGCTTGCCCGAACCACCGTGGGACTGCTGGATTTTCACGTTGTCGCCAGCGTGGTCTTTTTTCCAGAAGTTGATGAACTCGGCGTTGTACTCCTGGTACAGCTCACGGGTCGGGTCATACGACACGTTGAGCAGCTCGTAATCCTTGGCAACCGCGGAACCAGCAAAAAGGGCACTGGCCAGGGCGGCCAAAGCAAAATGACGAATCGACGACATGGTGAAAGCTCCTGGAATTCTTGATGTGTTGGCTTTTCTTATGGTCTGGAACGGGTTGCCTGTTTGAAAAGATCGCAGCCTGCGGCGGCACAGGCGCGTAGGAGCTGCCGAAGGCTGCGATCTTTTGATCTTTCGTTTCAGCTCGGCTTGTTGCCCGGGCTCTGCAAACGGAATTTCTCTTTGCGTTCGATCTGAACGACCTGGGCGTTATGCACGGTGATTTCCACCGCGCCAAAGCGCAGATCGCGCAAGGCGCTCTGAATCTCACGCAAAATGGTGGCTTCGTCCTGCCCGTCAACACTACGTAGGGATGCGCTCATGGTGCTGCTCCTTAATGAGATATGCCTGGCAGTGGCGGGCACTGCTTACGGCGTAAGAGCAATAGTAGATAGGCGCAGATATTCTTAAAAAGACTATTTAAGAATGTTTATATAACCAGAAGATTGATCGTTCCCATGCTCCGCGTGGGAATGCCGCCCGGGACGCTCTGCGTCCCTGATCGAGAGGTGACGCAGAGCGTCACTGGATGCATTACCACGCAGAGCGTGGGAACGATCATCAGGCGCTCATCCAATCACTGGCGCCCGAGCCCAATCCAATGATGCCGCCGGCACTGGCCGCCCAAACCAGTACCCCTGCCCCAAATTGCAGTCATGCTCGAGCAAGAAACTCGCCTGCTCGACCTGCTCGATCCCCTCGGCATGCACTTGCAGCCCCATGCTCTGCGCCAGCGCAATAATCACCCGGACAATCGCCACGTCATCCTCATCGCTCGGTAACCCTGCGACAAATCCCTGATCGATCTTGAGCTTTTGCACCGGCAAACGCTTGAGCCGCAGCAATGACGAATATCCCGTCCCGAAGTCATCGATGGCCAGCCGCACACCCAACTCGCGCAAGCGATGCATCTGCTCCAGCGCCACTTCCGGGTCTTCCATCACCGCGCTTTCGGTAACTTCCAGCTCCAGATACGCCGGATCCAGCCCGGTGTCGTGCAGCACCTGAGCCACCTGTTGATACAACTCGCGCCGGGCAAACAGACGAGAAGAAACGTTCACTGCGACAAACGACAACACCACGCCCACCGCTTGCCACTGGCACATCTGCTGGCAGGCCTGACGCATGATCCAGGCATCGATCTCGGCAATCAGCCCGGTGCGTTCGGCGATGGGGATGAATTCAGCCGGCGACACCAACCCACGTTGCGGATGCTCCCAGCGCACCAGCGCCTCGACGCCGATCAGGCGACGGGTTTTGAGGTCATGCACGGGTTGGTAATAAACCCGCAATTGCTCCTGCTCCAGCGCCTGGCGCAATTGGAACGCGACCTCGACGCGCTGCTGGGCATGCGCAGTCAATTCTTCGGTGTAGAGGGCATAGCCATCGCGGCCAGCGCTCTTGGTCTTGAACAGCGCCGAATCGGCGTTGCGCAATAGCTGCTCGGCGCTCAAGGCATCGCTGGGGAACAGGCTGATGCCAATGCTGGCGTTGATGAACAGCGAATGCCCGTCGATCTGGAAAGGTTCTTTAAGGCCATCGATAACCCGCTGAGCCAGTGCCGCGGCGTGCCCCGGTTGCGGGCAGTTTTCAGTCAATACCGCAAATTCGTCGCCACTGAGCCGTGCCAGCGTGATGCCCGGGTCGAACAAGGCATTCAGGCGCTCAGCCACAGCCTTGAGCAGTTGGTCACCGACACTGTGACCGAGACTGTCATTGATCAACTTGAAATGATCGAGGTCGATCATCAGCAACGCGCAACCGCGCTTGTGGACCTGCGCCGAGGCCACGGCCTGCCCGGCACGGTCGGTTAGCAGAAGGCGATTTGGCAGATCGGTCAACGGATCGTGATGGGCCAGATGCGTCAATTCATGCTCGGAGTTCTTGATCGCGCTGATGTCGGAAAACACCGCAACGTACTGGCTGAGCCGCCCCTGCTCGTCGCGAATGAGGCGGATCGTCTGCCATTGCGGGTAGATCTCGCCGTTTTTACGGCGGTTCCAGATTTCCCCGCTCCACTCGCCGAGGCTGTCGAGTGCCGCGAACATCACTTGGTAGAAACCCGGCGGGTGATGGCCCGACTTGAACATGTTCGGTCGCTGCCCCAGCACTTCCTCGCGCTGGTAGCCGGTGATTTCCATGAACGCCCGGTTCACATGGACGATCAACCCGTTGCTATTAGTGACCAGCACCCCTTCACGGGTGCAATCGAACACCGCTGCCGCCTGACGCAAACGCTCCCGGTCGGCATTGCGCTCGCGCAATTTGGCGCCGACACCCAGGCAGCGAAACAATCGTGCCCGTGCAATGAAGATCAGCCCGGCACTGAACGCCACCCAGGCATAACCGTTGATCAGCTGCCAGCGCAGCAGGTCGGTGGAATTATCGAAGAACCTGTTCAATAAATAACCACTAAACTGGAGCCAGGTTACGGAAAGCACCAGGTAGAGCAGCGCTGCACGCAAAGCATCGCGATAGGTGGCTGACATTAGAGCGTCCATGTCCCTGTAAAAAGGCTTGAATTATAGATTAAAGACACATCCAGCCACTCTTATCTGAAAGGGCGACTGGTTTTATCTGTGGGCTAAGTGATAATGCAACGGGTGTTTTTTTCTTTATCGAGGGTCCTATAGGCTATGTGGTACGAAGGTTTTCTTGGCTTATCGCCCTGGTCACTGGTGGCAGTCACCCTACTGATGACCCACGTGACGATCGTCGGCGTCACGGTTTATCTGCATCGCTATTCAGCCCATCGCTCGCTTGAGCTCAATGCCGGCCTGAAACATTTCTTCCGCTTCTGGCTGTGGTTGACCACGGCGCAGAACACCCGCGAGTGGACAGCTATCCACCGCAAACACCACGCCAAATGCGAAACCGTCGACGACCCGCACAGCCCGGTCATCAAGGGGCTGTCCACCGTTCTGCGCAAAGGCGCCGAGCTGTACCGCGCCGAAGCGGAAAACCCCGAGACCCTGCGCATCTACGGCAAGAACTGCCCCGAAGACTGGATCGAACGCAACCTTTACAGCCGCTTCCCGCTGTTGGGTGTGGCGATCATGGGCGTCATCGACCTGCTACTGTTCGGCACCATCGGCATCACCATCTGGGCCATCCAGATGATGTGGATCCCGGTATGGGCCGCCGGCGTGGTCAATGGCCTGGGCCATGCCATCGGCTACCGCAACTTCGAATGCCGCGATGCGGCGACCAATCTGGTGCCTTGGGGCATCCTGATCGGCGGCGAAGAACTGCATAACAATCATCACACCTACCCTAACTCCGCCAAACTGTCGGTGAAGAAATGGGAGTTCGACCTCGGCTGGGCCTGGATCCAGGTTTTCAGCTTCCTGCGTCTGGCCAAGGTCCAGCGGGTTGCACCGATCGCCCACCGCGTTGAAGGCAAAGGCAGCCTGGACATGGACACTGCCATGGCGATCCTCAACAACCGCTTCCAGATCATGGCCCAGTACCGCAAGCTGGTGATCGCGCCGCTGGTCAAGCAAGAGCTGGAAAAGGTCGATCACTCGGTCCGTCATCAGTTCCACCGGGCCAAGCGTTTGCTGTCGCGGGAAACCAGCCTGCTGGACGACAAGCACCATATGCGCATCCAGACCATGCTCGAGCACAGCCAGGCGCTGAAGGTAATTTACGAGAAACGCCTGGCCTTGCAACAGATCTGGGTCAAGACCAGCTCAAATGGTCACGACATGCTGGCTGCCATCAAGGATTGGGTACACGAGGCCGAGGCCAGCGGGATTCAATCCCTGCGTGACTTCGCCGGCCAGTTGAAAACCTACTCCCTGCGCCCTGCCAACGCCTGATCCTCTGATAACGGCTTGCCTCTACTGAAGAGGCTTGCCTGTGGCGAGGGAGCTTGCTCCCGCTCGGCTGCGCAGCAGACGTAAAACCTGACGACGCGTTTTAGTTGAAAAAAACGCGTCGCCAGTACCGCCCAGCGGCCTCCTCCCCCATCACCACAAATACCGGGAACTTCGCTCCAAATCCCCTATCTCAAAGACACTTCGCCATCCAGGCGGGCTCTGTTTTTGGCCGCTGTCGACATAGCGGCACGCCCTTTGAGATTTGTGCCGATGGTCCATGAAAACCTACAAGACACATCCCTTCCACAGTGGCCCGAGGCCGCGCAAACCCTGATGGCGCTGATGCATGCCCAGGGTGAAGTGGCACGCCTGAGCGAACGCGAACAGCTGTTCAGCTCGCTGCTGGTCAGCGTCAACGCCGTGCTTTGGGCATATAACTGGGAAACCCGCCAGGTGCTTTACGTCAGCCCGGCCTATGAACGGATTTTCGGCCGTCCCGCCGGTCTGTTGCTGTCCGACTACAACCACTGGCGCGACAGCGTCTATCCCGACGATCTGGACTACGCCGAGCGCAGCCTGGCGCAAGTGCTGGTCAAAGGCGCCGTTGAAGACCGCGAGTACCGCATCATCGCTGCCGACGGCCAAGTGCGCTGGCTCAGCGACAAGTGTTTCATCAACCGTCAGGCCGAGCCGGGTCAACCGCTGATCGTCGTCGGCATTGCCGAAGACATCACCGAAAAAAAGCAGATGGAAGCCGAACTGCAACGCTTGGCCAGCACCGATGTATTGACCCAAAGCAGCAATCGCCGACACTTTTTCGAATGCGCCCATCGCGAATTCGAGCAGGCGCGGTTGAACGGTGCGCCGCTGGCGTTCCTGCTGCTGGACATCGATGACTTCAAAATGGTCAATGACACCTACGGCCATCAGGAAGGCGACAAGGTGCTGCAACGCATCGCCGAGAGCGGTCGCGCGGCCCTGCGGCGTGGTGATCTGTTCGGACGGATCGGCGGCGAGGAATTCGCAGCCGTGTTTCCCGGCTGTGCACCAGACATGGCCATGCAGGTGGCCGAGCGTCTGCAACGGGAAATTCAGCGGTTAAGCTTCAGCCATGACGACCAGACCTTCGGCATCACCGTCAGCCAGGGCCTGAGCAGCCTCACATACGAGGATGAAAGCATCGACAGCCTGTTCGCCCGCGCCGATGCGGCGATGTACCAGGCCAAGCGCCAAGGTAAGAACCGGATTATCTCTGGCTGAGAAGCTGTCTGACGCTGACACCTACCTGTGGCGAGGGGGCTCGCCCCCGTTCGGTTGCGCAGCAGCCGTAAAACCAGAGCACGCGTTATTTCTGACAGAGTCAGATTGTCGAGTTCAGGACTGCTTCGCAGCCCAACGGGGGCAAGCCCCCTCGCCACAGAGCCTCGCTCCTACAGGTTTTGCATATAGCTTATTTTTTGCGCAAACGCATCAATTCCGGCAATCCGATCTTGAGCAATCGCGCTGTGCGGCTCTTGGCCAGTGTCTCGATCCCCTCATGCTCGGTCAGGCGCGCCAGTTGCGCGGCCATGTTCATCACCAGCGCTTCGCGGGAGTAAACCCCGCCACCGAACTGGTAAACCGCCGCAATCAGCTCCCGCAGCTCCAAGGGTAGGCGCCAGCGGGTCCGTAGCGCCGAACCATAGGCCGCGCCGAATTCGGCCAATGCATCGCCGACTTCCTGCCATTCATCCAGCTCACCGCCGGCCTCCTTCCACTCCTGCAAACAACGCAGCAACGCCAGGTCGCCGAGACAATGCAGCATGCCTGCGCAATAACAGCGCGCCTGATCCAGATCCAGCAAACGCGCCAGTGTCCGGGCGTATTCGGCGGTGTGCAGCGACAACTCCCAATAACGCTCGGCATAGTCCGCCAGCTGCGGATCGCTGAGTCGGGCACTGCGTTTGAGAGCGAGCCCCAGAATCAGGTTCAGGCTTTGCCCGGTGCCCAAACGGTGCAGCGCCTGGGCCAGGGTTTGCACAGCGACGCCATGATGCTGGGCTGCGCTGTTGGCGGCGGCGATCAGGACAGCGGTAATTTGCGGATCAGTGCGGATTTCGTCTTCCAGCCGCGTCAGATCGAGGCCATCGGGATTGAGGCTACGTTTGATCGCCACCTGCACATCAGTCATCAATGGCGCACCCTCCGCCAGTTCGCGACGTCGCTCCAGGTACACCGACAAGGTCATGCCTGGCGCCAATGACGGCGCCTCACAGCACACCTCTTCGCCGGCGTTCAGCAACAAATCCTGCAGGCGCTGGGTCAGGCTTTCGATGTTCAAGGGTTTGGTCAGGTACGCCGTGGGCGCCAGGGGCAAGACTTCGCGCACGCTGGCGCTGTCGTTGCGGCTGCTCATCAGAATGAAGGGCAGCGGCGGATTACGCTTACGCTGCCGGACACTGCGCAGAACATTCAGGCCATCGACGCCAGGCAACTCCCAGTCGACGATCACCAGGTCATAAGGGTTTTCCGCCAACAGCTGCAAGGTCTCCTGGCCATCGGCACACAGGTCCAGCCGCGCGTCGCAGCGCACATTCAACAACACCTGCTTGAGCAGGTCGCGGGACCAGGGGTCGGCCTCGGCAATCAGCACACGCGGCACAGCGGGTAACACCACGGCAGTCATCGCACACTCCAACGGCAATGCTTGCACCTTAGTCAATGATGGCCATTCGATACAGCTCAATTGCCGCCGATCTTTTCAAGCAGATACAAAAAAACCCGCCGAAGCGGGTTTTTTGTTGATCAGGTCACAAATCCATCAGAGCTCGGCGAAGCACTCTTCGATGATCGCCAGACCTTTGTCCAGTTGCTCGTCCGGCGAGGTCAGCGGTACCAGTACGCGCAGAACGTTGCCATAGGTGCCGCACGACAGCAGGATCAGGCCCTTGTCACGCGCCTTGGCCACAACCGATGCCACTGCAGCCGCGTTCGGCTTGTGGCTGTCGCCGTCGACGAACAGCTCGACCGCGATCATCGCGCCCAGGGCACGCACTTCGCCGATGACCGGGTATTTGGCCTGGATGGCTTTCAGGCCAGTCACCAGACGCTCGCCGACCGCTTTGCAGCGATCCAGCAGGTGCTCTTCTTCGAACACTTCCATCACGGCCAGGGCCGCGGCGCAAGCGATCGGGCTACCGGCGTAAGTACCGCCCAGGCCGCCTGGAGCGATGGCGTCCATGTATTCGGCCTTGCCGCACACACCGGCCAGCGGGAAACCGCCAGCGATGGATTTGGCGAAGGTGGTCAGGTCGGCAGCAACGCCCATCTGTTCCATGGCGAAGAAAGTGCCGGTACGGCCAGCGCCAGTCTGTACTTCGTCAGCGATCAACAGAATGCCGTGCTGGTCGCACAAAGCGCGCAGACGCTTCATGAACTCTTTAGGCGCGACGTAGAAACCACCTTCGCCCTGAACCGGCTCGATGATGATGGCAGCGATGTCACGCGGCTCGGCGTCGTTCTTGAAGATGCGTTCGATGCTGGCGATCGAATCGTCGATGCTCACACCGTGCAATTCGTTCGGGTACAGCGCGCGGAAGATGCCGCCTGGCATCAGGCCCATGCCGGCCGAGTAAGGCACGACTTTACCGGTCAGGCCCAAGGTCATCATGGTGCGACCGTGGTAAGCGCCGGTGAACGCGATCACGCCGGCACGGCCAGTGGCGGCGCGGGCGATCTTGATGGAGTTTTCCACGGCTTCGGAGCCGGTGGTCACCAGCAGGGTTTTCTTGGCGAAATCACCCGGCACCTTGGCGTTGATTTTTTCGCACACTTCCACGTACGGCTCGTACGCCAGAACCTGGAAGCAAGTGTGGGTCAGCTTGTTCAGCTGTTCGGTCACGGCGGCGATGATTTTCGGGTGCACGTGACCGGTGTTCAGCACGGCGATACCGCCGGCGAAGTCGATGAACTCGCGACCTTCAACGTCGGTCACGGTGGCGTTCTTCGCGGACTCGGCGAAGATCGGGTGAATCTGGCCAACACCGCGCGGTACAGCGGCTTCGCGGCGTTTCATCAGGGATGCGTTAGTCTTGCTCATAGTGTCCTCATTCACCGCTCATCGGGCGGCGTGGTTCAAGGAAAATGCGGCGGGGAGGCAACTACGGCAGCATGCGATGATCGACTGCCACAGCTTTCCCGGCCACAGAGAAAATTCCGTTTGAAGCATCGCAAAGGGACAGCGCTCTCGTGCCCTTTGCGCTTGAAGCAATGCCTTGCCTTACCGGGCTTAGATGCCCAGGCAGAGGTATTTGATTTCCAGGTAATCTTCGATGCCGTACTTGGAGCCTTCACGGCCCAGGCCCGACGCCTTGATGCCGCCGAACGGCGCGACTTCGTTGGAGATCAACCCGGTGTTGACGCCGACCATGCCGTATTCCAGGGCTTCAGCCACACGGAACACACGGCCCAGGTCGCGAGCATAGAAGTACGAGGCCAGACCGAACTCGGTGTCGTTGGACATCGCGATCACGTCCGCTTCATCTTTGAAGCGGAACAGTGGCGCCAATGGACCGAAGGTTTCTTCCTTGGCCACGGCAGCGTTGTTCGGCACGTTGGTCAGGATGGTCGGCTCGAAGAAGTTGCCTTGCATGCTCTTGCCGCCCGCCAGCACAGTGGCGCCTTTACCGACGGCGTCAGCAATGTGCTCTTGCACCTTGGCCACGGCTTTCTCATCGATCAGCGGGCCAGTGGTGGTGCCGTCGTCCAGACCGTTACCGATCTTGAGCTTGGCCACGGCCACTTTCAGTTTTTCGGCGAACGCGTCGTAGACCGAATCCTGAATGTACAGGCGGTTGGCGCAGACGCAGGTCTGGCCGTTGTTGCGGTACTTGGAAATGATCGCGCCTTCGACGGCCTTATCCAGGTCCGCGTCGTCGAACACGATGAACGGCGCGTTACCACCCAGTTCCAGAGAGACTTTCTTGATGTCTTTGGCGCACTCGGTCATCAACTGACGGCCGATTTCGGTCGAACCGGTGAAGGACAATTTGCGCACGATCGGGTTGCCGGTCAGCTCGCTGCCAATGTCGCCAGCGCTGCCGGTCACCACACTGAACACGCCGTTCGGAATACCGGCACGCTGAGCCAGTTCAGCCAGGGCGAACGCCGAGAACGGAGTTTGCGAAGCCGGCTTGAGCACCATGGTGCAACCAGCAGCCAGAGCCGGGCCGGCTTTACGGGTGATCATCGCGGCCGGGAAGTTCCACGGAGTAATCGCAGCGGTCACGCCGATCGGCTGCTTGATCACGATCAGGCGCTTGTCTGGCTGGTGGCCCGGAATCACGTCACCGTAAACGCGCTTGGCTTCTTCAGCGAACCACTCGATAAAGGAAGCGGCGTAAACGATCTCGCCCTTGGCTTCAGCCAATGGCTTGCCTTGCTCCAGAGTCATCAGGCGAGCCAGGTCGTCCTGGTTCTCGATGATCAGTTCGAACCAGCGACGCAGCTTGTTCGCGCGCTCCTTGGCGGTCAGGCCACGCCAGGCTGGCAGCGCTTTATCAGCGGCTTCGATCGCACGGCGGGTTTCGGCAGCGCCCATTTTCGGCACAGTGCCCAGAATTTCGCCCGTTGCCGGGTTATTGACCTTGATCGTCTGACCGTTGTCCGCATCAACCCAAGCGCCATCGATAAAGGCTTGCTGGCGGAACAACTGGGTGTCTTTAAGCTGCATGTCGGCTTTCCTTAACAGCACCGCGCGAGGCGGAGCGAATTATGATTGTAGAAAGGCGCCTTATAGGCTGCCGTCAGGGAAATCATTCACCGGGCTGAAGCACATAAATAGCGCACAAATCGAACTCGTGCGGTTCAGCACCCAGACAAGAGCGTTTGAAATCTCAAACGAATCCTAGGATCAAAGGGGGTAAAGGACAATAGGCTGTTCGAAAAAAAGAACGAAAACGCCGCATTTGCCTATTTTTTCAGATCAGCGTAGCAAACGCAGGTTACGCTTTTGAAAAAGGCAGACGATTCAGCAGCATGGACGCCCGCAGCGCATATGAGTATCATGGCGCCCGCATCGCACCAGTAGCTCAGCTGGATAGAGTACTGCCCTCCGAAGGCAGGGGTCGTGGGTTCGAATCCCGCCTGGTGCACCATACGTAGAAACGAGAAAGCCTCAGATCTTAGGGTCTGGGGCTTTTTTGTGGGCGCTGTATTTAGGACGTCTGGCTGGAGTTGGCAGAGCCGCATCCGACCCGCAAGCAAAATATCGGCAATCGCCGACGCTTATCGCTCCGAAGGCTTGATTCTCGATACAAAACAAAAATCGTGGAGGAGCGGCCTTCAATTGGGCTTGTTTATGAATTTGGTGGCGGCTGGATGTATACGATTTGCTTATCTCGCCCCACTAACAAGCCGATGATGAGGAAGATCACTCCTAGGAAGAAGCCAACAAACCCTAGAAAGCCACTCACCAAGGTGCCACCGATGGCTGCTCCCGCAGCTTTCACGCCCGAGTGAGCGCCACTAATGGTGGCGATATGGCTACCCGTGAAAATGATACCGGACAAGGGGAGCATGAATGCAGAGATGCCTGAGGCGATTAGAAGTCGACGCCATGCCTTGCCAGGAGTGGGAGCATAAACAGCTATGGCTACTGCAATGATCCATGTTACGAAGAAAGCAATGGCTCCTTTCAATCCGCTAACACTTGGCGATGCTGCGATTGCGATAAATACGAGCATCGAAACAAGAATGGCTAATATTAAACCTCCGACCAACCCTGCAAGAACCTTCATCGTGAACTCCTTTTATCTGACGAGGCACTGAATATGCTCTTGTGCTGTATAGCAGCAGAACGCCACTGCTGCCATGCCGGGCGAGCTACTTGAGAATGCAGTTGTTCGGTTTAACCGAACAACTGCTACTGATAAAAAACCGCCGAAGCTGTTTTTGCGTTCTGTCCCCTGGTCAAGACCTTATCGTCCTCGAAGTCGCCTCCTTCAGAATCATCCCTCTTCCGGGTGATTCTGAAGAAAATCCCTACGACTCTCGGAGGTTGCAGGAGATCAGCCTGCGCGATACCCTTCTGCCGTCGCTGCCAATTCAGCGACCGGGCTTGGTAACCCGAGAGTTGAGCGCAACAGCGCCCTCATTCAGATTTGCAGGCGTTTTTTTATGCCCGCAATTTTGAGTTATGGCGGCTGTGCGTGGGACGTCTTCGGGCGTGCCGGATTCCTTGACTCCCGGTTTACCAACCTGCGCACAGCTGCCACCCATTCGCTTGGTAACGAAAAAGTGGCAGTTCCTCGTCAAGGAGCTAGACCATGCGCAATGTAAATCCGTACCAAATTAGGCTTATCCCTCACCGCGATTTCGAATCGCGCCCCCACCGCACCTCCGTCAATGGAGGTGGCAAATGACTGAACACTCAGAAGCAAAAACCATCGGCTACACGCCCTGCCTCTACTGTGCAGACGATCCGCTGTTTCATGTCAGCGCTGGGGTGCCTATTAGCAAAGCATTGGCGCAGGCGTCCGACCTGTTGTTCTTGGCCAAGTCGTTTGCTGAGGATGCGGCTTACGCGAAAGACACCGACCGCCACGCCTGGGCCGCGCACTATTTGACGGCGATGGGTAAGGCAGTGGTTGATGATGTGGTGAAAGTTCTAACGCAACCACCGCTGGCGGCGACGCAACAAGCCGCAGAGTAGCGGCAACTTACCCTTGAAATGCGCCCCGATTTTTCGGGGCCTCCAAAACTGCCAGATGTGAACGCGTGACCACGCTCTAAACAAAAAAAACCTGAGCAGTCTCAGCACCTAAGCGCATCAACCGATAGGGGCCGTGTTATGGCGGCACCGCACCATCGCGGGCGTGAGCTGGAACGGGGAAGAACAAGAAGCCTTCTTCTTCAACCCTGATGGCCTGGTCCTTCCGCTTAAACCCAATCCGTGGGAATTGCCCGAACTGCTCCGCAAAAACGCGGTGCGCCGAGAGTTTTCCAACATTCACGGTACAGGGCATTTCGCGATGAAAGAAGGCCGCCGCGCCGCGTTAAATCGCCTGGTTTGACCGACAGGGTTACCTACTGGCTGGTTGATCAATCGACTGGTTACGCCAACGATCCGGCGGTGTGGCAAAACACAATGCGTGATGTACCTGGAGCCGATCGCCTCCCTACCATCGTTACAGGACGACGAGTTGCTGCCCTTTGCCGTAAAGACGATCAAGAATGCAGTTCGGCGAAGGTGGCGTGCTCTGTTTTTCGCAAGCAACTCGCGCTACTCTTTATGCCTGTCACTTCCGGCACGAAGGAATATATCTTTATCGTGCTTAACCGTTTCTTACTCTAGGTATCTTCACTAGAAATCAACTCTAAGTCATATTTAGTTTGCTGCAAAAAACATGGTGAAGATTGGTACTAATTAGTAATGCTCTGCACAGGAGTCCATATGGAAGAGCAAATATTTGACTTTGATCGACATCGTGAGACAGCTACTTCGCAGTTCCGCGAGGTACGCGGCCTTTACGAAGATTTAGCAGAAACGGTTAAACGAGTCCTCAAAGACACTCTGAGCGCAGCAGATATTTCTATCCATTCCATAGAGGCTAGGGCTAAGGCGATTAACAGCTTCGGCAACAAAGCCTCTAAACCATCTCCAGTAAACCCGCAAGAGCCAAAGTACAAAGATCCTCTTAAGGAAATCACTGACCTTTCGGCCGCCCGAATAATTACCTTTCTACCTGGAGCGGTAGGAAAAGTCTGTACCTGCATCGAATCTGAATTTGTCGTGCTTGAAAAAACAGACAAAGCAGAGGAACTAATGGATGAAGGTAAATTCGGTTATCACAGCATTCACTTTCTTGTAACCTTTCCACAAGATAGAATACGACTTCCGGAGTACAAACGTTTCGCCGAACTTATATTTGAAATTCAAATTCGCACCATTCTTCAGCACGCTTGGGCTGAAATGGAACACGACATTCAGTACAAAAGCGCATCTGTTATACCTACCGTCATACGTAGGCGATTTATCGCGTTGGCTGGAATGCTGGAGATTGCAGACCGCGAATTTCAAGCACTACAGGAAGAAGATCAATCTCTTCGCATCAAAGCTAGGAGCTCGGTAGAGTCTGGACACCTATCAGGAGTTGAAATTACTCCCGACGCCCTAAAAGCATACTTGGATAGAAAGTTAGGCGGTGATGCAAGACAGACTGAGGCGAGTTACGAAATCAGTGCAAATTACCTAAAGCGGCTTGGGTTCACCAGCATCCAACAGCTAGATGATTGCATAAGCAAATATGATGACGACGCCATTTCTCGGGCAATTTGGGGCAACCGTCAAGGGCAAATAACGCGATTTGATAATGTTCTTCTTGCCTCAATGGGTGATGCATACGTAACCCGCCATCCATGGGCAACAGAAGATTACTGGGCGAAGAAGTTTCCGGAGTGGCTGGAAAGACTTAGAAAATCCGGAATAAGAACGGGTTCATTCGACCCATTATCGGCTGCAGAAAACTCAGAGCAACTCGAAATATAAGTCTAAATATCAGCTAAAATCGACTTCAACCAAATCAGAAATTAAAACTTAATGCTGCGTCAACTCAAAATTGAGTGACGCACTTTAATCGGCTTTATTCTCAGAAAGTTTAATCCCATCTGGGAGTGACTCGCCAATTACTGCACCGTTAGGATCCACGGCATACACATGCAAGGCTTTTGACAACATCCGGCTGTACCCAAGTGAAACTGAACTTTTTTCTTCTGTACGCTCTTTGTTCGAATATGGCACGATTTCGGCGTGGTGCTCGTTACCTTGATGAGTTTCTGAGGCCTTCACCTTTTCTTCCCACACTTGAAGGTATATTACAGGCCCAGGCTTCCTTATCGGGATTGGCGTCTCTCCCACTGCCTTAATTATTTCGACACTAATCCGTCCAACACCTTTGACGTCTCGCGTCGGCCGACCTGGGCGTTCGACATCTCGCTTTACAACTTCTATGCCTGCCTGAAGTCCAATAGCGTCTATACGTGTTACAGATGTGTTGGGTCGTTGAAAAATCCCAGGGGATCCTCTGTTTGTAGAGGCTTCCCACTCCTCCTCGACAATTGCTCGGATTACCAATTCATGGTCTTCAACCAGTATTTTCCTAGCCGGATATTCTTCATCCGACGCTGTTTCAGAAGTCATGATTTATTAAAGCTCAGCAATTAGTTTAAACAGATCCTCATCGCCACTGGCAAAGATGCATTCATACTCATCAGTTACCAACTCTATCTGATGCTCGCCGAAAGACATATCAATAGATGCGCCATCCTTCAATGACCAAGTAGTAAGAATTTCACCATAATAATTTAGAAAAATGCTCAGATCCGAAGGCTTTAAATGAGTTCTTTCAAAAAAACCAGTAAAGTTGACTAATGCGGATAGACTCATTGCTTTCGCACCTTCCCCATCCCAATTATCTTCGGAACGGACAAGACGGGATAGACGGGCAAATGAATTCTCGCTTAAATTTTGGCGAGCCATCGCAAGATATGCAGCCATAACTGTAACCTCCTTGGTCGACAATCCCTCAAGGCTTTGATGAGCCTTAAGTGCCTTTACACTTTCCGAGTAGGCGTACTCAATCACCGCAGTTAAATTCGGCTTGGCGTTAATTTCAGCAGGGCTAACCCAGCCGACCTTTAGCAAGTCCCATAAATACCCAAGAGCATCATAGCTTTTCTGAACAACGCCTGGATCCGGTTTCGCGATCTTAACTAAAGTAGTTGTGGTGTTATAGCTCGCTACGCCTGTAGTAAAGTGAGCGGCACTAGCATTCACGCTATACGCAATCATTGCGGTACCTCCACAGGTTTCATTTTCTCTTTAAGAGGCTTAGTGAGATTCACAAAAACGTCGTGAATCACATCTCGCGCCTTAGAGAAATTCGCCATTATTTCTTCGACGCTAAACCCTATTAATCCATCAATAACTACAACATTCTCTAAAATGTAACCAGCCGCGCCTTCAATTTCACCTTCGGCCATCTGCAATTGTAGTTTACCGAACTTAAGCGGGACGGTAATTTGCATTATAGGCAATGCCACTTCACCACTGATCGAGTGATTACGCAGAAAGTCGGGCGCCTCTATTTTGAATCCGAACACATCTTTCAGGAATTGTAGGTGAGTAGTATCCCCTGTTAGATCATTCCTAAATGCGTCGATATAACGAAGTACTAAAGAATAACCTTCAATGTTAGCCGTTTGGGATTCCAGTAAAATTTTGATGCCTTTTTCCACAATCGGACTGAAGTCATCCCAAGATTTGTAAGGTTTCACCGCATTGGCGGTAAAAATGCCTGTGCCTATCTGAAAAAGAGTTGATGGCAAATGCTCACGACCGGGCTCTGCACAGTCGGTGCCTGAATAACGGTAACGGACGATTGGTACCTCTGCGGGAACAGGAAAACCTACCGGGACCAAACGCTCGGAAGCTCCATACCCAATTAATGTCATTGCATTCGTCACGACTGGTAACTGCTTATCAAAAGCGTCGTTGATGGGCGGGAATGCAAATCCAGCAGGGAATCCAGAGGGAACACCCGCAGGTACAGACAAATCCTTCCAACGGAGCTCGGCAACAAGCTCTACGAGGGGTGGATTGTCGAATCGTTCTTTCATTAGGGTTTTGACTTGTCCAAAGCGATTTTAGGTCGCTTAAAATTTACGGGAGTTGATCGTCGCTGCCGTACAAAAAGGCTCTTACGTCAGTCGTCAGTACCATCCAGCGAAGCACTTCGTTAGCTTCGCTGGATGGTACTAGAACCATAGCACCGCTCCGGCTAGAGGTCCTATTTATAAATTGAAGATGCATCTTCTGTTTGCTGCTTGCCATCAGCCCACCCGTACAGTTCGGAAAACCTCCAGTACGGTCCTGTGTCCCTCTGTAACACGGTCAAATCCTGTAACACTGACCTGAAACGCCGTCAGCCTGACGTGCAACAAATAATATATCCTTTTAATTCAATAGGTTAACTATCAACGTAACACCTGTAACGCTTGTAACACGTCTTTTAGCTGATCCTGCCCTCTTTGACCCCTATACGAGCATGCCGTCAGCGATGGAAACATTCCGAAGCCAAAGAAAGGGCCTTGCCATTACCTTGGTCCCCCTAAGGACAAGTATCAGACACGGGGTTGGGGCCTCGTACTGTCAGGGATCCGTACGTGCAAAAAAATCGATAAACGGTCAATTCTGGCTAAAAAATTGAAATTACGAGGGGGCCCCTCAGAGATCGGAACAACACGGGGCGAGTAACCCGCCGAATCTTGCTAGCGGAAAGGTGCCCAGCTTAGTGAACAGGTGAACCTCCGTCACCTGTGCATTTGCCCTATGGTGTGGTGGCCGTCGGGGCCCCTAGGCAATTGCAATTGATACGGGGCAAAGAACCCGCGCGTTCGTATTAGTCGCTGGATTTTTGAAGTCGGTTGATCGGTTGACTCGGTTGACGAACGCCATGCTTGCGTTATCAGCGACACAAAGGGGGCATCTTTACCAGCGCGGTAACGATGTCCTTTTTTCTTCAAATCCTTTCAATTTCAACGTTGAAATTTCAGTAAGCTCGGAAGCCTGTCGCTACCACGATGTCGCGGGTTTCCGCCCCCTTACTTGAGGAAAATACTCAGGGTCCCCAGCAGCGTTCGGGGACGAACCGCCTGAGTCATGGAGGGCTTCATGGTGCCTATGCGCGCTTCCATTGGTCGACTGTGGCGCTAGTATGAGAATCATCATAGAAGACATTGCCCTACTATCACTGACAGTAGCAGAGGGTAGGATAGGCTCCGAAACCTCATAGATGCTATCCCTCTAGAGGTTCATGCCATGCGACGTCACCGCACATGGTCACTAAACCTGATCTGGGCGCACTGATGAAGGAAGCCTATCTTGACTACATGGAACCTGGAGGCGTTAAGGGGTGCAGTGGAGAAATTGCACGGCCCTGCCCAAAAAGAAGCTATCAACCCGTCTCTGAACTCTCTTGTTCAGCGCATGAAATTTGTGAGCTATCACTACAATGAGGCCGCACGATTATTAGCGAATGCTACCGCCCCCCATACCGGGCCAGGCGCAATGGCGCGGCTGTTACTCGGAAACGATGCGGCGAGCGAACAGTTCGAAGATGCACGGCTCCAAGCAACAGCTCACATCACCTCCTGCGTGCAAAGCATGCATTCGATAGCAGATACTCTTGCTCACACCGTATATTTCGCACTCGGCATGAACTTGGCCCAAGCGACACGCCTCAAGCCGCGCGTTATAGGGATGGCGAGGGTCATACAACTCCTACCAATTGGACCGCTACACGACCTGATCAAAACGTTGGTGGAACATGATGATTTTCGCTATTTCTCCGCACTCAACAACCTCGGCAAGCATCAAAGCATTGTGGATACGCCCTACTCCCTAGATCTAGAACAAGATGGGCGGCCTCACGGGCTAGTGTTCGCCAGCTTTGAAAATGACACGAAGTCTTTTGAGGAACGCTGGGCTATGCATGCTTTAAAGCTGGAATGTGCACGGCAATCACTGCTGATTGTTGAGATCGGGCGGTCACTCAACGCAGCATTGGGTGCAAACGGTTGACGATCTAGGGCGTGAAAACTTGCTCCATCGAACACACAAGCATCATGGCTAGCATCCGGCTTCGTGTATGCCCATGTGTATGCCTAACCGAAACACCATAAGCCTTCCCCTTATAAACCGGGCATCTCAGCCTCCAGTTCAAACGACGCCTGGGCAGCATATGTAGAAGCGAGAAAGCCTCAGATCTTAGGGTCTGGGGCTTTTTTTGCGGGTGTTGTCTGTCGCGTCCTGAATATGGTTTACACCTTCTGGCCTCTTTTTCAGGAAGGTGAAATGGCAGTGGTCAGACATGCACCTCACGATCAAGAACGTCAGCTACCCACTGATTAATACTCTTGTGGGCTAACTGCGCTTTACGGCGACAGTTGCGTGGAATGCGGGCGCTAAACGCGGACTGAGATTGCCAGAATAGGGCTTCTGCGGTGCGCGTCAGAGCTTGGCGCAAGTATCCAGATAATCAGTGACGGCCTCTTCAAATGCATTCCGAAGCTCCGGTACTGACTCGCCGTGAAACCCAACGACATCTCTAATACCAGCGATATGGCCGACAAACAGGCCGTCTTCTTCGCTGTATTCAATTCTGGCGGCATAGCCTTTGTAATTCATTACGTTTATGGGGTGACTCCTGCTTGTTCAAGGAAAGCCCGAGCATCACGATCCAGGAGGGCTTTGCTTCTTTGTCCGGGTGTGGTCGGTGAAAGGTGGTTCGCCTTGATGGCAACCTCAAACAGCGTTTCTTTCAATGACAAAAAACCGCCAAAGCGGTTTTTTCATTCTGTCGTCCAGTCAAACTCGTCGTACTCATCATCGTCTTCTTCGTCCTCGATCAACTCATCATCAAGGACGTCTTCCTCAAGCGCTTCTTCTTGCTGCTTCGCCAGAAGAAACTCCTTACGACTCTCAGTCACTGCTCGCCGCAATTCCTCACCCTTCACCGGGCAGTTGAGCATTTGGGCGATGCGGTCGATTTTTTTTGCCACGGCATCCTCCAACGCATCGGCTATAGGCCGATAGTGCGCGCTTTCGGGTGTCGATGCCAAATTTGCCGACCGCTGTTCACCTCATTTCTTCTGCAAATTCTTGAGTCGGGCCGTGAGGTTTTCCTTGGGGAAGCGCTTGTGCAATGTCGTCATCAGCGCCTCGGCGGCTTGTGTCTGACCGGTCTCTTGCAGGCGTATCACTTCATGTAATTGATCATCCAATGACTTGGCCGGCGCGGCTAAGCGTTTGCTGGTTTTTGCTTCGTCAGCCATTTCGCTGTTGATCGACTCGCGCTGCAACGGTGCCGAGAACTCCGCCATGGGCGCAGCCGGTGCGGGCGCGGATATGGCGCCGGCCGGCGCAGCCTGGGAGCGAGCAGCGGGTTCATTCGCTTCAGCGGCTTCCTGTTTGGCAAGCGGTGCGGACGCTTTTGGCGCAGGCGCGAAGTCATAACTCGGCAGTTGTTCCGACGGGCGCTGTACCAGCGCCAGCATCAGTGCCACGCCAACGAGGCTGGCGAATGCAACCTGCCAACGGGGTTGCTGGCAAGCGCGGAGCCAGCGCTGCCACAGGTTCGGCTTCGGTGTGGGGGCTTCGCGATGGGCTGTTGCGAGGATGAAGGCGTCGAGATGCGCCGGTGGTTCGCCGCTGCTGTGATCGCGAAAATGCTTGAGCACTTCATCGTCGGGCGATGGCGGTGTTTGTCGGGCGTCAGTCATGTCAGTACCTCCTCGGCCAGCAGCCGACGCAGTTTTTGCTGGGCGTAGCGCAAGCGACTTTTAACGGTTTCCAACGGGGTTTCGGTGAGGGTGGCGATCTGCGGCAGGTCGAGGTCGCCGTGGGCGCGCAGCAGGAACACTTCGCGCTGGTCGGCGGGCAGGGTTTGCAGGGCGGTTTCGAGACGTTGACCGTCGCGGCTCAGGCTTAACAGTTGTTCGGGGTCGGCCGCGTCATCGATCAGTGCATGGGTTTGCTCGTCATAGCTGTCGTGCAACGGGTTGTGGATGCCGTGTTTGCGCCAGTGATCGATCAGTCGGTTGCGGGCAATCTGGTAGAGCCAGGTACGAAAGTTCGCCCGGCCTTGTGGCTGACTGGTGCTGCGGATCAGGCTCAGCCAGGTTTCCTGGTACACCTCTTCGGCCAGTTCGGGCTTGCCGCTGAGGCCGAGGAGGAATCGATAAAGGCCCTGACGGTGGCGGGCGTACAAAACTTCGAACGCCGGCCCGTCGCCCGAGCGGTAGCGCGCCAGCAGCGATTCGTCGCTGCCGGCGGCTGAGCTGATTACAGGATCGGACATGTCAACGCTGGCCTCTTTCACTCTATCCGGTTGTCATTGGGCTGTTGATTCGAGGCGGTCGGGGTTCGCAGGCTCTGCGCCAATTCCACCAATTGCACGAACTCAGCGCGCAGGCCGAATTGATCGTCACCCCGCGCACCACGGGCCAGGGCTTCGGTGTCTTTCAGGCTGAAATTACCGGTATAGCGCCCGTCCTTGAGCTGCTGGGAAAACGCAGCGACAGCGGCGGCAAAGCGCAGGTCATCGCTGGCGGCCGAGAGTTTGCCGGCCTCACCACTCAGGATTGGCCGCTCGATCAACCGACTGTTCCCACCTTCCGGCAACTGATAACGCACTCGCAGCATCGCCATTTCCCCGGTTTTTGCGGAAACATCGGCCCCAGCATTGCCATAGCGCAACGGCTCCAGCCAGCCCTTCTCGCCCTTGGGGACAATTTCATACAGCGCTGTCACCGTATGCCCTGCGCCGATTTCTCCAGCATCGATTTTGTCGTTGCTGAAATCCTCACGCTTCAAGGCGCGATTCTCATAACCCAACAGCCGATATTCACTGACCTGGGCCGGGTTGAACTCCACCTGCAGCTTCACGTTTTTCGCCACCACCGCCAAGGTCGACCCGAGCTGATCCACCAGCACCTTGCGCGCCTCGCGCAGGTTGTCGATGTAAGCGTAATTGCCGTCGCCAGCATCGGCCAGTTGTTCCATCAGGTGTTCATTGTAGTTATCCACACCAAAACCCAGGGTGGTCAGGGACACGCCGGTCTTGCGTTTATCCACAGCCATTTGCTTGAGGCTGTCGAAGTCGCTGATGCCAACGTTGAAGTCACCATCGGTGGCCAGCAGGATGCGGTTGATGCCTTTGGGGATAAACGCCTGTTGCGCCATTTGATAAGCCAGTTCGATACCCGATGCTCCGGCGGTCGAGCCGCCTGCAGTCAATTGATCGATGGCGGTACGAATTTTCGCTTTTTCCCGTCCGGAAGTCGGCTCCAGCACCACGCGAGATTCTCCGGCATACACCACCAGTGAAACCCTGTCCTGCTCGCGTAATTGATCGACCAGCAATTTCAGGGTGCTTTTGACCAGCGGCAAGCCTTCGCGACGGTCCATGGAACCGGACACGTCCACCAGAAACACCAGGTTCGCCGGAGCCAGTTCCGCCACCGCGCGATCGGATGCCTTGATGCCGATGCGTAGCAATCGGGTATGCGGGTTCCACGGCGACGGCGCCAGCTCGGTGGTCACGCCGAACGGCGAGCCATCGGTGGGCAAGGCGTAGTCGTAGGGGAAGTAATTGACCATTTCTTCCAGCCGCACCGCCCCTTCGGAAGGCAAGCGCCCCTGATTGAGCAAGCGCCGGACGTTGGCGTAGGCGCCGGTGTCGACATCGGCACTGAAGGTCGAGACCGGTGCTTCGGCCACGCTGTGAATCGGGTTATCGGCCAGCGCCTGATATTGCTCCCGCTGCTCATCCCGATAGCCCTGTGGATAAGCTTCACCGGCCGGCATGGGCGCGAAAGCGACCGACGGTGCCGGTCGCGCGCTGCGCTTGGCCATCACGGTATCTGCCATGACCGCCTCGCTACGCACCAACGCTTCAGTTTTCAGCGCCTCTTGAATCGGTGGCGCAACCGCTGCGGGGCTGTTCGTCTCAGAGTCTGGCGTGGATGAAGCGCCGCAACCGGCAACGGCCAGCAACAACCCGGCAGCGAAACCCTGGGCGGCCGGGCGGAGGTAGTGCAGAGGGAGGGACATGGGGGCTGACCTCAGGAGGAAATTGACTCATTCATCCTCTGAGACGGACAGCCCGGCAGGTTCGGGTTAATCGCCGGAAAAAATCTTCAGCGGTGATAACGCCGCACCACGCTGCTGTTTTTCAGCACATGGCCTTTGATTTGTTCCATCAGCTGCGCGCGGGTCAGGCCGGCAGGCAAGGCATCTGGCGCCAGGTCCAGGGCGTAGAGCTGAATGAGGTAGTGATGGGAGCTGTCGCCGACGGGCGGGCAAGGGCCGATGTAACCGGTGGTGCCTTTGCTGTTGCTGCCGCTTACGCCTTCAAGGGCGGATTTGGCGCCGACGCCGGCCGGAATCTGATGTGTGGTGGCCTTGATCCCGTAATGAATCCAGTGATCGACACCCAGGCCTTTCTGGCCGTCGGGGTCGTGCATGACGATGGCGTAACTGAGGGTGCCCGCAGGGCCGGCGTTCCAGCTCAAGGCCGGGGACTGGTTCTTGCCGCCGCAACCGCTGGCATCGCTGGCCGCCGCCGACGTGAACAGACGATTGTCCGAAACGCCGGGAATGCTGAGGGTGAAACGCTCCTGGGCCTGCGCCGGAAACTGCACGCAAAGGGCGACTGCAACGGCCGCCAGCCAAGGGTTCAAAGAGGTCAATCGGGTCATACCGGAGCACCTTGTGCGGGTGAGGCCGTCGTCGGCTGGCAAACTATAGCCGGACCGTTCGTGCGCTGGCAGCAGAATTGGCTGAACCTGGGAATAAGCGCCAAACTCCTAAGTGAAACACTTGCCAGGAGATCGATCATGGCCCTGCATCGCGTTGCCCGTTTCGCCGATGTGCCCCAAGACCGTGGCCTTGAAGTCCGGATCGATAAGACGAAAATCGTCTTGCTGCGGCTCGGCGATCAATTGCGCGCCTATCAGGGCAAATGTCCCCACGCCGGGGCTCCCTTGGCCAAAGGTGCGCTGTGTGAGGGACGGCTGATCTGCCCGTGGCACAAGGCAGCGTACCGGCTCGAAGACGGCGCGTTATGCGAGCCACCGTCCCTGGACAGTCTGCGACGCTACCCGCTTGAAATCCGCGACGATGAGGTCTGGGTCGATGACCAGCCGATGCCCACCGCAAGCACCCCACCGGCGGACGATAAGCGAACCTTTGTGATCATCGGTGCCGGTGCCTCAGGTACGGCTTGTGCGGCGGCTCTGCGGGAGAAAGGTTTTGGCGGCAGAGTGGTGTTGATCGACCGCGAGCCCGAGTCCGGTTACGACCGTACGGTATTGAGTAAATTCGTGATTGCAGGCGAGATGCCGCCGGACGAAGTTCCGCCTCTGCGTGATGAAAACTTTTATCAAGAACAGCGCATTGAACGGATAAACAGCGATGTGATGGGCCTGGATGCAGAGAACCGGACTCTGCGCCTGGCCGATGGTCAATCGTTGAGCTATGACGCCGCCGTGATTGCCACCGGCGGCATACCCAAAACCCTGTCGCTGCCTGGCGCCGATCTGCCGCAGGTATTCGTGCTGCGCTCGAAGGCGCAGGCGCAGCGGATTCTTTCAGTCGCAAAACCTGGTCAACGGGCAGTGATCGTTGGCGACAGTTTCATCGCTCTGGAGTCCGCCTCTTCCCTGCGTCAGTACGGCCTGGAGGTCACCGTCCTGGCCCGCCATGCCATCCCGTTCGAGGCGCACTTCGGCGATGCCGTCGGCAAAGCGATTCGTGCCCTGCACGAGGCCAACGGCGTGGTGTTTCATACCGATGGCGAAGCGGCCCGGATTGAAGGCGCAGGCAAAGTCGAAGCGGTACTGCTGGACAATGGTCAGCGCTTGCCGGCGGACCTGGTGTTGGTCGGCATTGGCGTCACCCCGGCAACGGCCCCGTTTGCCGATCTGCCAAAAGAAAAAGACCAGTCATTGAAGGTCGACGGCGGGATGCGCGTGACCGATGGGCTCTGGGCCGTTGGCGACATTGCGACCTTCCCGCTCAACGGCCAGCCCCAACGGATCGAGCACTGGCGCCTGGCCCAGCAACAGGCGCGGATTGCGGCGGCGAATATGCTCGGCGGCGATGAGCGCTACCTCGATGTACCGTATTTCTGGACCTGGCACTTCGGCAAAAACTACGACTACCTCGGTCACGCCCAGGCTTGGGACGAGGTCGAGTTCAAGGGTGACCCTGACCATCCACCGTTTATCGGCCTGTTCGGCAAAAACGGCGTGGTGGCGGCGGCCGTTGCCTGCGATGAAGAGCGGGCGATGGCGATGCTTGCTGAACGGATGAAGCAGCCGCTGTCGGTGGATGAGGCCTGGCGGCTGATCAGGGACATAAATTGACGGCTGTTTTCCCCCGCCGACCACCGTAAAACTCTATGGCGAGGCGCAAACCTGTGGCGAGGGAGCTTGCTCCCGTTCGTCTGCGCAGCAGACGCAAAATCTCTGATCTACCAAAGATCTTGTGAGCGCTACGCACTCAAACGGGAGCAAGCTCCCTCGCCACAGGGGAATGCAAGCTAGACCCGGCTCATTGGCTCGCGGTTATCGTCATCTTCGGCTGGCAGGCGGATTACCAGCGGATGCTCCAGCGGCGCCAAAGGCGACGGTAGGTCAGCCGGGGCGACCGGGATGAAGTGCGTAACGACATGACTGACATCGCCATCCTGATCGTTATGAATGGTCATCGAGCCCGGCGTGCGCAGTTTCGCCAATCGGTCGCCGGTCAGCTTGAAGCTTTTGCTGAGCCCCTGATCATCCACCACCGGCGCCGGCAAACGGCGCTGGGCGAAGCTCTTGCTTTTGCGCTGTTGATAACGCGCCCATGTGATCAGGATCACCGCGTTCAACAACGCCACCCACAGGTAAATCTGCAACGTGCCGAGGGCGTCGAAAAACGACGCATCGATGCGCGGGCCGGCATGGGTATCGATCAACGGCCACAACCCCCGCACCAGTAAATACAGCAGACCGATCCAGGCCAGCACGGTTAAGAAGACATCGATCACGACCAGAAAGGGCCGCTGCCGGGTTCTGATGATTTTCATTTGATGACTTCCTCTTCATCGTCATTCAGCGGCTTGATGCCCCGATCCGGACTGACCCAACGCGCGCGCTTCTGATGTTGACCGAACAGCACTTTCGGGAAGCTGACCAGGGTGGTAAGCAGGCTGATGAACCAGAACACCAGCGGATACCAGACCACCCAGAACATGGTCTTGCCGAGGCCCTTTTCGTAACGGCGATCGATCAGGATGCTGACGGCGAATTGCACCAGGCAGACCACCGCCAGCAGCAGCCCGGTAAACGCCGGTGGCAGCAGGTGATCGACGGCAATGGCGGGCGGCATCTCGATGAATTTGCCGACACCCCAGAAAATCACCGACAGCAGAAAGGTGAACGCCCAGCCGGTGGACAGGCAGTATTCGAACAGCAGCGGCCAAAGGTAACGATGGCGGTATTGCCAGATGCCACGGATGTTTTTGAACAGCACCTCGGCGCCGCCTTGGGCCCAACGCAGACGCTGTTTCCACAGGCCGCCGAGGGTTTCCGGCATGAGGATCCAGCACAACGCGCGGGGCTCATAGAAAATGCTCCAGTGATCCAGTTGCAGCTTCCAACTGATGTCGATGTCTTCGGTGATCATGTCCGGGCTCCAGTAGCCGACCCGGTTCAGCGCCGTGCGACGGAAGGCGACGATCACTCCGGAGACGGTAAAGATCCGCCCGAACACCCGTTGGGTGCGCTTGATCAGGCCGATGATCGACGAGAACTCGCCGACCTGCACGCGGCCGATCAAGGTCGAACGGGTGCGGATTCGCGGGTTGCCGGTGACGGCGCCGAGGCGCGCGTTATCGAGCATCGGCGCCACCAGATACGCCGCGGTGTTCGGCGCCAGCAGCGCGTCACCGTCGATGCACACCAGATATTCGCTGCGCGCCGCAATGGCGCCCATGCGCAGGGCCACGGCCTTGCCCTGATTCTCCGCCAGGTGCAGCACCCGCAGACGCGGATCCTGCAACGCCAGTGCATCGAGCACCGCGGCGGTGTTGTCCTTGGAGCCGTCGTTGATCGCGATCACTTCGATGTTCGGGTAATGCTGGGCCAGCGCCGCGTGGATGGTATCGGCCGCGTTATCGCCTTCGTTGTAGCAAGGGATCAGGATCGAGATCAGCGGTTCGCCGGCCAGCGGTGGCGGCAAAGTGTCGTCCTGCCACGGCCAGTGCCGCTCCCAGTGCAGCCAGAAATACAGGCCGCCGGCAATCCACAGTCCCGACATGAACAGTGGATAGAAGAACACGAAGTCCATCAGGAATTGCCCGGTGAGCAGAAAGATCAGCCCGAGGGGAACCCCAAGGACGATCGCCAGAACCAGCAGGGCTAAAAGTCTGTCCAGCATGTTATGGATTCCACTTGTTGGAGAGCGCGGGCCGCACGGTTTTCAGCTCCGGCTGGTTCTCGAGGAAGTTGTCCGGGTAGTAGCCAAAACTGGTGGCGCCCTGACGCTTGAGGCGGCCCATCCACTCAGCCAACTGTTCGCCGTCGATGTCGGCGTCGGTTTTTTTCGTCCAGTCACGGGCCTGCAATTCGAACACCGTGCGCTCGAGTGCGCCGGGGTGCGATTTCACCGTTGCCACCAGCGTTTCGAGCCAAGGGCCGGATTGTTTGCGGCTCTGTTTTTCCATGAGCGGCATGGCCATCGGTGCCGTCCAGTCGTAGGCGCCCAGGAAGTCGTCGAGGTTCTGCGCGAACCACGCTTCACTCTCGGGGTTGAGCATTGGCTCGGCGAAAATATTGCGCGCCGTTCTTACTTGCGGGCCGCGAATGGCGCGGACCTTGGCGGTCAGCTCGTGAGTGAAATCGATCAGGTAGCGGCTCTTGAACCGCGTCCAGCGTTGCAAGGTGGCCGGATCGTCACGCAGGGCGGCAATCGAACCCGGCAGACCGTTGGCGGCGTAAACCTTCAGGGCTTCGGGGTCGGCATCTTCGAAGTCCGACAGCACCGCGTCATCGTGATAGAGGATGCCGTCGACCGAGGTCAGACGCGCCAAATCTTCGTAGATTTCACCGATGATGCGCCGCACGTTCGGATCGAATGGCGACAAGCGCTTGTACTGGTCCGGGTCGATCAAGGTGACGCCGGTTTTCGGGTCCCAGCGAGTGACCCGCGGCAACGTCGAATCCAGGGCAAAACTCAGCACCGGCATCCAGGCATAGACTTTGACCTGAGCCCGAGTGCGCAACTGCCAGGCCACGCGGTCGAAGATATCGGCGCGCATCGGCAGGTGCCGGTTGGGGAAGTACAGCGAGTGCACCAGGCCATCGCCGACAGGGTCGGCGAAGGCTTGCAGAAACACCGTATTGGCGCCCATGTCGGCCATGCGCTGGATCAGTTTGCCGAGGTTGATTTCCTGTTGGGCCGGGTCCGCGTCGTAGACGTTGTCCAGGTCCACATGCACCACGCGCATCGGCGATTCGGCCTGCACCGAAACGATGCTGTTGGCGAAGTGTTCGCCATCCGGGTCCGAGGCCACCAGAAAGCGCGGGCTGCTCATCAGGTTGTCGAGGGCATCGAGGCCGTCTTCCAGCGTCAGGGCCATCTGATAACCCTGCTCGTTGACCACTTGCAGCGAAGTGCCGTCCGCCGCGCCATAGGGCCAGACCCACACACGCGGTTTGTAACCGGTGACCTTGCGGATCTTCTCCGAGATGGCCGCCACATCGGCGCGCATCCGGGCCTGGAATTGGGCTTCGATTTCATAGCGACCGGTAGCCGCGTCATAGCGCCGGGTCGCGGCCGCCGGTTGCAGGTTGCCTTGCGGGTTGGCCAACACGCCTTTGTGGCTGGCGTCGGTGTGGGCGGCGATTTCCACCAGGCCGGATCGGGAAATCTCGCGGATCTGCTCCCAGGTCAGGAAGTCCGAACGCTTGCGCGGTGTACCGGCGAAATCCACCGGCTGGTTCAGCGGCGTATCGATCCATACTCCGACCGGCGCCAGCAAGGCGGGCCAGTTATAGGCGCGCAGCACCGGCAACACGCGGGTGTAGAAGCTCGAATAGCCATCGTCGAAACTCAACACGATCGCCCGTGGCGGCAGCTCGGGGCCGCCGTTGCGAGCAGCCATGATCTGGTCGACGGTGACCGGTTTGTAGTTGTTCTCCCGCAGCCACGCCAGTTGCTCGAGCAGACGCTCGGTGCGCACGGCCACCACCGCCTGATCGGGGTCACGGTCTTCGACATCGTGGTAAGCGATTCCGAGTACATGGTTTTTCGGCCACGGCTTTTCATTGGCCGACACCGGGCGTTCGGACGGCGGTGCGAAGGCCGGGGCTTGCTGGGCGCAGGCGCTGATCAACAGCGCTCCCAGCAAAAGGATGAAACGCGAAATAAAAGGCATCTTCAAACTCTTCTAGAAGCGGTAAGTGAGGTCGACGAGCAGGCGCAGATCGGTTTCGCGGTCGCCGTCATAAGGCCGGTTGATCACGCTCAGCAGGCCGCCCACCTCGAATACGTCGTTCCAGCTGTAGCGCTGGCCGTAACCCAACAGGCCGACACCGCCGGTCCCGTGATCGCGCTGGCTATAGGTGCCCGCGCCGGCCTGGAACTGCTGGCTCCAGGAGGTTTCGTAGCGGTGGTAGAGCACGTGATTGACGTTCACCGTCGGCAGCACGCTGAAGTCGGACTTGGGGTTGAAATACGGCACGTCGTCGGACTTTGAGTTACGGCTGGTGCCGACCTCCAGGCCGAGGTCGACCTGCAACCCCGGCGCGCGGTAAACACCCTCGCGACCGGTGAGCAAGGCTTCGACACGGTTGTTGCCGTCGCTGAAGTGCGAGGGGCTGACCGCCAGCCTCCACTCGCGGCTCTCATTGGCGCGCCAACGGATGAAACCGCTGCCGCCGTTGGCGGTGATGTCGCTGTTCAAGGCCCGCAACGGCGTTTGCGCCGACAGGTATTCGAGGCTGCCGCCGTACTGCCAGTGATCGTCGATGTCTCGGGCAATCGCCAGGCGCGCGCCCTGTTTGTCACCGAAGCCATAGGAATGGTTGGAGACTTCCGCCTCCAGGGTCATATCGCGAGTCCGGCGTTCTAGCCCGACGCGCTGAAAACGATGGTGGCCGGTGCCTTCCTGGAAGTCGCCGGTGGCGTAACCGGCACCGACGAACACGCGCCAGTCTTCATCGATAGGTGGGCTATACAGCGTGGTTTCGAGGCCGAAATCGCGACTGCCGTTGACCGCCCCGGCGTCGTCGTTGCCCCCGCCATAACTCTTGCCACCGTAGGCTTCCACCCGCAGCTCGGCCATGTCATGGACCGCACGTTGGCGCTGCAAACGCTGGACCTGACGGTTGTCCGGAAAACGCGCGACCACATCGTCGGTCAGCGCATTCATCTGCCGCCATTCCTGCAAGTCCATGGCGGTGTGACCTTGCGCAACTTCCAGCCCGATGTCCCGCGGCGCCATGCTCTCGGTTTCCTTGAGCTGATTCTCGGCGCGCCGTGGCCAGTCCCGGGCCAGGTACAGATCGGCCTGGGCCAGACGCAGGCCGAGGTTGCCCGGGGCCTGATCCACCAGCGTCTGCAAACGCTGTTCGCCCGACGGCAGATCAGCGCCGTAGGTGCCGGCCTGGGCGGCGAGTTGCTGCGCGTCCATCCATTCATCGTTGGGATTGCCCACCGGCAAGCCCTTGAGCTCGATCCGTGGCTTCTGGGTCTTGGCCAAGTCCTCGGCGACCTGACGTGCTTCATCGGCCTTGTCGCTTTCGAGCAAGGCGTAATAGAGCGCGGTACTGTCTTCCAGACGGTCGCCGACGTCGGCATCCGGCGCGACCAGCACCTGACGATACAAATCGGTAGCGATTTCTGGCTGACGCTGGTCCAGATAAGACGACGCCACCCAACGCAAGGCATAGGTCGGAATCTTCACACCTTCGGCGAGCAATTTCTGGTATTCGGCGATCACATCAGCGGTGCGCGCGCGGGCTTTGAGGGCGCCCATGCGATCGATTCGCCAGCGGATGACGTCATCGTGGGCCTGAAGATCCGGCGTCCAGGTCGTCAGCAACTGGTCGTAATCGGCCAGAGCCCGATCAGCGATCAGATAACGTTCTTTTTCGCTGCGGGTGGCCAGCTCGGCCAGCCGCACGCGTTCTGCGGCCAGATCACCTTCGAGGCGTCGCAGCGTAACCGGATCCAGCAACCCCGGCCGCTGAAGGGCCAGGCGCAAGGCCGGTTCTGGCAGGCGGGCGCGTTGCAGGGCAATCACGTATTCCCGAGCGACGTCGGGCTTGCTGCCGGCGCGGACGAAGGCCTGATCGTATTCAAACAGCGCGTCGTAGGTGGCACCGGCGCGGGTCAAGGCGTAGGCCAGGGCCAAGCGGCGGGAAGGATCATCCGGTTTCGCCGCCACCAGCGCCCTGGCGCGGGCAACCGCCTCGTCAGGCTTACCGGCGTCGGCCTGGGTCATCGCCAACCCCAGCTGCAGGTCGGCATTTTTCGGTTCAAGGGCCAGGGCCTTGTTGTACACCTGGGTCGCCGAGTCCCAGCGCTTGAGGTTGCGATAGGCACGCGCGGTGGCGGTCAGGGCCTGAACCGGCAACGCCCGATTGTGCCCCTGGGTTTCATAGACCCGAACCACTTCAGCGTCCAGACCGGCCCAGCTGGCGATCTGCAAGTGATCGCTGATCTGGCCGGTGGTGGCCTGGTTCACCGGCACTTGGCGCAATACGGTCAGCGCAGGCGTGTAGTTGCCGGCTCGTGCATCGCGAACCATTTGGTCATAAGGCGTATCGGCGAACGCCAGCACCGGCCACAGCAATTGGCCGCACAGCGCAACGCGAAACAAGGGGCGTAAACCACGATGAATAAAGGGACCAGCAATACACGGCATTCGTCAGCATCCTTACATGGCCAGCCGGGTCGCAATGTCCCCTTGCCCATTCGTAGCGGAAAGCCGGATCGAAAGACCCGGCCAGGCTTTATCGACGCAATTTTGCATGCAAGCGAAGTCAACTATTCAGAGCACAATAATTGTTCAGATTCGTGTCGCTCGGGCCTTCTCTGGTACCAGTCAGCCAAGCGCAGCCCCTGTGGGAGCGGGCTTGCCCGCGATAGCGATCTATCAGTCAACATCTTTATCGACTGACATGACCTCATCGCGGGCAAGCCCGCTCCCACAGGTTCCGTGCCTTGATTGACTGACATTGGAACCTCCTTCCCCTCTCCCCGTTTCCAAACCCCAGACAGCAAAACGCCCGGCGTCTGCGTAATGCAGAGGCCGGGCGTTGCGGTGAGGCCTGCAGTTTTACTGGATGCTGACGTCGCCCGTGCCGCCAAGTTTGCTCATCACGAAGCCGACAAATTCTTCGAGGGTCATTTTCTGGCCGTTGAAGTCCACCTGATTGTTGGCGTAGTGCAGCTTGGTGACGACGTTGTTACCGTCCAGTTTCGCCAGTTGCGTGCCCACCGCCATGCTGCTGAACATGTCGGCGGTTGCGCTCGCCTGATCGGCAATCAGCTTGGCGTCGGTCTGGCCGTCGATTTGCGACTGCACGGTGAGCACGTCAACCAGCATTGGCTTGGACACCAAGAGGTTGAAGTCCAGCAGCGCGATCAACTGCTTGACCAACTGGTCTGGCGGCAAGTCCATGGACTGCGGTTTGGTCAGGTCCAGCACCAGGTTGGCGCGGCTTTCGCCGTTGGTGGTGTTGAACGAGAGGTTTTCCAGAGCCACCTGGGGACCTGCGGCCAGCAGTTTCTCCAGGCCGGTCTTGACCTGCGCCTCTTCGGCCGGGGTCAGGTTCAGCTGCGGCGCCGGTTCACCGGCGGCAGCAGCTTCAGTGGCGGCCTTCTCGTACGGTTGCAGTTTGGTCTGGTAGATCTGCATCAGTGACATGGTTGACGGGATGTCGAGGTTTTTCAGGCTCATGGCCATTTGTGCAGAGCCGATAACCTTGCCGTTCAAGGACACTTCACCGACCTTGTAATCGGCACGCCCCGAAGCGTTGGTGCCCGATTCCTCGGTCTGGTTCTTCATTTCAAAGTTCTTGATGCCGAGTACCGACTGCTTGGCCCCGAAGGTGGTCTTGCTGTGGGTCAATTCGACGGTGTTTTCGCCGGTGTAATAGCCGTATGTGCTTTTGTTCAGGTTACTGGCCACGGTCAAGCCGTTGAGCTCGACCTGCACCGGGGTCTGATCTTCAGCCACGGTGGTCAGCTTCAGGCTGTCCATATAACCGTCTGCCTTGACCTTTTGCGCCTGGGCACTGGCGGCTACATCGAGTTTCATACCGGAAAAGGTCAGATTGGATTTGTCATCCAGTGCGGTTTCCAGCGGCAGAAACTCCAGGGTGCCCTTGGTGGAATTGTCGTAGCCTATGTTGACCACGCCTTTGACCGGGGATTTGTCCTTGGCGGCCGCGAACCACTTTTCGGTCAGTGGGGTCTTTTCCAGCTCGTAGTGACTGGTCGCCAGGACCGGCAACCACTTCAGCGACACCAGGCGCGAGAACGGCAGCGGGCCGTGTTCGATGCGGTCGACGAACAGCAACTCGACCGGTGCTTCACCAAACATCTCGCCCTCACCCTTGAGGCGGTAGTGCGCGGTGCTGCTGAACACATGGCGATCCAGCGACACCAGTTCCAGCGACGCCGTGCCGTTGGAACCAGCCAGCGCGACTTGCAGCTCTTTGTTGGCGTCGGTGATCGAGGTATTCAGCACCCCATCGAGTTTGCTGCCGGTGTACCACGCACCGCCGGCACTGATTGCACCGATGGCCACGACAACTCCTAGAAGCACGCCTGCTGATTTATTCATGAAGTACCCGTTCAATGTCCGTTGTTGAAAGTGTGGTCGTCTTCCCTGAACCCATGACGGGTTACGGTCACGACTGTGCTGAAAGTGGGATGGAGATTAGCATTTGCGCCGCAAAGCGGCCCAATGATTAAAGGTGAAAGAGTGTCTATGGACCGCGCATGGGAGCGAGAGTTTTGGTGGTCATGAGATCGCCATCGCGGGCAAGCCCGCTCCCACAAGGATTGCGCTGAACCTGTGGGAGCGGGCTTGCCCGCGATGGCGTCAGTCCAGCCAACCTCAACTCACGAATACTGCACTTCAATTTCATCAAGCTGATGATCAAAGCTTTTGAGCCGCGCCGTCCACGTATACACCAGCACTTCAAAATCCCGATTGATCACCGCCCCGCCGGTCACTTCCGCGCGCGGGTCGCAGAAATCCAGCTGATAGCGTTCACGGGCCATGGCGTTGGCGACATCGGACAGCTCTCGCGCATTGTTGAGCCAGTGCCACCCCTCGTCGGCCACTTGCTTGTCCAGCGCCAGGCATTGTTTTTTCAAGGTTTCGAGGCTTTTTTCCAGCGGCGTGCCGGTGAGTTCGCCCATGACTTCCTGGAACGTGCGCCCCGGTTGCCAGTAACTGCCCCAGAAATACCGGTCGAACACCGTTTCGACGCGACGCAAAGCCACCTTGGTGTCCCAGATCAGCACCAGGGTCTTGCCTTGTTCAAGTTGTCGCTTCTTGATGCGCTGGTTCTGTAATGAAGCCCAGGCGACCACCACGATAGCCATCACGGCGATCAACGCCGCCGCGCTGTCGAGGAATATCAGCGCCGTGTCGAGCTGGTGGGCCAGCATGACGCCGTAGAAATAGGTGGCCGACAGCAAAACCAATGCCGCAATGGCGCACCAGAAGCCGGGAGCGTAAGGGTTTTTCATTATTAGATCCCCATGATCAACGCAAGCCTTGATCGACGGGTTCGCCACGCGCCCCCATCAAGTCAAAGCATAGCAACGGCCTCAGGGTTTGCCGGGCTGTGACCCTTGCGTTCGTCCGCTTTCCCGGCCGCCACCCAAAGCAAGGAACAAATCGTTCTGGCTCATGGCGACTTGGGTGTGGCCGAGGCCAGTTGCGCCGTACGTCGGGTCGACGCTTGAGCAGCAGCAAAAATAGGAGAGGTCTGATAACTATCAGCGTTTCTTGGCTCGGTCGTACACATCGCTGCGTTCGCGCTTACCAACCGCCACCACAGAAACGACTACACGCTCATCAAAAACTTGATACACAAGCCTGTATCCCGATGACTTCAATTTTATTTTGTAGCAATCAGGCATCCCATGCAGGGAGTCGGAAGGGATTCGAGGCAATTCAAGCCGTTCCGCCAGTTTCTTTTTGAACTGTTCACGCAATGTATGCCCCAGCTTGTCCCATTCCTTGCGCGCGGATGGCAGGAATTCAAGCTTATAGGTCATCCAGGCTTACCGGGACCGGCTTTTCATTTCTACGCGAGCGAACAATTTCCGCCAACTCGAAGTCATCGAGACGCTCCATCATTTGCTCGAAAACATCGGCCGGAACCATGTATCCCATCACTCGGTTATGGTTCAGCACTGCCACAGGCCCACCGTGAGCACCGCTCAAAACGGCAGATGGGTTTTTCTTCAACTCAGACACGCTAACCGCCATGTCGGCCAGAACACTTTGCATAATTAAGACCTCAATTTAGGTCTTGATTCTGGTCTATTACCTGTTTCTGAGCAACCCTGGAAAAAGCTGCCAAATTAAGTTTTTACTCGGATTTTTTTACCACTCAACAGTTTTTTTACATTTCGCCATTTTTCTCCAGATTTTTTTACACCCCTCGCCCCTTCCTCAGCAGCACATCCAGCTGATCCACCACCTCAGCCCAATCCGCATCATCCAGAATCTCCTCACGCAGCAGCTCTGCCTGGCTCTCGTTCCAGAAGAACGCGTCCGCCAGGTGCAGTTCGGGCTTGAGCGGTGAATGGGTAGCGATGAATTTATCGATGCTTTCGGCGTCATCCGGCAGGCCGAGTTGTTTGAACAGGGATGGGAGGCTGTGGGTTGGGGATTCCATGTCGGGCTCCTTGGTAATCGCTTATTGGATGGGTGACCGCGGTGCGGCTATTCGCGGGCAAGCCCACTCCCACAGGGTTTTCGCAAGTCCTGTAGGAGCGAGGCTTGCCCGCGATGACGTCAGTCGGGGCGACTGTTATGCCGAAAGACTCAACTCGCACACCTCGGCATGCGGCACCATTTTCAAAAATTCCGGCACGCTCATGTGTACCAGATTGCTGTGGTTGCCGGCTTCGAGGTAGATGTCTTTCTGCCGGGTCAGCAGTGGGTCGATGACCATGTCCATTCCATAAGACTCGCCCAGTGCAGGCACGGCTCCGCGTTCGCAATCGTCGAACAGGTGCGGCAGGTTGCTTTCACGGGTGACTTGCCATTCGCCGCTGCCACGTACTTTGCTCAGGTCCAGGTGACGGCTGGCAGGCAGTACGGCCATCAAGTAGTGGCCGTGGCTGTCGTCAAGAATCACCGATTTGGCGACCCGTTCGGCAGGAATGCCCGCGAGCCGAGCCGTTTCAAGGCTGCTGGCCGAGTGCGGGTGAGAAACGATGTCATATTCGCAGTGAGCCTTGTCCAGGCTGTTCTGCACGGTTTTTGCCATACGCATGATGCACCTCGGTGTCCGCAGCAACGAATCACGGACGATGGTTAACTTTTTTGTCTCCATTAAAAGTCTAGGCCCACCGAGGGGTTCCGACGGGAAATCCGCCCGTCGGACGCTTTCGACAACGGGTCAAAATTCATACCAATGCTCGGTCAACTAGACTTGTATACAGAGCCCTGAACGGCTCGCGGACGGATGACTCTCCCGGAGGGTCAAGTGAACATGCGTTGCTGTGCAATTGCGCTGTTGCTGGCCCTGAGCGGACCGGTTTTCGCGGCGGACACTCTCGTGGTGCTGGTTCCCGATCCCCTCGGGCTCTGGTTGATCACGTTCGGTATTGCGTTTCTGATCGCCGAGGCGGCCTTGCCCAATTACGGCGTAGTCGGCTTGGGCGGCCTTGTGATGTTCGTGATCGGCGCGGTGATTCTGACTAACGCCGAAGTCCCTGTTCCGTTGATGATCGGCTTGGGACTGATCAGCGCACTGCTACTGATTTTCCTGGTGATCCGCGCCTTGAAAACCCGACCGCGCCGCAACGTCAGCGGTGACGCCGAAATACTGGGCGCCGTGACGCCGATAACGTCGTTGCAGGCCGGTAACGCTTATATCGGCTGGGTGCACCTGCAAGGCGAGCAATGGCAGGCAATGAGCGAAACACCGCTGCAACCGGGTCAACAGGTCCGGGTAGTGGCACGCAAGGGTCTACTGCTGGAAGTGGTCGCGGCTGACGCGGCGCCCGTATGAACAATGATGGCGGAGAATAGTCATGGGTCTGCAATTGGGTTTTGCCGCGCTGCTGTTACTGCTGATTGCACTGGCGGGGTCGACCTTCCGCATCCTGCGCGAATACGAACGCGGCGTGGTGTTCCAGCTCGGACGCTTCTGGCAGGTCAAGGGCCCTGGCCTGATCCTGCTGATTCCAGTGGTCCAGCAAATGGTTCGCGTCGACCTGCGTACCGTGGTGCTCGACGTACCGCCGCAAGACGTCATCACCCGGGACAACGTCTCGGTCAAGGTCAATGCGGTTCTGTATTTCCGCGTGCTCGATCCGCAAAGGGCGATCATTCAGGTCGAAGACTTTCTCATGGCCACCAGCCAACTGGCCCAGACCACATTGCGGGCGGTGCTCGGTAAACATGAACTCGATGAATTGCTGGCCGAACGGGAACGGCTGAACGTCGATATCCAGCAAGTGCTCGATGCGCAGACCGACGCCTGGGGCATCAAGGTGGCCAACGTCGAGATCAAGCACGTGGACCTCAACGAATCGATGATTCGCGCCATCGCCAAGCAGGCCGAGGCCGAACGGGAACGTCGGGCCAAGGTGATCCACGCCGAAGGCGAATTGCAGGCCTCGGAAAAACTCATGCAGGCGGCTGAAATGCTCGGCCGTCAGCCGGGGGCCATGCAACTGCGTTACATGCAGACGCTGAGTTCGATTGCCGGGGACAAGAGTTCGACCATCGTCTTTCCGCTGCCGATCGAGTTGCTCAAGGGGATGGCGGACTTGTCGTCAAAATCCTGAGGAAATAATCATCCACCGTTACCGGCAAGCGGGAGAAGGCCGGCCGACTCATCGTTTCGGCAGCACCGCGCATTCGCCGAGCCAGGTCAGCAAACGGTCGAGACAAGCCTCCACCGACTGTGCACCTGTGTCGAGCACCAGCGACGCGCATGGCGGTGGTTCGTAAGGCGCGGAGACACCGGTAAACCCCGCCAACTCACCCCGTCGAGCCCGGGCGTAATGACCTTTGGGATCGCGCTGTTCACAGACCGCCAACGAGGCGCTGCACCAGACTTCACGGTAATCCTCCCCCAATCGTCGGGCGAACAATTCACGCAACTCCACCAAAGGCGCGATCATCGCGAGGATGACGATCTGCCCGTTCTCGACCAACAATGCCGCGAGTTCACTGGCGCGGCGGATGTTTTCCAGGCGATCGCTGTCGGTAAACCCCAAATCGCGATTGAGCCCGACCCGCAGTCCGTCGCCATCGAGCACCACACTCTGCACGCCGTGCTCGAACAATTCGGCGTGCAGTGCCTGGGCCAATGTTGACTTGCCCGCGGCCGGCAAACCGGTCAGCAGAATTGCCGTGCCGCGATGGCCGTTGCGGGTCTCCCGTTGGGCACGGCTGATGCTCGCCGTCGGCGCCAGCAGGTTATTGGACCGGGGCATGGGCCACCGGCACTGAGATGTTGCCCGTCGCCCAGGCCTCTTCGCGATTGGCCAGGGCCGTGGCGATGGACTGGACTTCAGTCGATTGCACTTCGTCCGGCAGCGGATCGAGACCGGCGCTGGCGAAGATCTGCCCGTAAGCGTTGCGCAGGTCGGCGTAAGACAGGTCGCGTCGCAGATCGGCCTGCAAGGTGTTCAGCTCACCCTGGATCAGGTCCAGTTCGCCCAGCCCGGCCGCCTGATAACGATTGCGCAGCTGGCCGACGATTTGCCCATCGATGTCTGACAGTTGCTGATTGGTCTTGAACTGCCGCATCGCCTCGCGATAGTTGGCGTTGGCCACGTAAAGCTGCGCCAGTATGGCAATCGACATCGCCTGCCTGCGCGCCGCGGCGACTTCTTCACCGGCCTTGGCAACGTCAATCGCGGCGGGCGCGGAAATCACATTGAACAGGTTCCAGGTGACTTTCACCCCATAATCCGCCCAGCCCTGTTCCACCAAAAACGAGTTGCTGTCGTAATGCCCGCCAGCGGCAAACTCCAGCCCCGGCAGCAGACGCAGCATGGCTTTGCGGGTTTCGGCGGCGCTGATCCGGGTCTGGTAATCCTGCTCGCGCAACTCCGGCCGACTGGTCAGGGCTTCCTGTTCCAGGCTGGCGAGATCGACCTTGAGTTCCGGGATGACGTAATCGTCCTGGGTCGCCAGCGTCAGCTCGGTGCTCAGCGGCAGGTTGATCAGGGTCGCCAATTCGGTTTTCGCCAACGACAGTGCGCGGCGTTGTTCTTCCAGTTGGCGGGTGGCTTCGATCAGCGAGCGTTGATAGCCCAATGCCTGAATCGGATCGCCAATACGCTGCTCGCTCATGCTCTGGCTATTTGTGCGAGCGGTTTCGACCCGAACCATGAGGCTGTCGATCTGTTTGAGCAAACGTTCGGCGGCCATGGCTCGCCAATAGGCCGAGCGCACGTCCTGCACGATGGTGTTGATAACCTTGCGCCGACGCTCCTGGACGATCAGTCGCTGGTCGCCCTGTTGCTTGGCGCTGATGTAGCTGACACCAAAGTCGAGCACGTTCCAGACCATGGTCAGGTCCGCCACTTCACGGTCGCGGTCCTGGGAGGTCGACGGCTCCAGGGACTGGGCACCGGTCTCGACGCTCTGGCTGCTGGAGGCGCTGACGTTGTTACGCCCCACGTAACCGGCGTCCAGCGCCATGCGCGGCAACATGTCGAAGCTGGCGAGGTCGAGTTGGCGCTTGGCCAAGGCCTCTTCCATGATCTTGAGCCGGCCTTCGAGGTTGTATTTCACCGCCCGGGCCATGGCCTGGTGCAGGGTCAGCGGGCCGCTGAGAGGTTCCTGCCCCTTGTACATGTTTTGCAGATCGCTTTGGGCGCGCTGTTGGCTGACGCTGCGTTCGATCGGTTCACTGGTGACTGCACACCCGCTGATCGCCAGCGCCAGCAGGCTGGCGCCGAATAACTTCTGACTTCTCTTCATCCTTGGAGCCCCCAGATGCCGCCCTGCTTTAATGGTTTTTTCAGGCCTGCATTTCACTGATGCCGACCTGGTGCAAAGCCGCGGCCAGGCTTTCGACCTGCCGCTGCTCGATGTCCTTGAGTTGTTGCAATTGCTGACCAAGACTCGGTGCGCCAAACACGCCGCGCAACCCTTGGGAAGCATCTCCCATCCTGATTGAGTTATGGCCGAAGGCGTTCAGCGAGTCCCCCTCGCTGCCCGCGTCCTGATTGAACAGATTCGACAGCGTGCTGCTGCCAAAAACCCCGCCATCGCCGCCGCCAAAACCGAGGAAGCCGTGACCTGAGCCATCGCCACCGTTTTCACTGCTGCTGAATACCTGCGCGATAAAGCTGGGCGTCAGCGCCCCATGACTCATGAAAATATCGCCCAAAGGCCGAATGCCGTTGCCGATCACTCGCTGTTCAAACAGCGAGGTAAAGGTCAGCGGCGAGCCGAGATCGCCAGTGGGCGCAGTGAAGATGATCGGTTGTAATGGCACGTTGGGCAGATCGGGCACGCTGACAGGATCCGAGGCCCGGAATTCCGGTTCCGGCGGCACCACGACAGGCGGGGACGACGGTGCAACGACCGTATTGATCGCATAGCTGTTCGACAGGCTGACACCGCTACCCGTGTTGCCTGATGAATCGCTGACGCCAGCGACGCTCAGGCTGATCGCATTGTTGCCACTGCTGACATTGGCGTTCGGCGTCAGGGTCGCGGTCCAGGTTCTACCGCCATCGCTGCTGCTCAAACCGGACAAGCTGCCGTTCGCCACGCTGATGTCGGACAGGTCGAAGCCACTCACTGCTTCGTTGAAGGTGAAGGTCACCAATGAGGTCTGGCCCACGCCCAGGTTCGGGTTGGCAACCACCACCGTGGCCGTCGGCCGTTCGCCGTCGATGGCGTAGTTGTTGGACACCGCGACGCTGGCGCCGATGTTGCCCGCCAGGTCCGTCACGTTGCTGGTGTCCAGCGCGATGAAATTGCTCGGGTCAGTGATGCTCGCGGTGGGTGTGAACGTTCCGGTCCAGGTCTTGCCGCCGTCGCTGCTGGCCAGATTGGTCAGCTCGCCGTTAGTGACGCTCAAGTCCGACAAATCGAAGTCGCTGACCGCCTCGCTGAACGTGAAGGTCACCAGCGTCGTCTGGCCAATGCCCAGGTTCGGGTTGGCAACCACGATGGTGACGGTCGGGCGAGTCGCATCGAGTGCGTAATTGTTGGAAATGGCGATGCTGGCGCCGGCATTCCCCGCCGCGTCGAGCACATTGCCGGTGTCGAGCAGGATCAGGTTGGTCGCATCGTTAAGGCTCGCGGTCGGTGTGAGTGTGGCGGTCCAGGTCACACCGCCGTCGCTACTGGCCAGGTTGGACAGCACGCCATTGGCCACGCTGAGGTCCGACAGGTCGAAACCGGATACCGCTTCGCTGAAGGTAATGGTCACCGTGGTGGTTTCACCAATGCCCAGCTTATTGTCCGCCACCACAATGGTCGCATCAGGGCGAACGGTATCAATCGCATAGTTGTTGGAGTCGGTCACGCCGACGCCGCTGTTGCCCGACGCGTTGGTCACACCGCTGTTGTTCAGGCTGATCAGGTTAGTGGTGTCCGTCACGCTGACCGCAGGTGTGAAGGTCGCGGTCCAGGTCACGCCACCATCGACGGACGAAACGTTGCTGAGGGTGCCGTTGGCTATCGTCAGGTCGGCGTTGTCAAAACCACTGACCGCCGAGCTGAACGTGATGGTGACCAACGAGGTTTCACCGACCTTCAGCGCATTGTCGGCAACCACGATGGTCGCGGTCGGGACTTCGGTTTCCACTACATAATTGGCCGAGTTGGTGGTGCCAGATCCGGCATTGCCGGCCAGGTCCGAGATGCCGCCGTTGCTCAATGTGATGAGGTTGCTGGTGTCGGTAATTCCGGCGGTGGGGGTGAAAGTCCCGGTCCAGGTGATGCCGCCGTCGCTGCTGCTCACCGCGCTCAACGTGCCGTTGGCGATACTCAAGTCAGCGTTGTCGAAACCCGTTATCGCCTCGCTGAAGGTGATGGTCACCAGCGCGGTTTCGCCCGGTTTCAGGGTCGTGTCGCTCAGCACGATAGTGGCGGTCGGGCGTAGGCTGTCGATGGCGTAGTTATTCGAATCGGTAGTACCGGTCCCCGTATTGCCTGTTCCGTCGATCACTCCGGTGTTGTCCAGGGTAATCAGGTTGGTCGAGTCGGTGATACTCGCCGTCGGCGTCAGGGTGGCGGTATAGGTGATGTTATCGCTGGTGCTCAAATTGCTCAGGGAACCGTTGCTCACGGTCAGGTCAGCCGTGGTAAAACCAGTCACCGCCTCGGAAAACGTGATGGTCACCACCGAGGTTTGACCTACCGCCAGCGCCGCGTCCGCGACCACGATGGTGGCCGTTGGGCGCACGGTGTCGATGGCGTAATTGTTGGAATCGGTGGTGCCACTGCCGGCGTTGCCCGAGCCGTTTTGTACACCGCTGTTATCCAGGGTGATCAGGTTGGTGGTATCGGTGATGGCGTTGGTCGGTGTGAAGGTCGCGGTCCAGGTGACGCCGCCGTCACTGCTGTTCACGGCGCTCAAGGTGCCGTTAGCGATGGTCAGGTCGGCGTTGGTGAAACCGCTGACTGCTTCACTGAAGGTGATGGTCACCAGTGAGGTTTCGCCGATTCTCAGCGCATTGTCGGCAACAACGATAGTGGCAGTCGGCAGCACCGTATCGAGGGTGTAGTTGCCGGAGTTGGTGGTGCCGCTGCCTGTGTTGCCGGCCAGATCGGCCACACCGGTATTGTTCAGGGTGATGACGTTGCTCGGGTCATTCACGCCGACGGTTGGCGTGAAGGTCGCGGTCCAGGTAATGCCGCCGTCGCTGCTGCTCACGGCGGTCAAAGTGCCGTTGGCGATGGTCAGGTCAGCGTTGGTGAAACCACTGACCGCTTCGCTGAAGGTAATGGTCACCAGCGAGGTTTCGCCCGCAGTCAGTGTGGGATCGGCCAACACAATCGTCGCGGTCGGACGCACGGTGTCGATGGCGTAGTTGTTGGAATCGGTGGTGCCGCTGCCGGCGTTGCCCGCCAGATCCGCGATGCCCGTATTGTCCAGGGTGATCAGGTTGGTTGTATCGTTGATGCTCGCGGAAGGTGTGAAGGTCGCGGTCCAGGTGATGCCGCCGTCGCTGCTGCTCACCGCGGTCAAGGTACCGTTGGTAATGGTCAGGTCGGCGTTGGTGAAACCAACGACCGCTTCACTGAAGGTGATGGTCACCAGCGACGTTTCGCCGATTCTCAGCGCCGTGTCCGTCACCACGATGGTTGCCGTTGGCCGCACGGTATCGATGGCGTAGTTGTTGGAATCGGTGGTGCCGCTGCCGGCATTGCCCGAAGCGTTTTGCACACCGCTGTTATCCAGGGTGATCAGGTTGGTGGTATCGGTGATGGCGTTGGTCGGTGTGAAGGTCGCGGTCCAGGTGACGCCGCCGTCACTGCTGCTCACAGCGCTCAAGGTGCCGTTGGCGATGGTCAGGTCGGCGTTGCTGAAACCGCTGACTGCTTCACTGAAGGTGATGGTCACCAGTGAGGTTTCGCCGATTCTCAGCGCATTGTCAGCAACAACGATAGTGGCAGTCGGCAGCACCGTATCGAGGGTGTAGTTGCCGGAGTTGGTGGTGCCGCTGCCTGTGTTGCCGGCCAGATCGGCCACACCGGTATTGTTCAGGGTAATGACGTTGCTCGGGTCATTCACGCCGACGGTTGGCGTGAAGGTCGCGGTCCAGGTGATGCCGCCGTCGCTGCTGCTCACGGCGCTCAACGTGCCATTGGCGATGGTCAGGTCGGCGTTGGTGAAACCGCTGACCGCTTCACTGAAGGTAATGGTCACCAGCGAGGTTTCGCCCGCTGTCAGTGTTGAATCGGCCAGCACAATCGTGGCGGTCGGACGCACGGTGTCGATGGCGTAGTTGTTGGAATCGGTGGTGCCGCTGCCGGCGTTGCCCGCCAGATCCGCGATGCCCGTATTGTCCAGGGTGATCAGGTTGGTTGTATCGTTGATGCTCGCGGAAGGTGTGAAGGTCGCGGTCCAGGTGATGCCGCCATCGCTGCTGCTCACCGCGGTCAAGGTACCGTTGGTAATGGTCAGGTCCGCGTTGGTGAAGCCGCTGACCGCTTCGCTGAAAGTGATGGTCACCAGCGACGTTTCGCCGATTCTCAGCGCGGTGTCCGCAACCACAATGGTGGCCGTCGGGCGTACGGTGTCGACCGCAAAGTTGTTGGAATCGGTAGTGCCGCTGCCGGCGTTGTCCACCAGATCCGCCACGCCAGTGTTGTCCAGGGTGATCAGGTTGGTCGCGTCGTTGGTGCTCGCGGAGGGTGTGAAGGTCGCGGTCCAGGTGATGCCGCCGTCGCTGCTGCTCACCGCGCTCAAGGTGCCGTTGGCGATGGTCAGGTCGGCGTTGGTGAAACCGCTGACTGCTTCATTGAAGGTGATGGTCACCAGTGAAGTTTCGCCGATTCTCAGCGCATTGTCCGTCACCACAATGGTTGCGGTTGGACGAAGCGTATCGATCGCATAATTGTTCGAGTCGGTGGTGCCGCTGCCGGTGTTGCCCGCCAGATCCGCCACGCCGGTATTGTTCAGGGTGATCAGGTTGGTCGTGTCATTGACGCTCGCGTTCGGGGTGAACGTGGCGGTCCAGGTGATGCCGCCGTCGCTGCTGCTGACCGCCGTCAAGGTGCCGTTGGCGATGCTCAGGTCGGCGTTGGTGAAACCGCTGACTGCTTCGCTGAAGGTGATGGTCACCAGCGAGGTTTCACCGATTCTCAGCGCATTGTCTGTCACCACGATCGTTGCCGTTGGCCGCACGGTATCGATGGCGTAATTGTTCGAATCGGTGGTACCGCTGCCGGCGTTGCCCACCAGATCGCTGACCCCGGTATTGTCCAGGGTGATCAGATTGCTCGTGTCAGTGATGCTCGCGCTCGGCGTGAAAGTCCCCGTCCAGGTGAGGCCGCCATCGCCGCTGCTCACCGAGGTCAAGGTGCCGTTGGCAATTGTCAGATCGGCATTGGTGAGATCGGTGACCGCCTCGTTGAAGGTGATGGTCACCAGCGAGGTTTCGCCGATTCTCAGCGCCGTGTCGGTAAACACGATGCTGGCGGTCGGGCGTACGGTGTCGACCGTGTAGTTGTTGGAGTTGGTGGTGCCTACGCCGGCGGTGCCCAGAATGTTGATCACCCCGGTGTTGTCCAGGGTGATGACGTTGGTCGTATCGGAAATACTGGCGGATGGGGTAAAGGTTGCCGTCCAGGTAATGCCGCCATCGCCGCTGCTTACCGGCGTCAACGTGCCGTTGGCGATGGTCAGGTCCGCATTGGTGAAACCGGTCACCACCTCGGAGAAGGTAATGGTCACCAGGGACGTTTCGCCGATGCTCAGTGTAGTGTCAGCGACCACAATGGTCGCGGTCGGTGGCGGCGAATACGCGGTGTTGAGTACGCCGCCGTCGTTATAGATTGTCGCGACTGCGGTTGGCGAGGTGCCGGTGCTCCCACCGCCCAACGCGGCGCCACCGGCGCCACTGGCCGCGGCATTACCGGCCAGGGCGGCGAAGTTGGCAGCCGTGATCAGCAGCGTGCCTTTGTTCCAGATCGCACCGACGCCCCGGCCGCCCACGCCGCCATTGCTGGCATTGCTGGCATAGCCACCACCACCACCGCCGCCACCGCCGGCACCGATGTTGTTGGTGATGGTCGAGGTGCCGACGATGGTCATGGTGCCGCCGCTGGCGTTGTAGATCCCGCCCACCGCATTGCCACCGGCGCCACCGACCTTGTCCCAACCGGCCCCGCCGCCACCGCCGCCAATGGAAAGCGTGCCATTGGTAGCCGTCGCACCATTGCCGCCGTTGCTGTAATCGAAAGCGCCCAGCCCGCCAGCTCCGCCAGTGCTGGTGCCACCGTGACCGCCCATGTCGACCCCGTTATAATAACCGCCGTTACCACCGATACCGCCGCTGCCCGTCTGACCCTCCATGGTGCCGGTGCCCGGCCCTACCGAACCGCCATGCCCGCCGCCCTGGCCGCCCAAACCGCCGCCGCCACCGCCGCCACCGCCGTAATACGTCGTGACACCGCCGCCGCCACCGCCACCGGAAGCGCCGTTGGACGTCACGCTGACGTTGTTCAGGGTCAGAATCCCTGCGTTGAAAATCCCCCCGGCCATCGAGCCCGTGGCACCGTAGCCACCGTTGCCACCGTTGCCCGACACCAAGCCACGGGTGATCACCAGCCCATCGAGCGTCACGATGCTGCCAGACGACACTTCAATCACTCGGGTCCTGTACTGACCGTCGATAATCACGTCAGCCGCACCGTCGTTGTTCAAGTCGCCATCAACGGTGATGTTCTTGTTGATCAGTAGTTCGGACGTCAGCTGCACCGTCATGCTGCTGCTGAAGGTGACGATATCGCCGTTCTGCGCCGAGGCGATGGCCGCGCGCAGCGAACCGACGCCCGTGTTGGCGTTGTTAGTGGCGGTCCAAGTAGCCAGACCCCACTGATAGTCGCTCATGGCCGTAGTCGAAAGAACATTGGCGCTTTCGATGTTGCCGGTGGCGATTTCCAGATCCCAGTCGCCACCGAGCCCGGTGCGATCGCTGGAGGCGGCCACATCGCGGCCGGTCAATTGAGCCAGCGAGTCAATAAAATTCAAGCCGCGCTCGCCTTCGGCGGTGTAGCAGCCGTAAATCAGGATGTCGCCGCCAACGTTCATGTCCTTGCCAATTTCCGCCAGCACCGCGCTGCGGCCCGCGACGTTGTCGGCAGACAAGTAGCTGTTGCCCAGCCACAAATCGCCCGCGTTGCCGTGGGCGATAATCTGCACCGAGCTGATGCCCTGATGGCCGTCCAGATAGTCAGCGATTTGTTGCAGGCCATCTTTGCTGGCATCGAGCTGAACCACCTGGGTACCGGGAGCAATACCCTGAAGCAGACTGCCAGCGTCCTTGACCCGCGAATCGACGAACACCACGCTCTGCCCCGGCACCGCGGCGGGTGCTGGCGCCGGTGTGGCATCGGCCTGGCCGTGGGTGTCCTTGCTGGCGACCGGTTGATCGGCCGTCGGTGCCTTGACCACCTCGGCGGTGGCATGGCTGTCGGCCTGGGCAGTGTCGGCGACCGTGGCGGCCACCGCGCCGTCGAACAGCATGCGCGGCTCCAGGGACATGATCATTGGCGAGGCCAGCGCTCGTGCGCCTTCGGTAACCCGCGACTTGCCTTTGCTCCACCACATGCTGCTCACCCGGACTCGAACTTTTAGACGCATCAATGAAAACGCCGCGATCAACTGATCGCGGCGTCGGCTTTCATACGAATGACATTGGCGGCGCTGGCTGAGCCATCGAGCCAAAAGGACAACTCGGCGTACTGCTTGAACAGGTCCGGCGGCAGGATCGTTCGCCTCGATTGCAGTTGGACCTTGGCCTTCACCTTATGCAGCCCCGAGAGACCGAGGGCCTGGTCGAATTCCGGGGCGTCGTAGGCCAAATGATCGAAATCATGTTCGAACCAGGGTTCGCCAATGAAATCGTAGACCAGGCGCATCACCCGCTCAGGCGCCTGGCTCAGCAGGTCGTAATCGATGATCAGCAACGAGTCGGCGTGTTCGCCGTAATAGGCTTCCTTGAGGGCGGCCCAGGAAAACCCCACTAGCCGATTGCGCTGGGCCAGGGTTTCGCAGCGGCTATAGACCGTGTTGCGTTCGACCGCATCACCGAACAGCTTGGTGTTTTCGAAGGGGTTGGCGCGGTACAGGCGCTCGATGCTGTCCATGACCCAAGCGACATTGCGCACGCAGGCAATGATTTTGGCTTGAGGGAACAGATCGCTGATCGCCGGCAGGCGCGAACTCCACAGGCGGTTCGTGTCGAACACCACCGGTTTGTCGGCCTTGTCGGCGTAGAAAGAATCGAACAGGCCGCGCAACAGACGGCGACGCAGGTCGGTGTCGATCACCGCGCCGAATTCGCTGCCAGCGCTGCATTGTTCCAGAACGCCGGAAAAGAGCGCACCCACGGGGCTGGTCATACCGGCATGAAAGCGCGGGTTCTGCAAAAGAATGGCAGAAAGCAGGGTCGAGCCTGAGCGCGGCAAGCCGGAAATAAAGTGAAAGTGCTGCATCCATTCACCCGTCATAAGTCCTTTTATATGACGAGCGTAGACCATGAATGGCCATCCAACTAGTGGTGTTTTGATATCAAATCTGAGCTAAATCGACTGGAAAAGGCGATTCATATAGCCAGTTGAAAAATGAACCGATTAAGCCTTTGAATACGGCCTACTTCTGCCAACCCTGGGGCAAAGGCGCGACGATTCGGTCGCCGGGAGCGAAGTGCTGGTTCACATAGCTGACCATGACGCTGATCTGATCGCCGGTATCCACCGTGGCATTGTTTTTCAGCCCCACCAGTTCGACGCCGACAAACAGCATCAGCACGGCCAGCGCCACTACCTTGAAGTCCGCGTACAAACGATCGATGGCCAGCGCCACAAGCATCGGCAAGCCCAAGGCATAAGCGCTCAGGTAGCGTTCGATGAATACCGGCGATATGAACGACACCGCAAATACCAACAACAACGGGAGAACGGTGTAGATCAGCGCCAGCGCACTTCCACGGAAAACACTGCGATCGCGCGCCAGCGCCACGCCCGCCAGGGCCAGCAGCGCCAGTGGCAACGCAATAAAAATCAGTGTGGGCAGGTTCTCGCCATCGTCCTGGATCAGGAACGACCAGATCATTGAAGGCAGTGAGCCGAGCGTGACGGGCGCCTCCCACCCCACGTCGACATTGGCTTGGAGCTGATCCATGTGCTGCACCAGATCGAACAGATTGGGCAGCCATGGCAGGTACAACGCCACAATCGCCATGTTGGCCAACCACCAGCCAGAGCGCTGAATGTGCCGCAATCGATACCCTGGCTGCAGGCGGATCAGCCCCAGATAGAGCCAGTGACACAGCACGCAAAACGCCGTGAAGTAATGGGTGTAGAACGCCGCACTCATCAGCAGGGTATAAATCACCAGGTAGCGTGTACGTTGCGGCCGCCTGATCCAATACATCAAGGCGATCGTGGCACCGATCAGCCACAGCCCCAGCAACGAATACATGCGCACTTCCTGGCTGTAATGTACCGCCGTGGGCAGCAGCGCCAGCACGACCCCGGCCAGCAACGCGGCACGGCGGGTAGCGAGCAAGTCCACCAACCAGACGCCGAGCCCCACCGTGACAATCCCCGACAACGCACTCAGGCTGCGAATCGAAAAAATGCCATCTCCGAACAGATCGATCCAGCCGTGCAGCAGCATGAAATACAGGGGTGGATGCACACCATGGGCCGCGTGCTCCCAGATCCCGGCCAGGGAATATTGGCTCAGCAACAGGCTGGACCCTTCGTCGCCCCGAATCACTGCCGCCGTCAGGTGGTAAAAACGCACCAGCGTGGCCAACGTCAGAATCGACAGTAGCCAATGCTCCCGCGCCCATCGCAGCAAGCGACGGGCAGCCGCCCACGACCCCGGCATCGCATGCGGGTCCTGAGTATCGCCCAGCGGTGTTTCTCTGCGCGCCTCCATTACCTCCCCTTGCAACGGCCATGTGAAAACCGAAGCTTCCCCAGCACTGTAGGACAGGCGCGAGCCCGACGTCGATGCTGGCCTTGCGACGGACGACGTCCGGCAATCATTCCGATCAGCGTCTACGCTTTGGCGTGGCGTGACCCAGCCATGGAGAGGAAAGGAGTCGGCTGATAGCGCGAACCCGGTTAACCGGGCCTGCAACGTGACGCATCAGACACTAACCTGAGGGATGAGGAACCATGGAAGTATTCATCGGCACTATCCAGTCTTTCGCCTTTAACTTCGCGCCCAACGGCTGGGCCCTGTGCAACGGCCAGACGCTGAGCATCGCGCAATACAACACAGTTTTCGCACTGCTGGGAACCTACTACGGAGGCAATGGCACCACCAATTTCATGCTGCCCAACCTGCAAGGTCGCATGCCGGTCGCCATGGGCAACGGCCTGGGCCTGACCCCGCGCGTCATCGGCGAAGTTTCCGGCACCGAGAACGTCACCGCGACCATCAATAACCTGCCCAACCACACCCATGCCTTGTCCGGGCTCACGGCCACCACCACCCTGCAACTGGCCAGCCCGGCGAGCAACCCGGTCACCAACCCGACCGCCACCAACGCCTACATCGGCGCCTCCGGCGGCGGGCCGGGCTCGGCGAGTATTTACTCCGATCAGCAAGGTGCTGCGGCCGTGCCGCTCAAGGGCGTGGCCACTACGGTAACGGGGGAAATCTCGTCCGCCGGCAACGGCTTGCCCATGGAGGTGATGAACCCGTTCCTGGTGCTCAACTTCAGCATCGCCCTGAACGGTCTTTTCCCTTCGCGCAACTGAGGGTCTGGCCGGGGGATGCCAATCCCCCGGCCACTTTTTGCTGATGGAGTGATGCCATGCTGCAACAGGTTCAAAGCCAGCACTTTCAGGCGCTGCTGGGCAAAACGGGGACGCTGCGACTGCCCGATGGCAGTGAACTGCCGATCCATATCGACACCCTTAAAGAAACACCGCATTCACAGATGCCCAAAAGCGAGCGCTTGCCGTTCAGCGTCGGGTTCAACAGCCTGCAACCCACCGACTTTGTCGATGGCTTGTGTGTGATGGAATTACCGGAACTGGGCCGGGTGAAAGACATTTTCGTGTCGAGGGTCCCCCCGATGGGGCGGGATCCACAGCTGGGCTACTTCTACATCGCGTTCAATTAAAGAGCGACGTCGATCCTACGCGAGATTGTGGTGGGCTCAACCCCGGGGCTTGCCCCTCGCCATAGACCCGCTCTACTCAGTGAGCCTGACCATGCCACGGCACCAGTTTACGTTGCAGCGCACGCAGGCCCATTTCCATGGCGAAAGCGATCAGCGCGATCACCAGAATCCCCAGCGCCACCACATCGGTGACCAGGAATTGCGCGGCCGATTGCACCATGAAGCCCAAACCACTGGTGGCGGCGATCAACTCGGCGGCCACCAATGTCGACCAACCCACACCCAGGCCAATCCGTACGCCGGTCAAAATGTCCGGCAAGGCACTGGGCAGAATTACATGCCGAATCAACTGCGCCCGAGTCGCGCCCAACGACTGGGCGGCGCGCAATTTCGCCGGGTCGACGGTGCGTACGCCAGTGGCGGTGGCTATCGCGATCGGCGCGAAGATCGCCAGGTAGATCAACAAGACTTTCGACAACTCACCGATGCCGCACCAGATCACGATCAGCGGCAGATAAGCCAGCGGCGGAATCGGGCGATAGAACTCGATCAGCGGGTCAAGAATGCCTCGGGCGATGCGGTTGTGGCCGATGGCAATGCCGACCGGCACGGCGGTCAGCACGGCGAAGCCCAGGCCCAGGCCAATGCGGCCAAGGCTCGCGCCCAAATGCTGCCACAAGGTCGAATCCATGTAGCCGGTGGTCACCAGCAACCAGCCTTTTTGCAGCACGGCGGACGGTGGCGGCAGGAACAGCGGTTCGATCAAACCTGTGACCGTGACGGCCCACCAAATGGCAACGAGAGCGACCAGCGTCAGCATGCTGATCCAGCGCGTGTTCAAACTGCGACGCAGCGGGATTACGGTCGAGCCCGGTTTCACCGTCGCGGCGGGAACTTCATAGGTGCTCATACGCGCTCCTGTCGCTGGACGGCACTGCGTTGGGAGAACACTTTGGCGAGCACGTGTTCGCGGGTTTCGATAAAGCGCGGGTCGGATTTGATCGCCCGCGCCGATTCGCCGGCGGCGTAACGCTGACCGAAATCCAGGCTCAGGCGCTCGACGATTTGCCCGGGGTTGGGCGCCAGCAGAATCAGATCCGTGGCGAGGAACACCGCTTCTTCAATGTCGTGGGTAATCAGGAACACCGGTTTGGCGGTGCGCTGCCAGACTTGCAGCAACAGCTCCTGCATCTGTTCGCGGGTGAAGGCATCAAGGGCACCGAAGGGTTCGTCCATCAGCAAGACCCGAGGGTCTGCTGCGAGGGCGCGAGCGAGGCCGACACGTTGTTTCTGCCCGCCCGAGAGCTGCCAGATTCGGCGGTGTTCGAAACCGCAAAGGTCCACCAGGGCGAGCATTTCCCGGGCGCGGATTTCGCGTTTATCCCGGACGACGCCAGCCAGTTCCAGACCGAAGCCGACGTTGGCCAGCACGTCCTGCCAAGGCAACAGGGCGTCGTCCTGGAACACCACGCCGCGCTCGGCGCTCGGGCCTTTGACCGGCACACCGTCAAGGGTGATGCGCCCGGCGCTGGGCTCGACGAAACCGGCAATCAGGTTCAACAGCGAAGTCTTGCCACTGCCGGAGGGGCCGAGGGCAACCAGCAACTGCCGGGGCCCCAGGCTCAGGGAAATATCCGCCAGCACAGGTTCCGCAGCGCCGGGATACTGTGCGCAGATGCGCTCCAGCTGAAGCAAAGCCATCGCGGTTAACTCCCGATCAATTGGTGATGTATTTGGCGCTGACGTACGGCGCGTAGTCCGGCAGCACGGCCTCGACCTTGCCTTGTTCCTTGAGGAACACCGCGGTGTCGGTGATGGCCTTGGTGGTCGGCGCGCCGAGGGTGAGCACCTGATCAGCTGCGAGCGGGAAGACGTTGCCTTGCAGCAGCAATGGAATGTCGCTGGCCTTGGCACCGGAGAGCTTCACCAGTTTGTCGACGTTGCTTTGGTTGGCGAGCCAGGCTTTTGGATCTTTGCGGTAGTCGGCGTAGGCATCGAGGGTCACTTTGGCGAACGCGGTGACGATTTCCGGGTGCTTCTCGGCGAAATCCTTACGCACGATCCAGGCATCGAAAGTCGGCGCACCGAACTTGGCCAGTTCGCCCGAGGTAATCAGCACTTTGCCGTTTTCCTTGGCCACGCCGAGGGCCGGGTCCCAGACGTAGGTGGCGTCGATATCACCGCGTTTCCATGCAGCGATGATTGCTGGCGGCGCGAGGTTGAGCACGGTGACTTTCGATGGATCGATGTTCCAGTGTTTCAGCGCGGCCAGCAGGCTGTAGTGGCCGGTGGAAACGAACGGTACGGCGATTTTCTTGCCGATCAGGTCTTGCGGGGTCTTGATCCCGGAACCGTCTCGCGCAACCAGCGCTTCGGCGGCGCCGATCTGGGTGGCGATGAGGAAGGTTTCTACCGGAACTTTGCGGGTGATTGCCGCCGTCAGGGGGCTGGAACCGAGGTAGCCGATTTGCACATCGCCGGAAGCGATGGCGGCGATAATGTCGGCGCCGCTGTCGAATTTTCGCCAGTTGATGTCGGCCTTGATGGCCTTTTCGTAAGTGCCGTCGGCCTGGGCAACCTTAGCCGGGTCAACGGTGGTCTGGTAGGCGACGGTCACATCTGCCGCCTGAGCCAGGAAACTCGCCGCAGCCAGAGACGCGGCTGCCAGGAGGCGAAGAGGGGAAGTCAGTTTCATTGCGAAGCTCCTTGTCAGACGGCCGAGTGTCGGCGTGAAAAGGAGACTAAATGATATAAGAATTGGAAAATAAATAACTTTTTAGAATTAACTTATGAGCGGAAAATTCTAAGGGAGACCGTGGTGTGGCCTTCGATCGTTCCCACGCTCCGCGTGGGAATGCAGCCGGTGACGCTCCGCGTCACCTGGACGCGGAGCGTCCCTTGAGGCATTACCACGCAGAGCGTGGGAACGATCATACAAACCGAGTCGCCTGCATTACGACTGCTTCGCAGCCGAACGGGGGCAAGCCCCCTCGCCACAGGGGGACCCGCTTTGGCAGTTTAGTTACTGATCGCCAGAATACTCGCCTGATAGGACCCGACAAACACATCGAAATCGCCGACTTCGTTCTGTTCCAGCTCCACCTGCTGAGCCAGCGACGAACGTGCCAACTCTTCAAATCTAGCTTGTTCTTCGCCTGAAAGTGGCTCGCTGCGGAAAAACTCTGCATGCACCTGACTCTGACGCAAGGAAAACTGAGCAAAGCTTTCCTTGTGCTCGGCCATCGCCGCTAACACCTGAGCCGATGGCGTCAGGGACGGGTCCTTGACCTTGGCCAGCTGTGCGTCCAGTGCTTTGCTGTGAGTTTCGCCGCCATGGCTTTGGTCCAGTAACGCCGCCAATGGCGCAATCTTTTCCAGCAATTCGCTTGCCCATTCCTTCAGGTCTACCGGGTGCCCGTCGCGTTGCAATTGCAGGCCCGGACGACGACCTTCCTTGACCACGCTAAGGAAGTTCGACGTCGCATTGCCGCAGCTGGTGCTGGTCAGCAGCGGACTGTCGTTCAGCGCGCAATACAGCAGGAACGCATCGAGGAACCGTGACTCGGTGAGGTCGATGCCCATCGGCAGGAACGGGTTGATATCCAGGCAACGCACTTCGACGTACTGAATGCCACGGGCCACCAGCGCCTGGATCGGCCGTTCGCCGGTGTAGGTCACGCGTTTCGGACGGATGTTGGAGTAGTACTCGTTTTCGATCTGCAGAATGTTGGTATTGAGCTGAACCCACTCACCGTCCTGGTGTGTTCCGATCTCGACGTACGGCGGATACGGCGTGGCCACGGCTTTGCGCAGGCTGTCGGTGTAGCTGGTCAGATCGTTGTAGCACGGCGTCAAACCGGCCTGGGCGTTGCTCTGGTAACCCAGATCGCTCATGCGCAGGCTGGTGGCGTACGGCAGGTACAACGTGTCCGGATCCAGCTGTTCCAGCTGATGCGAGCGACCGCGCAGGAAACCGGCGTCCAGCGCCGGCGAAGCACCGAACAGGTACATCAGCAGCCAGCTGTAGCGACGGAAGTTGCGGATCAGCGCGATGTAGGCCGACGACTGATAGTCGCGATCGGTGCCGACAAAGCCTTCGGCCTCTTTGAGCAGCGGCCAGAGCTTTTCCGGCAGGGAAAAGTTGTAGTGGATCCCGGCGATGCACTGCATGGTCTTGCCGTAACGCAGCGCCAGGCCCTTGCGATAGACGTACTTGAGCTGCCCGATGTTGGAGGTGCCGTAATAAGCGATCGGGATGTCTTTCTCGGCCGGCAACGGGCACGGCATCGATGGACTCCACAGGTATTCGTTGCGGAGCTTGCTGTAGGCAAACCGATGGATCTTATCGAGGCTCGCCAGGGTGTCCGCCGGGTCTGGCAGGGCTGGCGTGATGAATTCCAGCAGCGACTCGGAATAGTCGGTGGTGATTTGTTCGTTGGTCAGCGCGGAACCCAATTCTTCCGGGTGCGGCGTTTGCGCCAGGCGACCTTCGCTGGTTACGCGCAGGCATTCACGTTCGATGCCGTGAAGGCACTGTTCGAGCAGAGAGAGGTTAGCGCGCTCGCCGAGCAGAGCCAGGCGGCGGTTGAGAAGTTCGCTCAAGTTGGATTCCTTCACGCGTCAGTCGCCCCAATATGGGGGTGGGCAAGACGGTCTACAAGGGTGAAGTTAAAACTGGCGTTTTCGCCTGGTTTTCGGGCCGCACTGGCCTGCTGTCAGCCAGCCAGGGATTGATCGCCGCAATCCCTGTGGGAGCGGGCTTGCTCGCGAAGAGGGCGTGTCCGTCAACACTGAAGTTGCCTGATACACCGCCTTCGCGAGCAAGCCCGCTCCCACAGAAAACTCCGACGCTGCAGTCACAGCGCCGAAATTAACTCAAATTGATGATTGGGGGCTACAGGACAGCGAACGTGCCTTGTGCTTTTGCGACCAGTTTGTCGCCTTGCATCACATCGGCCTCGACCACCAGCGTGCGCCGGCCCGGATGGATCACCCGTGCCGTGCACATCACTTCACCGTCGGCGACAGCGCGGATGTAGTTGATCTTGCACTCGATGGTCGCGCTCTGCTGGTCAAAGCCGTGGGTGCTGGAACAGGCCAGCCCCATGGCAATGTCCACCAGACTGAACAAAGCCCCGCCATGCAGCTTGCCGCCGCGATTGCGCAGTTCTGGCTCAAGCGCCAGGGCGACTTGCGCCACCCCGGCTTCCAGGCTGTGCAAGCGACACCCCAGCAGCTTGAAAAATGCGCTTTCGGTCAAGCCGGCCGGGATCTCCATCAGCGTTTTTTCAACTGTTTGGCGTTGGCGAACAGCGAGGCCATGGCGTTGTTGGCCGGGGCTGCTGCGGTGGTTTCCTTGCGCGGGGCGGTGTTCTGGGATTGGCGTGGTGCCGACCCCGGACGCGCGCCACGGGCACCGTCGATTTTCTCGCCCGGCGTGTCGCTCATGCGCATCGACAGGCCAACGCGTTTGCGCGGGATGTCGACTTCCATGACCTTCACCTTGACCACATCACCGGCCTTCACCGCTTCGCGCGGATCCTTGATGAACTTCTCCGACAGCGCGGAAATATGCACCAGACCGTCCTGATGCACGCCGATGTCGACGAAGGCGCCGAAGTTGGTCACGTTGGTGACCACGCCTTCGAGGATCATCCCCAGTTGCAAGTCCTTGAGGTCTTCGACGCCTTCCTGGAACTCGGCGGTCTTGAACTCGGGACGCGGGTCGCGACCGGGTTTTTCCAGCTCTTGCAGAATGTCGGTGACCGTCGGCAGACCGAACGTTTCATCGGTGTACTTCTTCGGATCGAGACGTTTGAGGAAGCTCGCGTCGCCGATCAGCGAGCGAATGTCGCGGTCGGTTTCAGCGGCAATGCGCTGCACCAGCGGATAGGCTTCCGGGTGAACCGCGGACGAATCCAGCGGGTTGTCGCCATTCATTACACGCAGGAAACCCGCAGCCTGTTCGAAAGTTTTTTCACCCAGACGCGCGACTTTCTTCAACGCCGCACGGGTTTTGAACGCGCCGTGCTCGTCGCGGTGACTGACGATGTTCTGCGCCAGGGTCGCATTGAGGCCGGAGATGCGCGCCAGCAGCGCCACGGAAGCGGTGTTGACGTCGACGCCGACGGCGTTCACGCAGTCCTCGACCACCGCGTCCAGGCCGCGCGCCAGTTTCAGCTGCGACACGTCGTGCTGGTACTGGCCAACGCCGATGGATTTCGGATCGATCTTCACCAGCTCGGCCAGCGGATCCTGCAAACGACGGGCAATCGATACCGCGCCACGGATCGATACGTCGAGGTCCGGGAATTCCTTGGAGGCCAGTTCCGACGCCGAGTACACCGATGCGCCGGCCTCGGAGACCATGACTTTGGTCATCTTCATGGCTGGGTATTTTTTGATCAGCTCAGCGGCGAGCTTGTCGGTTTCACGGCTGGCGGTGCCGTTGCCGATGGCAATCAGGTCCACCGAATGCTTGGCGCACAGGGCGGCGAGCACGGCGAGGGTCTGGTCCCACTTGTTGTGCGGCACGTGCGGGTAAACCGTGGCGTGATCCAGCAGCTTGCCGGTGGCATCGACCACGGCGACCTTGCAGCCGGTGCGCAGGCCCGGGTCGAGGCCCAGGGTGGCGCGCGGGCCGGCCGGGGCCGACAGCAGCAAGTCGTGCAGGTTGTGTGCGAACACGTTGATTGCTTCGGTTTCTGCGCCGTCGCGCAGCTCGCCCAGCAGGTCGGTTTCCAGATGGGTGTACAGCTTGACCTTCCAGGTCCAGCGCACCACTTCGCCCAGCCATTTGTCGGCGGCGCGGTTCTGGTTCTGGATGCCGAATTGCTGGCCGATCATGCCTTCGCACGGGTGCATGGTGCCCGGCAGTTCATCGCCGACTTTCAGCGCGGAACTGAGAATGCCTTCGTTGCGGCCACGGAAAATCGCCAGCGCGCGGTGCGATGGCATGCTTTTCAGCGGTTCGTCGTGTTCGAAATAGTCGCGGAACTTGGCACCCTCCTCTTCCTTGCCGGCGATCACGCGGGCACTGAGGGTGGCTTCCTGCTTGAGGTAGTTGCGCAATTTGTCCAGCAGGCCGGCGTCTTCGGCGAAGCGCTCCATGAGGATGTACTTGGCGCCTTCGAGGGCGGCTTTCACATCGGCCACGCCTTTTTCGGCGTCGATGAAGCGCGCGGCTTCGGTTTCAGGGTTCAGGGTCGGGTCGTTGAACAGACCGTCGGCAAGCGTACCGAGGCCGGCTTCCAGGGCGATCTGACCCTTGGTGCGGCGCTTCTGCTTGTACGGCAGGTACAAGTCTTCGAGGCGGGTCTTGGTGTCGGCGAGTTTGATGTCGCGTTCGAGTTGCGGGGTCAGTTTGCCCTGCTCTTGAATGCTGGCAAGGATGCTGATCCGCCGCTCGTCGAGTTCTCGCAGGTAGCGCAGACGCTCTTCCAGATGACGCAACTGGATGTCATCGAGGCTGCCGGTCACTTCTTTCCGGTAGCGGGCGATGAAGGGCACCGTGGAGCCTTCATCGAGTAGCGCGACGGCCGCTTCGACCTGTTGTGGGCGTACACCGAGTTCCTCGGCGATGCGGCTGTTGATGCTGTCCATAAAACCACCTGACAAATTGTGAAAGCAGGCTCGCAGGCGCAGAGATAAAGGCTCGGCGAGTCTGGTTGAGCGGCCTGGCGTGCGCCGCTACCTGAGCCAACAGGCTTCCCGTTGACCCGTGAAATCGAACAATTACTGCCAGCGCCATGAAAAAAAAGTGGCTGCTTACAGTAACGATCAGACGTTGCCTGACACAAAAGGCCGCGCATTATAACCAGCGTTCTATCCATTCGGGGGCATCGCGGGTTGTAGGCACAATGCCCGGTTTTCTGGCGGTGAAGGAAAAATCTGCTAACAATGCACACGGTGCGTATAACGGCAGCTACGCCATAATGCGCGCCGAGATCAAAGGAGCATCCAATGAGCAGCACTGCAAACATTGCTGAAGGCGAAAAAATTCTTATTGTTGACGACGATCCCGGGCTGAGCAGCCTGCTGGAGCGCTTTTTCGTCAGCAAGGGCTACCGCGCCCGCGCCGTCCCAAACACGGAACAAATGGACCGCCTGCTGGCGCGTGAAGTGTTCAACCTGGTGGTCCTCGACCTGATGCTGCCCGGCGAAGACGGCCTGACCGCTTGCCGCCGCCTGCGCACGGCGAACAATCAGATTCCGATCATCATGCTGACCGCCAAGGGCGATGAACTTAGCCGCATCAAGGGCCTGGAACTGGGCGCCGACGATTACCTGGCCAAGCCGTTCAACCCGGACGAGTTGATGGCTCGGGTCAAAGCGGTTCTGCGTCGTCAGGCGGCACCGGTGCCGGGGGCCCCGGGCAGCGAAGACGAAAGCGTGACCTTCGGTGACTACGAATTGTCCCTGGCCACCCGCGAACTCAAGCGCGGCGACGAAGTGCATATGCTCACCACCGGTGAGTTTGCGGTGCTCAAGGCGCTGGTCATGAACGCGCGTCAACCACTGACCCGCGACAAACTGATGAACCTGGCCCGTGGCCGCGAATGGGATGCCCTTGAGCGTTCCATCGATGTGCAGATCTCCCGTCTGCGCCGGATGATCGAGCCCGATCCATCCAAACCACGCTACATCCAGACTGTCTGGGGCGTGGGTTACGTGTTCGTTCCGGATGGCGCCGCCACGAAGTGATCGGTGATTTGTAGGAGCGGGTCTTGCGGGCAAGGGATCAGATGACCTTTCCCGCAGACCCGTGATCCGCAATATGCGAGCATGCTCGCTCCTGCAAGTGTGTAGCGGTTACTCATGAAAACCCCTGTTTGGTTCCCCCAGAGCTTCTTCTCCCGCACCCTGTGGCTGGTGCTGATCGTCGTCCTGTTCTCCAAGGCGCTGACCCTGGTTTATCTGTTGATGAACGAAGATGTGCTGGTGGATCGCCAATATAGCCACGGCGTCGCCCTGACGCTGCGTGCCTATTGGGCCGCCGATGAAGAAAACCGCACCAAAATCGCCGATGCCGCGACCCTGATCCGGGTGGTGGGTGCCGGTGTGCCAGAAGGCGAACAGCACTGGCCCTACAGCGAGATCTACCAGCGCCAGATGCAGGCCGAACTGGGCGCCGACACCGAAGTGCGATTACGCATGCACTCACCGCCGGCGCTGTGGGTGCGGGCACCCAGCCTGGGCGATGGCTGGCTGAAAGTGCCGTTGTATCCGCACCCATTGCGCGGCCAGAAAATCTGGAATGTGCTCGGCTGGTTCCTCGCCATTGGCCTGCTGTCCACCGCCTCGGCGTGGATTTTCGTCAGCCAGCTCAATCAACCGCTAAAACGCCTGGTCTATGCCGCGAGGCAACTGGGTCAGGGCCGCAGCGTGCGCCTGCCGATCAGCGATACACCGAGCGAAATGACCGAGGTTTATCGCGCCTTCAACCAAATGGCTGAAGACGTCGAACAGGCCGGCCGCGAGCGAGAACTGATGCTGGCCGGGGTTTCCCACGACCTGCGTACGCCCCTGACCCGTTTGCGGCTGTCCCTGGAGCTGATGGGTGCCCACAGTGACCTGACAGACGACATGATCCGCGACATCGAAGACATGGACGCGATTCTGGATCAGTTCCTGGCCTTCATTCGTGACGGACGTGATGAGTCGGTGGAAGAAGTGGACCTGAGCGATCTGGTTCGCGAAGTTGCCGCGCCGTATAACCAGAACGAAGAGAGAGTGCGCTTGCGCCTGGAACCGATCCAGCCGTTCCCGCTACGGCGGGTGTCGATGAAACGGTTGCTGAACAACCTCATCGGCAATGCCTTGCATCACGCCGGCAGCGGCGTTGAAGTGGCGGCTTATGTGTCCGGGGATACCAGTGCGCCGTATGTGGTGCTGAGCGTCATGGACCGTGGCGCGGGAATCGACCCGTCGGAGCTGGAGGCGATCTTCAACCCGTTTACCCGTGGCGATCGGGCCCGGGGCGGTAAGGGGACCGGGTTGGGGTTGGCGATCGTGAAGCGGATCGCTTCGATGCATGGCGGGAATGTCGAGCTGCGCAACCGCTCCGGTGGTGGGCTGGAAGCGCGGGTGCGGTTGCCGCTTGGGTTGATGTTGCCGCGGGATGCGGTCTAACCCGATCATTCCCACGCTCTGCGTGGGAATGCCTCTTCGGACGCTCCGCGTTCGGCTCTGGAGGGAACGCGGAGCGTCCCGGGCTGCATTCCCACGCAGAGCGTGGGAACGATCACCGAGTCAGCTTCAGCCTTTCCCTTTGGTCCGCGTCATATTCGGCCCGCCATTCTTCTCCAGATGCTCAATAATGATCCCCGCCACATTTTTCCCGGTGGTGGTTTCAATCCCTTCAAGCCCCGGCGACGAATTCACTTCCATCACCAGCGGGCCATGATTGGAGCGCAGGATATCCACCCCCGCCACCGCCAAGCCCATGACCTTCGCCGCTCGCAAAGCAGTCATTCTTTCTTCCGGTGTGATCTTGATCAGGCTCGCACTGCCACCGCGATGCAGGTTGGAGCGAAACTCCCCCGGCTTGGCCTGACGCTTCATCGCCGCGATCACTTTGTCGCCGACCACAAAGCAACGAATGTCCGCGCCGCCGGCTTCCTTGATGTATTCCTGAACCATGATGTTTTGCTTCAGGCCCATGAAGGCCTCGATCACCGATTCCGCCGCCGTGGCCGTTTCACACAGCACCACACCGATGCCCTGAGTGCCTTCCAGCACCTTGATCACCAGCGGTGCGCCGTTGACCATCTCGATCAAGTCAGGAATGTCATCCGGGGAGTGGGCAAAGCCGGTGACCGGCAAACCGATCCCTCGGCGCGACAGCAATTGCAGCGACCGCAGTTTGTCTCGCGAACGGGCAATGGCTACCGATTCGTTGAGCGGAAACACCCCCATCATTTCGAACTGGCGCAGCACCGCGCAGCCGTAAAACGTCACCGATGCACCGATCCGCGGAATCACTGCATCGAAACCCTCCAGCGGTTTGCCACGGTAGTGGATCTGCGGCTTGTGGCTGGCAATGTTCATGTAGGCGCGCAAGGTGTCGATCACCACCATTTCATGGCCACGCTCTATACCGGCTTCGACCAGACGACGGGTGGAATACAGACGCGGGTTCCGCGACAGCACAGCGATCTTCATGCAACACCTGTGGAGAAGGTAGATACCGGGAACACCGGCTTGTCTTGTACATATTTAATGCCCGGATTGACCACCAACTGGCCGTCGATCAGGGCTTTTGAACCGAGTAACAGGCGATAACGCATGGACTTGCGGCAGGCGAGGGTGAACTCGACCCGCCAGACCCGATCACCGAGGGCCAGGGTGGTGCTGACCACATAGCGCATCTGCGCATGGCCATTGGAGCTTTTAATGGTTTTCCTCGTTACCAGCGGGGCTTCGCAGCGCCGGTGCCGCAGTTGCACCACCGTACCCAGGTGCGCAGTGAAGCGCACCCACTGTTCCCCGTCGCGCTCGAACGGCTCGATGTCGGTGGCATGCAGGCTGGAGGTGCTGGCGCCGGTGTCGATTTTTGCCCGAAGGCCAGCGACTCCCAAATCCGGGAGCGCCACCCACTCGCGCAGACCGATAACGGTCAAATGGTCAAATGTCTTCAAAAGTGCTCAACCGGCAAAAACCGCTCAGGCCGCGTGCGGCCGAATTCGCGGTATTCACGCAGAATAATGGGTAAAAGGCGACAGATATCTACTGCCCGAATTTCCATCCCTCAATGTGCGGGGGAATGCCTGCATTCTAATCCACAGCGTGGTGATTCATGGCACGACAGAAACGGTAGTACAGTTCATCGATATTTCAGAATGAGGTCATCCAATGGCACAAAAAAGCGAAGAGGACGACAAGGTCCGTCTCGATAAATGGTTGTGGGCCGCGCGTTTTTATAAAACACGTGCCTTGGCCAAGGCCGCGATTGAAAGCGGCAAGGTGCATTGCCGGGGCGAGCGCTGCAAGCCAGGCAAGGAGCCGAGGGTCGGCGATGAGTTTCAGATTCGCACCGGCTTCGAGGAGCGCACGGTGGTGGTCCAGGCGCTGTCGATCGTGCGTCGTGGCGCGCCGGAGGCTCAGGCCCTGTATGCCGAAACCGAAGCCAGCATTGCCAAACGCGAAGCGGCTGCGGCCATGCGCAAGGCCGGAGCATTGGGCGTGAGCACCGATGGCAAACCGAGCAAGAAGCAGCGCCGGGATCTGTTCAAGTTTCGCGGTAACAGCAACGACGAGTAGTGATCGCCGTCGGGCACAGACTTGCAATCGCACACCTGTGCAGCCATATGGGTGTACTCGACAGCGGCCAAATGAAAATACCGTTCGTCGAAAACCGAGGTTTGACCTTGCTTGGAACAACCCCGGATTGTTCATAAAATGCCCTTACGGCTGAACGTTGCCCGCCCAAAAATGCGGAAATGACGCGATTTTTCTTTTTTGTCACCCTTTCAGATACCCAGACCTATGACCCATCTATCGGATAACGACTTCACCCAACGCTTCATCTTCGATGACAGCGACACCCGCGGCGAGCTGGTTGGGTTGGAGCGTAGCTATGCCGAAGTCCTCGCCAAACACGCCTATCCGGAGCCGGTCGCACAACTGCTGGGCGAGTTGATGGCAGCGGCAGCGTTGCTGGTTGGCACCTTGAAGTTTGATGGCTTGCTGATTCTGCAGGCCCGTTCCGAAGGCCCGGTGCCGTTGCTGATGATCGAGTGCTCCAGCGAGCGCGAAATTCGTGGCCTGGCTCGTTACGAAGCCGACCGGATTGCCCCGGATGCGACCCTTGCCGATCTGATGCCCAATGGTGTCCTGGCGCTGACCGTCGACCCGACTCAGGGCCAGCGCTATCAGGGCATCGTCGATCTCGACGGTGAAACCCTGGCCGATTGCTTCACCAACTACTTCGTCATGTCCCAACAGACCAATACCCGCTTCTGGCTCTATGCCGATGGCCGTCGTGCCCGCGGCCTGTTGCTGCAGCAACTGCCTGCCGACCGTCTGAAAGACGAAGAAGAACGCGCCGCCAGCTGGCAGCACATCACCGCCCTGGCCAGTACCCTGACAGCCGATGAATTGCTGAGCCTGGACAACGAAACCGTGCTCCATCGTCTCTACCATGAAGAGCAAGTGCGCCTGTTCGATGTGCAGAAACTACGTTTCCGTTGCAGCTGCTCTCGGGAACGCTCGGGCAATGCGCTGGTCAGTTTGGGTCTGGAAGATGCTCAAAAGCTGGTCGTCGAACATGGCGGCCGTATCGAGATCGATTGTCAGTTTTGCAACGAACGTTACCTGTTCGACGCAGCCGATATCACCCAATTGTTTGCTGGTGCAGGGGTCGATACGCCGTCAGATACCCGTCACTAAAACGTTTCAGCGCAGGTAAATTCACTGCTTAACGCCGGAATAACGCCGTTCTGACGGGAGGACCCTACACTTTTTGGGCTTTTCTGGCATAATCCGGCCCACTTTTTTCGCGGTAGTAGTGCACGACTTTCTACTACAAAACGTTTGGAGCACTCGGCCACTGGCCGACGGGGAACCTCATGACGCAAGCCAATAACGCCGTGTACACCGATCTGAGTGTTGATGATCTGGTTAAAGAAGCCCTGAATCGCGGTGAAGGCGAGCTTGCCGATACCGGCGCGCTGGTTGTTCGCACCGGTCACCGTACCGGCCGTTCGCCAGTCGATCGTTTCATCGTTGAAGAGCCGACCACCCAGGACGCCATCGCCTGGGGCCCGATCAACCGCAAGTTCCCGGCCGACAAATTCGATGCCCTGTGGGCTCGCGTCGAGGCCTTCAACAACGCGCAAGAGCATTTCGTTTCCCACGTGCACGTAGGTGCTGCCGAAGAGCACTACCTGGCCGTGAAGATGACCACCCAGACTGCCTGGCAGAACCTGTTCGGTCGTTGCCTGTTCATCAACCCGGCCCAGTACAACCCGGCTGGCCGTGAAGAGTGGCAAGTCCTCAACGTTGCCAACTTCGAATGCGTGCCAGAGCGTGACGGCACCAACTCCGATGGTTGCGTGATCATCAACTTCGCCCAGAAGAAAGTGCTGCTGGCGGGCATGCGTTACGCCGGCGAAATGAAGAAAGCCATGTTCTCGGTGCAGAACTTCCTGCTACCGGCCGCCGATGTGCTGCCGATGCACTGCGCTGCCAACATCGGCGAAGCGGGCGACGTGACCCTGTTCTTCGGTCTGTCGGGCACCGGCAAGACCACCCTGTCCGCCGACGAAAGCCGTTACCTGATCGGTGACGACGAGCACGGCTGGGGCGAGGGCGTGGTGTTCAACATCGAAGGCGGTTGCTATGCCAAGTGCATCGACCTGTCCGAGAAGAACGAACCCGTCATCTGGAAAGCCATCAAGCACGGCGCAGTCCTGGAAAACGTGGTGCTGGACGACGCCAAGAAGGCCGACTACGCCGATGGCAGCCTGACCCAGAACAGCCGCGCAGCCTACCCGCTGGAGCACGTCGAGAAGCGTTCCGAGAAGAACCTCGGTGGCGAGCCAAACGCGGTGATCTTCCTGACCTGCGACCTGACCGGCGTATTGCCGCCAGTGTCGATCCTCAGCGAAGAACAAGCGGCCTACCACTTCCTGTCCGGCTACACCGCTCTGGTGGGCTCGACCGAAATGGGTTCCGGCAGCGGCATCAAATCGACCTTCTCCACCTGCTTCGGCGCACCCTTCTTCCCGCGCCCGGCTGGCGAATACGCAGAACTGCTGATCAAACGCATCCGCGGCTTCGGCTCCAAGGTCTACCTGGTCAACACCGGCTGGACCGGCGGCGGCTACGGCGTCGGCAAACGCTTCAACATCCCGACCACTCGTGGCGTGATTGCAGCGATCCAGAGCGGCGCGTTGATCGGTGCTGAAACCGAACACCTCGACACCATCAACCTCGACGTGCCACTGGCCGTACCGGGCGTTGAGACTGGCCTGTTGAACCCACGTAACACCTGGGCTGACAAGGCTGCTTACGATGAAGCTGCTAAAGCGTTGGCTGGGTTGTTTGTTGAGAACTTCAAGAAGTTTGATGTAAGCGACGCGATCAAGGCTGCTGGGCCGAAGTTGTAAGGCCTGGATTTAGCGAATGAAAAAGCCGCCCTTTGAGGGCGGCTTTTTTGTGGGCGCGATTCGGACCATCAGAAATACAACTGCCATTATTCCAGCTGAAAAAGCGCTAAACAGCCAGAATAATGCCACTTACGCGTTCGAACAGATGCCTTCCAACTTCTCAGTGTCCCACCGTTGCACCTTGATCGCGTTGTAGAGCATTCCGATAGTCAGCGGGACTTTGTCGCCACGACCCTTGGCCCGACGCTTGAGAAACACATCAAACCCTTCCGGCTGAAAGTAGCGATAAGCGTCGTAGTCAACGAAGTCGATGGCGAACTGTTCCTCCAACGCTTCCATCAGATGCCGCGCATCAGCACCGTCACAACCCAGGTCAAAGTTGATCGAGGTGGTGAGGCTGAGCGTTTTGCGTTCGGGCAGGCCGAGTTCTTCGTGCAGCAGCTGCATGAGCAGGTGCATGGTGTGGTCGTCGGGGAAGTTGGGGGCGAGGTTCATGGTGCTGTCCGTGGAGTGCATGCGATGGGGGATGATTGCATGGACTTGAGCATGACGGCATTCGAATGGCTCAGTCGTTTCAGAAGCTGTTACAGCTTTGGGAAATCTCCCACACCACGTCCTACATCTTCGTTTTTTCGCATTTGTTAGCGTGAGAGCCTTTGCGTCAGCTAGTGCGCGTGGGTGCATAGGTGTCGTGCTGTTACAAAAATGCCTTGACTATAAAAGTTTACGCATGCGACAAGTGTCCACGTTTTATGGAATGTGGACACTTGGAGTGATTGGGTTCATGAAGAGTCAAGATATTTTTCTTCTGTTCAAAATGGTCAGTCTCCACGCGCAGGAAGAAGGCTTCCAAATGGGGGGGCCAGTTTCGACGCCCGCTATCGGCAGCGCACCGATCCCTAACGTAGGTTTCGCCCTGAATGTGTCTGGAGCAGGGCATGGTGCCTTCGCTGATTCAAAATCCGAGGCTGCTTCTGCCGGCCCTACAGAGCAGGACCAGCACCCGGATTGGGGGGTATTCGGTTCGAACACGGCCGAATGGGGTATGCAGTCGCTGGCAGATTGGGAGGGGTGGGATGAACCTGCGCTGGAAACGCCGATTACCAGTTGGGCCGAGTGCTATTCACTCAGAGCCCTTTCATCCTCACTAGGACTTAGCAAGAGTGAGGTATCAAATTCGATTGCTCGTTGCCGCGAAGCAGGACTTCTGACCAATGATTTTGAAACCTCTCTGCCGAAGGTCAATCGTCGAGCGTTGCTGGGTATTGCAGAGCATGCGCTCAAATATTTTTTCCCTGTGAGGCTGGGTGCAATTGTCCGTGGCATCCCGACGGGCTTTGCCGCGCCGGCGCTGTCCAGGCACCTTAAAAGCGCAGGTGATCTGATTCCCGTCTGGCCCGATCCGATCGGTAGTGAGAGAGGTCAAGCCATTGAGCCTCTGTACAAGACTGTGCCTGATGCCGTGAAGAAGGACCGGACGCTTTATCACTATCTGGCGCTTGTTGATGCGGTAAGGGTTGGAGGACCAAGGGAGAGCAAAGTAGCCATTAATTTGCTGAAGGCAGGTATGGGTTTATGAGTGCGAATGCTGACCACAACTACCAGATGATTGAGTTCGTCGCGCAGGGATTGGGGGATGAGTTTTTATCGGAAGTGGCCTTTGTTGGCGGGTGCACAACCGCAATGCTGGTCACAGATGAAGCTGTGCTCGACGATATTCGCTTCACCGATGACGTTGACTTGGTGATTGAACTTGCGGGTATTCCAGCCTGGGAGAAGTTAACGCAGCGCTTGGCCGCTAAGGGCTTCAAGATCACAGGAGAGGATGAGGTCAATTGCCGATTCCGGTTCAACGACATCATTGTCGATGTGATGCCGTCAGATGCAGCGGTGCTTGGCTATGCCAACCGCTGGTTCGTAGAGGGGCTCGCTCACGCGGTGACGTTCGTGTTACCAGGCGGGACAGCTATTAAGATTTTCAAGCCACCCTATTTCCTGGCCACCAAGCTTGAAGCCTTCAGCGGTCGTGGCGAAGGAGATCCGTATCACAAGGATGTGGAGGATATCGTCATTTTAATCGACGGTCGGCCGGAGCTATTGGAAGAGATTTTGAGCGCTGATGCTGAGCTAGTGCAGTTCATTGCCAGTGGTGTCGGGGACCTGGCCAAACTCAATGGCATTGACTATGCGATTCAAAGCTCAAGCTCCGTGAGAGCCAACCCGGAACGCGGCAAGCTCATTTTTCAACGTATGAAAGAGTTGAGCCGACTAGGATGATCTACGCGACCAGATCCGTAAAAGGGCAGGCCAGGGAAGAAAATCGCGATTACGCTGATGCAGTGTTCGATGGGGTCAGAGGCCTATTCGTTATTGTGGACGGCACATCGAAGGCCGGTAGCGGTCAACTTGCCCAAGGGTTGGTTCAGAGACTGATGGACACCTATCAGTCGAGAGTCGAGCAGGGAAGCGGCGACGATACTCATGAGTTGGCTACACAGTTGATTCGGTCAGTGCTCACTGATCTACATGCCCCACTATTTTCTGAGCTCTGCGGATCAACCAGCTACTTGGTGGCAGTTGTCGCAAACGGCTTGCTGACGATTGCTTACGAGGGTGACTGCGGCTGCGGGATAGTTGATGCGGGGATGGGCATTGGGTGGATAACGACGCCTCATTGCCTGGCCAATTGGAAGCGCGACCGATCACACCGCGAGCTGGCGTGCGATCCAGCGCGTAACCGGATTACTCGAAGCTACAAAATAGGCAAAGCGCCTGATCCGGAGATCGTGATTCGAAATGCTCTGGCAGGTGAGCGGCTAGTTTTTGCTACGGACGGTTTCTGGGCCGATATGAGCGAGGCTTTCCAGGCTGAGGTTTTGAGGACTCCTGAAATTGCTATCACTGACATGGACGATGACGTTACCTGGATTGACGTTCGTTTATAGATGTCTGGCGATTTGTGTTCAGAATTGAAATTACGCGTGTATTCATCGCAGGCAAGCCAGCTCTCACAAGGGCGTGGCTTGCCTGTTAGTGCTTAACGTCAGGCAGGCGCTTTCCAGCCCATCATGCGTTGCTGGGCGACCTGTAGCAGATCGCAGCCATCCTGGGTCAGCAAGAAGAGCGCGTGGGTGATGTGGGGGATGTCTTCTACGTCGCCGTGTTTGAAGCAAACGCAGTGCAAGGTTTTGAGGAGATCGCTGGACGCTCGGATGCGCTGGAGGGCGGCTTCGAGGATGTCCTGGGGGTTGGCCTCTGTGTCGATGATCAGGGGCGGGGAATCGGTGAGGTTGGTTTGGAGTGGGCGGTAACGATCGGTGAGCGGTTTCCATGAATTCATTGTGTTTATCCTCAAATGCATCAAATGAAGCCACCACCATCGTGACCAAGCGATGGGAGGTGGACTGTGTTCAGGTTGGTCAACCGGTGAGGATCACACGCATACCCGGCACGCCCGAAGGCGTCCCAAACACAGCCACCATAAAGCGTGCAGACACTTGAGGTGCCGGCAGCATACAGCGAACGCGTAAGTATGATCCATTCGGGTGACCAAGCCCGAGCCGCTGATTTGGCAGCGACAGTCACGACTATAGGTGTGAGTTGCGGGCAGCGATAGGCGACAAGGTGTCTTCGGTTGTAGGAACGGGATGAAGCTTTGATAGGCCGTTGCTGACGGACTTATCCCTTCCGCATTTTCTCTCGTTTAATTGCCATTACGCGTTTGACTTCTTGATTGGGAATGCAGGGACGAGGGTCGTCGAGGCTGGCTTGTACTTGTGCTCTGAACCATGTGCCGCAGGCCGCTTTATCGAGTTGTCGTTGAGCATCGGATGTTTCGTTTTTCATCAGGCATACCGCGTTATCGTTCATCGCGGGCAAGCCCGGCTCCCACAGGGATCTTCATGTGGTTCTGGATTTGCTCTGGCATCAATTGGTGGTGATTCTCGGCAGTCGCTGCCGGGCAACTTCAAGCAATTCGTGACCATCCTGGGTCAGCAGGTACAGCGCACTGACGATGTTTGGAATGTCTTTCACGTCAGCCTGTTTGAAGCACAGGCAATAGAGCGTTTCGAGCAAATCGCTGGCGGCGCGGATGCGTTGCTGGGCGGCGTCGAGAATCTCGTGAGGATTGGCTTGGGTGTCGATGACCAGCACGGGGGTTTCGCTGTAGCTGGTTTTGAGCGGGCGATAGCGGTTGGTTAACGGTTGGAACGTGTTCATCGAGGTCAGTCCTGTGGGAAATCGGGCAGGCTCGCCGGCGGGCCGACACAGTGTTTTCAGCCGAGTCGGAAACTATAGAGGGCTGCAGCGAGGCGTCGCAATAAGACGTAAATGGACGGGTTTTGTAGGGGGTTTACCGGCGCTATCGACCTTTGCCTACGCACGTTCCGACTATTTTTTAAGCTTTTCCCCCGAGAGGTCGATATTCCTACGGGATTGTCAGGCGTGGCGCACTGAATCTCCGTAGGGTGCGCGCCAGATTTTGTAGGACGTTTCGAAACGTCTGAGTCGACTCTTAAAGGGAATTAGGTATGCAATGGCTACGTATGGCCTCGATTTTGTTGTTATGGGCCGGTGTTTGGCGGATCGCGGGCGCTACCGATGCGGGTCATTCGCTGGCTCTTGAACATACCGGTTGGCCCGATGCCCTGACCACCCAGGCAGATGTCGACACTGCATCCCGCGCCGAGGTGTTGATGGTGGGCAAGGCGCTGCTGGCCAGCGAAGCGCTGGATGAACAGGGTCTGAAACAGCGACTGGGTGTGCAGGCTGTGAAGCTCAAATCGGTCAGACAAGTGCGTGACGGGTTGTGGGATCGGTTGCTGGTCACCTACCGCAATGCCAGTCAGGACTGCGACGGCGAACTCTTCTGCCCACGTGTGCGCAACGTCGCTGATTTGCGTCAGTTGGCGGCGGCGTTCACGGGCGAAATCAGCCCGGCTTATGCAGTTTGGGCGAGCAAGAGCCGAGTGTTTCATGAGCAGGCGCTGGATGAGCAGTTGCGGGTGGCGGTGTTGGTGCCCTGATTTTTTATTAATGTTTTATTGATGTTTTTTGGGTGATATTGCTGGCCTCTTCGCGAGCAAGCCCGCTCCCACAGTTGACCGCGTTCTTACGTAGGAACTCGGTCTAATGTGGGAGCGGGCTTGCTCGCGAAAACGATCTGCCAGCCGCCCCATTCCCTGCGCCGTGCAGTCTCCCCGACCTATCCGCTGTATCATCCAGTATCGTTTTTACCCCGACCTTTTCTCGACTCGTTGCGTTCGCCGGCTAGGCTTTGGGCTTCGCAGCGGTCAACGGAGTGACAGCTTATGCACAACACCCTGGAACAGGTTTTCGGTTACCCACAGTTTCGACCCGGCCAGGAGGCGGCGGTCAGTGCTGTGTTGGCCGGGCGCTCGGCGGCGGCGATTTTCCCGACCGGTTCGGGCAAGTCTCTTTGCTATCAACTGCCGGCCTTGTTGCTGCCGCACCTGACGTTGGTTGTGTCGCCCCTGTTGGCGTTGATGCAGGATCAGTTAGCGTTCTTGCAGCGCCACGGCATTGCGGCGGGCAGTATCGATTCGGCCCAGAGCCGCGATGACGCCAGCGATGTGATGGCCCGCGCAAAGTCCGGCGAGCTGAAGATTCTGATGATTTCCGTGGAGCGTCTGAAGAACGAGCGCTTCCGCCATTTTTTGCAGCAGGTGCCGATCTCGCTGCTGGTGGTGGACGAGGCCCACTGCATCTCTGAATGGGGCCATAACTTTCGCCCCGATTACCTCAAGCTGCCGGACTATCAGCGCCAGTTCAACATCCCTCAGGCGCTGCTGCTGACCGCCACCGCGACACCCAAGGTGATCGCCGACATGCAGGCTAAATTCGCCATTGCCCCTGAGGATGTGGTGACGACCGGTTTCTACCGGCCCAACCTCAATCTGTTGGTGGAACCGGTACGCGGCCAGGACAAGCGACGACGCCTTGTCGAGTGGATGAGCCAGCGTCCCGGCCAGCCTAGTATTGTCTACGTCACCCTGCAGAAAACCGCCGAGCACATCGCCGAACATCTGGGGCGCAGTGGCATTCAGGCCGAGGCCTATCACGCCGGTTTGCCGCACGAACAGCGCGAAGCAATCCAGCGGCGGTTCATGGGTGGGCAGTCCAATTGCATCGTCGCCACCATTGCCTTCGGCATGGGTATCGATAAAAGCGATATCCGCAACGTGGTGCATTTCGACCTGCCCAAATCCATCGAAAACTACAGTCAGGAAATCGGTCGCGCCGGGCGTGACGGGCAGCCATCCGATTGCCTGGTGCTGGCCAACCGCGACAGCCTCAACGTGCTGGAAAACTTCGTCTACGGCGACACGCCGGAACGGGACGGCATTCGTTGCGTGCTCGACGAGTTGCAAGCCACTGCGCCCGAGGGGCAATGGGAGTTTCTGCTGGGACCTTTGGCCGATCAGAGCAACATTCGCCAGTTACCGCTCAAGACTTTGCTGGTGCAGCTGGAACTGCGCGCAATGATCGCCCCGCGTTATGCCTATTACGCCGAATACCGCTTCAAGTATTTGCAGGAACCCGAAGCATTACTTGCCCGATTTGAAGGTGAACGAAAGGACTTCGTCTCGGCGATCATCCAGACCTCCAGCCGCGCACGGACCTGGGCCACGGTGAATTTCGATGCGCTGTATGAGCAGTATTCCGCCGAGCGCAGTCGGGTGGTCAAGGCGCTGGATTATTTTCAGGAAAAGGGCTGGGTCGAGGTCGAAAGCAAGCAGATGACCGAGGTCTACAGCCTGCTGCAAGCGGACTTTGATTCCCAAACCCTGAGCGCTGAATTGCACGCCTACTTCACCCAACACGAGCGCACCGAGATCGCGCGAATTCACGCCATGCTCGATCTGTTCGCTACCGACCACTGCCTGGGTTACCGCCTGGCCGAGTACTTCGGCGACGATCACGCACCCCGGCAGTGTGGGCATTGTTCCGTGTGTCACGGTCACGTGGGGCGATTGCCAGCGCCACCGGAATTGCCAGCGCTTGTGGATAAAAATTTCGAGGCGCTGTGTGGTGATTTTATCCACAGGCACGAGCAGCACACGGGGAGTGTTCCATCGGCAGAGCGCGTGACGCGGTTTCTGTGTGGGATCAGCGTGCCGCTGTTTACCAAGCTCAAGGCGCGGTCGATTCCGGGGTTTGCGGCGTTGGAGGATTATCCGTATGGCGACGTGCGCGACTGGGCCCAAGCGCATCTACCAAGTTGAAACACCGTCAATGTGTGCGGGCTTGCTCGCGAAGAGGCCATCAGAATCAACATTGATGTTGCCTGACACACCGCTTTCGCGAGCAAGCCCGCTCCCACAGGGATATCGGTGTTTTTGAAAGCTTATCCATCCCCTGAATGTCGCTCATCACAGGAATAAACTTCAAAAAAGCCCGGCGCCTGACTATGGTGAGGACTGTCTTTGGATCGCTAACAAGAGAACAATCATGAGCCAGACACCGTTCGATATTCAGCGCGCCGCCGTGATCGGCGCCGGCACCATGGGCCGTGGCATTGTCATGTGCCTGGCCAACGCCGGGGTGCCGGTGCAATGGGTCGATAACAATCCGCAGATGCTTGAGCAAGCGCTGACCAGCGTGGCTGAGACTTACGCCCACAACGTGCGTCAGGGGCGGATCGATCAGGCCGAGGCGGATGCGCGCATTGCACGGGTAACGGCGGCTGCCGATTACGCGGCGATCCGCGACGTCGATCTGGTCATCGAAGCGGTCTACGAAAATCTCGAGTTGAAACAGAAGATCTTCCGCGAACTCGACGGCCTGATGAAACCTGAAGCGATTCTGGCCAGCAATACCTCAGCGCTGGACATTGACGCCATTGCTGCTGCCACACGCCGTCCGCGACAGGTCCTGGGCCTGCATTTCTTCAGCCCGGCGCACATCATGAAATTGCTGGAGATCGTGCGCGGCGCCCAGACGGAGCCGGCGGTACTCGATGCAGCCTTGGCCCTGGGCCAACGCATGGGCAAGGTCAGCGTGGTGTCGGGCAACTGTCATGGCTTCATCGGCAACCGCATGCTGCATCCGTACGTGCTCGAAGCGCGCAAGATGCTGCTGGAGGGCGCTTTGCCTTATCAGATGGATGCGGCGCTGCAAGATTTTGGTTTCGCCATGGGGCCGTTCCGCATGTACGACGTGGTTGGCATCGACCTGGAGTGGCGCGCTCGGGAGTTGGCTGGCAAAGGCCAGGATGCGCCGGAGGTTCAAGTGGACAACCGCTTGTGCGAGCTGGGGCGTTTTGGTCAGAAGAGTGGCGATGGGTATTACCACTACGAACCGGGCAGTCGTCAGGCTGAGCACGATCTGGAAGTCGATGCGCTGGTGCTGGAAATCAGCGAAGGGTTGGGGTTCCAGCGTCGCGAGATCAGCCCTGAAGAGATTCTGGAGCGTTGTTTGCTGGCGCTGGTCAACGAAGGAGCGAAGATTCTTCAGGAAGGCATCGCGGCATCGGCGCACGACATCGACCTGGTCTATCTCAACGGTTATGGCTTCCCGGCGGACAAGGGCGGGCCGATGGCCTGGGCGGATCAGCAAGGGTTGGAAGCTATTCATCTGCGGTTGTTGCAGCTTGAGACCAAGCAGGGCGATCACTGGGCGCCGGCGCGGTTGATTGGTGAACTGGCGGCAGAGGGGCGAGGGTTCGCTGACATGTGATTTTATGTGGCGTTTGTGAAGGCCCCTTCGCGAGCAAGCCCGCTCCCACACTGGATCTCAGACGTACACAAAACCTGTGTCCAATAAAGATTGAATGTGGGAGCGGGCTTGCTCGCGAAGAACGATAACGCGGTTTACACCTTAGACTCGCTGTTCAACCCCAGGAACTGACGCTGATGTCCAACCCGATGCCCCAACGCACCGACTACCCGCACTTCCAGCCCATCACCACTCGCTGGCACGACAATGACGCCTACGGTCATGTCAACAATGTCACCTACTACAGTTTTTTCGATACGGCGGTAAACACCTACCTGATCGAAGTCGGTGGCCTGGATATCCATGACGGCGAGGTGGTGGGGTTTGTGGTGAGTTCGGCCTGCGACTACTTTGCCTCTATCGCTTTCCCGGACCGGATCGAAATCGGCCTGCGGGTTGGCAAGTTGGGCAACAGTTCGGTGCAATACGAATTGGCGGTGTTCAAGGCAGGTGAAGATGATGCCTGTGCGGCGGGGCGCTTCGTGCATGTGTTCGTGGATCGGACCACGAATCAACCGGTGGCAATTCCTGCCGGATTGCGCGGGGCGTTGGAGCGGCTAGCGGTTTGAGGAGCAAAAAAAATCGCAGCCCGAGGGCTGCGATTCTTTGATCTACCGGTAAACGAGGCGATTCAAGCCTCAGTCGCGATAGTGATGTTTATGCTTGCGATGGCCATAGGCATGACCACGACCTGGATGGCCGCGACGGTAGTAACCACGATCGTCATCATCGTAACCACGACGATAGGAACGACGATCATCGTCGTCGCTCTTGTTGCCCATGTAGTTACCCAGCGCGCCACCGGCGCCGCCACCTGCTGCGGAGCCGATCAGGCTGCCGGTGGTGCCGCCCATGCTGCGGCCGACCACGTTACCACCTGCTGCGCCCAGCGCACCGCCAATGGCGGCTTCGCCACGGCTGCGTTTGTCTGCGCCGACTGCGCTACCACCCGCGCCACCCAGGGCCGCGCCAATGGTTGAACCTGTACTGCCGCCTAGCGATTGACCGACGACCGAGCCAAGAACCCCGCCCAATGCGCCGCCCACACCAGCTTCGGTGGTGCCGCCTGCAGAAGCGAAGCCACTGACCAGGCCAAGGGACAACAAGAGAATCGAGGAGAACTTCATAGAGGAACCTCAAGGGGATGACGGCGCGATCCTGAGGCTGTGTCATGGTTGTGACAATAGAAATCCGACGAGTAACACGACTTGAGCACAATTCTATAAGTTACTGTTTTTTGGGCGGAACTTAAGTGTTTTTCACCGGTCTTTAACTACTTCGCAAAGGCCGTTTTGATACAGAAACGGCCTTTTTTGTGGGCGATTGGAAAGTGCGGCTCGAAAAAATTCGTTGAATGTTCTAACGCCATCGCGAGCAGGCTCGCTCCCACAGGGCCAGGTCAGACACCGCAGAACCTACCGCTGCATCCCCCACCGCTTCACCGTCACCCGCTCCAACGTATCAAACACCAGGTTTTCCACCAGCAACCCAATCAGGATCACCACCGCTAACCCGGCAAACACCTTGTCGGTATACAGCTCATTACGATTCTGGAAGATGTACCACCCCAAACCACCCTTGCCACTGGTAGCGCCAAACACCAATTCGGCGGCGATCAGCGTACGCCAGGCGAAGGCCCAGCCGATTTTCAGCCCGGCAAGAATCGACGGCAACGCGGCCGGGATCAGGATGAACAACACGAAACGGATGCCCTTGAGGCCGTAATTGCGCCCGGCCATGCGCAAGGTTTCCGAGACACCGAGAAACCCGGCATAGGTGTTCAAGGCCAACGCCCAGAGCACCGAATGCACCAGTACAAAAATCAGGCTGTTCTGCCCCAGGCCAAACCACAGCAGCGCCAGCGGCAACAGGGCAATCGCGGGCAACGGGTTGAACATCGAGGTCAGCGTGCTCAGCAAATCGCGACCGAATCGGGTCGATACCGCCAGCGTCGTCAGGACAAACGCCAGAACGATGCCAATCAGGTAACCCTTGAGCAAAACAACCAGCGAAATCCACACCTTGCTCAGCAGTTCGCCGCTGAGCAGGCCATCCTGCAGCGCGCTGGCGGTTTGCAAAAAGCTCGGCAGCAGCAGGTCGTTGTTCTGATAACGGGCAACGGCTTCCCAGAGCACCGCGAGCAAAATCAGGATCAGGCTTTTGCGTAGCCAGCCTTGCTGCCAGAGACGCTGGCCGAGCGGTAATTCACGCTCCAGCGGTACGCTGGTCAGCGGCTGCAAAACCGTTTCGTACTCTTTACGCGCAGATGATGAATGGCTCATCGGGCAATCCTCCAATGACTCAATACGCGATGCGAATGTCGGCGAAATCCAGCGCACGCTCGGTTTCCGGCGACTGGCCTTCGTCGAACAACAGCCGATGAATCCGCCGCGCCGATTCCTGGAACGCCACGCCACCCAAGCTGTGCAAGTCGTATTGATGGCTGTGGACTTCCGCCCGCACCCGACCCGGATGAGGCGACAGCAGCAAAATCCGGTTGCCCACCACCAACGCCTCTTCGATGGAGTGAGTGACAAACAGCAGCGTGAAACGCACCTCCTCCCAGAGCAGCAACAACTCTTCCTGCATCTTGCGCCGGGTCAGCGCATCAAGGGCAGCGAAGGGCTCGTCCATCAACAGGATCTTCGGCTGCATCGCCAAGGCGCGAGCAATGGCCACGCGAGCTTTCATGCCGCCAGACAAGGTATGCGGGTAGGCATCGGCAAACGCCGCCAGACCGACCTTGTCCAGATAGTGCAGCGCCCGCTCTTCAGCCTCTTTGCGCTTAAGGGTTTTGGAAGCGAGCAGCGCAAACATCACGTTCTGTTTGACGGTTTTCCACGGTGGCAGTTGATCGAACTCCTGGAACACCACGATCCGGTCCGGCCCTGGCGCATCGACCCGCTGGCCTTGCAGGCGAATCTCACCCTCACAGGGCGGGATGAACCCGGCAACGGCTTTGAGCAACGTCGACTTGCCGCAGCCCGAAGGACCGAGCAGCACAAAGCGGTCCGCCGGATCGATCTCGAAACTGACCTGATGGGTCGCTCGAACCACCCGCGCAGGCGTGCGGTATTCCAGGCTGACCTGGTCGACCGACAGCAGCGCTTGAGCTGCCGCGATCGGCTTGCTGGCCGTGTGGCCTTGCAAAGGGGCGTTCATGTCGGTCAGCTCCCTTGCAGCGGCTGGGCGTCCTGGAAGAAGTAATCCTTCCACGAGTCCGGCTTGTTTTTGATCGCGCCGACGCGATAGAGGAACTCGGCCAATGGGTAGGTATTTTTCGGTGTGATGCTGAACTCGAACTGCGGGTTGTCGATGATTTTCAGCAATGCCGCGCGGTCGATTTTGGCCTTGGTGACACGGATGTAAGTGTCGGCCGCCGCACCTTTATCGTTCTGCGCAAACTCGGCTGCTTCAGTCAGCGCGGCGATGAAGGCTTTGTAGGTTTTCGGGTTCTCGTCGCGGAATTTCTCGGTGGCGAACAGCACCGTCGGCGAGTTCGGACCCAGCAAGTCATAGGTGTTCAGCACCACATGCACGTTGGGGTTTTGCAGCGCCTGATCCTGGAACGGCGGGTTGGAGAAGTGCCCACTCAACTCGGTACCGCCGGCGATCAGTGCCGCGGTGGCATCCGGGTGCGGAACGGCGATGGTGTACTTGTCGAGGCGATTGAATTCCTTGTCGCCCCATTGCTTGGCCGCCGCGTATTGCAGGAAGCGCGACTGCACCGAGACCCCGACCGCCGGCACCGCAATGCGGTCCTTTTCGGTGAAGTCGGCGATGGTTTTGACCTTGGGATTATTGCTCACCAGGTAGTAAGGGAAGTTGCCCAGGGAGGCCACGGCTTTGACGTTTTGCTTGCCGTGGGTGCGGTCCCAAATGGTCAGCAGCGGGCCGACGCCGGCTCCGGCAATGTCGATGGAACCGGAAAGCAACGCATCATTGACCGCTGAGCCGCCAGAGAGCTGGGTCCAGTCGACCTTGATGTCGATGCCTTCCTGCTTGCCGTACTTCTCGATCAGGTTCTGATCGCGCACCACGTTGAGCAGCAGATAAACGATGCCGAACTGTTCGGCGATACGAATTTCACCTTCGGCGTGAGCCACGGTCGGCGCCACCAGGCTGCCGGTGAGCAGGCTGAAACCCAGGCCAATGGCCGCAGCCAAGGGTGCAAATGGAAGACGTTTGGACATGGGAATTCTCCGAAATCAGAAAGGCGCGTCGCCCTGGATGGTGGTGCGATACAACTTGCGGCGCAGATGGCTGGGGCATCCGGCGGCGAGGTGAATCAGCGAACGGTTGTCCCAGAACACCAGGTCGTGGGCCTGCCATTGATGGCGGTAAATGTTTTGCGCCAGCACGCTGTGGGCGTAGAGCTCGTCGAGCAATTGTTTGCTCTCGTCTTCCGGCAAACCGACGATGCGGGTGGTGAAGCCCTCGCTGACGAACAACGCCTTGCGCCCGTTTTCCGGGTGGGTGCGGACGACGGGGTGAACCACTTCGGCGACCTGAGCGAGTTGCTCCGGCGTCAGGGTCGGGCGCCAGTTACCCTCGAATTTGCTCTCGCTGTAGCGCGCCGTGTAGGAGTGCGCGGCCGAGCGTCCTTTGACGGCTTTGCGCAGTGCTTCGGGCAGGCTGTCCCAGGCTTTGTGCATGTCGGCGAACAGCGTGTCGCCACCTTCGGACGGCAGCTCCTGGGCATGCAGCATCGAGCCCAGGCTCGGCAGTTCTTTATAGGACAGGTCCGAATGCCAGAACTTGCCGGCGTCACCGAGGCCAATGGATTGGCCGTTCTCGATGATGTTGGAAACAATGAGAATTTCCGGATGCCCTGCCAGCAGAAATTGCTTGAGTACATGGATCTGCAACACACCGAAACGGCGGCTGAAGGCGATCTGCTGTTCGGGAGTAATGCGTTGGTCGCGGAACACCACCACGTGATGATCCAGGTGCGCGCGATGGACACGGGCAAAATCCCGGTTGTTGATCGGGCGGGACAGGTCCAGGCCGATGATTTCAGCACCGACGGCGCCGCTGAACGGGCGGATTTCGAAGGATTGCGACGCGATGGCGGCGACGCTGGTTGACACAGGCTTTGGAGAAAAAGAGACGGCTGACATAAAAATCACTCCCACGCACTGCGCGCTCAAGGGCGCGCATCGATCAGAAACTCACGGAGGTCCCGTGTTGGTTCGTGTCGTGCGGCGCGCCGATTGGTCGGCAGGTACGCAGGGGAGTGACTTTATAGGTATAAGAATTGAAATTTAAATACCGTTAACGAATAACGATATGGCTTTTGGCATGCAGCGTCTATTAGGCCGCCTTCGCGAGCAAGCCCGCTCCCACAGGGGGTCTTGTGATCGACTCAAATCCCATGTGGGAGCGGGCTTGCTCGCGAAGAGGCCCTCAGCCGCACCGAAAAACTACCGCTCGTGCAACGCCTCGGCGCGCGCCCGAATAATCGGCTTGAGCAAATAACTGAGCACGGTCTTCTTGCCGGTAATGATATCCACCGACGCCACCATCCCCGGGATGATCAACAACGGCTTCTCATCCGTCCCAAGGTGGCTGCGCTCTGTGCGCAATTTGATGATGTAGTACGTGGTCTTCTTGTCTTCGTCGGTGATGGTATCGGCACCAATCTGCTCCAGCTTGGCCTTCAGCCCACCGTAGATGGTGTAGTCGTAAGCCGTGAACTTCACCGTGGCGTCTTGCCCCGGGTGCAGGAACGCGATGTCTTGCGGACGAATTTTGGCTTCCACCAGCAAGGTGTCATCCAGTGGCACGATCTCCACCAGATCGCTGCCCGGCTGGATCACGCCGCCGATGGTGTTCACCAGCAACTTGTTGACGATACCGCGCACCGGCGATGTCACCAGCGTCCGGCTAACCCGGTCTTCCAGGGCCTTGCCAGTGGCTTGGGCCTTGTTCAGATCGGTGCGTGCTTCGTTGAGTTGGGTCAGGGCTTCGCTGCGGAATTTGCCGCGAGTCTCGTCAATCTTGCGCTGCACTTCCTTGATCGCCGATTCGGCCCGAGGAATCGCCAGCGTAGTGGCGTCCAGTTGGCCGCGGGTTTCGACCTCCGCACGCTTGAGTCGCAAAACCTCCACCGGCGACACCGCGCCCTGAGCTACCAACGGCTCGGACATGTTGATTTCCTGACGTTGCAGCGACAACGCGTTGCGATACTGAGACTGTTTGGAGGTGAACTCGCGCAGCTCTTGCTGACGCTGGATCAACTGCTCTTTCAAGCCACCGATTTCATCGTACAGTTGCTGACGACGGCTGATGTACAGCGACTCTTCACTGGCAGCCTGAGTAGGAACAGCCTTGAGCACGTCGGCGGGGAAGTTCAGCGGACGGTCATCGACCTCGGCGCTCAAGCGCTCCACACGCAGCAGCATCGACAGCCGATCGGCTTCGGTTTCACCGACATTGGAGGCAAACCGTGTGTCGTCCAGACGAATCAGCGGCGCGCCGGCCTCGACGATCTGCCCTTCGGTCACGAACAACTCGGAGACGATACCGCCCTCAAGGTTCTGGATTTTCTGGATCTTCGACGACGGAATCGCCTTGCCGTCGCCCTTGGTGACTTCATCGATTACCGCGAAGTTGGCCCAGAGCATCAGGAACACGAAGAAGCCGATGATCGCCCAGATCGTCAATCGCACCACGCGCGGGGCGTCTTCGATCAGCGCTTTGTTGACCTCGGGAAGGGGCTGGCCTTGCAGCGACGCGGAGCCTTTGAAGTAGCGGCGGATGGAATCCTTGACCCCGGACTTAAGCAACACTGATCTGCCCCTTCTTCAACGCTTCCATCACGGCGGCTTTCGGGCCATCGGCGAGTATCTGCCCACGGTCGATCACCAACAGACGATCCACCAGCGACAACAGCGAAGCCCGGTGCGTTACCAGCACCACGGTCTTGTTCTCAACCACCGCCGCGAGGCGTTGTTTGAGGCGTTCTTCACCAGTGTTGTCCATGGCGCTGGTCGGTTCGTCCAGCAACAGGATCGGTGGGTTGAGCAGCAGCGCTCGGGCCAGGGCGACGTTCTGACGCTGACCACCGGACAGGTTCTGCCCACGCTCACCGACTTGCAGCTCATAACCTTGCGGGTGCAGACGGGCGAATTCGTGGACGCCGGCCAGTTCCGCGGCTTGCAGCACCAATTCGTCTTCGACATAGCGCGCGCCCGACACCAAATTGTCGCGCAGGGTACCGGCAAGCAACTGGATGTCCTGGGGCACGTAGCCGATGTTGTGGCGCAATTCGCTGACGTCGATCTGACGGATATCCACACCATCCACCAGTAGCGCGCCGTCGTCCGGCTGATAGAGGCCCACCAGCAGTTTGGCCAGGGAGCTTTTGCCCGAGCCGCTGCGGCCAATGATGCCGATCTTCTCGCCGGGCTTGATGATCAGGTTGATGTTCTTCAGCGCGGGGTTCTGCTGATCCGGGTAAGTGAAGCTCAGCTGACGGCATTCAATGGCGCCTTGCAGCACCTTGCGGCTCAGTGGGCGCTCGTCGAAATTGCGCTCCTGGGGCAGCTCCATCATCTGATCGACCGAGGTCATGGTCACGCGGGCCTGCTGGTAGCGGGTCAGCAGGCCGGACAACGAAGCCAATGGGCTGAGGGCACGACCGCTGAGCATGTAGCACGCGATCAAGCCGCCCATGCTCAGGTGGCCGTCGATGATCTGGTACACGCCGAAGACGATCATGATCACCCCGGCCAGTTGCTGGATCAGCAAGGTGATGTTCATCGCCAGACCGGACAGCATTTTCACCCGCAGCTCGAGGCGGCTGAGGGTGCCGATGGTTTGTTCCCACTGATACTGGCGTTCGCTTTCGGCGTTATTGACCTTCACCGCATCGAGACCGGCGAGGGTTTCGATCAGGCTCGACTGGCGCTCGGCGCCCAGGGCCATGGTTCGTTCCATGGTCGCCACCAGCGGCTTCTGCAAGGCATACCCGATCAGCAAGGCAATCGGGAACGCCAGCACCGGAATCCACACCAGATGCCCGCCCAGGATCGCGATGACCATGAAGATCAGCAGCGTAAACGGCAGGTCGATCAGGCTGGTGAGGGTCAGCGACGCGAGGAAGTCCCGCAGGCTCTGAAACTCATGGATGTTCTGGGCGAAGCTGCCGACACGGGCCGGGCGGTATTTCATGGCCATGCCGACGATGCGCTCGAACAGCGTCGCGGAGATGATCAGGTCGGTTTTCTTGCCGGCCAGGTCCAGGCACAGGCTGCGCAGGCTCTTGAGGATCAGGTCGAACAGATAAGCGCCCGTGATGCCGATGGCCAGGACCCACAGGGTCGACTCGGCCTGGTTCGGCACCACGCGGTCGTAGACATTCATCACGAACAGCGGCGCGGCCATGGCAATGATGTTGATCAGAAAACTGGCGGCGATGGCGTCGGCGTACAGCCAGCGCGAACGCTTGAGGGTGTCGCGAAACCACGAACGCGCACGCGGGATCAGCGTGCCGTGGTTAACGTCGAATTTATGTTGGGGTTGGGCGAAGAAGACTTTGCCGCTGTAATCGTCGGCGAGCAGTTCACGGCTGACGCAGACTTCGCCACCATCGCTTTCGCTAAGCAGCAGGCGGGCCTGGTCTTCACCGTGCCAGCCGAGCAGCACCGCGCTGCGACCTTCCTTGAGCAGCAACAGCGCCGGCATGGCAATCGCCGGAATCTGCTCCAGCTTACGTTGCAGCACCCGCCCTTGCAGCCCGGCGCGAGCGGCCGCGCGGGGCAGCAGTTCGACGCTCAGGCGTTGTTTGGGTAACGGCAGGCCGGTGGTCAGCATCGCGGCGCTGGCCGGTTTCTGGTGCAAAGTGCAAAGGGCTAGCAGGCCGTCCAGTAACGGATCGTCATGCAGCGCGCGCGGATCATGAATGAGTTGAACTCGACTGACTTCTGATTCCACGCTCGACACTCTTGGCTAACGATTAAAATGGGGCAGGACTCAATTCATCCCGGGCAACTGAACCTTGGGCTTCACGTCGTTTTGCACAACGGATGCCAACGGTGCGACTACGCCCTGACTTTTGAGCAATTCGCCCATGGTCGCCTTGATTCGGTACTGAGTAAATAACTGAATGTTTTTGATCTCGGCCAGCCGACGGGAAGCGCTGAACAGCTCGTTTTCACTGTCGAGCAGGTCGAGCAAAGTGCGTTCTCCGAGGCTGAACTGCTTCTGGTACGCGCTACGTACGCTGGTGCTGCGATCGACATATTGCTGGGCGATCGGCACTTGGGCGTTAGCGTTGTTCAAGGCATTCCAGGCCAGACCCAGTTCTTCGTTCAACACACGCAGGGCATTGTTTCGAATATCCAGCGCCTGGTTCGACAGGTAGGACTTGGATTCCAGATCAGCCTTGTTGCTGCCACCGGCGAACAAATTGAAGCGCATACGCAGCATGGCCTGCCATTCGTTGCTGTGACCGTTCTGACCGTCAATATCGTTGTCGGCGCTGCGACCCAGTTCGGCATCGAAGCGCGGATAGAAGCTCGACTTGGCGGCTTCGTACTGTTTCTCGGCGGCAGCGATATCGGATTCGGCGGAGCGCAGGATCGGGCTGTTTTCCAGCATCTGCGCCCGGGCTTCATTCAGGTTGGCCGGCAACAGCGCCATGAAATCGGCGGGCCGCTCCAGTTGATCGGGCATCTGGCCGACGGCGCTGAGGAAGTTGGTTTCGGCATCGGCCAGGTTGGTCTGTTCAGTGATCAGGTTGTTGCGGGCCTGGGCCATACGCGCGTCAGCCTGATCAAGGTCGGCGCCGCTGCCCACGCCGCGCTGGGTGCGCAACTTGATCTGGTCGAGAATCCGTTCATGGTTCTTCAGATTGTCTTCAGCCAGGCGCACGAATTCGCGGCGAGTCAATACATCGAGATAGACCTGAGCGACAGTCAGCCCGGTACGTTCCGATGTGCCCAGCAAGGAATAAGCGCGGGAATTAACGGTGGCTTGTTGACGCCCCACCTCGCTGGACGTCGCAAAACCGTCAAATACCATCTGCGACAGACGTAAACTTGACTCGCTACGGTTCAACGTTTCCCAGTGGTTATTGTTGCCAGCGGCGCGGGTGGTGACGCTGTCAGTGCCTTCGCGACCGTAACCACCGAGCAGATCGACCCGTGGCAGGTATCCACCTTTGGCTGCCTTTAACTGATAATCCGCGGCCAATCGGCTGTTAACCCCTGCCTGAATTTCCGGATGAACATCCAGCGCCTGCTGCATGGCCTGCGGGAGGCTTTGCGCCTGAACAAAGCTGGCGGCAAGGGCGAAGGGTAGAACCTTGAACAGGTGCAAACGCATAGTTGGAATTTCCCGGGACTTCTTGTCTTGAATCACTGCAGTACGTGGCGCTGCATCGGATGATGGCAACCGGAATGACCGTATGTCGGAAAGTTCAAAATCGGAACTGGATCACACGCTGCAGGACAGGTCGCCGCTTAAATATCAATGTGACATTACTGGGGCGATTGTTTAGGATGGCTCCCATAAGGTCAATAGTTTGGCATAAAGTTAATTTCGAAAAAATATAGCCAAATTATTGACGATTGCCGCGTCAAAGTTATGCATCAAACATCTTAGAAAGTACGTCCAGCCCCGATCGGCGAACATGCCGAGCGGTTCATGGAGGTCAACTGAACGTGACACCCGGAGAGTCTTCAATGAGCAGTGTTGTTGCCATCGTCAAAAGCATTGTTGGTCAGGTTTTCGCGGTGTCGCCAGAAGGCATCCGCCGCGTACTCGTTGAAGGCGACCGGTTGTTGGTCGGCGATCAGGTAGACACCGGTGCCGCCGGCGCCATTACGCTCGAACTGGCTGATGGCCGGACCCTGGACCTGGGCCGCGACACTCAGTGGAGCGGCAGCGATCCGGATTCCAGCACCGACCTTGCGCAAGCCACTGCACAAGCCGCGCCATCGGTTGACGAATTGCAGCAAGCCATCGCCGCCGGCGTCGACCCGACCACCGCTCTTGAAGCCACCGCGGCCGGCCCTACGGCTGCAAGCGGGGGCGGCGCTGCCGGTGGTGGCCACAGCTTCGTGGCCCTGGAGGCAACCGCTGGCCGGGTCGACCCGACTATCGGCTTCCCGACTGAGGGTCTCGCCACGGCCGCGTTGGCAACCCAAAACACCACCGGCGGCCAGACTGCTGATACCAGCGCCAATGCCCTGCGCGAATCGACCCTGAGCCTGAGCGCCACGCCGACCATCACCGAGGCCGGTGGCGTGCTGGTTTACACCGCGACCCTGACCCAGGCACCGCTGACCGACCTGACCATCACCCTGTCCAATGGCTCGGTGATCGTGATTGCAGCCGGCCAAACCACCGGCACCGTCAACGTTCCGCTGGCACCGAACGACACGGTTTATAACGATCCAACCCAAATCACCGTGACCGTCACCGGCACCACGGGCGGCAGCGGTATCGTGGTCACCCCGCCGACCGTTCCGGCCGTGACTCAGGTCACCGACACCGTCGACACCAGCACCGTCACACTGTCAGCGGGCTCGACCGTCACTGAAGGTGGCCAGATCACCTACACCGCGACATTGACCAACCCTGCGCAGACGCCGGTCACCGTCACCTTGTCCAACGGTTCGACCATCACCATCGCCGCGGGCAACACCACCGGCAGCGTCAACGTTCCGACGCCGGCCAACGACGTCTACAACAATGGCAGTACCGTCAGCACCACGATTACCGGCGCGACTGGCGGCAACTTCGAAAATCTGGTGCCCAATCCAACCCCGGCCGTCACCACCATTACCGATTCCGCCGACACCACCACCGTCACGCTGACGGCGGCTTCGACCGTCACCGAAGGTGGTCAGATCACTTACACCGCGACCCTGACCAACCCGGCGCAGACGCCAGTCACCGTCACCCTGTCCAACGGTTCGACCATCACCATCGAAGCCGGCCAGACCACCGGCAGCGTGAACGTTCCGACGCCGGCCAATGACGTCTACAACAATGGCAGCACCCTCAGCACCACGATCACCGGGACTACCGGTGGCAACTTCGAGAATCTGGTGCCGAACCCGACTCCGGCGGTCACCACCATTACCGATTCGGTCGACGACACTGGCCTGACCCTGTCCGCCACCGGCAGCGTCACTGAAGGCGGCCAGATCACCTACACCGCCACGTTGACCAACCCGGCGCAGACACCGGTCACCGTCACCTTGTCCAACGGTTCGACCATCACCATCGAAGCCGGTAAAACCACGGGTTCCGTGAACGTCGACACCCCGGCCAATGACGCCTACAACAACGGCAGCACCGTCAGCACCACGATCACGGGCACCAGCGGCGGCAACTTCGAGAACCTGGTACCGAGCACCACGCCGGCAGTCACCACCATCACTGACTCGATCGACAATACCGGCCTGAGCCTCAGTGCCACCGGCACCGTCATCGAAGGCGGCCAGATCACCTACACCGCGACCCTGACCAACCCGGCCGGCACGCCGATGACCGTGACCTTGAGCAACGGCTCGGTCATTACCATCGAAGCGGGCAAGACCACCGGCAGCGTGACCGTCGATACGCCGACCAACGACGTCTACAACAACGGCAACACCGTCAGCACTACGATCACCGGCACCACCGGCGGCAATTTCGAACAACTGACCCCGAGTACAGAGCCAGCGCTCACCACCATTACCGACTCGAAAGACGACACCGGCCTGAGCCTGTCGGCGTCCACCGAAGTGGCCGAAGGTGGTCAGATTCTGTACACCGCGACCCTGACCAATCCGGCCGGCACGCCGGTCACTGTGACCTTGAGCAACGGCGCGGTGATCACCATCGCCGCTGGCGCGACCACCGGCAGCGTGAGCGTCGATGCGCCTGCCGATGATGTTTATAAAGATGCCGGCAAGGTCGAAGTGACCATCGCGGACGCCGCCGGTGGCAACTTTGAGAACCTGGTGACGGACCCGGTGGCAGCGGTCACCGAGGTGACTGACACCCTCGACACTTCGACGGTTAATCTGACGGCGACGTCTACTGTCGCTGAAGGCGGGACCGTGGTTTACACCGCGTCCGTCAACGCACCGGTCACCGGTTCGCCAGTGGTTGTCACTCTGTCCAATGGCCAGACCATTACTATTCCGGTTGGATCGAGCAGCGGTTCTGTCAACTTCGTTGCGCCAAACGATGCGCTGGCTGGTGGAAGCTCGCTGAGCGTCAAGATCGACGATGCGAAAGGTGGTAACTACGAGAAGCTGGAGGTTGACGGCAAGTCGGCGGACACCTCGGTGACTGACACTGCGGACACCACCAATCTGTCGCTGACCGCCAGCGGTTCGGTGGATGAAGGCGGCCAGATCACCTACACGGCAACCCTGACCAATGCGGCCGGTACACCCGTGACCGTGACCTTGTCGAACGGCGCCGTGATCACCATTGAAGCGGGAAAAACCACTGGTTCCGTGACTGTCGATGCGCCGAAGGACGACGTCTACAAAGACACCGGCACCGTCGAAGCGACGATCAAAGACGCGACTGGTGGCAACTTCGAGAACCTGGTCGCCAGCGACACCCCGGCGGTCACCACCGTTAACGACACCATCGATACCAGCACTGTTTCGCTGAGTGCCACTTCGAGCGTCGCCGAAGGCGGCACCGTGGTTTATACCGCGTCCGTGTCGGCACCGGTCACCGGCTCGCCAGTCGTCGTAACGCTGTCCAACGGCCAGATCATTACCATCCCGGTCGGCTCGAGCAGCGGTTCTGTCGACTTCGTTACGCCAAACGATGCGTTGGCAGGCGGCGGCTCCTTGAGCGTCAAAATCGACGATGCCAAAGGTGGTAACTACGAGAAGCTGGAAGTCGACGGCAAGTCGGCGGACACCTCGGTGACTGATACGACGGAAACCACGGCCCTCAGCTTGAGCGCAACCGACTCCGTGGCTGAAGGTGGCTCCATCGTTTACACCGCGACCCTGACCAACGCCGCCGGGACTCCGGTCACCGTCACGTTGAGCAACGGCGCGATCATCACCATCGCGGCCGGTGCAACTACCGGTTCCGTGACCGTCGATGCGCCGAAAGATGATGTCTACAAAGACGCCGGCCAAGTTGAAGTCACCATCAAGGATGCCGCGGGCGGAAACTTCGAAAACCTGACCACCAGCCCCGCGGCTGCAGTCACCGACGTGACCGACACCCTCGACACCTCGACCGTCAACCTCACTGCGACCAGCACTGTGGCTGAAGGCGGCACCGTGGTTTACTCCGCGTCTGTCAGCGCACCGGTCACCGGCTCGCCAGTGGTCGTGACCCTGTCCAACGGCCAGATCATCACCATTCCGGTTGGATCGAGCAGCGCCAGCGTGAACTTCACTGCGCCGAACGATGCCCTGGCTGGTGGCGGTTCTCTGAGCGTCAAGATCGACGATGCCAAGGGCGGCAACTACGAGAAACTGGACATCGATGGCAAGTCGGCGGACACCTCGGTCACTGACACCGCGGACACCACCAACCTGTCGTTGACCGCGACCGGCACCGTGGATGAAGGCGGCCAGATCACCTACACGGCAACCCTGACCAATGCGGCCGGTACACCAGTAACCGTCACGCTCAGCAACGGTGCCGTGATCACCATCGAAGCGGGTAAAACTACCGGTTCTGTAACCATCGATGCACCGAAGGACGACGTCTATAAAGACAACGGCACCGTTGAAGCGACCATCAAAGGCGCGGTCGGCGGCAACTTCGAAAACCTGGTGGCTAGCGACACTCCGGCAGTCACCACCATCACCGACACCATCGATACCAGCACCGTTTCGCTGAGTGCCACCGCGAACGTCGCTGAAGGCGAAACCGTGGTCTACACCGCGACCGTCAGCGCACCCGTCACCGGTGCGCCAGTGGTCGTCACCCTGTCCAACGGCCAGAGCATCACCATCCCGGTCGGCGAAACCACCGGCAGCGTGAACTTTGTCGCGCCAAACAGCCCCCTTGCGGGTGGCAGCTCCCTGAGCGTCAAGATTGACGGCGCAACAGGCGGTAATTACGAGAAGCTGGAAGTCGACGGCAAATCGGCGGACACCTCGGTGACTGATACCGCGGATACCACCACCCTCAGCCTGAGCGCTACTGATTCGGTCGCCGAAGGTGGTTCCATCGTCTACACCGCGAGCTTGACCAACGCGGCCGGCACGCCGGTCACCGTGACCTTGTCGAACGGAGCGGTGATCACCATTGCCGCTGGCGCGACTACGGGCAGCGTGACTGTCGACGCACCGAAGGACGACGTCTACAAAGACGCCAGCAAGGTTGAAGTCACCATTACGGACACCGCGGGCGGCAACTTCGAAAATCTGGCGACCAATCCGGCGCCAGCGGTCACCGATGTGACCGATACCCTCGACACCTCGACCGTGAACCTGACCGCGACGTCTACCGTTGCTGAAGGCGGCACTGTGATTTACACCGCGTCCGTCAACGCACCGGTCACCGGTTCGCCAGTCGTTGTGACCCTGTCCAACGGCCAGACCATCACCATTCCGGTTGGCTCAAGCAGCGGTTCTATCAACTTCGTTGCGCCAAATGATGCGCTGGCCGGTGGCGGCTCCTTGAGCGTCAAGATTGACGGCGCAACGGGCGGTAATTACGAGAAGTTGGAAGTCGACGGTAAATCGGCGGACACCTCGATCACCGATACCCAGGACACCACTACCCTCAGCCTCTCGGCGACTGACTCGGTCGCTGAAGGCGGTTCCATTGTTTACACCGCGACCCTGACCAACGCCGCCGGGACTCCGGTCACCGTCACGTTGAGCAACGGCGCCGTGATCACCATCGCCACTGGCGCGACCACCGGCAGCGTGACTGTCGACGCACCGAAGGACGATGTCTACAAAGACGCCGGCCAGGTCGAAGTGACCATCAAGGATGCCGCGGGCGGCAATTTTGAGAACCTGGCCACCAACCCAGCGGCAGCGGTCACCGAGGTGACTGACACCCTCGACACTTCGACCGTGAACCTGACCGCGACGTCTACTGTTGCTGAAGGCGGCACCGTGGTTTACACCGCGTCCGTATCGGCGCCGGTGACCGGTTCGCCGGTGGTTGTGACCCTGTCAAACGGCCAGACCATCACCATTCCGGTCGGCTCGAGCAGCGCCAGTGTCAACTTCACCGCGCCGAACGATGCTCTAGCCGGCGGTGGTTCGCTGAGCGTTAAGATCGACGATGTCAAGGGCGGCAACTACGAGAAACTGGAAGTCGACGGCAAATCAGCCGACACCTCGGTTACCGATACTCCGGACACTACAACCCTCAGCTTGAGCGCTACGGATTCGGTCGCTGAAGGCGGTTCCATCGTTTACACCGCGACCCTGACCAATGTTGCCGGCGCTCCGGTCACCGTCACGTTGAGCAACGGTGCGGTCATCACCATTGCTGCCGGTGCCACCACCGGTTCTGTAACCGTCGACGCACCGAAGGACGACGTTTACAAAGACGCCGGCCAAGTTGAAGTAACCATCAAGGATGCCGCGGGCGGCAACTTCGAAAACCTGGCGACCAACCCGGCGGCAGTGGTTACCGAGGTGACCGACACCCTCGACACCTCGACGGTCAACCTGACCGCGACGTCTACCGTCGCCGAAGGCGGTACCGTGGTTTACACCGCGTCCGTAACTTCGCCTGTCACCGGTTCGCCGGTGGTTGTCACCCTGTCCAACGGCCAGACCATCACCATCCCGGTCGGCTCAAGCAGCGGCTCTGTCAACTTCGTTGCGCCAAATGATGCGCTGGCTGGCGGCACCTCCCTGAGCGTCAAGATCGACGATGCCAAAGGCGGCAACTACGAGAAACTGGAAGTCGACGGCAAATCAGCCGATACCTCAGTGACCGATACTGCGGACACCACCAACCTGTCGCTGACCGCGACCGGCACCGTGGATGAAGGCGGCCAGATCACCTACACGGCGACCCTGACCAACGCCGCCGGCACTCCGGTGACCGTGACGTTGAGCAATGGCGCCGTGATCACCATCGACGCCGGCAAAACCACTGGCACCGTGACTGTCGATGCGCCGAAGGACGACGTCTACAAAGACGCTGGCACCGTCGAAGCAACCATCTCCACTGCCACCGGTGGCAATTTCGAGAACCTGGTTCCCAGCACTGCCCCGGCAGTCACCAGCATCACCGACACCCTCGACACCTCGACGGTTACCCTGAACGCCACCGCGTCGGCAACTGAAGGCGGCACCGTCACTTACACCGCGACTGTCGGTGCGCCCGTGACGGGCAGCCCGGTCACCGTGTCCTTGGCCAACGGTCAGACGATCACCATCGAAGTCGGTAAAACCACCGGTACCGTGACCACCGCCGCACCGAACGACGCATTGGCCGGTCATGCTCCGCTGACCAACTCGATCACCAGCGTCAGCGGCGGCAACTACGAGAACCTGGTAGCGGATAAAACGCCGGTCAGCACCATCGTGACCGACACCGTCGACACCACCAACCTCAGCCTGAGCGCGACCAACTCGGTCGCCGAAGGTAGCCAGATCACTTACACCGCGACCCTGACCAACGCCGCCGGCACTCCGGTGACCGTGACGTTGAGCAATGGCGCCGTGATCACCATCGACGCTGGCAAAACCACTGGCACCGTGACTGTCGATGCGCCGAAGGACGACGTCTACAAAGACGCCGGCCAAGTCGAAGCAACCATCACTGGCGCCACCGGCGGCAACTTCGAAAACCTGGTCACCAGCAATACTGCTGCGGTCACGACTGTCACCGACACGATCGACAAAACCGAAGTCAGCATCAGCGGCAGCACCTCGGTCACCGAAGGCCAGACCGCCAGCTACACCGTCAGCCTGACCCACCCGGCGCAGACCGAAGTGACCCTGAAAATCGTCTACAGCGGCACTGCCGCCGACGGTTCGGACTTCACCGGCGTGTACACCGTGAAAATCCCGGCGGGCGCCAGCAGCGCAAGCTTCAACGTCGCGACGCTGGACGACAAGCTCACCGAAGGCACCGAGAACTTCGTGGTCAAGATCGACTCGGCCACCGGCGGCAACTTCGAAAACCTCGCGGTCAGTGCTTCCAACGGCAGTGTCAGCACCTCGATCATCGACAACGATGCCGCGCCGGTTCTCGACCTGGACGCCAACAACTCCAGCGGTGCCACCGGGGCCAACTACAACGTGACCTTCACCGAAGGCACTACCGGCCAAGGCGTCTCAATTGGCGACACCGACCTGAAAATCACCGACCCGGACAGCACGATGCTGACCGGCGCGACCATCGTGCTGACCAATCGTCAGCCGGGCGATGCGCTGAACCTGGGCAACAGCGTCAATGGCATCAGCATCAACGCCAACAGCCAGGACGGCACGGTTACCCTGACCCTGTCGGGCAACGCGACGCTGGCCGACTACATGCAGCAGATCAAAAACATCAGCTTCACCAACAGCAGTGAAGATACGAGCACCGTGCCACGGATCATCACCGTGACGGTGACCGATGGCAGCAACTACTCCAACACCGCGACCACCACCGTCAACGTGGTGGCCGTGAACGACGCGCCGACCGCCGCACCGGTTAACGTCACCGGCACCGAAGACACCCCGCTGATTCTCGGCTGGTCGACCTTCGGCGTCAGCGATGTCGACAGCGCAACCGCCAACCTGGGGGTGAAAATCACTCAGCTGCCGGGCGACGGCAAGTTGCAGTACCTGGACGGTGCGACCTGGAAAGACGTGGCGACCAACCAGACCGTCAGCAAGGCCGATATCGACGCCGGCAAGTTGCGCTTCACGCCAGATGCCAACGAATCGGGCATCGATGGTTACGGTGGCAGCGGCCTGGGCAACAACCAGGCTGACTACGCGCAGATCAAGTTCCAGCCAACCGACGGTCAACTGCTGGGCAGCACCGGCACGGTGAAAATCGACATCACACCGGTTGCCGACGCGCCGTCCCTGAGCGTCGCGGACAACAGCGTCAAGTCGACCGGCCTGATCAAGGAAGTCTGGACCGGTCTGTCGGGCCTTGGCACCGATGGCAGCGGCGCATCTTCCAGTACGCTGAAATCGGTCATCGACGGCGCGGGTACACCGAACTCCAGTGGCACCGTGACCAATGTGCAGTCCAACGGAAGTGTCACGGCCGGCACCGCCTCGAAAACCTCTGGCCTGATTTACCTCGAAGCCGGCAAGACATACACCTTCAGCGGTACCGGTGACGACAGCCTGTTGGTGACCATCGGCGGTAAAAACGTGGCTGCAATCACTTGGGGCGCGGGCGGTAATCTGAACGGTTCGCTCATCCCGACCACCAGCGGTTATTACACTCTGGACATCTACCACCACAACCAGAGCGGCCCGGGCAGCTATGACGTCAACCTGTCGGTCAACGGCGGTGCGGCAGTCGACTTGAGCAGTGCCGGCGTGCCGCTGTACACCGGCGTGGCGGATCTGGCCGCTTCTGGCGTGACGGTTTCCGACCTGCACGGCAGCAATGGCGAAGGCTACTACGACGGCTACAAACTCAACGAAGGCGCCGAAGGCACCAGCGTTCACCTGTCCGCGATCAAAACGGCACTGACCGACACCGACGGCTCTGAAAGCCTGAGCGTGAAGATCAGCGGCATCCCGGCAGGCTCGGTGCTCACCGACGGTGCGGGCCATACCTTCACCGCCAGCGCCACCTCCGGTGAAGCCAACGTCACTGGCTGGAACCTCGGCACGCTGACCGTTACTCCGCCGCCGTACTACAACGGCCAGTTCACTCTGACTGTCACCTCGACGTCCACCGAAGTCCAAGGCGGTTCGGCACCGAGTACCGCGCAGATCCCGGTCACGGTGTACCCGTCGGTCTATAACGCGGTGACTGCCACTGCCGCCGACGACACCATCACCGGTACTGACGGCAACGACATCATGGTCGCCGACATCGGCGGGCTGACTGTGGTGCCAGGCACCAACTACAACATCGCCTTCATGGTCGACAGCTCGGGCAGCATGAGCGCTTCTTCGATCAGCGCCGCCAAGGATTCGCTGACCGCGGTGTTCAACACCCTCAAGCAAAGCATGGGTGGCAACTCCGGGACGGTGAACATCTTCCTGGCGGACTTTGATAACCAGGTCAACAAATCGGTGTCGGTGAACCTGAACGACCCGAACGCTCTGACCTTGCTCAAATCCGTGCTGGACTCGATGTCGTCCGGCGGCGGCACCAACTACGAGGACGTGTTCAAAACCACGGCCAACTGGTTCCAGAGTGCCGATGCGATGGCCAACACCGGCGCGAAGAACCTCACGTACTTCATCACCGACGGCAAGCCGACCTACTACCAGGGTGGCGAGCAAACCAACCCGACCTTGTTCGGCAATGTGAGGCTCGATGACGTCATCACCACCACCAATTACAAGTTGGGGCAGACATATTCCAGCTACCTGGACAACACTCACTACCTGACCATCGACAGTGCCGGCAACGTCACACTGCAGACTCTGAAAAACTCGGGGCGCTGGAGCAGTTCTGAACTGGGCACCCTCCATGCCGAGGGCAACGGCACCTATGAGCTGTCCTATCGCGATGGCACCGGCTACAGCACCGATTCCACTGCCATCGACAACTCCACCAGCAGCTTCACATTGCTGAGCAGCGTGTCGACGGTGGAAGCCATCGGCCTGAACAAGGACGTTACCCTCGGCGACCTCAAGCCGTACGACTCGGATCAAACGCCACAAACCAACATCGACCCGAAAGACCTGGCCAACTCGATCATCGGCCATACCGAAGCGACGATGCCGGGTGCCGACACGGTCAGCGGCGGCGACGGCAACGACCTGCTGTTCGGCGACCTGGTGAGTTTCAACGGCGTTGCCGGTGAGGGTTATCAGGCCATGCAGGCGTTCGTGGCCCAGCAGACCGGCGTCGACGCCAGCAAAGTCACCACCAGCAACGTGCACCAGTACATCACCGAGCATTACACCGAGTTCGACGTCTCTGGCGCCCACGACGGTAACGACACGCTGCTGGGTGGCGCGGGCAACGACATTCTCTTCGGCCAGGGTGGCAATGACCTCCTCGACGCCGGCAAGGGCAATGACATCCTGCTTGGCGGCAGCGGCAATGACTCGTTGATCGGTGGTCAAGGCAACGACATCCTGATTGGCGGTTCGGGTGCCGACACCTTCATCTGGAAGGCTGGCGATACCGGCAGCGACGTGATCAAGGACTTCAAAGCCAGCGAAGGCGACCGCATCGACCTGCGTGATCTGTTGCAGGGCGAAACCGGCAGCACCATTGATAACTTCTTGAAGATCACCACGGTGGATGGTGTGTCGTCCCTGCAAGTCAGCTCTGGCGGCAAGTTCAACGGCGCCGACGCAGCAGCGGCCGCCCCGGACGTGACGATCAAACTGGAAGGCAACAATTGGTCCAGCGCCAGCATCAACTCGTTAATCGCCGGCAGTGACCCGACCATCAAGGTCGATCACAACAACAGCTGATCAGCAGGCTGACGGCCGCCCAAACCGGGCGGCCGTCACGTTTGCGCCTACCTCACGGGTGACGATTTCGTTGTCGCACCGCATACTCGCCTGCGTTGGCCTATGCTGCTGACAGCACGACGCTGGTCCATTTCCGAGGGATGCTCAATGTTTTACGTGCAACGCGATGCGCAAGGTCAGTTAGTGCGCGTGGAAGCCACGGCCTACACCGAGGCCACGGAAACGCTGCCGGCCGACCACCATGAAATCCAGGCCTGGTTTGCCCACGAAGTGGTTGAGACCAGCCTCAAGCAGCTCAAGCAGAGCGACCTGGAAATGATCCGGGTACTCGACGACTTGATTCAGGTGCTGACCCAAAAAGGCGTGATCCGCGTCACCGACCTGCCGCCGGCCGCGCAGGCCAAGCTGATGGACCGGACCCAGGCCCGTGAAGCGTTGGGCGGGTTGAGCCAATTGATCGATGATGATGAGACGGGGTTGATCTAACGCCCCGCCTTCATGTTGCCTTTACTGACGCCATCGCGAGCAGGCTCGCTCCCACAGTTGATCTTCAGTGAACACAGCATCTGTGAACGACTGAGATCCAATGTGGGAGCGAGCCTGCTCGCGATGGCGGCCTTCAGTTCACCACAGATTTAACTGCTAAACCTCGGCCCGAGCCTACATCTGCGGCGATTCAAGATGATCCAGCGCCCGTTCCACCAACAACTGCACAGCGTTGATGCTCGGGGCTTCGGTGTCGATGTCGAGGGACACGGTAAAGAGGTGGCGGCCATGCGCAGGTGTGCAAGACCGGGACTATTTAGGACACCCAGCAGATCCGAGAATCTCCTGCGCGCAGCCGCCAAAAAGCCAGACTAGCCCTGAGCCTGAGCCCGGACAAGTGCACCAACACCGCTACAACTTGAAGGAAATCTCCTAGGACTTCGCTAGCGGTAATCGTTCCCACGCTCTGCGTGGGAATGCCTCAAGGGACGCTCCGCGTTCCAGCCCCACCGCCGACGTTGCGCCTGACACCGTTGTGACGCGGAGCGTCACAGGCTGCATTCCCACGCAGAGCGTGGGAACGATCAGTGGGCTACTGCCAAGGCTTCGGCTCACCAAACAACTGCCCCTGAACCCCATACAACCCCATCTCACGAATCACCGCCAACTCCCCTTCGGTCTCGACCCGCTCGGCAATCAGTGGCAAATCAATGCTGTGCGCAGCCCGCTGAATCGCCTCGATGAACAGGCGCTTATCACTCTCCTGATCAATCGCCCGGATGTAACTGCCATCGATTTTCAGATACGCCAACCCCAGCCGCGCCAGATTGCCGATCATGCTGAAACGCCCACCAAAGCGTTGCAGACTCAACGAGAACCCAAGCTCGCGCAGACGCCGCGTCAGCTGTTCCAACACCGCTTGCTCGGGCAATTGCTCTTCGCCGATTTCCAAAGTCAGTCGTTCCCCGAGATTCGAATGCTGACGCAGGATCTCGAACACTTTGTTCAGCGCCTGCGGATCCGCCAGTGTCGCCGAAGACAGGTTCAGCGCCAGCGACTCTTCATGCTCGGCCATCTGCTCAAGCACTAGTTCCAACATCAAACGGTCCAGCCGCGCGGTCCAGCCGAAACGCTCGAGCCACGGCAGGAAACGCCCGGCGGGAATGGTCTGACCTTGCTCGTCGAGCAGACGCGACAGCACTTTGTAATGCAGCACCACCTGCGTGTCGTGGCTGGCCACCACCGGCTGGAAGTACAGCTCGAAACGCTGCTGATCCAACGCCTGATCGAGCAAGGTGTGCCAGGCATGATGGTCATCGCCAACCCGGGCCGATGCACTGTGATCGAGGCACGCCCAGCTTGGTTCGCCCTGACTTTCCGCCTGGGCCAACGCCTGATCCGCCAACCCGATCACTGCTTGCGGCGAGTCGCCATGGGCAAACGGCGCCAGCCCGATCGAGGCTACCGAAGCGACGTCCGTGGCGCCCGTCGCATGCAGGCTCGCCAAGGCACTGTCGAGGTTACTCGCCAGTTGCAGCGCTTCTTCGCGCACCTGCCCCGGCGCCAGCACGGCGAATTCACCGCCACGAATGCGCGTGACGAGGTTCTGGGTTTCCGGGTACCTGGCGCACTCACGGGACAACTGCTCGCCCACCGCTTTCAACAACTCATCGGTGCGCTGACCACCCAGCCGCTGGTTCAAACCAGCCAGATCCTTGACCCGCAACAGCAGCAAATAGCCGGAACTGGCCTGCTCGGCATTGCTCACTCGCGCGTTCAATTGCATTTCGAAATAGCGCCGGTTGGCCAGGCCGGTCAGGTTGTCCTGATAGGACTCGGCCCGCAGTTTTTCACTGCGTTCGGCCTGCTCCTGGAACAGCGCCTTGAGCTTCTCGACCATCTGGTTCATGGCCTGCACCACCCGACGCAGTTCCGGGGTGCGCGGCAGTTCCGGCAGGCTGAGGAATTCGCGGCGAGCAATGGCGTGGGATTGCTTGACCATGTAATCGAGCGGCTTCAGTTGCCGGCGCAGCAACAGCGCGCCCAGCACCGCACTCACCGCGCCGCAGATCAGCAACCAGCCAAGGCTGCCCAACGCGCTCTGCCACAACTTGGCCAACGCGAACATCGGATGGCTGACCACCTCGACCCGCGCGGCCTGCTCCCATCCTCGGCTGACAAGCGCGTCGCCACCGGCCGGTTCCAGGCCGATCAGTTTGACGAACCAGTCCGGCACGTTGGTGACCGCCGGGATGCCGCTGCGCTCGACAATTGTCTTGTCGTTGGTCAGATCGACCACACGGATGCTCGCGTAATAACCGCTGTCGAAGATCGAACTGACCAGCAGCTCGACCATCGCCGGGTCATCGATGTTCGGCGTCAGGGACAGCGCCAACGCCGTGGCTGCATCCTGGGCATGGGAGCGCAACTGATTGACGTACTGGGTACGCGAGCTTTCCAGACTGACCATGAAGCTGCCGGTGAAGGCGACCACCAGGAACAGACAGATAGCGATCAACAGCTGTTTGAACAAGGACATCTGAGCGCGTGCTCCTAGTTAGTCGTCTCGACCGGAAAACCTTCGGCCTGCATTTTCTTCAACACATCCTGCCAGCGGGACAGGCGTTTGGTGTCTCCGACCTTTTTGTTGCCCTTGGCACCCGGCAACCACAACCCTTCGGCATTGAAAGAGTAGACCGGCAGCAAATCGGTTCGCTGGCTGGCGGGCTTGATCGCGTCGATCAGGCTGTCGAGCACCAAAGGCATGGCCTCCGGGCTCGAATAGTAGGTCAGGACCATATGCGCGCGGTTCAGGCGCAAAGCCTTGACGTAGGTGATACGCAGCTTGTCACTGGAGACCCCGAGATGGCGCAGGCTGAAATACTTGGCGATAGCGTAGTCTTCGCAGTCGCCAGCGCCTTTCCATAAGCCTTCGATCGGCGTCTCCCAATAATCGACCTCGTGCCACAGGTCGATGTCTTCTTCGTAGCGCATCTGCCTGTTGAAGAACCGGTTGACCACGTTGAGCTGTTCCAGCTCGCCAATCTGCTTCTGCGTGGCCAGCAATTGCTGCCAGGCATCGATGCGCTGCTGCCCTTCACCCAAAGGCCCGTACAACGCCTGCGCGCGACGGCTGATCAGCGAAAAATCCCAATCGGCATGCAGCCCGCCCAGCATCACACCGGCCAGCAGCAGCGCGCAGCCTAGCCAGCGCAAAGTCCGAGGGATCGCGAAACGTACCGCCAATGCGAGGCATCCAGGGTAGGCAGGTGGAAGTCGGTTGATGGTGCAGGTTAGCCCGGTAAAAGACAATGGCACAGTGAGATCACCGTCGGCACGCTAGACTTTAAGGTAATGCGATCTTTTGCCCGTTTGACAACCTGTCAGCCAGTCACTAGGGTCCATTTGGATCCAGAATTTATCAGCCAATCAGGGTGCGTTTGTTGTGACACAGAAGCCTAGCCCTCTCAGCAGTATCAAGGTCAACGGGCCGATTCCCGCTCATCTGGCACGCTCGGTGATCGAAGAAACCCTGCGCGCGGCCATCCTGGACGGACGCCTGCCGCGCAGTACCGCCCTGCGCCAGCAGGAACTGGCTGACCTGTTCGGCGTAAGCCGCATGCCGGTGCGTGAGGCATTGCGCCAGTTGGAGGCGCAATCACTGCTTAATGTGGTCCCGCACAAAGGCGCCGTGGTGGCCCCGCTGATCGACAACGATGCGGTCGAGACCTACGCCTTGCGCTCGGTGCTGGAGTCATTCGCTTTGCGCCTGTCCATTCCACTGCTCGATGACAGCGACCTGGCGCGGGCGGACCAATATATCGAGCAACTGGAAGCGCAAACCGATTACTCCGAGATCGGCAAGCTCAATCGGCTGTTTCACATGTCGCTTTACCACAAGGCACCTAACCGCAAGCTTCTGGGCCTGATCGAACGAGAGCTCAATGAAGAAGAGCGCTTCCTGCGCTTTCATCTGTCGTCCATGGGGCTGGGCAAACTCACCCAAGACGACCATCGCGCACTGCTCGAGGCCGCGAGGGCCAAAGACATCGATAAAGCGGTTGCCTTGCTGGAGCAGCACCTGGAAAAAGCCTCCGCCACCATGCGGCGGTATCTGGATCAACAGCTCAAACGTTAATCGCTCGCCGGCGACCTGGCCGGCGTATCACTTCCTTACATATTCCCCTCTCCATCTCCGCTCTTGCCTGGCGCGGCGAAGCCGTGCGCGCAACCGGTCGCCGCCATCAGTTCAATGGCACTGCCATTGATTTAGGCTCACTCTTGCGTTTATCGATTCAAACAGACCAAAAGAAGTCAGCGCCTGACAGAAAACCAGGCGAATCGAAGCCAATACGCAAGGAGCGGCGCCAACAGGCGGGATAATCGGAAGTCCGACCGATGTCCCGCCCATAAAACATCAAATCTTGATTCCCTGTTCCCTGAAGTGCTCTGAGTGAGGTATTCACTCAATCTATTCAATTCTGATGAATATAAATCGGAAGGAGCCACTTCGCCCGAATAAAACTTATATTAAAAGTTTTATAAGGCCACTTCATTCCCAATAAACTGCCCACTTCAAATAATTAAAATTTTGCTTGCCGCCTACTTGTTTCGTGTATTAGTTTTTTCTTCGTCGAGCCATTATCGACCGCTCCTGCTTCCGGCAAAGCCCCACCAGGCAATACCTGCAAGGCCGGCACGGGCATTCAGAGCGAATATTTAAACAACTTTGATATTCCATGGACTTCGGTTCAGGCACCCGCTCGCCCTTATAAAAAAGCGGGCGACCTTACCGCTAAACAACATTGATGAGGACGTTCATATGCAGCCCACCAAAGAACAACTTTTTCTGAAAAAACGCGAACTTGGTCAACACCCGGTTTTTTCCGAAATAACATCAATTAACTTATTGCGCCGTTTTATGGAAAGCCATGTTTTCGCAGTGTGGGACTTCATGTCGCTGACCAAACGGCTGCAACGTGAACTCACTTGTGTCCATCTGCCCTGGCTGCCGCCGGCGGACCCGCACGCTGCACGCCTGATCAACGAAATCGTGCTGGGCGAAGAATCGGATGACCGCCCCGGGGCGGGGTATTGCAGCCACTTCGAATTGTATCTGGATGCCATGCAGGAGGTCGGCGCGGACACCCGGGCCATCAAGCGATTCATTACGCTGCAGCAGGAAGGCGTAAGCCCCCAGACCGCACTGGACAGTGTCAAGGTCGAACCGGCGGCGGCAGAGTTCGTCCGCCAGACCCTGCACACCGCCCTGCACGCCCCAGCGCACAGCGTGGCTGCCGCGTTTGTGCATGGTCGCGAGAGCGTCATTCCGCAGATGTTCCAGCGCATGCTGGATGCCTGGGGCATTGGCCTGGATCAAGCCCCGACGTTTCGTTACTACCTGCAACGGCACATCGAAGTCGATTCCGAAGACCACGGCCCGGCGGCGGAAAAACTGCTGGCACGGCTGATCGATGGCGACCCGCAGCGCGAAACCGAAGTTCTGGCCGCCGCGCTCGCCGCTGTCCAAAGCCGCGCCGCCCTGTGGGACGGCCTGCGCCAGAGCATGGCCCAACCGGTTGCGCAGGTGACGCCATGAACGCCGTCCACTACCAATCCTTCGCTGACGCCTGGGAAAGCCGCGCCACGATCCGCACCCGGCCACGGCGCCGGCTCGAAGACGACGACAAACTGATCTTCCCCATGAGCCGCCAACCCCTGGTCCACAGCCAGACCTTTCTCAGCCACTGCCCGCAGCTGCGCGACTTTGTGCTGGTGCAGAGCCTCTACAAGTTCATCAACGACGTGGTGATTTTCGAGACCGAGCTGGTGGACAACACCGCCCGCCGCATCGCCAAGAACAGCTTCGGCATTGAGTTCCCGTTCGCCTGCCGCTACGACGCGATGACGGTCGTGGTAGACGAGGATTACCACGCACTGGTGGCGATGGATTTCATGCAGCAGACCATCGACATGACCGGTATCGCACCGATCCCGTTGCCCATGCAGATCGAACTCAGCCGCGCGATACCGGCGACGCTGGCCCAGGCACCGAAGCACCTGCTCAGCGCCGTAGAGCTGATCTGCATCGCCATTGCCGAAAATACCGTGACCAATGAAGTGGCGGCCTTCGCCCGGGACGATTCGGTCAAGGCTTCGATCAAGGGTTTGATGGCCGACCACCTTATGGATGAGGGACGTCACGCCGGTTTCTGGACGCGGCTGGTGCAGATGTACTGGCGCACCGCCCCCGAAGAGGACCGCCATGCGATAGCGCGACTGATGCCGGGTTTCATCGCCCAGTATCTGGCGAGCGATCTGCAGCAGGCGTTCGATTTCGAGCTGATCGCTCACCTGCCCGTCGATGAATCGGTACGCCAGTCGCTGTGTGAAGACGCCAGTGCGCTGGCCTACCCCATCAACCGATTTCATCCGCTGGTGGGCAACATCACGCGCTTCTTTCGCAGCAGTTCGATGCTCGCCTCCCCCTGCGTGCGCGACGCCCTGGCCGACTACCTGACCCCCTGAGGATCCGTCCATGAGACGCCTTGAAATTGCAGTGTCTGGCAGCAGCCAGGCAATGGCCGAACTGGCCCTTGAACTTGAACTGCACGGCCATGGTGTCGTGCGTATTGAATCGCCGGCCAATCACGGCCCGGTGGATTTGTTAATCGACGACGGGACGGCGCCTTGCGCCCTCCAGGCCCGGTCTCGCCTGGAAGTACGCGTAGCACTTGATGCCCTGCCGGATGAGGTGTTGCCGCAGCCGGTGGTGGTTTTTCGCGACGGTGCGCAACGACTGTTATGGCGGCAGGTTATCGCTCTTGAAAGCGGCGGCAACGGCCAGTCCCTGCGCCTGCGCGCACTGGCAGCGGTAGTCGAAAGCGGCGCACGGCTGGTCAGCCAGTTTTCCCGGGATGAGGCCTGTTTCGATCATTGGCCCACGGCGGAGGTCGGCGTTGCCGCCCCACTATTGCATGGGCTTGATGCACTGGAGATGCTGGCCTTCGAACACCGCCTCAATGCGCCCGCGGTGCCGTGGCTGCTGGCCGCCGCCCAAGTGCCGGTGATGCACAGCATTGAGCAGCACATGCTCGATGACGCAACGCGGCCGGCCTTGTGGGTCGAGGACTCGCTTGTCCACTACAAGGCTTTGCGCAGCCTGGCGTTGAGCTTGCAACAACCGATGCTGGACATGCTGCGCCATCGCGACGTAACCGACCGACCGGTGGTGATCGGCGTGTGCCTGCCCAAGTCGCTGCAACTGTACGCGGCGATTCTGGCGGTGCTGGGTTGCGGCGCGGTGTACCTGCCGCTGGACCCGCAGCATCCGGCACAACGTCGGCGCTTCATTCTGGAAAACGCCAACGCAGACCTGCTGTTGCACGACGGCGCCAGCGAGTTGGGCGACGTCTCGCTGCCGATGCTGGACATTCGCCGTCTGCCTTCGCCCAAACCCGGCCTCCCGGCCTCGCTGATCCGCCGCACAGTGAACATCGACGAACCGGCCGTGGCGATCTATACCTCGGGCACCACCGGCCAGCCCAAAGGCGTGTTGCTCAGCCATCGCAACCTCAGCCATTTCTGTGCCTGGTACGCCGACCATGTCGGGTTACAGCGCAGCAGTCGGTCGTTGCAGTTTTCCACCATCAATTTCGACGCGTCGCTGCTGGATATCTTGCCGACCTTTATCCACGGTGCGCTGCTGGTGGTGCCCAGCGACGACCAGCGCCGCGATCCACAGCAATTGGTCGAGTTGATTGGCGGGCAGCAAGTGACCCACGCCTTCCTGCCACCGGCGCTGCTGAGCGTCATGCCGTTGCAAGCACCGCTGGGCCTTGAGCACTTGATTACCGGTGGCGATGTCTGCGAGCCGTTCGTGATTGAACAGCTCGCACCACAATGTCGATTCCACAATATTTATGGCCCGACCGAAACCACGGTGTTGGCCACCACGCGGCAATTTTGCGTCAGCGATAGCAATCGCAATCTCGGCATCCCCATCGCCAATGCCCGGGTGTTGATTCTGGATGAGCAACTGCAACCAGTGCCCCAAGGCACACCCGGCGAGCTGTACATCGCCGGGCCGGGCGTCGGCCTTGGTTATCTGAACGACCCGGCGCTGACAGCGGCGCGCTACCTCAACCTGACACTGCCCAACGGGCAGGCGTTGCGGGTTTATCGCACCGGCGATATCGGCCAGTGGACCGACGACGGGATCGAGCTGAGTGGCCGTCGTGATAATCAGGTGAAGATTCGGGGCTTTCGGGTAGAGCCCGAGGAAATCGAGCATTGCCTGCGCGAAAGCCAGCTGTTTCGTCAGGTGGCGGTGGTGGTCGATGAACGGCGGCGAATCCTGGCGTACCTGGTTCACCCCAGGGAAGAGCAGCCAGGCACCGCCCTCTCGGCCTTGCGCGAGCATGTGCAAAACGCGCTGCCCGGTTACATGCACCCCAGCGCCTACATTGAACTGCCACGCCTGCCATACACCAGTAACGGCAAGGTCGATCGACGGGCTCTGCTCGCGACCTCGGGACAGGTCCAGGTCGCCAGTCAGCGGCGCCAGCCGCAGACCCCGTTGCAGATGCAGTTGCGCCAGCTGTGGTCCGAGTTGCTTGAGCTGCCGGTCGAGGAGATTGCCACCGATGAAAGCTTCTTCAACCTGGGCGGGCATTCGATTCTGCTGTCACAGCTGCTGCTGAGCATCCGCCAGGTGTTCGGTCGCAGCCTGTCGATCAATCGCTTCATCGAAGCGCCTACGTTGCTGACCCTCGCCAAGCTGCTCGATGGCCCCGAGCAAAGCGCAGCTTCGACGCTCAGCCCCCAGGCCTTCATCGATGCCGAAGCCGAACTCAACCTCGATCCGCTACCGATCAGCCAGTGCGGTGATGTGCATAAAGTGCTGGTGACCGGTGCCAACAGCTTTCTCGGGGTACACATCGTCGAAGCTTTGCTGGCCTGGGGCGCCACCGAGGTCGCGTGCCTGGTGCGTGAGTCCGGCGGACAAAGCGCGGCCGAACGTTTCGCCCAGGCCCTGCGGGATAACCGTCTCACCCATCTGGACCTGAGCCGGGTCAGCGTTTACGCCGCCGACATCACCCAACCGCAATTGGGTTTGCCGGACGACGTTTACGCACGCATCGACCGCACCTTCGGCGCGCTGGTGCACAACGCCGCCAACGTCAATCACGTCCTCGATTACGAGTCGTTGGCGCGGGATAACGTCGAGCCGATTTTCGAGTGCCTGCGCCTGTGTGAAGGGCGCAGCAAGAAGATCTTCAACTTCGTATCGACGCTCTCGGCGTCCAGCACGATCTCCGACGATGGCCGGGTACTGGAACTGCCCGCCGCGCAGACACCGCCGATCTACATCAAGAACGGCTACAACCTGTCCAAATGGGTCGGCGAGCGGATCCTCGAACGGGCGCGGGAGCGTGGGGTGCGGGTCAATCTTTATCGCCCCGGCAACATCAGCTTCAACAGCCTCACCGGTGTCTGCCAGCCCCACAAGAATCGCTTGATGCTGATGCTCAAGGGCTCGATCCAGCTCGGCCAGGTGCCGGAACTGGCGCTGAATTTCGACCTGATGCCGGTGGATTTCCTCGCCCGATTCATCGCCTTCCACGCCAGCCGTTACCAGGCCGAAAAAGCCGTATTCAACCTGCACAACCCCGAGCCCCTGAGCTGGGATTCCTACGTAGCGTCATTTCGCGAGGCCGGCCGGGAGTTCGCCATGGTCAGCGTCGCCGACTGGCAGCAGCAACTGGGCCGGGTCGACAGCGAAAACGCACTGTTTGGCGTGCTGGGCTTCTACCTCAACGGCTTCGAGGAAGACATCGGCGACATCTCGATGATCGGCCACGACAACGCCCAGGCCGGCGTCCGGCAGATGGGCACGCATTACCCGGAAAAATCCCCGGCGCTGCTGCGGCGCGGCTGCGACTACCTCAAAGAAATCAACTTCATCTGATTCACCCTAACCCTGCACGGAGCAAAACCATGAATACTCTGCAACCCGATACCCTGATCAAAAATCCTCACGGCTGCCACGTTGTGTCTTCGGTGGATGTACCGGCCGATGCGGCACAGGTCTGGGCGGTGGTCGGTAACTTTGCCGGCTTCGATCGATTCATTCCGGCGCTGTCGCACATCGAGATGACGGGCGAAGGCGTGTCGTCGCTGCGCAAGAAATTCTTCAAGGACGACAACCATCTGGTGGTCGAGCAGCTCAACTCTCGGGACGACCAGGCAATGAACATGACCTGGACCCTCATCTACAACACCTTGGGCATCGGCAATTTGTGGGCGACGATGAGCGTTGAATCCTTGGGAGCAGGCAAGTCGCGGGCGATCTGGACCATCATCGCTGAACCGGCTCAAGGCGGTTCCGAAGCCCTGCCGGGGTTCAAGGATTTTCTTCAGGGGTTTGCCGATGAGGCGATGGGGAATGTGTTGAAGCTGTTTGTGTAGGGCTTCAGTTCAGCGGTGACTGGTACTCCGCTATCGCGAGCAGGCTCGCTCCCACAGGGGTTCTCAGTCGTTCACAAATGTAGTGATCACGGAAAATTCTATGTGGGAGCGAGCCTGCTCGCGATTGAACGATAACGCGGTAGAACTGATTTGAATCAGATCTTGAAACTATCAACCAACTGCTTCAACCGATTGGCCTGCTGGGACAGCGCATCGCAATCCTTCAATGTTTCATTGAGGTTGGCCACGCTCTGCTGGTTCAACAGGTTGATCTGGTTGACGTCGACGTTGAGGGTTTCCACCACGGCGGTCTGCTCTTCGGTCGCTGCGGCCACCGACTGGTTCATGCCGTCGATTTCGCCGATACGCTGGGTCACGCTGACCAGACGCAGGCCGGCCTGGTTCGCCACTTCGACACTCTGCTCGCTGGATGCCTGACTGGCATTCATCGTGGTCACCGCTTCGCGAGAACCGATCTGCAGCGAGCTGATCATCTTGTGGATCTCTTCCGCCGATTCCTGGGTGCGATGAGCCAGGTTACGCACCTCGTCCGCCACCACCGCAAAACCACGACCGGCCTCACCGGCACGGGCCGCTTCGATGGCCGCGTTGAGCGCCAGCAAATTGGTCTGCTGGGAAATGCCTTTGATCACATCGAGAATGTGGCCGATGTTGTCGGTGCTCGCGTTCAGGGTTTCGATCTGCGTGCAGGACAGGCTGATTTTCTGCGACAGCTCGGTCATGGCCAGGATGGTTTTTTCCACCACCTGACGACCGTCATCGGCCTGCTCGCTCGCGCCGCTGGCGTGTTGCGAAGCATCGGCGGCGTTGCGGGCGATTTCCTGTGTGGCGGCGCCCAATTGGTTGATCGCCGCGGCCACACTGTTGGTGCGGGCGCTTTGTTCGTCGGAGCCGATGATCGAAGCATTGGACGATGCCATCACCCGTTGCGACAGGTCATGCACCTGACGGGTCGCCGAGGACACTTCGCAAATCGACGCGTGAATCCGCTCCACAAACTGATTGAAAGAGCCGCCCAACTCGCCGAACTCGTCTTTGCTTTCTACCACCAGACGCCGGGTCAGGTCGCCCTCGCCCTGAGCAATGTCCTGCATCGCACGACCCATTGTGGTCAGCGGACGCATCAGCACGCTGATCAACAGACTCAGCAGCACTGCAATGGCGGTCACGGCGATGAACATCGCGATCAGCGCCGAGGTGCGGAACTGGCTCAGTGGTGCGTAGGCCTTGGCCTTGTCGATCGACAGACCGATGTACCACTCGGCATTTGGCAAACCACTCACCGGCGTGAACGAGAGGATGCGGTCCTGCTTGTTCAGTTCTACTTCCTGATTGCCTTTCCCGATACGGACACTGGAGCCCGGATAGATGTCTTTCAGGTTCTTCATCACCTGATCCTTGTCCGGGCTAACGATCACCTGACCGTCGGCGCTGACGAGGAACGCGTGACCGATGCCACCGAAGTCCACCGAGTTGATGATCTTCACCAGGGTTTCCAGACTCAAGTCGCCGCCGACGACGCCCAGCAGTTCGCCTTGCTTTTTCACCGGCATGGCGATGGTCACCACTAACCCCCCGACCGCTGCCATGTAAGGCGGGGTCAGCATGGTCTTGTCGGCGACCACGGCTTGTTTGTACCAGGGACGCTGACGCGGATCGTAGCCGTCCGGCATCTTCGCGTCAGGGCGCTGGGTGAACACACCATTGGCCTGCCCGACGTAGGTGAACTGGAAGTTCGAGGTGAGGGCAGGTTGATCGACCAGCCCCGGCAAATCGGCATTGGCGCCTTGATGAGCGATGTTCTGCGCGAGGTTTTCCAGGACCAGCACCCGGCCGCTCATCCAGTTCTGCACGCTGCTGGCGGTCAGCTCGCCGGCTTGCTCAACGGAAGACTCGAGGTTTTGCCGAATGGTGTTTCGCTGCAAATAGTCGTTGTACAAAGTGAACAACGCAAAAGCCAGCACCACGACGCCTGAAGCGGCCAGCAGGATTTTATGGCTGAACTTGAGATTCATTTCATGGGCTTCTTATGCAAAAAGTGGGGATGCGTTCCGGTTTCAACATTCCATGTAACCGCGCAGACGGCATTCTTGGGCCGCTCTACTTTGGTGCACGCATGTCTCACCAGTCTGTCGGCACGAGCGGGAGAAATCTTAGGGATTTGTACGAAACCCGTCAGATACCCGCCGAACGGCATCCTAGAGCGCCCAAGCAGGGGTGTTTACTGACGGTTGCTCGAACGGCAGTTGCAAATTTTCCGACCCTTGATGACAATGCGACTAATTATCATTTGTGCCGTCGGGCTATCGCGTTCATGTCTTCACCTGAGTTTGCAGTACAGGCGCTTTACAGCAGCCATCACGGGTGGCTCAACACGTGGCTACGTGCGCGATTGGGCAATGCAACCGATGCGGCGGATCTGGCTCAGGACACGTTCGTCCGGCTGCTGCAAAGAACCGAACGCCTGGAGCTCAAGGCCCCCCGCGCTTTTCTACGAACCATTGCCCGCGGCCTGGTGATCGACCATTGGCGTCGTGAGGAAATCGAGCGCGCGTACCTGGAAACCATCGCCCATTTGCCTGAGGCCGAAACCCCGAGCGCCGAGGCGCGGGCATTGCTGCTCGAGTTGCTGGAAAGCATCGCCCGTATGCTTGAAGGCCTGAAGCCGAAAGTGCGTCAGGCATTTCTGCTGGCCCAGTGCGAAGGACTTACCCACAAGCAGATCGCCGAACACATGGGATTATCCCTGCGTTCGGTGGAACGCTATGTGGCTGACGCGCTTTATCACTGCTATGTGCTGCGGTATGAAGCGTGATGCCTGTGGATAACTCAGCGCTGAACCGCCGTGGCGCGCCGCATCAGCAGGTGGTTAAACAAGCCATCCATTGGTTGCTGCGTCTGCGTAACAATGCGACCAATTCCAGACTGCGCCAGCAATGCGATATCTGGCGGGCGGAACACCATGAACACGAACTGGCCTGGCAACGGGTGCAGTCCCTGCAAGCCGAGTTGAGCAGTAATTTGCGCGCGGTGCCCGGCGCCCAAGTCGCTTTCAACACTTTGGAAAACAGCGCGCAGGGATTGGGTCGGCGCCAGGCATTGAAGCTGCTGTCGGGCGCGTTCTTGATGGGTTCGGCGGCATGGCTGGGCAAGGATGCGATCGGCTGGCAACAGTGGACCGCCGACTTCGCCACCGCCACGGGCGAGCGACGCGGTTTCCAGTTACCGGATGGCTCGCGCCTGGAACTCAATACTGCCAGCGCGGTGGATCTGGACTACACCGCGCAGCAGCGCCTGATCAAACTGACCCGCGGCGAGATCGTCGTGACGTGCGGTGGGGCAAGTGGAGGGGTTTCGCTTGATCGACCGTTGCGGGTGCAAAGCCGTCACGGTGTGTTCGAAAGTGTGGCGGCGCGCTTCATTGTTCGTCAGGACGCCGACTGCACGCGGCTCAGCGTCACCAGCGGCGTCGTCGCAATCCATTCGCCACGGGCGGCCGATGGCCTGCCGATTCAGGTGCAGGCCGGGCAGAGTTATCTGATCGATCGGAGTCGAGCGCAGTTGGCACCGCCGCAGGACATGGATGCGGGCGCCTGGGTGGATGGCCTGATCGTCACCCGCAACATGCGCCTCGGGGATTTCATTAATGAAGTCGGACGTTACCGTCCCGGCTATCTGACCTGCGCGGCCGACATTGCCCACTTGCGGCTGTCCGGGGTTTTCCGTCTCGAAGACACCGACAAACTACTGGCCATCCTGCCGCAAACCCTGGCGGTGCAACTGCGCTATCGCACCCGCTATTGGGTGAGGCTGGAGCGACAGGCCTGAATTATTTTTGGCGGGTTTTCCGAACAAGTCCGGCTTAGTCAGTAAGCACTTCGACTCTGCCTTCAGCGACTTCCTACGGAAACCTACAATGACTGTGCGCGCCATCACTAAGAACCCTCTCCATTTCGCCGCGGAATCGGGCGTATTGCGCCACGCCATCCGCGCGGCGCTGTTCTCGACCGCATTGGGTGTCGGCCTGCTGCCGACACTTGGCGTTGCAGCACAGGGCAGCGAAGCCAGTAGCCACCGCTACGACATCGCCGCCGGCTCCTTGAGCGATGTGCTCAACCAATTCGCGCGTCAGGCGGGCATCACGCTGTCGACGACACCGGCTCAAACTCAGGGCCTTCAATCGCCGGGATTACAGGGCGACTATTCGGCGGATCAGGCGTTGAGTCATTTGCTCAACGGCACAGGGCTTGTGGCCGTCAGTCAGGATGGCAGCAGCTATGTGCTGCGGCCCGTCGCTGAAACCGAAGCCCTGGCGCTGCCCACCACCGACATCAAAGGCTTCGCCCTGGGTAACGCGCTGGGCAGCATGGATGGCTACAACGCAACGCACAGCCAGATCGCCACCAAGACCAGTACCGCGTTGCTGGAAACCTCACAAAGCGTGTCCGTGGTGACCCGCGAGCAAATGGACGACCAAGGCTCGCAAACCGTGTCCCAGGCGATGCGCTACACCCCGGGCGTGCTGACCAACCCTTACGGCGCGACCCACCGTTACGACTACGTGGCGATGCGCGGTTTCAACGACGGCTCGGTGGATAACATCTATCTCGATGGCCTCAAATCCATGGGTGACAGCGGCACCTACAGCACCATGCAGGTAGACCCCTATTTCCTCGAACGAGTCGATATTCTCAAAGGGCCGTCGTCAGTACTCTACGGTCGCAGTTCGCCGGGCGGGCTGGTGGCGTTGACCAGCAAGAAACCGTTGTATGAGCCCTATCATCAGGTCCAGGCCACGGTGGGCACCCAAGGTCAGCGCGGCATGGGCTTCGACTTCAGCGGGCCGGTGGATGATGACAAGCGCATCGCCTATCGGCTGACAGGGTTGGCGGATCAGTCCGACACACAGTTCGACCACAATGAGGAAAAGCGCTTCGCCCTGGCGCCGACGGTGAGCATCGATTTCACCGAAGATACCTCGCTGACGCTGCAAGCCTATCTGCAACACGATCCCGACGGCGGCTATCACGGCGGCGTCCCGGCCGATGGCACGATCCATCAGCGCAACGGCAATCGGATCTCTCCCAACTTCTTCGAAGGCGAGCCGGGCATTGATGGCTTCCAGCGTGATCAACAGTCCTTCGGTTATCAGTTCGAACATCGCTTCAACGACGTCCTCACCGCTCGGCAGAACTTCCGCTATCTCGACTCCAAGGTGAAGATCGATCAGGTTTATGCCTATGGCTGGACCACTCCCACCAGTAACGAGTTGAACCGCTATTACACCGGCGGCGACGAAAAGCTCCACGCCTTTATCGTCGATAACATGCTGCAAGCCGAGATCTTCACCGGCGCAACCAAACACACCGTGCTGATGGGCGCGGACTACCAGCGGCGCAAGACGGTCGTCGACTGGACCAGTGGCGGTCTTGCGCCGATCGATGCGTTCAATCCGGTGTACGGCAATTCGGCCATCGACTTCTACAGCCCGACCAGCTATCTGCGGCGCCTGGAACAGACTGGCGTCTACCTGCAAGACTTGATCGAGATGGATAAGTGGCGCTTCTCTTTGGGCCTGCGTCAGGACTGGGTTGAAACCTCCGATGAAAATCGGCTGGCTGAAGCGGGACGCCCTGTAGGCACGGAAATCAGTGACGAACGCACCAAGCTGACGGGCCGGGCTGGGGCGCTGTACCTGTTCGATAACGGCATCGCGCCGTATATCAGCTACTCCGAGTCGTTCAACCCGAATTCCTACGCGGACAGCGCCGGCAATCCTCTGGCACCGACCGATGGCACCCAGTGGGAAGTGGGCTTGAAGTACCAGCCGCCAGGCACCGACAACTTGTTCACGGCGTCGCTGTTCCGCATCGATCAGGAAAACCTGGCGACCAAACTGCCGCAGGAAAACTTCTATCGCGCTGTAGGCGCCGTCCGCTCCCAGGGTCTGGAACTGGAAGCGCACATGCAGCTGACCGATAACATGAAAGTCCTCGGCAGCTACACCTTCACCGACATCGAGTATTCGAAGTCGATGATCAGTACGTTGAGCACTGCAACCGACGTGATCGAAAACAAGGGCAACTCGCCGACTCAGGCGCCACGTCATATGGCATCGGTGTGGGCGGACTACAAGTTCGACAGCGCAGCACTTGATGGCCTGCGTCTGGGCGGCGGCGTGCGTTATGTCGGCTACAGCTGGGCCGATGCGGAAAACACCCTTAAGGTGCCGTCCTACACGCTGTTCGATGCGTCTGTCGGCTATGACCTGGGCAAGATGGGCTTGAAGGGCGTGGACGTACGTCTGAATGCGAACAACCTGACCAACGAGTCCTACGTGGCCTCCTGCGCCAGCCTGAACTTCTGCTACCTGGGTGAAGAGCGCAACGTCGCCGCTACCGTGAGCTACCAGTTCTAACGACTCGTTATCCAAAAAAGCCAGCCCCTGAATTCAGGGGCTGGCTTTGTCGTCTCTGCAGGAAAATTCCATGCGTGCATTTCTGGTTTTACTTCATCGCTACATTGGTTTGGCGACTGCGTTGTTTCTGCTGATGGCGGGGCTTACGGGCAGCATCCTGGCGTTCAATCATGAGCTGGATGAGTGGCTCAATCCGGGGTTCTATGCAGCGTCTGCCGAAGGTCAGCGTTTGCCACCTGGAGCCTTGGTCGACAAGCTGCAAGCGGAGCATCCGCGGCTACAAGTCTGGTACATGGAGTACCCTTCAGAACAGGGTCATACCGCATTGCTGGCTGCGGTACCGCGCAATGACCCTGCGACCGGAAAACCTTTTGCCGAGCCCAATCAGGTGTTCTATCTGGACCCGGTCAATGGCGAGCAGAAAGGGCAGCGGTTCTGGGGAGAATGCTGCTTTCAGCGGGAGAACTTCATTCCGTTCATTCTGGAGTTTCACTACAACCTGGTCCTGCCGAATAACTGGGGATTGTTGTTAATGGGACTGGTCGCGATCGCTTGGGTTGTCGATTGTTTCATTGCGCTTTGGCTGACGCTTCCACGTGGGAAACCGTTCTGGAAGAAATGGTCGACGGCCTGGAAGATCAAGGGTGGGCATGCCTACCGGCTGAATTTTGACCTGCATCGGGCGGGTGGGTTGTGGCTTTGGTTGTTGCTGCTACCGATTGCGGTCAGCAGTGTCGCCATGAACCTGCCGAGTCAGGTCTTCAAGCCTGTGGTTTCACTGTTTTCGCCGATTGAGCCGAGCGTTTACGAGGCCCGCGGACGCATGCCTGCTGAGGAGTTGGGAGTTACGCGGCTGAGTTATCAACAGGCTTATGAACGTGCGCTGCAGGAAGGGCAAAGGCTGGGGCTGACCGCTGCAATCGGGGAGTTGTATTACAGCTTTGAGTACAACTTTTATGGGGCAGGGTTTGGGCAACATGATACCGAGGCCCATGGAAAGTCCTGGCTGTTCTTCCATGGCACGGACGGGCGTTTACTGGGACAGGAAATTGCAGGGCAAGGCACCTTGGGGGAGCGCTTTTATCGGCTGCAATTGCCTATACACGGAGGGCGGATCATTGGGCTCACCGGGCAAGTGATGATCGCGTTGTTGGGGGTTTTGATTGCAGTACTGTCGGTGACGGGAATCTATATCTGGTGGCGCAAGTTGCTGGCTCGAAGAAGTAGCAAGGCACGTAAGAGCAGGATGTGCCCCATTCCAGATTGAGGTTTCTATAGCCCAGAAAGACAAAACCCCTGTCTGCATAAGCAGACAGGGGTTTCGGAATTCAATCTTGACGATGACCTACTCTCACATGGGGAAACCCCACACTACCATCGGCGATGCATCGTTTCACTGCTGAGTTCGGGATGGGATCAGGTGGTTCCAATGCTCTATGGTCGTCAAGAAATTCTGTGACCAGCCCGTTACAGCGGTAACGTGCCAGCAAAATCGGTGACTTCTACTAAAACAAAACCCCTACCTGCATACGCAGATAGGGGTTTCGGAATTTAATCTTGACGATGACCTACTCTCACATGGGGAAACCCCACACTACCATCGGCGATGCATCGTTTCACTGCTGAGTTCGGGA
>NZ_JACVBI010000012.1:0-268351 GCF_014852305.1 Pseudomonas sp. PDM09 | reverse complement strand
CAATGAAGAGGAAACGGGTTCGACGGGTTCAACCGATCAGGTTGAGTTAAAGAGTAATCCCTGCAGTTAAAAACCGCAGGGTGCGGAGGCTTTTAACCTTGACTTGAGACCGGCTAATGGGTGTCCCTTAACCTAGCACCACACACCGTGAATCGGCCCATTCGTGGATGCTGACTGGCTGCTTTTGGCTGTGGATTCAACCGGTCGATGCAACAGATTGCCTAAATCGTTCAGCGGGCGTTTCGTAGTTTAGTGTTTTCCGAGGGCGGCTATTTAGCTGCCTTGCCACCTCATTGAGCGTGGCTTGCGAGTGATCAGCAAGGTCAGTCCCTTTCGGGAAGTACTGTCTTAACAGCCCATTGGTGTTCTCATTCGAAAAGGGATTGGCATGGCCAAGCTCATCAAACTATCGGATACATCCTGGCAACAGCCATTCCGCGACCGTAAAAAAGAACACATTCTTTGGGGCTCCCACACCGAGGTTCGTGAAAACTGCAATTTCGTAGACGGCACACGCCGCCTCCTACAAATCTCATTCGAGCCACGATTCGAACTGGATATCGTCGATTACTTTCAGATCACTAGCGGACGCGAGATCAAGTTCCCGAAAGCGCTCGTTGATATGATCAGCCCCATCGTGCTGGAAAATTCCGAATCCAGCTTCATCGTTACCGTGCTCGATGCCGTTGAACATGAAGATGGCCAGGTCGGGAGTACAAAAGATTTGGCTAACCTGATTACCGCTCGGGCAACGACAATCATGGCCCGTGTCGGCCAGCAGAAGTTCAGGAAGCAATTGATGGGGTTTTGGGGTGATGCTTGCGCACTCTCCGGAGTAAAGGAGCCCAAGCTGCTGGTCGCATCGCACATTGTTCCCTGGAGCCAGTCAGAAGCAGATTCCAAGCTCGATCCATTTAACGGCTTGCTACTGGCGCCACACTACGATCGCCTGTTTGACCAAGGTCTGATCTCATTCAAAGATGATGGCTCTATTCTGCTGTCCAGCATTGCCGAAAAGCTGCCTCCAGAGTTTGGTCTGTCGAAATCCATGAAGCTACGCAAGCTCAATCCAAAGCATTTGCCCTACCTTGCTGCCCATAGGGATACGTTCGGCTTCGCGTAGTTCACACCCACTAATATCAAAGCTGCCGGGAAGTAGGTCGCACACAACGGCATGGGCTGAACCGTACCAGATTTAATCGACGCTCATGAAAGGCCGAAACTGACCGATTACGCCCTCTCTTGAAAGGCGGCTTACTATCCAAAGCTCGCCGTAAGGGCTAACGAATTGCTACCACGATTAAGTGAACCCTATACGCTCACGGCGTGGTTCATTACGCGAAAACAGAACACAAACGAGGAGTACAACAGTGAGCAATGGCAACCGCCCGCCGGTATGGCAGATGGTTCGGGAAGCGGCGCAGCAGATGAACGGGGAATGCACATACCCTGCGATTAAAGCAAAGGTAAGGTCGATGTATGGTCATGACGTCAACGACAGTTCGATGACATGCAGCATCATCTCGGGGGCGGTGAATCACCCATCACGTATTCACTACAACGAGAACAAGAAACCACGGCTCACCGACACGGCCTACGATTACCTGTATAGCACTGGGCGCGGCCGGGTCGTTTGGTACCAACCAGAGAAGCACGGCGTGTGGGAGATCGCACAATCTGGCGATGGCGCACTGATCGTCCGCCTCGCTGACGGGGTGGGTGAGAATCCGCTGCCGATCGTCGAAGCTGTTGAGGCATCCGATGAGGCGTACAGCATGTTCGCTCTGGAGGCACACCTGCGCGATTACCTCGCTAAAAAACTTCCAAGGTTACCTGGACACGATGCGCCGCTCACGCTATACCGCACGGACGATCGCGACGGCGTGGAGTTCCAAACTGACGTCGGCCCGATCGACATCCTGGCGACGGGAAACGGCGACTTCTACGTCCTCGAACTGAAAGTAGGCCGTGGGCCGGACGCGGCAATGGGACAAATCCTTCGTTACATGGGCTGGGTGAAAGAGCACCTCGCGGGCGAGAGGAGCGTGTATGGCGTCATCGTCGCTTCTGACATCGGCCAAAAACTACGGTACGCGGCATCACAGGTGCCAAACGTACGCCTGATGGAATATGACCTTGCTGTGTCGCTTCGATCGGTGGCCCTGCATAGTTGACCGGACGCCACCCCTCCTAGCAAGGCCGTGACCAGCCGACATCTTCCCGTGAATAGAGCGTTGACCCGGCAGAGTCACGGTCTCTTTTGGCCGATTGTGTTGAAAAAGTCGGCTTCGGTTTCCACGGCAGAAAAGTGCGCGTCTGAGATTGAAATCTGTGTTTAGCGCAGAAGGTTCAGGATTCAGATTTGACGTAGCGGCGTGCAAAAAAGGCGCTTTCACCGCTCAATGCATGGGTCACCAGGCCGGGTCGACTTTTTCAACACAATCGGCCGGTTGCAGTCCTTCAGTGCTTGGCTGACGCTCTCGCGGCTGAGTGGCATCCGCTGACATCCATCAACTGCAAACGGCTGGTCAGCGCGAATGCGAATGACTGTTCAGTGGCAATGCAATTAGGTGGTCAAGTGAGATGCCATAACGCAGAGCCCATGCGAGTGGGAATGCGGAGCCTTCCCGCTCGCATGGACTTAGTCAAAAGGCCCCAAGAACAAGGCTTGCAGTGGCGACAGTCGCCACTTTTGTCGCCATGCTGCAGGCCAGGTATTACGCGGGTTGTCGCCGCTGTCGCCGCTGTCGCCAAATCAACCAACACTCCATCTGGGGAGTCATTCTCGGTTCCTGGCGGCGTCCGGTGAGCGCTCACCGTATTGGCACGACGTTGTGGTCCCTGGTTTGATTGATCGCAGATGCCGACAGGTTGCCGGTGGCCGCTTTCTGAATGTGCTCACTCCACCAAGCCATCATCGGTCTCCGGCGTTCGATGTAGTCCGCTCGGTTGTAAGCGCTTCGGACTTCGTCCTTGTCGACATGCGCCAGCGCGATTTCGATCAGCTCCGGATCCCACCCATGCTCGTTCAGGATGGTGCTGGCCATGGAGCGCATGCCGTGGCTGACCAAGCGGTCCTGGAAGCCCATGCGTTTCAACGCCATGTTGGCGGTCTGGCTGTTGGCGTGGGTGCGCGGATTTCTATCTGCCGGGAACACGTATTCCCTGTGGCCGCTGTGGGGCTTGAGCGTCTCCAGTAACGCGAGTACTTGTTCGGTCAGCGGGATGGTGTGCGGACGACGCTTCTTCATGCGCTCTGGTGGGATGGTCCAGATGCGTTTGTCAAAGTCGATGTCTACCCATCGGGCGGTAGCCGCTTCGGCAGGACGGGTCATGGTGTGCAGTTGCCATTCGATCAGGCAGCGGGTGATCCGCTTGATGCTGGCGTTCGCGATTTCGATCATGAGCTCAGAAAGCTCATCGGGTCGTAGCGCGGCCATGTTCTGTTTCTTGGGTTTCTTGAATACCGCCCGAATGCCACTGAGGGGATTAGCGAAAATCAACCCGGAGTTCACCCCGTAGGTCATGATCTCGTTGAGCCGTTGGCTCAGTCGCTTCACTGTCTCGAGGCTGCCTTTGGCTTCGATTGGGCGAAGCAGTTCGATGACCATCGGTGCGGTAATTTTCGAGAGCGGCGTTGTTTTCAGGTCTGGAAACACATGCAGCGTGAGCGATCGCCAAATGTCTTCGGCGTACGCCGGCGTGACGGAGTCCTTCTTCAGCTCGAACCAGGCGGTGGCCACGTTCTCGAACGTGTGTTCCGTCTCCGCTCGTTTGGCTTCGTCCTGTGCATTGCGGTGCACCTTGGGATCAATGCCTTGTGCAAGCAGCTCGCGCGCTTCCACCACTTTTTTCCTGGCGCTCGCTAGTGAGAGCTCTGGGTACGTGCCCAGCCCCATATTGATACGGTTTTTAGTTACCGGCTCGCGGTAGTTGAAGTTCCACAGCATCGAGCCGTTGCTCCTGACTCGGAGCTGAAGGCCGTCACCATCGCTGAGGACGTAATCCTTGTCTTTTGCCTTGACTGCCTTGAGCTGGCGGTCGGAAAGGCGGAGGGCTAGAGCAGGCATGAGAGCTTCCTCTGACACCGTTTTGGTATTCCAAAAAATAGCACTGGATGGCCTGGAATACCATTTGGAATACCCAAACGGCTGGAACTCTGAAAACCTCAGCGGAGCCCAGTAGCGCCTAAATCCTTGATCTTGCTGGATTTCAGGCACAAAAAAAGACGTCCGTGGACGTCTTTGATTGATCATTTGGTGGAGCCGGGGGGATTTGAACCCCCGTCCGCCAGTACTCCGCTGTCGGTACTACATGCGTAGCCGTGTCTATTAAGTTAACCCTCAGCGACCCGACGGGCAGGGTGCTTTGGGCGAGTTGTGTAAGTTTTAGCCGCTTCGTCCACAACGTACTGCACGGCGATTCTGTTCTATATGACAATCACTTTGGGTTTACAGACATCCCCTGATGATTGCTGGACCCGAAGGTACCAGGAGGGAAGGGCTAAGGCTGCTTACGCAGCGAGAGCGTATTCCCCGTAGGTTTCGTCATTGGCAACTATAGAAAGTTGCAACAGTGGATTTACGAGTTCTGTTACCAACTCGGCATGCACCTAAAGTTTCGCAACCGGCGTCGAATCCTAAACGGCCCCGAACCTGCTGCGTGTAACCAGCAGGCAAGCGCAGTGTACGCCAATGCGCGCGGCGAGTCGACCTTCTGTCCGTGCTTGCGTGTCAGAGCCAACGCTGGATTGGCTCTGGTCTGACCCTACTGACCGTGCGCGTGGCTTTGAATGTCCTGAAGCGCTTGCTGCGTCAGGGAAACACACTCTCTGTCATTGTTGGCGGCGTGGGCTGCCTTGGCTTGTTCGGCTTTGGTGATGACGACACCTTTGGTGGCGGCGTCCAGCGTGGCTGCGCTGGACAGCTTGCTGTTGACTTCCTGGAGCTTCATTACGCATTGATCGCTATCGTTTGAGGCGTATGCGGAGGAGGCCAGCATTGTTGCAGCGATGAGCAGTCCAGCCAGGGCGGAACGCTTCATGGGTATCTCCTGGAACGGGGGGGGGGGGATGGGCCACGCTGATTGGGGCTTAACAAATGGACTGTGATGGCGTGCAAGGGTTCTGTTTTGCTGGCGATGGGGTGAAAGATTTTTCCGGGAGGCGGGTGCGAAAAAGGGACAAGAAACGCCTGATGCTCCGCAAGCTTAGGGTTTACATGGCTCAGAAGGCCAACCCGAAGGTTGGCCTTCAGTAGTTCTTAGCCTTTATCACCTTTGCCCGCGTTCTGGATCTCCTGCAGGGTTTGAGTGGTTTCGGAGATGCATTTTTTGGTGCCTTCCTCGGTGTTTTGCGCCTGGTAGGCCTTGGCCTGCTGGACACTTGCCTCGACGCGAGCACTCATTTCCGGCGCCAGGGTCTGGGTCTTGGCATTGGCGATGGCTTTCAGGTTGGTTGCACAGAGATCATCGCCGGCGGCAAACGAGGAGGAGGCCAGCATTGAGGCAGTAACGAACAGACCTAACAGCACTGAGCGTTTCATGGGTATCTCCTTGAACTGAGGGGCCAGGCATCGCTGGCCATCAGGACGGGCTGCCAATTTTGGGAAAGGTCCCGCGTTTGCGGGACTTGATCGGTGGACTGCGACGGTGCGTCAGGGTTCTATTTTTCTTCAGGTCGCCCTGGCCTGGGTCACTCGATCCACCAGATAGACCAGCCCGTGGTAGTCAATTCCGCCATGTTGTGTCAGACCGATCTCACAGGTGCGGCTGGTGGAAATCCCCTCGCTGCATTGCTGTACCGCGTCCTTGAGCGTGCGTAACGAATGGGCATTCAGTTCCGGGGTGGTGAAGCCCTTGTCGCCGGCAAAACCGCAGCAGTGAATGCCTTCCGGGATGACCACGTTTTTACTGCACTTGCGCGCAAGATCAATCAACGCCTGGCTCTCGCCGAGATGCTGAGTGCTGCACGTGACATGCACCGCGATCGGCGCTTCCTGGGGGGTGAAATCGAGACGATCCATCAAGTGAGTGCGGATGAAGCGTACGGGGTCGTACAAGTCCAGTCGCACGTCGCCCAGGTCCTGAACCAGCCGCAAGGTGCAGGGGCTGGTGTCGCAATAGATCGGGTCGAGCCCGCCGCGGCTGGCGTGCAGCAGTGCGCCGATCAGTTCCTGGCGCTTGCGTTCGGCCTGTTCAGCGTAACCCTTGGAAGCAAACGGCTGACCGCAGCAGAGGTTGTCCTGATTGTCCGGGAAGACCACCTGATAACCGGCCTTCTCCAACAGACCACGGGTTTTTTCGTACAACGACATTTGCTCTTTATCACCCGCCGCCGGGCCCATGACCCGCGACACGCAGGCCGCCAGGTACACCACCCTAGGGCGTTCGTCCGACACGCTCGGGCTGAAGCGAATGGCCCTTTCCGGCTGCGGCATGGCGTTGGTCCATTGCGGGATTTGACCCTTGGACAGCCGCGTTAGCGATGCCGAAAGTTTTGCCAGGCGCGGTGCTCCCAACAGCATCCGCGCACCGTTGGCGACGTGCAGAGTGAAGCGCGCGCCTTGCAACGCGGTGGCGAAATTTCCTTCAATCCAGTTAGCGGTTTTCGTATGCGTTGCCTGACGGCCACGGAGCTTTTTCACCAGCTCACCGGTGTTGATTCCTACAGGGCAACGTTGCGCACACAGGCCAGTGGCGGCGCAGGTGTCGATGCCTTGGTATTCGTAAGCGGCTTCGAGTTCGGTGGTGTCGACGCCTGCGCGCTTCTTGGCCTGGATATCTCGCCAGATCACGATGCGCTGGCGTGGGCTCAATGTCAGGCCTTTCGACGGGCACACCGGTTCGCAAAAGCCACACTCGATGCACTTATCCACAATCTCATCGGCGGCCGGCAACGGTTTCAGGTGCTTGAGGTGGATCTGTGGATCGTCGCTGAGCACCACGTCCGGGTTGAGAATGCCGTTAGGATCGAGCAGGCGTTTGAGCTGCCACATCAATTGATACGCATCGCTGCCCCATTCCAGTTCGACGAAGGGCGCCATGTTGCGACCGGTGCCGTGCTCGGCCTTTAGCGAGCCGCCGAATTCAACGGCCACCAACTGCGCCACGTCGTCCATGAACGCCTGGTAGCGTGCGACTTCTTGCGCGCTGTTGAAGCCTTGGGTGAAGACAAAGTGCAGATTGCCTTCCAGGGCGTGTCCGAAAAGGATTGCTTCGTCGTAATGGTGTTTGTCGAACAGCTCGATCAAGCGGTTGACGCCACTGGCCAGCTGTTCCACCGGGAAGGTGACGTCTTCAATGATCACCGTGGTGCCGGTTTTGCGCACCGCGCCGACGGCAGGGAAAGTGTCCTTACGAATCGCCCAGAGCCGGGCGTTTTCCACCGGGTCTTCGGTGAAGTCGACTTGCTTCTCCACCGGGAAGCTGGTCAGCGACGCCATGATTTGCGTCAGCTGTTCTCTTAGCAAAGAGGACGAAGCGGCGCGGGATTCGATCAGCAGGGCGCAGGCATTGATCGACAGTTGTTGTACGAAAGCCGGCATGCCGGGCTTGTCCTGCACCGAGCGCAGGCTGCGGCGGTCCAGCAATTCCACCGCTGATACGGGTTGGCTTTTCAGCACGGTGACGGCGTTGCAGCAGGTTTCTACATCAGGGAACACGATCAGCGCCGACGCCTTGTTCGGATGGTCGATCACCGTGTCGTAAGTCACCGCGCTGATAAACCCGAGCGTGCCTTCGGAGCCCACCAGCAAGTGGCTCAAGATATCCACAGGCTCATCGAAATCCACCAGCGCATTGAGTGACAGACCGGTGGTATTTTTCAGACGGTATTTGTGGCGAATTTTCGCGGCCAGTTCAGAGTTTGCGCGGGTCTCGCGGCCCAACGTTGCCAGTTGTTCCAGCAACTCGGCGTGGCTCTCACGGAAGGCCGTCACACTGGTGGCGTCTTCGGTATCGAGACGGCTGCCGTCAGCCAGTACCAGGCGAATCCCGGCCAATGTGTGATAGGTGTTCTGCGCTGTGCCGCAGCACATGCCACTGGCGTTGTTGGCGACGATGCCGCCGATTTTGCAGGCGTTGATCGATGCCGGGTCTGGGCCGATCTTACGTCCGAATGGTGCCAGCCAGGCGTTGGCTTGGGCGCCAATCACGCCCGGTTGCAGACGGATTTGCGTGCCCTGACCTCGGATTTCGCGACCGTTCCAGTTATCCCCCAGCACGATCAGCACCGAATCGCTGATGGCCTGGCCAGACAGGCTGGTGCCGGCGGCGCGGAAGGTCACCGGGACTTGATCCCGTTGCGCCAGTTTGAGCAGCGCCACCACTTCATCTTCGGACTCGACGCGGATCACCAGTTTCGGAATCAGCCGGTAGAAACTGGCGTCGGTGCCGAAGGCCAAGGTCGACAGCGGATCGTCGAAACGTCGCGTTTCAGGAATCAGTCGCTGTGCATCTCGCAGGAAAGCTGCCGGTAGACTCATTGGTCCTCCAGGATCAGAACGACCAGGTCTTTCGGGCCGTGGGCGCCGTAAGCCAATACTTGCTCGATGTCGGCAGTCTTCGACGGGCCGGACACCAGCAAGGCGTTGGTCGGCATGCCTTGGGCCCATTCGAACTCCTGCTGCACCTGATAGAAGTTATCGCGGATTTCACTGGCCTTGAGCAGGGCGAAATGCACCGGCGGCACCAGGCTCATCAGGCGCGGTTCTTCCCGCGTCGGCCAGAGAATCAGGCTACCTGTCGCGGCGATTGCGCCGAGGGTGGTGGTCAGGCTGGCCGGGGTGTCGTTGAACAACTCGGCTTTCCATTCCTCGACCGGACGGTCGTAGGCTTTGAGCGCGGGCAGGCCAGGATTTTTCGCCCAATGCGCAGTGATGCGTTGACCGTGGGGTGTCGTCGGCGCGATCAACAGGCTTGGCAACTGGCGATCCTGCAGCAGTTGCGCCAGCAATTCGGGCCAGCCATCTCTGGACGTCAGATGAATTTCGGTGTGCACCGCTTCCATCAGTTTGCGCAGTTGCGGGCTGCGTTGTTCTGGCGTGTAGGTGTAGGGCTCGGTCACCAATTCGATATCGAAGTTGTCTGGCACCGGTGTGGTGCCTGTCAGACTGTTGCGTAATTTGGCGAGGATATTTTGCTTGGCGCTCATCAGCGGTCTCCCTGTTTGGCCAGATGCTCGCGGGCCATGTCATGCAGTGAGCGGGCGGCGGGTTTCGGTGCGCTGTGGTTCTGGGTCCACGGGCCGACGTTGCTCGGGGTCAGCGCGCGCAGACGGGTGGCGAAGAAGCCGAACAGGCGATAGAGCGTTGGCGAGCTGTTGAGCTTCGCCCAGGCGTTCCAGATAAACCGTTCCTTGCGCGAGTACTTGCTGCCCTGACCGCGCATCACTTGATGCGGGCTGTCCGGGGCTTTGACGTTCTCTTCCCGCAGGCGACGCAGCAATGCGGGGATCGGAATTTTTACTGGGCAGACTTCACCGCAAGCACCGCATAACGACGAGGCACTCGGGTGGTCGGGGACTTTCGCCAGGCCAACCATGTGCGGGGTGATGATTTTTCCGATAGGCCCAGGGTAAACCTCCCCATAGGCGTGACCGCCGATTCGGGTGTAGACCGGGCAATGATTCATACAGGCGCCGCAGCGGATGCAGTTCAGGGTCTGGCGCAGTTCGCTGTCGGCGAAGGCCTGGCTGCGACCGTTGTCCAGCAATACCAGGTGCACTTCCTGAGGGCCGTCGAGTTCATGTTCCTTGCGTGGGCCGGAGATCATGTTGACGTAGGTGGTGATCGGCTGGCCAAGGGCTGAGCGGGTCAGCAGTGACAGCAGCGGCACCACATCGCGCAGGTTTTCCACGACTTTTTCGATGCCGGTGACGGCGATGTGCACCGGCGGCACGGTGGTGGTCATGCGCCCGTTGCCTTCGTTTTCCACCAGCAGCAAGGTGCCGGTTTCGGCCACTGCGAAGTTGACGCCGGAGACGCCGATGTCCGCTTCGAAGAATTTCTGCCGCAAGACCTTGCGACCGATCTGAATGAGTTGGTCAACGTCCTTGGTGTATTCCACGCCAAGTTTGTCGTGGAACAAGGACGCGACCTGACCGGCGTTCTTGTGGATCGCCGGCATAATAATGTGTGAAGGCTTCTCGTGGTCGAGCTGGACGATGTACTCGCCCATGTCCGATTCCAGGCATTCAATGCCCTGTTCAGCGAGGAAGTGATTCATTTCCATCTCTTCGCTGACCATCGATTTGCCCTTGATCACTTGCCGCCCCTCGTGAGCGCGGATGATCGATAAGACGATGCCATTGGCTTCGTCCACCGTTTCCGCCCAGTGCACTGTCACACCGTTGCGGGTCAGGTTCTGTTCAAGCTGCTCGAGCAGGTCGGGCAACTTGGATAAAGCACGGGCGCGGACAGCATTGCCCAGCACTCGCAAATGTTCTCTTTCATGGGCATCGCTGAAGGACGCTGCCCGTTTGCTCATCAGTGAATCCATCGCGCTGCGAAAGTTGTTTCGCAGTTGCGTGTCAGCCAATGCCTTGTGCGCCCGGGCGCGAAAGTCTTCTTCTACGGCAACCGTAGGAATAATCGTGGAAGTGCTCATCGGGCACCTCCGGTACGCTGCCACAGGAAACTGGCCAGATGCTGACCTCGCAACGCTTCCTGCTGTTTCTCCAGCGAGCCATTGATGTTCATCAGGCAACCGCAGTCGGCACTCAGTACCTTGTGCGCACCGGATTCCTTCAACGACCGGGTCTTGTCAGCCACCATCGCGCCGGAAATATCTGGCATACGGACGCTGAAAGTCCCACCAAAGCCACAGCATTCACTTTCGTGGCTGTGGTCGACTCGCTCCACATTGCTTAGCTGCGCCAACAACTCACGGCCGTGCAGGTGGGTGTTCATTTCTCGGCGTGCCGAGCACGACGTGTGCAACGCCACCTTGACCGGCTGGCCGCTGTCCTTGAGTTGCACCTTGCAGACAAACAGCAGGAACTCCGCCAGTTCATAAGTCCGTGCCGCGAGGGCCTGGACCTGTTTCAGCGTGTGCGGCTCGTCCTTGAACAAGTCGGCGTAGTGTTCGCGCAGCATCCCCGCGCAAGACCCCGACGGCACCACCACTGGATAATCGCCGGCAAACAGCGCCAGTTGCGAGCGCGCCACGGTCCGGGCCTGTTCGGTGTAACCCGAGGTGTAGGCCGGTTGCCCGCAGCAGCTTTGCCCTTGCGGGTATTCGACACGAATGCCTTCGCGTTCCAGCAGGTGGATCGCGTCCATCCCGGCTTCCGGGTAGAACAGATCCACCACGCAAGTCCCGAACAGGTAGACCCGTGACGGTTTTTCGCTGGGGTATTGCCGAGGCTCGGGCAGTGGCGGGGCGACGCGGGTCGCATTCGGCACAGCGTTGTAAAAAAGCTCGCTCATCAGGCGTGTCTCCGGGTGGTCCCGGTTATCCGTCCGCTGAGGCTGCTGAATATAGAGAGGGAAGCTTTCAGCAGCCTTGCAGACCCGGTTGTGAATAGCTGACGCCGGGGGCGTAACCCGGCGTCGGTTTTTTCCGTGTCGCGTGTAGTTCTTAGTGCACCAGCATGCCGGTGAACCAGTAGGCCTGAGCCAACGTGATCAGGCCGACGATCGTTGCAAAGAATAGGCTGTGCTTGAGGGTGAAGCGGAACAGATCCGATTCCTTGCCCACCAACCCGGTCGCGGCGCAGGCCACGGCGATCGATTGTGGCGAAATCATCTTGCCGGTCACGCCGCCGCTGGTATTCGCCGCCACCAGCAAGGTGTCGTTGACGCCGATCTGGTGCGCGGTGGTTGCTTGCAGTGAACTGAACAGTGCGTTGGACGATGTATCGGAACCGGTCAGGAACACGCCGAGCCAGCCGAGGAATGGCGAGAAGAACGGGAATGCCGCACCCGTACCTGCCAGTACCAAAGCCATGGTCGACGACATGCCCGAGTAGTTGGTGACGAAGGCGAAGGCCAACACCATACCGATAGACAAAATCGGCCAGCGCAGTTCGTAGACGGTCTCTTTAAAAGTGGTAAGACCAGTTTTTAGATTGATCTTCAATACCAGCATTGAGATCAGCGCAGAGAAGAAAATCGCCGTGCCGGTCGCGGAAATCGGATCGAGTTTGAACACCGCCGGAATCGCTGTCGGGGCGGTTACGATCGGGGCGACCTTGATCACCATTTGATCCAGATGCGGAATCGCGAAGTTGAACACCCAGCTATACATCGAGCCACCTGCAGCGAACATCGCCTTGAACGGTTTCAGCGTCCAGATGGTGACCAGTACGGTGAGGATCAGGAACGGCGACCAGGCTTTGAAAATTTCCCCCAGGCTGTAAGGCGAAGCCACGGTGGTGCGCGGTTGGCCGAAACCACCGGCGCTGGCCACCACGGAAGCCGAGACGGCGCCGACGATGTGTTGGCCGGCGGCGCGTTTTGGCTGCCAGATTTTCAGGAACAGCGTCAGGGAAATCAGGCTGGCCAGCGCGGAAGTGATGTCCGGCAGTTCCGGGCCAATGAAGTTGGAGGTGAAGTATTGGGTGATGGCAAAGCTTAAACCAGCGACCAGCGCCGCCGGCCAGGTTTCCCGAACGCCGCGCAGGCCGTCCATCATGAACACTAGCCAGAAAGGCACGAACAGTGACAGCAATGGCAGTTGGCGACCGGTCATGGCGCCGATCTTGAATGCGTCGATGCCGGTGACTTGACCGGCGACGATGATCGGAATCCCCAAGGCGCCGAAAGCCACCGGCGCGGTGTTGGCGATCAGGCACAGGCCGGCGGCGTATAGCGGGTTGAAACCCAGCCCTACCAGCAGCGCGGCGGTAATCGCGACCGGTGCGCCGAAACCGGCGGCACCTTCCAGGAAGGCGCCGAAGCAGAAGCCGATCAGCAGCACTTGCAGGCGCTGGTCGTCAGTGATCGACAGCACCGAGCTGCGGATCACTTCGAACTGGCCACTCTTGACCGTCAGTTTGTACAGGAACACCGCTGCCACGATGATCCACGCAATCGGCCACAAGCCGTAGGCGAAGCCATATCCGGCTGCCGCGAAGGCCATATCGACCGGCATCTGGAACGCGAAGATTGCCACCGCAATCGACAGCGCCAGGGTGATGCTGCCGGCCACGTGGCCTTTGAGGCGGAACACGGCCAAAGCCAGGAAGAAAAATACGATGGGGATGACGGCCGCGAGTGCGGACACGCCGAGACTGCCGAGCGGGCTGTAGAGCTGTTGCCAGGTTTGCATATGGGGTGGCCCCTAATTGTTGTTGGTCAGGCACTGGTCAGCGTTCTTGGTTAATTGGTAATACCAATTTACAATCGCTGTTGGCTAGGGTAAAAGCCTTGTAGGCGGTGTGTCAATTTGCCGCCCTAAAACTTTTGTCGAATGAGCGGTGCAGAATGCATCTGATCCGTTCGATCAAACGTCGTCTGGTGGTGCTGGTGCAGCGCCAATAGGCCAGAATAGAGAGCCCGGCGAGCCGCCGGGATCGTGGAGAATTGAGTGATGGGGTTTGATCAGATTCGGCAGCGCCGTTTGTCTGACGATATTGTCGAGCAACTCGAAGGGATGATTCTCGAGGGCACGTTGAAGGCCGGTGAGCGCCTGCCGGTGGAGCGTGCGTTGGCCGAACAGTTCGGCGTGTCACGCCCTTCGTTGCGCGAAGCGATTCAGAAACTGACGGCCAAAGGGCTGCTGGTCAGTCGTCAGGGCGGCGGTAATTATGTGGTGGAATCCCTGGGCTCGACGTTCAGTGACCCGCTGTTGCATCTGCTGGAAAGCAACCCCGAGGCCCAGCGCGATTTGCTGGAGTTTCGTCATACGCTGGAAGCCTCCTGTGCTTACTACGCGGCATTGCGCGCCACCGACCTGGATCGCGAGCGGCTGACGGCGGCATTCGACGAGTTGCAGGACTGCTATTCGCGTCATGACGAAGTGAGTCGGCTGGAAGAGGGCGCGGCGGATGCGAAATTCCATCTGGCGATCGCCGAGGCCAGTCATAACGCAGTGTTGTTACACACCATCCGTGGGCTGTTCGACCTGCTCAAGCGCAACGTGGTGACCAACATTGGCGGCATGTACAAGCAGCGCTCCGAAACCCGCGACATGCTGATTGCGCAGCATCGGGAGTTGTACCTGGCGATTATCGAAGGAAAGGCGGAGCAGGCGCGGGAGGTTTCCAGTCGACACATTCTGTATGTGCAGGAAGTGCTGGAAGAGGTGCGTCAGGAAGTGCAGCGCGTGGCTCGGGCGGAGCGGCGCAAGGGGATGTAATCAGTTAGTTGCATGTCGTGACGCTCCGCGTCACAAAGCGAACGCAGAGCGTCCATCGCAGTATTCCCACGCAGAGCGTGGGAACGATCAGAGCGAGGAATTAATCTTCCTTGCCCTTGTTGCGCACCGCACGCTGCAACTCACGACCGGCGTCGCGCTCGCGTTCGGTATCACGCTTGTCGTATTCCTTCTTGCCCTTGCCCAGAGCGATCTCGCACTTGACCATGTGCTTGCTCCAGTACCAGGACAGGCACACGCAGGCGTAACCTTTTTGCTGCACGGCAGCGGCCAGCTTTTCCAGCTCGCGCCGGTTGAGCAGCAATTTCCGGGTGCGGGTCGGATCTGCGATGACGTGGGTGCTGGCAGTCATCAGCGGCGTAATGTGGCTGCCGAGCAACCAGGCTTCGCCATCTTTGAGCAGCACGTAACTGTCAACCAGTTGTAGCTTGCTTGCTCGCAAACTTTTTACTTCCCAGCCGGCCAGGACCAGACCAGCCTCGAACTTATGCTCGATGAAGTAATCGTGTCGCGCCTTTTTGTTCTGCGCGATGGTCCCTGTTGGGTGTTTCTTCTGTTTAGCCATAGGGGCGGCATTATAGGGAGTTGCAAGCGAGTCGGCTACGGTATCGCTACGTGCTTGAGCAGGTTGATTGAATCCCGGACAATGCGGCCTCTTTTTTGAACGCTTGGGCGTGATAACGATGTCGACAGACAAGGTTTCTGTCCACGGCAGTTGGGCTAGCCGCTGGGTCTTCATACTCGCCGCGACCGGTTCGGCCGTGGGTTTGGGTAGTATCTGGAAATTCCCTTACATGGTCGGCGTCTACGGTGGCGGAGCCTTCGTGCTGATGTTCCTGGCCTGTATCGCGCTTATCGGTGTGCCCGTGATGCTGGCCGAAACCCTGATCGGCCGGCGCGCACGGCAGAGCCCGGCCAATGCCTTGAAGGTCCTGGCGCTGGAAGCGGGGCATTCGGCGAAGTGGTCCTGGGGGGCGTTTGCCGGGATGATCACGGCGTTGCTGATTCTGTCTTTCTACAGTGTGGTCGGCGGCTGGTCGCTGGACTACATCATCGACATGGGGCGTGGCGACTTCCAGGGGGCGACGCCTGATCAGGTCGGCGCCTACTTCGGCAATGTGATCGCCGACCCGTGGCGCCTGACACTTTGGCACACGATTTTCATGCTCCTCTCCGCCGTGGTGATCGCCAAAGGCGTGGTCGCCGGGCTGGAGCGCAGCCTGCGAATCATGATGCCGCTGCTGTTCGTGATGGTGATTGTCCTGCTGGGCTACAGCATGACCACCGGCCACTTCATGGAGGGCGTGCATTTCATGTTCGACTTCCATCCGGAAAAAGTGCTCGACGGCTTGCTGCCGGCCATGGGGCACGCGTTCTTCTCCCTGAGCGTGGGCGTCGGTTCGATCATGATCTACGGTGCTTATATGCCGAAGAGCTCGTCGATTTCCGGCACCATTGTCGGTGTGGCGCTGCTCGATACTTTCGTTTCTCTGGTCGCCGGTCTGGCATTGTTTCCGATTGTGTTTGCTGCCGGCCTGAACCCGAGCGAAGGCCCTGGCCTGATGTTCGTCAGCCTGCCATTTGCCTTTGGCAACGTAGCGTTCGGCCAATTGATGGGCGTAGTGTTCTTCGTGCTGGTAGCGATTGCGGCCTGGAGTTCGGCGATTTCCCTGCTCGAGCCAATGGTGGCTTACCTGGTTGAGCGCACGAAGATCAGTCGTGCCTGGGTTACCTTCTGGTTGGCATTCATCTGCTGGTTCGTCGGTCTGGGCACGGTGTTTTCCTTCAATATCTGGAAGCAAGCCAAGTTTTTCGTGAACGAAGGCGGGATGTTCCACCTCTATCAATGGGGAGCCTCCGGTGGTCTGGACTTCTTCGGTGTGATCGATTTCTTCACCTCGCGGATCATGTTGCCACTCGGTGGTTTGTGTTTCGTGGTGTTTGCGGGCTGGGTGATGGGGCGTGAAGCGGTGCGCGACGAATTGTCGATCCGCCGTCCGGTGCTGTTCGCCTTGTCCCTGTTCTTGATGCGCTATGTGGCGCCCATCGGCATTCTTGTAGTGTTTGCCGCCCAGCTGTGGAAGTAACGCTGACATGACGACACACATTCAACGTTCGGCCCTGCTGCCATATCCGGCACAAGCGCTGTATGACCTGGTCAACGACGTGGCCCGCTATCCGGAATTCCTGCCGTGGTGCTCGTCGGCCGAAGTTCTGGAAAGTACTCCTGAGCTCATGCGCGCCAGCGTCGGCGTGGCCAAGGGCGGCCTTAGTCAGCATTTCGTGACGCGTAACACCCTGGTGCCCGGGCATTCGATCGAGATGAACCTCGAAGAAGGTCCGTTCAGCCAGTTGCATGGCATCTGGGTGTTCAAGCCGTTGGGCGAGAAGGCCTGCAAGATCAGTCTGGACTTGTCATTCGACTATTCGGGGCCGCTGGTGCGTGCGACGTTGGGGCCTTTGTTCAATCAGGCGGCGAATACGCTGATGGACGCGTTTTGCCAGCGTGCGAAACAGATGCATGGTTGAGGCCGTGATCAAGGTTGAAGTGGTGTATGCCGCTGTTGATCGTCAGCTATTGCTGACCGTAACGGTGCCGGTGGGTGCAACAGTGCGAGATGCGTTGCTCAAATCCGGCCTGAACAGCGAATTCCCTGAGCTGGATCTGGCCAGTTGTCCGGTTGGGATCTTTGGCAAAGTGATCGCTGAGCCGGCCAATCGTCCGGTTCAGGCGGGGGATCGCCTCGAGATTTACCGACCGTTGCTCGCCGATCCAAAAGAGGTTCGCCGGTTGCGTGCAGCCAAAGCGGCCGAGGCCAAAGCCCGGAATCAGTGATCCGGTTAAACGCCAGGCGATAAAAAACCCGGACATGCCGGGTTTTTTATTGCGTCGCAAATTATTGCGGCGAGGTTTCCAGCGGTTCTGGCGTCGGGACTGGAACGGTTTCCACGTTGTCCACGTCCTTCTGGATCTGATCCAGCAACGACCCAGGCTTGACCGGTTTTTCTGGCTTCGGCTTCTCGGCGTTTTCGGCAGGCGCGGTCACGGTAGTGTCGCTGTCCTTGCCGAGAATGGCTTCGTCGCGGCTCACGCCTGGCATGAAATCGCCAGAGAGGCTGACAAGTTGGTCATTTGGGTTGAAGATAACGCTAATGCGTTCCTGTTGGCGTTCTCCGCCACCCGGTTGCAGGCTGTACAGATAATCCCAGCGATCGGCATGGAACGTGTCGGTCAGCAGAGGGTTACCCATGATAAACCGTACTTGCCGGCGGGTCATTCCCGGGCGTAACTGGTCTATCATGTCCTGCGTGACGACATTGCCCTGCTGGATGTCGATTTTGTAAACCCCGGGGAATGAACAACCGGCGAGTGCGAGCAGTCCCACAAAGGTGAAACTGGTTAGCAAGAGCTTGGTGTTTTGCATCGGTGGGCGACTTCCACTATCTTGGCTGGGACAACGTAAACGCCGATCATACCCGCATTAAGAGAAGCTGCGAAGCAGCATCGCGAGAAAGCTGACCATGGTTGAAAATAGCGAACTACGCAAAGCCGGCCTCAAAGTGACCCTTCCACGGGTCAAAATTCTGCAAATGCTCGACTCTGCCGAGCAACGCCACATGAGTGCCGAGGATGTCTACAAGGCGCTGATGGAGGCTGGTGAGGACGTCGGTCTGGCCACGGTTTACCGTGTCCTGACCCAGTTCGAGGCAGCTGGCCTTGTGGTGCGGCACAACTTCGACGGAGGCCATGCGGTCTTCGAGCTGGACGACGGCAAGCATCACGACCACATGGTCAACGTCGAGACCAGTGAAGTGATCGAATTCTTCGACGAAGAAATCGAGCGGCTGCAGAAAGCAATCGTCGACAAGTATGGCTTCGAGATGGTTGATCACAATCTTGTACTGTACGTGCGCAAGAAAAAGTAAGCATGTCGCGCGAACTTCAGGTTCGCGAAACGAACGAAGGCGACCCCAGGGTCGCCTTCGTGCTTTCTGCTGTTCTTAAATTTTCGCGGTAACGACCATCTTTTTCGCGTGAGCCAGTGATTCCTTGGTGAGATCGATGCCGCCCAGCATCCGTGCCACTTCTTCAACGCGATCGGTCTTGCTCAGTTTGGAGACGGCTGTATGCGTGGCGTCTTCACCGCGGACCTTGTGTACAAATAGATGTTGATGCCCCTGCGCCGCCACTTGCGGCAAGTGAGTCACGGTCAGAACCTGCCCACGCTCCCCGAGGCGTCGCAGCAACTGGCCGACAATCTCGGCGGTCGGGCCGCCGATACCCACGTCCACTTCGTCGAACACCAGTGTCGGTACGCGGGAAGTCTGTGCAGTAATCACCTGAATCGCCAGGCTGATACGCGACAGTTCGCCACCCGACGCCACTTTTGCCAGGGCTTTCAATGGTTGCCCCGGGTTGGCGCTTACCAGCAGTTCTACTTGTTCGAGTCCATTGGGCAGCAGTTCGTCGCTGCTGTTGGGGCGCAGTTCGATGGTGAAGCGGCCGCCGGGCATGCCCAAACGCTGGATTTCCTGTTCCACGGCGCTGGCCAGGCTGCTTGAGGCTTGATGTCGCAGATCGCTCAGCTCACGGGCCTTCTCCTGGTAATGGCGGGCGTAGGAGGCCAGCTCATCGCTCAGGCGTTCGATGGATTCGTCGTTGGCATTCAGGGTTTCGATTTCATCGAGTAGCTTCTGCTGCATCTCGGCGACCTCGGTCGGCTGGATGCGGTGTTTGCGCGCCAGGGTGTAGATGGCATCGAGGCGTTCTTCCAGGTATTGAAGGCGGGCCGGGTCGGCGTCGAAATTGTCGAGGAAACGGTTGAGCTCGCCCACGGCTTCTTCAACCTGAATCTGCGCGCTGGTCAGCAGGCTGCTGGCTTCGCCCAAGGCGCCGATCGAATTGTTCACGCTCGATAGGCGATTAAGGCTGGCGGTGAGCGCGTTCAGTACGTTGCCGGAATCACTTTCGCTGCATTGTTCGACCACTTGCCGACAAATGCCCAGCAGGGTTTCGGCGTTGGTCAGGTTCTTGTGTTCCTGTTCCAGCTGCTCCAGCTCGGTTTCGCCAAGGCCGAGGTTTTCCAGTTCTTCGAGTTGGTAGCTGAGCAATTGATGGCGGGCGCGTTGTTCGTCGCCGGAGTTGGAAAGGCGTTCCAGTTCCTGGCGGGTCTGGCGCCAGCGTTGGGCAGCCAGTTGCACCTGGCGGGCGAGGTCTGTGGCACCGGCGTATTCGTCGAGCAGGCGGCGATGGGTATCGGTTTTGAGCAGGGATTGGTGTTCGTGCTGGCTGTGGATATCGATCAGCAACTCGCCCAGGGCCTTCAAGTCACCGAGAGGGCAGGGGGTGCCGTTGATATAGCCGCGGGATCGCCCTTCAGCGGTGATCACTCGACGCAGAATGCACGGGCCGTCGTTCTCGAGGTCGCGCTCGGCCAGCCAGGCGCTGGCTTCCGGGATGTCGATCAGGTCGAAGGTGGCCAGGATATCGGCCTTGTCGGCGCCCGGGCGGACCACGCCGCTGTCGGCGCGATCGCCCAGGGTCAGGCCCAGGGCGTCGAGCATGATCGACTTGCCGGCGCCGGTTTCCCCTGTGATCACGCTCATCCCGCGATCGAGTTCGAGATCGAGATGTTCAACGATGGCGTAGTTATGTACGGACAGGTGCACCAGCATAAAGGCCGCTCCCAGGCTTTAGGTCTGGTTATTTATACAGTGTTTTGTTTCGGGCTGACAATGCCCTCTCTTAGGTCGATTTGCTTGATTTGCGAAAATCCTTAGCGCAATGAGGAATGACAATGCAGCTGTTTTTTGTAGGGGTAATCATCAAATAGCCCTTGAAGCTGAATTTTGCGGCCCCATATACCGGGCAGAAGCGCGAGTTGAGCTCGCGGACGATATTGGAAGGAGAAATCTATGGCTGACGAACAGACAGTGGATACGCAAAATCTAGACGCCAACCAGGGCCCCGAGGCTTCGGGTGAAGACCTGGCGGCTCGTGTACAAGTGCTCGAAGAGCAATTGGCTGGTGCGCAGGATCAGGCTTTGCGTGTAGCCGCCGATCTGCAGAACGTCCGCCGCCGTGCCGAGCAGGACGTTGAAAAGGCTCACAAATTCGCCCTGGAAAAGTTCGCTGGCGACCTGCTGCCGATCATCGACAGCCTGGAGCGCGGCCTGGAGCTGTCCAACCCTGACGACGAAAACATTCGTCCAATGCGCGAAGGGATCGAACTGACCCTGAAAATGTTCCAGGACACCCTGAAACGTTATCACCTGGAAGCGATCGATCCTGAAGGCGAACCCTTCAACGCCTCGCATCACCAGGCAATGGCCATGCAGGAAAGCGCCGACGTCGAGCCAAACAGCGTGCTCAAGGTGTTTCAGAAGGGCTACCAGCTTCACGGTCGCCTGCTGCGCCCGGCCATGGTCGTGGTCAGCAAGGCACCTGCACCGGTTTCGCCTTCGATTGACGAGCAGGCTTGAAATTAGCCGCAAGGCCCCCATTTAGAAGTCAAGCGTTTAAGTGCTACCGCAGTCAGCCACCACTACTGCGGCATCCAAATCCAAAGTTTCGGGAGAGTGAACATGGGCAAAATTATCGGTATCGACCTGGGGACTACCAACTCCTGCGTCTCCGTGCTGGAAAACGGCAAAGCCAAAGTTATTGAAAACGCTGAAGGCGCGCGTACCACGCCGTCGATCATCGCTTATGCCAACGACGGTGAAATCCTGGTTGGCCAGTCGGCCAAGCGTCAGGCGGTGACCAATCCGCATAACACCCTGTACGCGGTGAAGCGTCTGATCGGTCGTCGTTTTGACGAAGAAGTCGTACAGAAAGACATCCAGATGGTCCCTTACAAGATCGTCAAGGCTGACAACAACGACGCCTGGGTTGAAGTGAACGGCCAGAAAATGGCGCCGCCACAAATTTCGGCTGAAATTCTGAAGAAAATGAAGAAAACCGCCGAAGACTACCTCGGCGAGCCAGTGACCGAAGCGGTGATCACCGTTCCGGCCTACTTCAACGACAGCCAGCGTCAAGCCACCAAAGACGCCGGCCGCATCGCGGGTCTGGACGTTAAACGTATCATCAACGAACCAACCGCAGCCGCACTGGCCTACGGTATGGACAAGGCCAAAGGCGATCACACCGTGATCGTTTACGACTTGGGCGGCGGTACTTTCGACGTTTCCGTGATCGAAATCGCTGAAGTTGATGGCGAGCACCAGTTCGAAGTGTTGGCCACCAACGGTGACACTTTCCTGGGTGGTGAAGACTTTGACATTCGTCTGATCGACTACCTCGTTGACGAGTTCAAGAAAGAAAGCGGCATGAACCTCAAGGGTGACCCGCTGGCCATGCAGCGCCTGAAAGAAGCCGCTGAGAAAGCCAAAATCGAACTGTCCTCGAGCCAGTCGACCGACGTGAACCTGCCGTACATCACTGCAGACGCTACCGGTCCTAAGCACTTGAACGTGAAAATCTCCCGCGCCAAGCTCGAAGCGCTGGTTGAAGACCTGGTTCAGCGCACCATCGAACCTTGCCGCATCGCGATGAAAGACGCCGGTATCGACGTTGGTTCGATCAACGACGTGATCCTGGTCGGCGGTCAGACCCGTATGCCACTGGTTCAGAAGCTGGTAACCGATTTCTTCGGTAAAGAAGCACGTAAAGACGTCAACCCTGACGAAGCTGTTGCTATGGGTGCTGCTATCCAGGGCGCGGTATTGGCTGGTGACGTGAAAGACGTTCTGCTGCTCGACGTCAGCCCGCTGACTCTGGGTATCGAAACCATGGGCGGCGTAATGACCGCGCTGATCGAGAAAAACACCACGATTCCTACCAAGAAATCGCAAGTGTTCTCGACTGCCGACGACAATCAGGGCGCAGTGACCATTCACGTCCTGCAAGGTGAGCGTAAGCAAGCCGCACAGAACAAGTCCCTGGGCAAGTTCGACCTGGCCGAGATTCCACCAGCACCACGTGGCGTGCCACAAATCGAAGTGACCTTCGACATCGACGCCAACGGCATTCTGCACGTCGGCGCGAAAGACAAGGCTACCGGCAAGACTCAGTCGATCGTGATCAAGGCCAACTCCGGTCTGTCCGAGGAAGAAATTCAGCAGATGGTTCGCGATGCTGAAGTGAACGCTGAAGAAGACCGCAAGTTCGAAGAGCTGGCCAGCGCTCGTAACCAAGGCGATGCCCTGGTTCACTCGACGCGCAAAATGGTCGCTGATGCTGGCGATAAAGTGAGCGCTGAAGAGAAGACTGCAATCGAAGCCGCTGTAGTTGCCCTGGAAACCGCCATCAAAGGCGACGACAAGGCCGCTATCGAAGCCAAGGTTGAAGAGCTTTCCAAAGTCTCCGCGCCAGTGGCTCAGAAGATGTACGCCGACCAGGCTCAGCCAGCTGAAGGCGCGGCACCGCACGACGAAAAAGCTGAAAAAGCTGACGACGTCGTCGATGCCGAGTTCGAAGAAGTCAAAGACCACAAGTAAGTTGTTGGTCGCCCGGTTGACTGCCTTCAGGCGGTGACTGGTAGGATGTCGCCGCGCGGGAGCTTGCTCCCGCGTTGGCGTGTCTGGAGTTAGCGAATTTTTACAGCATGCGACAACGCTCGGATGTTGGCGGTATGACCGGAAATGCTCCTGCTTTTCGAGTCGAAAGTACCGCATCGAATCAAAGACCAGGATCGTTGAATTGACGTGAGTTGGGTCCGGGCCTGTATTGGGGCTCAACGAGTTTGGCGAGGCTCAGGAGAGGCTTGCCAAACGTCCTTAAGAGTGCAAAGACTTATGGCAAAGCGTGACTATTACGAAGTATTGGGTGTTGAGCGTGGTTCAAGCGAAGCGGACCTGAAAAAGGCCTACCGTCGCCTGGCGATGAAGCATCACCCGGACCGTAATCCCGATGACAAAGCGTCGGAAGATATGTTCAAGGAGGCCAACGAGGCCTACGAAGTGCTGTCCGATTCCAGCAAGCGCGCGGCCTATGATCAATACGGTCATGCCGGTGTCGACCCGAGCATGGGTGGCGGCGGTGCCGGGTTTGGCGGTCAGAATTTCTCCGACATCTTTGGCGATGTCTTCAGTGACTTCTTCGGTGGCGGTCGCGGCGGTGCTCGTGGCGGCGCTCAGCGCGGCAGCGATCTGCGTTACACCCTGGAGCTGAATCTGGAAGAAGCGGTGCGCGGCACGACCGTGAATATCCGTGTTCCGACATTGGTCAACTGCAAGCCGTGCGATGGCTCGGGCGCCAAGAAAGGCTCCTCGCCGATCACGTGCCCGACGTGCGGCGGTATCGGTCAGGTACGCATGCAGCAGGGCTTCTTCTCGGTGCAGCAGACCTGCCCACGCTGCCATGGCCAAGGCAAGATCATTTCCGATCCGTGCGATTCCTGCCGCGGCGAAGGTCGTGTCGAAGAGTACAAGACCCTGTCGGTGAAAGTGCCGGCCGGTGTCGATACTGGCGACCGTATTCGCTTGTCTGGTGAAGGCGAGGCGGGTGCGCAGGGTGGTCCGACCGGCGACCTGTACGTGGTAATCAACGTGCGCGAGCACGCGATCTTCCAGCGTGACGGCAAGCATCTGTTCTGCGAAGTGCCAATCAGCTTCGTCGATGCAGCGCTGGGCGGCGAACTGGAGATTCCGACCCTTGATGGTCGGGTCAAGCTGAAGATTCCGGAAGGGACTCAGACCGGTAAGCAGTTCCGTGTTCGCGGCAAAGGCGTCGCGCCGGTTCGTGGTGGCGGTGCGGGTGACCTGATGTGCCGCGTGGCGGTCGAAACCCCGGTCAACCTGGGTCGTCGTCAGCGCGAATTGCTGGAGGAGTTGCGCAGCTCCCTGGCGGGTGACAACAGTCATTCGCCGAAAACCACCGGTTGGTTCGAAGGCGTGAAGCGCTTCTTCGGCGATTTGTAAGGAGTCGGCATGCGACGTATAGCTGTGATGGGCGCTGCCGGGCGCATGGGTAAGATTCTGGTCGAAGCGGTGCAGCAACGCGCGCCGCTGACCGGCCTGACAGCAGCCATAGTGCGCCCCGGCAGTACACTGATTGGCGTGGATGCCGGTGAGCTGGCATCGCTGGGGCGAATCGGTGTGCCGCTGTCCGGCAAGCTGGATGCGGTGGCCGATGAGTTCGATGTGTTGATCGACTTCACGCTCCCGGAAGTGATGCTGAAAAACCTGGAGTTCTGCCGTAAAGCGGGCAAGTCCATGGTGATCGGCACCACGGGGCTGGACGCGGCGCAGAAGCAGTTGCTGGCCGAGGCGAGCAAGGATATTGCGATTGTGTTCGCGGCCAATTTCAGTGTTGGTGTAAACCTGTCGCTGAAGCTGCTCGACATGGCAGCTCGTGTGCTGGGCGATGAGGCTGACATCGAAATCATCGAGGCCCATCATAGGCACAAGATCGACGCCCCTTCAGGCACGGCTCTGCGCATGGGCGAAGTGATCGCCAGTGCGCTGGATCGTGATCTGCAGAAGGTCGCGGTCTATGGTCGTGAAGGTCACACCGGTGTGCGTGAGCGTGAAACGATCGGCTTCGCGACTGTTCGCGGTGGTGATGTGGTCGGTGATCATACGGTGCTGTTCGCCTGTGAAGGCGAGCGACTGGAAATCACTCACAAAGCATCCAGTCGCATGACCTTCGCCAAGGGCGCGGTACGTGCTGCGTTGTGGCTGGACGGTCGTGAACCAGGCCTTTACGACATGCAAGATGTGCTCGACCTGCGGTAAGATGTGCCCGAAATCGGGTTCAAACTCAGCGTTTGGACCCGGTTTTATTCCGCCTGGCGACGTCCTGTCGCATTCTCCGGCCTTTAGGGCTCATTGGCGGTAGACCAAAAATGCCTTTTTCTGTAAGCTACAGCTTTAGTGTGTCCACTAAAAGCGCGCAGAATAATTCGGTGAAGAAGCGGGGTGACGTGTCCATACGTCACTCCGCTTTTTTACAACCTGCGATCGCCCTTTCAGGCTTTATTTACGGGAGGTCTTCTTGACTAAGCCAGCCATACTCGCCCTTGCTGATGGCAGCATTTTTCGCGGCGAAGCCATTGGAGCCGACGGTCAAACCGTTGGTGAGGTGGTGTTCAACACCGCAATGACCGGCTATCAGGAAATCCTTACCGATCCTTCCTACGCCCAACAGATCGTTACCCTGACTTACCCGCACATCGGCAATACCGGCACCACGCCGGAAGACGCCGAGTCCGATCGCGTCTGGTCCGCTGGCCTGGTCATCCGTGACCTGCCACTGGTTGCGAGCAACTGGCGCAACACGATGTCTCTGTCCGACTACCTGAAAGCCAACAATGTGGTGGCAATCGCCGGTATCGACACTCGCCGCCTGACACGCATCCTGCGTGAGAAAGGCGCGCAGAACGGCTGCATCATGGCCGGTGACAACATTTCCGAAGAAGCCGCCATCGCCGCCGCTCAGGGTTTCCCTGGCCTCAAAGGCATGGACCTGGCGAAAGTCGTCAGCACCAAAGAGAAGTACGAGTGGCGCTCGACTGTCTGGGACTTGAAAACCGACAGCCACGCGACCATCGACGCTTCCGATCTGCCGTACCACGTGGTTGCCTACGACTATGGCGTCAAGGTCAATATCCTGCGCATGCTGGTCGAGCGCGGCTGCCGCGTAACCGTGGTGCCTGCGCAGACTCCAGCCGCCGAAGCATTGGCACTGAAACCGGACGGCGTGTTCCTGTCCAACGGCCCGGGCGACCCTGAGCCATGCGACTACGCGATCCAGGCAATCAAGGACGTGCTGGAAACCGAGATTCCGGTGTTCGGCATCTGCCTTGGCCACCAGCTGTTGGCTCTGGCCTCCGGCGCCAAGACCCTGAAAATGGGCCATGGCCACCACGGTGCCAACCACCCGGTCCAGGATCTGGACAGCGGTGTGGTGATGATCACCAGCCAGAACCACGGTTTTGCGGTAGACGAAGCGACCCTGCCAGGCAACGTTCGGGCGATCCACAAATCGCTGTTCGACGGCACCCTGCAAGGCATCGAGCGTACCGACAAGAGCGCCTTCAGCTTCCAGGGTCACCCTGAAGCCAGCCCTGGCCCGAACGACGTAGCGCCACTGTTTGATCGCTTCATCAACGAAATGGCCAAGCGACGCTAATCGCTCGCCCTGATGTAGCGAAGCCTGAGGGCGGTCCCGAAACCGGTGGCCCCCTCAAGGCTTCAGAGATTGAACAAGACGGCTTGCCGACTGACCTGCGGATTTGAGTGACAACCCATGCCAAAACGTACAGACATTAAAAGCATCCTGATTCTCGGCGCTGGCCCGATCGTGATCGGCCAGGCCTGCGAATTCGACTACTCCGGCGCCCAGGCCTGTAAAGCCCTGCGCGAGGAGGGTTACCGCGTCATCCTGGTGAACTCCAACCCGGCGACCATCATGACCGACCCGGCCATGGCCGACGCCACCTACATCGAACCGATCAAGTGGCAGACCGTTGCCAAGATCATCGAGAAAGAGCGTCCGGACGCACTGCTGCCGACCATGGGCGGCCAAACCGCTCTGAACTGCGCCCTGGACCTGGAGCGTGAAGGCGTTCTGGAGAAGTTCGGCGTAGAAATGATCGGCGCCAACGCTGACACCATCGACAAGGCCGAAGACCGTTCGCGCTTCGACAAGGCGATGAAATCCATCGGTCTGGACTGTCCGCGTTCGGGTATCGCCCACAGCATGGAAGAGGCCAACGCGGTTCTCGAACGTCTCGGCTTCCCGTGCATCATTCGTCCGTCCTTCACCATGGGCGGCACCGGTGGCGGTATCGCTTACAACCGTGAAGAGTTCGAAGAAATCTGCGCCCGCGGTCTGGACCTGTCGCCGACCAAAGAGCTGCTGATCGACGAATCGCTGATCGGCTGGAAAGAATACGAGATGGAGGTTGTCCGCGATAAGAAGGACAACTGCATCATCGTCTGCTCCATCGAAAACTTCGACCCGATGGGCGTGCACACCGGTGACTCGATCACTGTTGCGCCAGCACAGACTCTGACCGACAAGGAATATCAGATCCTGCGTAACGCCTCCCTGGCGGTTCTGCGCGAGATCGGCGTCGAGACTGGCGGTTCCAACGTCCAGTTCGGCATCTGCCCGAACACCGGCCGCATGGTTGTCATCGAGATGAACCCGCGGGTATCCCGTTCCTCGGCCCTGGCCTCGAAAGCCACTGGTTTCCCGATCGCCAAGGTCGCGGCAAAACTGGCTGTCGGTTACACCCTCGACGAGCTGTCGAACGACATCACCGGTGGCAAGACCCCGGCGTCCTTCGAGCCGTCCATCGACTACGTCGTCACCAAGCTGCCACGTTTCGCCTTTGAGAAGTTCCCGAAAGCCGACGCACGCCTGACCACTCAAATGAAGTCGGTCGGTGAAGTCATGGCCATCGGCCGGACCTTCCAGGAATCCCTGCAGAAAGCCCTGCGCGGTCTGGAAGTGGGCGTTTGCGGCCTGGACGAGAAGCTCGACCTGAGCACCCCGGAAAGCATGAGCATCCTCAAGCGCGAACTGACCGTGCCGGGCGCCGAGCGTATCTGGTACGTCGCTGACGCGTTCCGCGCCGGCCTGTCGGTCGAAGATATTTTCGGCATGAACATGATCGACCCGTGGTTCCTGGTGCAGATCGAAGATCTGATCAAGGAAGAAGAGAAAGTCAAGACCCTGGGTCTGGCCAGCATCGACCACGACGTGATGTTCCGCCTCAAGCGCAAAGGTTTCTCCGACATGCGTTTGGCCAAGCTGCTGGGCGTGACCGAGAAGGCTCTGCGTCGTCACCGTCACAAGCTGGAAATCTTCCCGGTCTACAAGCGCGTTGACACCTGCGCGGCCGAGTTCGCCACCGACACCGCTTACCTCTACTCGACGTACGAGGAAGAGTGCGAAGCCGCGCCGTCGGGTCGCGACAAGATCATGATCCTCGGCGGCGGTCCAAACCGTATCGGCCAGGGCATCGAGTTCGACTATTGCTGTGTACACGCGGCACTGGCCCTGCGCGAAGACGGTTACGAGACCATCATGGTCAACTGCAACCCGGAAACCGTTTCCACCGACTACGACACCTCCGATCGCCTGTACTTCGAACCAGTGACCCTGGAAGACGTACTGGAAATCGTCCGCGTCGAGAAGCCGAAAGGCGTGATCGTCCAGTACGGCGGCCAGACTCCGTTGAAACTGGCGCGTGCCCTGGAAGAAGCCGGCGTGCCAATCATCGGCACCAGCCCTGACGCCATCGACCGTGCCGAAGACCGTGAGCGCTTCCAGCAAATGGTTGAGCGTCTGAACCTGCGTCAGCCGCCAAACGCCACCGTGCGCAGCGAAGACGAAGCAATTCGTGCCGCGGCCAAGATCGGTTACCCGCTGGTGGTTCGTCCGTCCTACGTACTGGGCGGCCGTGCGATGGAAATCGTCTACGAAGAAGAAGAACTCAAGCGCTACCTGCGTGATGCGGTGAAAGTGTCCAACGACAGCCCGGTGCTGCTCGATCACTTCCTCAACTGCGCGATCGAAATGGACGTGGATGCAGTCTGCGACGGCACCGACGTGGTGATCGGCGCGATCATGCAGCACATCGAGCAGGCCGGCGTTCACTCCGGTGACTCCGCGTGCTCCCTGCCGCCGTACTCGCTGCCCGCTCACATCCAGGACGAGATGCGCGAACAGGTCAAGAAAATGGCCCTGGAACTGGGCGTTGTCGGCCTGATGAACGTTCAGTTGGCACTGCAAGGCGAAGACATCTACGTCATCGAAGTCAACCCGCGCGCTTCCCGTACCGTGCCGTTCGTGTCCAAGTGCATCGGTGTTTCTCTGGCAATGATCGCGGCTCGCGTGATGGCTGGTAAAACCCTGAAGGAAATCGGCTTCACCAAAGAAATCATCCCGAACTTCTACAGCGTGAAAGAGGCGGTGTTCCCATTCGCCAAATTCCCAGGCGTGGACCCGATCCTGGGCCCAGAGATGAAGTCCACCGGTGAAGTGATGGGCGTGGGCGACACCTTCGGCGAAGCCTTTGCCAAAGCCCAGATGGGCGCCAGCGAAGTGCTGCCGACTGGCGGTACCGCGTTCATCAGCGTGCGTGACGATGACAAGCCACTGGTTGCAGGCGTGGCCCGTGATCTGATCAACTTGGGCTTCGAAGTGGTCGCCACTGCCGGTACTGCCAGGCTGATCGAAGCCGCAGGCCTGAAAGTGCGTCGTGTGAACAAGGTGACCGAGGGTCGTCCGCACGTGGTCGACATGATCAAGAATGACGAAGTCACCCTGATCATCAACACCACCGAAGGTCGCCAGTCGATCGCCGATTCCTATTCCATTCGTCGTAATGCCTTGCAGCACAAGATCTACTGCACCACTACCATTGCTGCTGGCGAAGCTATCTGCGAAGCGTTGAAGTTCGGTCCCGAGAAGACCGTGCGCCGCTTGCAGGATTTACACGCAGGATTGAAGGCATGATCAAATACCCAATGACCGTCCAGGGCGCGAAAGCCCTGGAAGAAGAACACGCTCACCTGACCAAGGTCGTCCGTCCGAAGCTCAGCCAGGACATCGGTACGGCCCGCGAGTTGGGTGACTTGAAGGAAAACGCCGAATACCACGCTGCTCGCGAGCAGCAGGGGATGGTCGAGGCGCGGATTCGTGACATCGAAGGCCGGATTCAGAATCAGGTCATCATCGATGTCACGACCATTCCTCACACCGGCAAAGTGATTTTCGGCACCACCGTTGAAATCGCCAACGTCGAGACTGATGAGCGCGTCACTTACCACATCGTGGGTGAGGATGAGGCTGACTTCAAACTCGGCAAGATTTCGGTGGGTTCGCCACTGGCCCGTGCCTTGATTGCCAAGGAAGAGGGTGATGTGGTCGCCGTGAAAACGCCGGGCGGCGTTATCGAGTACGAGATTGTCGAAGTTCGCCACCTCTGAAAGAAGGCGTCCGCTACGTGCGGGCGCCATGCTTTGGCAGCTGACCCAAATGTTGTGGGTTGGCGGCCTGTGGCTGTTGCACATCGGTCTGCTGCCGGTGCTGGGGCGAATAGGCCTGGCACCGCTGCTGATCGACGAAATTGCAGGCATGCTGAATACGCTGATGGTGGGATTTGCCACGGCGTGTGTGAGTTTTCAGGCTTTGGTGCTGGTTCAGGCCAAGGGCCTTGCCAGTCTATGGCGCGATATTCGTGGGCAACTGCTGATGATGGCGCTGTATGGGGGCGCGATGTATTTCGCGGTCCACGTCGGCTGGCCGCAGGCGGCGCATTGGCAGCTGTTCAGCTATCTTGTTCTGGGATTTTCCGGGCTGGTGCTGGTGATGCAACCGGTGCCGGGATGGAGTGTGAGGGTGCGCGAAGCACACCCTTGACCCTTGTCATTACTTGAAGCGATGGACGTTCGACAGCTGCTTGTTGACGCTGAAGTTCTTGCGGTAAACCAGTGCCATCTTGCCGATGACCTGAACCAGATCGGCTTTGCCGGCCTTGCAGAGTTCTGCAATGGCTGCCAGGCGCGATTCGCGATCGAGAATGTTGAGCTTGATTTTGATCAGCTCGTGATCCGCCAAAGCGCGTTCAAGTTCGGCTAACACACCTTCAGTCAAACCGTTGTCAGCCACAATCAAAACTGGTTTCAGATGGTGGCCAATGGATTTGTACTGTTTCTTCTGCTCTTGAGTGAGCGGCATAATCTGACCCTTTAGTCTGGATTCTGTAAAATGGCGGCCATTTTACCCGAGGGTTCGTGGATCCGCCCAATTAATCACGACCCTTATCATCGAGGTGCCCAATGGCGCGTTCCAAGACAAGCCTTGGTTGGCTGAAAAGACATGTCAATGATCCCTATGTGAAGCAGGCGCAGAAGGATGGTTACCGCTCGCGTGCGAGTTACAAGCTTCTGGAGGTCCAGGAGAAATACAAGCTGATCCGTCCGGGTATGAGCGTTGTCGACCTGGGTGCGGCGCCCGGCGGCTGGTCGCAGGTCGCTAGTCGGCTGATCGGTGGTCAGGGGCGTCTGATCGCCTCGGACATCCTGGAAATGGACAGCATTCCGGACGTGACTTTCATCCAGGGTGACTTCACCCAGGACGAAGTGCTCGCTCAGATCCTTGAAGCCGTGGGTAATTCGCAGGTGGACCTTGTGATTTCCGATATGGCCCCCAATATGAGTGGTACGCCTGAGGTGGACATGCCAAAAGCCATGTTTCTATGTGAGCTGGCTCTTGATCTGGCGGCTCGGATACTCAAGCCGGGTGGTAATTTCGTGATCAAGGTGTTTCAGGGCGAAGGGTTTGATGCTTACGTGAAGGACGCTCGTCAGAAATTCGACAAGGTCCAGATGATCAAGCCGGACTCTTCCCGTGGCAGTTCCCGCGAGCAATACATGCTGGCTTGGGGCTACCGCGGCCGTAGTGAGTAAATCGAGGTTTTTTTGCGGGGCGATAGGTTTTTCGTATTTCGTCCCGTGAGCATTAGCGAATATTGTGTAGAAAGTGTTTCACAAAGGGTTACAGACGGCGCCTGCCAGAGCCGTAGGTAATGTAGTAAGTTAGGCCGGTGAATATCATGCGAAGCACGCGCCATTAGCGGAGCTTGCTTCAGAGGGTAGTTAATTGAACGATATGGCAAAGAATCTGATCCTGTGGTTGATCATCGCGGCTGTCCTGGTGACGGTGATGAACAACTTCTCCAGCCCTAACGAGCCGCAGACCCTCAACTATTCCGACTTCATCCAGCAGGTCAAGGATGGCAAGGTCGAGCGCGTAGCGGTTGATGGCTACGTGATTACCGGCAAGCGCAACGATGGCGACAGCTTCAAGACCATTCGTCCGGCAATCCAGGACAATGGCCTGATCGGCGACCTCGTGGATAACCACGTGGTAGTCGAAGGCAAGCAGCCTGAGCAGCAAAGCATCTGGACTCAACTCCTGGTCGCAAGCTTCCCGATCCTCGTAATCATCGCTGTCTTCATGTTCTTCATGCGGCAGATGCAGGGCGGTGCCGGTGGCAAGGGCGGGCCGATGAGCTTCGGCAAGAGCAAGGCACGCCTGCTCTCCGAAGATCAGGTGAAAACCACTTTGGCTGACGTTGCCGGTTGCGACGAAGCCAAGGAAGAAGTTGGCGAGCTGGTCGAATTCCTGCGTGATCCGGGCAAGTTCCAGCGTTTGGGCGGTCGCATTCCTCGTGGCGTGCTGATGGTCGGTCCTCCTGGTACTGGTAAAACCTTGATCGCCAAGGCGATTGCCGGCGAAGCCAAAGTGCCGTTCTTCACCATTTCCGGTTCCGATTTCGTCGAGATGTTCGTCGGTGTCGGTGCCAGTCGTGTTCGTGACATGTTCGAGCAGGCGAAGAAGCACGCGCCATGCATCATCTTCATCGATGAAATCGACGCCGTCGGTCGCCACCGTGGTGCCGGCATGGGCGGCGGTCACGACGAGCGCGAACAGACACTCAACCAGTTGCTGGTAGAGATGGACGGCTTCGAAATGAATGACGGCATCATCGTCATTGCAGCGACCAACCGTCCCGACGTACTGGACCCTGCATTGCTGCGTCCGGGCCGTTTCGACCGTCAGGTCGTGGTCGGTCTGCCGGATATCCGTGGTCGCGAGCAGATTCTCAAGGTCCACATGCGCAAAGTGCCAATGGGTGACGACGTCGCTCCGGCCGTGATCGCGCGTGGTACTCCTGGTTTCTCCGGTGCCGACCTGGCCAACCTGGTAAACGAGGCGTCGTTGTTCGCAGCCCGTGCCGGCAAGCGCATCGTCGAGATGAAGGAGTTCGAACTGGCCAAAGACAAGATCATGATGGGTGCCGAGCGCAAATCCATGGTCATGTCTGAGAAAGAGAAGCAGAACACTGCTTATCACGAAGCTGGCCACGCTATCGTCGGTCGCGTTGTCCCTGAGCATGACCCGGTCTACAAAGTGTCGATCATCCCGCGCGGTCGTGCGCTCGGTGTGACCATGTTCCTGCCGGAAGAAGATCGCTACAGCCTGTCCAAGCGTGCGCTGATCAGCCAGATCTGCTCGCTGTACGGCGGTCGTATTGCTGAAGAAATGACCCTGGGCTTCGACGGTGTCACAACCGGAGCATCCAACGACATCATGCGTGCCAGCCAGATCGCACGGAACATGGTGACCAAGTGGGGCTTGTCGGAAAAACTCGGCCCGTTGATGTACGCCGAAGAAGAGGGCGAAGTGTTCCTCGGTCGTGGCGGCGGCGGTCAACATGCCAGCTTCTCCGGCGAGACAGCCAAGCTGATCGATTCCGAAGTACGCAGCATCATTGACCAGTGCTACGGCACGGCCAAGCAGATCCTTACGGATAACCGTGACAAGCTCGATGCCATGGCGGATGCCTTGATGAAGTACGAGACGATCGATGCCGATCAGATCGATGACATCATGGCGGGTCGTACGCCTCGCGAACCTCGCGACTGGTCTGGCAGCAGCGATACTTCCGGTACGCCTCCGGCTGTGCAGGATGGGCGTCCGGAAACACCCATCGGTGACCCGGCTGCTGACGTATAAGGTTTGAAATGACTTCTGTTCAGTCCTCGACCCGGTTGCCTTGCGGCAACCGGGTTCTTGATTTGGCCCAGACGCATGTCATGGGCATTCTCAATGTCACTCCCGACTCCTTTTCCGACGGCGGCCGATACAGTCAGCTGGATGCGGCCCTGCGCCATGCTGAGGCGATGGTGGCGGCTGGCGCGACGCTGATCGACGTTGGTGGTGAATCGACTCGCCCGGGTGCCAGGGCGGTTTCACCGCTTGAAGAGCTCGAGCGGGTAGCGCCTATCGTTGAGCGCATCAGTCGTGAACTCGATGTGATCATCTCGGTCGATACCTCCACGCCGGCAGTTATGCGTGAAACCGCAAGGCTGGGGGCGGGTTTGATCAATGATGTGCGTTCGTTGCGTCGAGATGGCGCTCTGGATGCGGCAGCGGCCACCGGCTTGCCGGTATGTCTGATGCATATGCTCGGTGAGCCGGGCGACATGCAGGACAATCCGCAGTACCAGGATGTGACGAAAGAGGTCGGCGAGTTTCTCGCTGAGCGCATGGTTCAGTGCGCGTCGGTGGGCATTCCCGCTGAGCGGATCATTCTCGATCCGGGCTTCGGCTTCGCGAAAACCTTGCAGCACAACCTGAGCTTGTTTAAGCATATGGAGGCCTTGCATGCCTTGGGGCGGCCCCTGTTGGTGGGGGTTTCGCGAAAGAGCATGATCGGGCACGCCTTGAATCGGCCGGTGGGAGAGCGCCTGCATGGCGGTTTGGCGCTCGCGGCGCTGGCTTCAATCAAGGGTGCGCGTATATTGCGCGTCCATGATGTGGCCGAAACCGTTGATGTGGTGCGGATGATCGCCGCCGTAGAATCAGCCGAATAAGAATGATGGAGTACTTATGAGCAAGAAATACTTTGGCACCGACGGCATTCGTGGTCGCGTCGGTGAATACCCGATTACTCCTGATTTCATGCTCAAGCTTGGCTGGGCGGCAGGCATGGCATTTCGCAGCATGGGTGCCTGCAAGGTGCTCGTGGGCAAGGACACCCGGATCTCCGGTTACATGTTCGAGTCGGCGCTTGAGGCCGGGCTGACCTCGGCAGGTGCTGATGTGATGCTCCTGGGGCCGATGCCTACGCCGGCCATCGCCTATCTGACACGTACCTTTCATGCTGAAGCCGGCATCGTGATCAGCGCTTCGCACAACCCTCATGACGACAACGGCATCAAATTTTTCTCCGGGAAGGGCACCAAGCTTCCGGATGAAGTCGAGTTGATGATTGAAGAGTTGCTCGACACCCCTATGACCGTGGTTGAGTCGAGCAAGATCGGCAAGGTATCGCGAATCAACGATGCCTCGGGCCGTTATATCGAATTCTGCAAGAGCAGCGTCCCGGCCGGTACCAGTTTTGCCGGGCTGAAAATCGTGATCGATTGTGCCCATGGTGCGACCTATAAAGTGGCGCCTAGTGTGTTCCGTGAGCTGGGGGCCGATGTCGTTGTGCTTTCTGCTCATCCTAATGGCCTGAACATCAATGAAAATTGCGGTTCGACCCATATGGAACCGCTGCAAGCTGCCGTATTGGCCGAGCACGCCGATTTGGGTATTGCCTTTGACGGTGATGGTGACCGGGTCCAGATGGTTGATCACACCGGCACTGTCGTCGACGGCGACGAGCTGTTGTTCATCATTGCTCGCGATCTGCAAGAGCGCGGCAAGTTGCAGGGCGGTGTGGTCGGTACGCTGATGAGTAACCTGGGGCTGGAATTGGCCCTGGCTGATCTGGCGATTCCTTTTGTGCGCGCCAACGTTGGCGACCGTTACGTGATCTCCGAGTTGCTGGAGCGTGATTGGCAGGTGGGTGGGGAAAATTCGGGGCACATTGTGTGCTTCAGTCACACCACTACTGGTGATGCGATCATTGCTGCGTTGCAGGTGTTGATGGCGCTGAAGAGACGCACAGAAGGCCTGGCTCAGTCCCGTCAGGCGCTGCGCAAGTGTCCTCAAGTGCTGATCAATGTCCGGTTTGGTGGTGGTGCGAGTCCGCTCGAGCATCCGAAAGTCAAGGAGGCCAGTGACCGTGTCACCCAGGCGATGGCCGGTCGTGGGCGCGTGCTGTTGCGCAAGTCCGGGACAGAGCCGCTGGTGCGGGTCATGGTCGAGGGCGAGGACGAAACGCAGGTTCGCGGTTACGCCGAAGAGCTGGCAAAACTGGTAACTGAAGTTTCTGTCTGATTTCGGCTTGCCAGCCATGATTGTGTTGGGTAACATCTGCGCCCACTTTGACCGACGAGGTACAGCATGCGTCGCCCTATGGTAGCTGGTAACTGGAAGATGCACGGTACCCGCGCCAGCGTCGCTGAGCTGATCAATGGCCTTAGTCATCTGGCCTTGCCAAGCGGTGTTGATGTCGCGGTATTCCCGCCTTGCTTGCATATCAATCAAGTGATTGATGGCTTGAAAGGTAAGTCGATTTCAGTCGGCGCGCAGAATTCTGCAGTGGAATCCATGCAAGGTGCATTGACCGGTGAAGTTGCGCCGAGTCAATTGGTGGATGCAGGTTGTTCCCTGGTGCTTGTCGGGCACTCTGAGCGCCGCCAGATAATGGGCGAGCAGGATGGAATGCTGATTCGCAAGTTCGCAGCGGCGCAGGCATGTGGCTTGATTCCGGTGTTGTGCGTAGGGGAGACCCTTGAAGAGCGCGAAGCTGGAAAAACTCTTGAGGTTGTCGGGCGTCAGCTTGGCAGTATCATTGAGGAGCTGGGTGTAGGCGTCTTTGCAAAGGCAGTAATCGCTTACGAGCCGGTCTGGGCCATTGGCACCGGGCTGACTGCTTCGCCGCAACAGGCGCAGGATGTGCATGCAGCCATTCGCGCTCAGTTGGCGGCAGAGAATTCTGAGGTCGCGCAAGGTGTGCGGCTTCTATACGGCGGCAGCGTGAAGGCGGCCAATGCGGTCGAACTGTTCGGCATGCCGGATATCGATGGGGGGCTCATTGGTGGAGCTTCCCTGAATGCAGATGAGTTCGGTGCGATTTGTCGCGCCGCGGGAAACTGAAAAAATGCTGGAAACAGTCGTAGTCGTTTTTCATCTGCTGGGTGCATTGGGCGTAGTTGCTCTGGTTTTGCTGCAGCAGGGTAAAGGTGCGGATGCTGGCGCGTCTTTCGGAGCAGGTGCTTCAAATACTGTGTTCGGAAGCCAAGGTTCCTCTACCTTTCTTAGTAAGTTTACTGCTATACTTGCCGCCGGTTTCTTCATAACCAGCTTGGGGTTAGGTTACTTTGCTAAAGAGAAGGCTCATGAGCTGACTCAAGTAGGTTTGCCAAATCCAGCAGTGTTGGAAGTTCCAAAGCAACAACCGGCTTCTGATGATGTCCCGGTGCTTCAAGAGCAAAAGTCGGCTACTCCAGCGACTGACGTGCCTCCAGCTCAAGAGCAGAAGTAAGAAGGGTTTCAAACGTAGTATTGCCGAGGTGGTGGAATTGGTAGACACGCAACCTTGAGGTGGTTGTGCCCATAGGGTGTAGGGGTTCGAGTCCCCTTCTCGGTACCAATTATCAGGAGAGCCCGCTGTTGCGGGCTTTCTTGTAGGTGGAAGGTTACATTGACCCTGTCAGGGATCGGTCGTATACTTCCGCCCCAGCTTTGTCGCGGGGTGGAGCAGTCTGGTAGCTCGTCGGGCTCATAACCCGAAGGTCGTCGGTTCAAATCCGGCCCCCGCAACCAGTTTAAGGAGCCCCTTTTCAGGGGCTTTTTGTTAGCTGGACACTTTCAACGCCGCTGTTCAACGGCGTTTCAAGGATGGGCGTTTCGCCCATTTTTTTATTTTGCACAGCATGCACATACATGCACGAGGGGGTTCAGGTGTCGAGCAAGCTAGAAGAGTTGCAGGCCTTGCTGGCCCCGGTGGTCGTGGCCCTAGGCTATGAATGCTGGGGTATTGAGTTTTCGGCTCAAGGTCGCCACTCAATGTTGCGCGTTTATATTGATAAAGAGGGCGGCGTGCTGGTGGACGATTGTGCCATCGTCAGCCGTCAGATCAGCGGTGTACTGGATGTTGAAGATCCGATCGCCGTTGAATACACCCTTGAAGTTTCCTCGCCTGGCATGGAACGCCCACTGTTCACTATTGAGCAGTTTGCAAAATTTGCCGGTGAACAAGTGAAGATCAAGCTGCGCTCGCCTTTTGAAGGTCGGCGCAACTTTCAGGGCCTTCTGCGCGGTGTAGAAGAGCAGGATGTCGTGGTGCAGGTTGAAGACCATGAGTTCCTGTTGCCGATCGATATGATCGACAAGGCCAACATTATTCCCAGTTTTGACTGAGACGCGGATCCCGCGGATCCAATGGCTTGCGAAAGGCGAGGCGTACGATGAGCAAAGAAGTACTGCTGGTTGTTGAGTCGGTATCCAATGAAAAAGGCGTACCGGCAAACGTAATTTTTGAAGCGCTGGAGCTGGCTCTGGCCACTGCTACCAAAAAGCGTTTTGAGGACGAAGTCGATCTGCGTGTGGAAATCAATCGCCACACCGGTGCTTACGAGACATTCCGTCGCTGGACGGTCGTCGAAGAAGCAGACCTGGACGATCCGGCCATCGAAACCTGGCCAAGCAAGGTTGCCGAAACGCATCCTGGCGCCAAGGTCGGCGATGTTGTCGAAGAAAAGATCGAATCCATCGAGTTCGGCCGCATTGCTGCACAGACTGCCAAGCAAGTCATCGTGCAGAAAGTTCGCGAAGCCGAGCGTGCTCAAGTCGTCGACGCCTACCGCGAGCGCCTGGGGGAAATCATCTCCGGCACCGTGAAGAAAGTCACCCGCGACAACGTGATCGTCGACCTGGGCAATAACGCTGAAGCGTTGCTGGCCCGTGAAGACATCATTTCTCGCGAAACCTTCCGGGTTGGCGTGCGTCTGCGTGCGCTGCTCAAGGAAATCCGCACCGAGAACCGCGGCCCTCAGTTGATCCTGTCGCGTACCGCGCCGGAAATGCTGATCGAGTTGTTCCGCATCGAAGTGCCGGAAATCGCTGAAGGCCTGATCGAAGTAATGGCTGCGTCCCGCGACCCGGGTTCGCGCGCCAAGATCGCGGTCCGCTCCAAGGACAAACGCATTGACCCGCAAGGCGCTTGCATCGGTATGCGCGGTTCGCGCGTCCAGGCAGTGTCCGGCGAGTTGGGCGGTGAGCGTGTGGATATCGTTCTGTGGGACGATAACCCGGCGCAGTTCGTGATCAATGCAATGTCGCCAGCTGAAGTGGCGGCAATTATCGTTGACGAAGATGCCCATGCAATGGATATCGCCGTTGGCGCAGACAATCTGGCTCAGGCCATCGGTCGCGGTGGTCAGAACGTGCGTCTGGCTAGCCAGTTGACTGGCTGGACCCTGAACGTGATGACCGAATCGGACATCCAGGCTAAGCAGCAAGCAGAAACCGGCGACATCCTGCGCAACTTCATCGACGAGCTGGAAGTCGACGAAGACCTGGCACAGGTGCTGGTAGATGAAGGCTTCACCAGCCTGGAAGAGATTGCCTACGTACCGTTGGAAGAAATGCTCAACATCGACGGCTTTGACGAAGAAACCGTCAACGAGCTTCGCGCTCGCGCCAAGGATCGTTTGTTGACTAAAGCCATCGCTACTGAGGAAAAGCTGGCAGACGCCCATCCGGCCGAAGACCTGCTCTCGCTTGAGGGTATGGACAAGGATTTGGCGATGGAACTGGCGGTGCGCGGCGTAATTACCCGCGAAGACCTGGCCGAGCAGTCTATTGACGACCTGCTCGACATCGACGGCATTGACGATGATCGTGCCGGCAAGTTGATCATGGCCGCCCGAGCCCATTGGTTCGAGTAATTAGGCGCGGCCTGAGGAGAGAAGTGCATGACGCAAGTCACGGTGAAACAACTGGCCGATGAGGTCAAAACACCGGTAGAGCGCCTGTTGCAGCAGATGCGTGAGGCAGGTCTGCCGCACACCGCCGCCGATGAAGGTGTGAGCGATAGTGAGAAGCAGTCTTTGCTGACTCACTTGAAGAGCAGCCACAAGGCGAAAGTGGAAGAACCGCGCAAGATTACATTGCAGCGCAAAACCACCAGCACCCTGCGTGTTGCTGGTAGCAAGAGCATCAGCGTTGAAGTACGCAAGAAGAAAGTCTTCGTACAACGCAGCCCGGAAGAAATCGAAGCCGAGCGTAAACGCGAACTGGAAGAACGCCGCGCAGTAGAAAATGCTGCTCGTCAGAAGGCTGAAGAAGAAGCCAAGCGTCGCGCCGAAGAAGAAGCGCGTCGCCAGCCTGCTGCTGCGCAAACCGCTACTAACGACGCCGTTGCAGCGCCTGCTGCAGTTGCCGAACCAGTGCGTGAAAGCGCGCCGGTTGTTGCAGCTGCACCAGCACCAGCGGCCGACACTCGTAAACGCGACGAACAGCGTCGTCCGGACAAACCACGTGCCGACGATGCCAATCGTCGTGGCAGTGGCGATGGCGAGCGCAAAAACGCTCCGCATCGTGCTTCGGTCAAGGAAAAAGCGCCTGCTCCACGTGTTGCGCCACGTACTACCGACGAAGAAAGCGATGGCTTCCGTCGTGGTGGTCGCGGCAAGGCCAAGCTGAAGAAACGCAACGCCCACGGTTTCCAGAGCCCAACCGGCCCTGTTGTGCGCGAAGTGAAGATCGGCGAGACCATCACTGTTGGCGATCTCGCCCAGCAGATGTCGGTCAAGGCTGCTGAAATCATCAAGTTCATGTTCAAACTGGGAACTCCAGCGACCATCAACCAGGTACTGGATCAGGAAACTGCCCAACTGGTTGCCGAAGAGCTGGGCCACAAAGTGACCCTGGTCAGCGACACCGCCCTGGAAGATTCCCTGGCCGAGTCCCTGAAGTTTGAAGGTGAAGCGTTCTCCCGTGCACCGGTTGTGACCGTAATGGGCCACGTTGACCACGGTAAGACCTCGCTGCTCGACTACATCCGTCGTGCCAAGGTAGCTGCTGGCGAAGCCGGTGGTATCACCCAGCACATCGGTGCGTACCACGTTGAAACCGAACGCGGCATGGTCACCTTCCTCGACACCCCTGGTCACGCCGCGTTTACCGCCATGCGTGCCCGTGGTGCCAAGGCGACCGACATCGTGATCCTGGTGGTTGCAGCGGACGACGGCGTAATGCCGCAGACCGTTGAAGCCGTTCAGCACGCCAAGGCTGCTGGTGTTCCGCTGGTTGTTGCAGTGAACAAAATCGACAAGCCGGGCGCCGATCTCGATCGCATCCGTAGCGAATTGTCGGTTCACGGCGTGACCTCGGAAGAGTGGGGCGGCGACACCCCGTTCGTATCGGTTTCGGCGAAAGTCGGTACTGGCGTGGACGAGTTGCTCGAAGCTGTTCTGCTGCAAGCTGAAGTTCTCGAACTGAAAGCGACCCCTTCGGCTCCTGGCCGTGGCGTTGTGGTTGAATCGCGTCTCGACAAAGGTCGTGGCCCGGTTGCAACCGTTCTGGTTCAAGACGGTACCCTGCGCCAAGGCGACATGGTGCTGGTCGGTTCGAACTATGGCCGCGTTCGCGCCATGCTCGACGAGAACGGCAAGCCAATCAAGGACGCCGGTCCTTCCATCCCTGTCGAGATTCTCGGCCTGGACGGTACCCCGGACGCTGGCGACGAGATGAGCGTTGTTGCCGACGAGAAGAAAGCCCGTGAAGTGGCTCTGTTCCGTCAAGGCAAGTTCCGCGAAGTCAAACTGGCCCGTGCTCACGCTGGCAAGCTTGAAAACATCTTCGAGAACATGGGTCAGGAAGAGAAGAAGACGCTCAACATCGTCCTCAAATCCGACGTCCGTGGTTCGCTGGAAGCGTTGAACGGTGCCTTGAATGGCCTGGGTAACGACGAAGTGCAAGTGCGTGTGGTCGGTGGCGGTGTCGGTGGTATCACCGAATCCGACGCCAACCTGGCACTGGCCTCCAACGCTGTACTGTTCGGCTTCAACGTGCGTGCCGATGCTGGCGCTCGCAAGATCGTCGAGCAGGAAGGTCTGGATATGCGTTACTACAACGTGATCTACGACATCATCGAAGACGTCAAGAAAGCCCTCACCGGTATGCTGGGCAGCGATGTTCGCGAGAACATCCTGGGTACCGCTGAAGTGCGTGACGTGTTCCGTTCGCCGAAGTTTGGTGCGATCGCCGGTTGCATGGTTATCGAAGGTGTTGTTCACCGTAACCGTCCAATCCGTGTACTGCGTGAAGACATCGTTATCTTCGAAGGCGAGCTGGAATCCCTGCGCCGCTTCAAGGATGACGCTTCCGAAGTACGTGCCGGCATGGAATGCGGTATCGGCGTGAAGAGCTACAACGACGTCAAGGTCGGCGACAAGATCGAAGTCTTCGAGAAGGTTCAGGTTGCTCGCAGCCTCTAACTCGCGCACTTCAAGGGCCACGATGAGCCGCTGCATGCAGATGCGCGGCGCAACGTCCGGACTCTAAACGCAACGCCCGGTCTGGCTTTTGTCAGGCCGGGCGTTTGCCGCTTTCAGACCCCTCGGGTTTCACCGTGGGGCAGTAACAGGTAACAAGACATGGCAAAAGAATACAGCCGTACCCAACGTATCGGCGATCAGATGCAGCGTGAGCTGGCACAGCTGATCCGTCGTGAAGTCAAAGACCCGCGTGTCGGCCTGGTCACCATTACCGCTGTTGAAGTCAGCCGTGACGTCGGTCACGCCAAGATCTTCATCACCGTGATGGGCCAGGACAGCCGCGACGACATCGCGCAAAGCATCAAGGTGCTCAACTCAGCCGCCGGTTTCCTGCGTATGCAGTTGGCTCGCGAAATGAAGTTGCGCAGCGTTCCGCAGTTGCACTTCCATTACGACGAAAGCGTCGTGCGTGGCGCGCACCTGTCGGCCCTGATCGAGCGTGCGGTGGCTGAAGACAATCAGCACCCGGTAGCGGCTGAACCCGAAGACGCCAAGGAGTAATCGGTGGCTCAGGTCAAACGTATCCGTCGTAACGTCAGCGGCATCATCCTGCTCGACAAGCCGCTGGGGTTCACCTCCAACGCGGCATTGCAGAAGGTTCGCTGGTTGCTCAATGCCGAGAAGGCCGGGCACACCGGCAGTCTCGATCCGCTGGCCACCGGCGTGCTGCCGTTGTGCTTTGGCGAGGCCACCAAGTTCTCGCAATACTTGCTCGATTCCGACAAGGGTTATGAAACCCTGGCGCAACTGGGCAAGACCACCACCACGGCCGATGCCGAAGGTGAAGTTTTGCTGGAACGCCCGGTGACCGTTGGTCGCGCCGATATCGAAGCTGTGCTGCCGAAATTTCGCGGGCAAATCAGTCAGATACCGCCGATGTACTCGGCGCTCAAGCGTGATGGCCAGCCGCTGTACAAGCTGGCCCGTGCAGGCGAAGTAGTGGAGCGTGAACCGCGTTCTGTTACTATTGCGCGCTTGGAATTACTGGCCTTTGAGGGTGATACTGCGCGGCTTGCGGTGGATTGCAGCAAAGGCACCTATATCCGCACCCTGGTGGAGGATATCGGTGAGCAACTCGGTTGTGGCGCTTACGTGGCTGAATTGCGACGTACCCAGGCCGGGCCTTTCACGCTTGCACAGACCGTCACTCTGGAAGAGCTTGAAGCGGTACATGCCGAAGGCGGCAACGAAGCGGTCGACCGCTTTCTGATGCCATCGGACAGCGGCCTGCTGGACTGGCCACTGTTGCATTTCTCGGAGCACAGCGCGTTCTACTGGCTTAACGGCCAACCGGTACGCGCCCCGGATGCACCGAAGTTCGGCATGGTACGGGTACAGGATCACAACGGTCGTTTCATCGGTATCGGTGAAGTGAGCGAAGACGGGCGCATCGCGCCACGTCGACTGATTCGGTCAGAATGACCGGAACCGGCCTGTGTAACAGCAGGTCGGCGAGTGTGGCTGTTAACAGGCACGGTCACTACTCATTTATAGATACAGGGATTTGTCCCTGGCCTGTTGAAGCTGTTTCTTTGAAACAGTTTCCTGATAAAAGGATTGCCTCATGGCTCTCGACGTTCAAGAAAAAGCTCAAATCGTAGCTGACTACCAGCAAGCTGTTGGTGACACTGGTTCGCCAGAAGTGCAAGTTGCACTGCTGACCCACAACATCAACAAGCTGCAAGGTCACTTCAAGGCCAACGGTAAAGATCACCACTCCCGTCGTGGTCTGATCCGCATGGTAAACCAGCGCCGTAAGCTGCTGGACTACCTGAAAGGCAAGGATCTGGGCCGTTACCAGGCTCTGATCGGTCGCCTGGGTCTGCGTCGCTAATAAGCGATTGCGCTAGAGGTTGGTTGTTTGCTGTGTGCCAGCGGGTTTCCCGCCGGTACATGGCAGGCTCCCAGCCTCAAGTTTTATCTGGATATACGTTTTACCCTGGACAGGCGTTGGGCCGATTCCCGACATTGCCCAAGAATTTCGCAAGAAGACAAGTTCCCCAAGAGCCACAAAAGAAGGTAGGACACCGTGAACCCGGTAATCAAAAAATTCCAGTTCGGTCAGTCGACCGTTACCCTCGAGACTGGCCGTATCGCCCGTCAGGCCTCCGGCGCAGTATTGGTCACCGTTGACGACGACGTCAGCGTATTGGTGACCGTAGTCGGTGCCAAACAAGCCGATCCAGGCAAGGGCTTCTTCCCTCTGTCCGTTCACTACCAGGAAAAGACTTACGCTGCCGGTAAGATCCCTGGCGGTTTCTTCAAGCGTGAAGGCCGTCCTTCCGAGAAAGAAACCCTGACTTCCCGACTGATCGACCGTCCGATCCGTCCGCTGTTCCCAGAAGGCTTCATGAACGAAGTGCAGGTTGTCTGCACCGTCGTTTCCACCAGCAAAAAGACCGATCCGGACATCGCTGCGATGATCGGTACCTCGGCTGCGCTAGCCATCTCCGGCATTCCTTTCGATGGCCCGATCGGCGCTGCCCGCGTTGCGTTCCATGAAAGCACCGGTTACCTGCTGAACCCGACTTACGAACAACTGAAAGCTTCGAGCCTGGACATGGTCGTTGCCGGTACTTCGGAAGCCGTGTTGATGGTTGAATCGGAAGCCAAAGAGCTGACCGAAGACCAGATGCTGGGCGCTGTACTGTTTGCTCATGACGAGTTCCAGGTGGTAATCAACGCCGTCAAGGAACTGGCCGCTGAAGCCGCCAAGCCAACCTGGACCTGGGCTCCTCAGCCAGAAGCCACCGCACTGCTGGGCGCTATCCGTGCCGAGTTCGGCGAGGCGATCTCCCAGGCTTACACCATTACCGTCAAAGCCGACCGTTATGCACGTCTGGGCGAGCTGAAAGACCAGGTTGTTGCCAACCTGTCCGGTGAAGAAGGTCAGCCGACTTCCGCTGAAGTCAAAGCGGCTTTCGGTGAAATCGAATACCGCACCGTTCGCGAAAACATCGTTAACGGCAAGCCACGTATCGACGGTCGCGACACCAAGACCGTACGTCCGCTGAACATCGAAGTCGGCGTTCTGCCGAAGACCCACGGTTCGGCACTGTTCACCCGTGGCGAAACCCAGGCCCTGGTAGTCGCGACGCTGGGTACTGCCCGTGACGCACAACTGCTGGACACCCTGGAAGGCGAGAAAAAAGACCCGTTCATGCTGCACTACAACTTCCCTCCGTTCTCGGTAGGTGAGTGTGGTCGCATGGGTGGCGCTGGTCGTCGCGAAATCGGTCACGGCCGTCTGGCTCGTCGTTCGGTTCAGGCCATGCTGCCTGCTGCCGACGTGTTCCCGTACACCATTCGTGTTGTGTCGGAAATCACCGAGTCCAACGGTTCGAGCTCCATGGCTTCGGTCTGCGGCGCTTCCCTGGCTCTGATGGATGCTGGCGTTCCGATGAAGGCACCGGTTGCCGGTATCGCCATGGGTCTGGTTAAAGAAGGCGAGAAATTCGCTGTCCTGACCGACATCCTGGGCGACGAAGATCACCTCGGCGACATGGACTTCAAAGTAGCGGGTACCGCCAAAGGTGTTACCGCGCTGCAGATGGACATCAAGATCAAGGGCATCACCGAAGAAATCATGGAAATCGCTCTGGGCCAAGCCCTGGAAGCGCGCCTGAATATCCTCGGTCAGATGAACCAGATCATTGGCCAGTCGCGTACCGAGCTGTCGGAAAACGCTCCGACCATGATCGCGATGAAAATCGACACCGACAAAATCCGTGATGTCATCGGTAAAGGCGGCGCGACCATTCGTGCGATCTGTGAGGAAACCAAGGCTTCGATCGATATCGAAGACGACGGTTCGATCAAGATCTTCGGCGAAACCAAGGAAGCTGCAGAAGCTGCGCGTCAGCGCGTTCTGGGCATCACCGCGGAAGCCGAGATCGGCAAGATCTATGTCGGTAAGGTTGAGCGCATCGTCGACTTCGGCGCATTCGTCAACATCCTGCCGGGCAAGGACGGTCTGGTTCACATCTCGATGCTGAGCGATGCTCGCGTTGAGAAAGTGACCGACATCCTGAAAGAAGGCCAGGAAGTGGAAGTACTGGTACTGGACGTGGACAACCGCGGCCGTATCAAGCTTTCCATCAAAGACGTAGCAGCAGCCAAGGCTTCGGGTGTTTAATCACATCCACGCTTGACCGCTTCAACGTTATAAAAAATGCCCCGCCGTGAAAACGGCGGGGCATTTTTTTTGTGTGCAGAAAGATCAAAAGATCGCAGCCTTCGGCAGCTCCTACCCGAGATTCTGTTCATCCACGATATGGCGGCGTACATCGAAGCTGTAGGAGCTGCCGCAGGCTGCGATCTTTTGATTTTGCGGTGCGCCAAGTTGCCGGACCCCGAAGCCAGTGCTAGGTTTAGCCCACAGCCCGTGTAGCTCAGCCGGTAGAGCAGCGCACTCGTAACGCGAAGGTCGCAGGTTCGATTCCTGTCTCGGGCACCACTTCTCGCTTATTTCACCTTTCTGCTCAAATCCTCAACTGTGCGCTTGAGCTGATCCATCGCGCGCTCCTGATCACTGATTTCCCGTTTGAGGCTCGAGATTTCGCTGTTGTTCGAGCTTGAGCTGGAGCCGTTGTTGCGTTTGAGTTCTTCGATTTGACGGGCCTGCTCGCTGAGGGTGCGCTTCTGGCTTTCCAGTTCGGTGGCATTGGCCTTCACGGTTTTTTGCAGGCTCTCCAGATCATCGATGCTGACGCTGGTTCTGACGAGTGTGTCCTTGCCGAACGAATTGTGGAGGGCGCAGATTTTGTCGGAGTACAACGCAGGGTCAGAGGTGACTTCGACAGCCGCTTGAGCGGCACTGGCCAATGTCAGGCTGCCAAGCAGCAGGGTAGCGGTGGCAAGCTGGGCAGACAAAAGCTTCGAAAAACTGCGCATCACTGGGGTTCCTTGTGAAGTGCCGATATGGCACATCGCTATGACTTTGGATTTCAACTTATGTTCCTAAAGCCTCCTGCTCCTTATGCACGTGGCTTTTTATGGGATAGATGTAAAGACCCGTGTAATTCATCGACAAAACGTCCTATATTCGTTGTCTGCATGAGCATCGCCCAGCAGTTTTCAGATGATCCCGAATGGTTCTGAAGGCCAGACAAACCGGGCTTCAAACGGTTTTTCTGCGTCAGAGAGATCCTTGATGATCCAGATCCATCTTCCATTCCCCAGATCAGCGAGAACGCCATGACCGTTAAAGAATTGACCCAAGAAGCCAGACACGAAGAAGCCCTCAAAAAGTACGCGCTAGACGCGCACGAATTGATGGAAGAGATCAAGGACCTGCCCGCCGACGATCAGAAAGACCAGATTCAGTGGGCGTTCGAGGATGAGGCTGAATCCCAGGGCTTGCAGCCGTGGGAGCTGACGCTCAAGTACACCTCAAGCCCGGAAGAGTACGAGGCTGCGCGCCTGGCGCTGCACAAGGAGGCGGCCGAGGTTTTGGGCGTCGAGTGGGAAGAGTACTGCGAGATGAACAATCTGGTGGTCTGACCTGTGGGAGCGGGCTTGCTCGCGAAAGCGGTGAGTCAGGCGACAATTGCGTCGACTGACACGCCCTCTTCGCGAGCAAGACCGCTCCCACATTTGAAATGTACGTTTTCTCAATCAGAGGCTTAAACGCATCGACAGGTCCACAGCCTTCACATCCTTGGTCATCGCACCAATCGAAATATAATCCACCCCGGTTTCGGCGATTGGCAGCAACGTGCTTTCGTTGATACCACCGCTGGCTTCCAGTTTTGCCTTGCCGGCGTTCAAGCGCACAGCTTCGCGCATGTCATCCAGGCTCAGCTCATCGAGCATGATGATGTCGGCACCGGCCGCCAGTGCTTCCTTCAGTTCCTCCAGGCTTTCCACTTCGATCTCCACCGGTTTGCCCGGGGCGATCTTGTGTGCGGCGTAGATAGCTTCAGGAATGCCACCGCAGGCGGCGATATGGTTTTCCTTGATCAGGAAGGCGTCATACAGGCCGATGCGATGATTGTGGCAACCGCCGCAGGTTACGGCGTATTTCTGGGCCAGGCGCAGCCCCGGCAGGGTTTTGCGGGTGTCGAGCAACTTCACCTGGGTCTCGGCGACGAAATCGGCCAGGTACTGCGCACGAGTGGCCACGCCGGAAAGCATTTGCAAAAAATTCAATGCACTGCGTTCACCCGTCAGCAGCGAGCGCGCCGGGCCTTCGAGATGGAATAGCACCTGATTGGGTTTGACCCGTTCGCCGTCGCGCACTTGCCAATGAACGGCAACCCGCGGGTCCAATTGCCGGAAAACCGCATCCACCCACGCGGTGCCAGCAATAACAGCCTCATCGCGGGTGATGATGGTGGCTTTGGCCAGGCGTTCGGCCGGGATCAGTTGCGCGGTGATGTCGCCGCTGCCGATGTCCTCGAGCAACGCACGGCGCACGTTGGCTTCGATTTCGGCGGTCAAATCGGCGAGACGTAGATTCGGCATAACGGGCTCCACAAACAAAGTGGCCCGATTATAGGGCCATGCTGCGAGGCAACCCAAGGCATCAACGACCATTCCATCGTTAGCAAACCTGCATTTGGTCGATTGGCGCGAGCGATCAGTGCTAAGCAAAGGTCTCTCTCATAACGTCTATTTCTTGGGGAAGGGCAGAGTCTGCTGGCACAAAGAAGGTCTTTTGCAGATAATCCGCCTTGCATTTGACGTCATAGCTTTGACGTAGCTTTGGATTCCTTACTATTGAATGACAACGGGTGGTGACTGTCCCCGTTGAGTGTCGGCTGTATGGCCGGCGTACTCGATCTTTCTTACGAACCGAACCGAAGAATCACCGTTTCAGGAGGCTTGGATGCACAACGACGGGAATGTAGTGCCTTTGCACAAGGCCGCTACCGACCAGGCGACTCACTCGCCGCTCGCCCGCCTGCCCGTGATTCTGCTTCAGGTTCGCGACAAGGCTGCTCAACAGCTCAAGCAAGGTTTGCAGGCGCTGTTCGATAACGCCGACGACACCCTGTTCGAAATGGCCGACCGCGCCCGCAACGACGTCGAGCAAAACATCTTCTTCGAAGCCATGCGCGACTTGCGCCTCAAGCGCAAAAGCATCGAACGCGGTTTTCTCGAGCAATTCTTCGAGGCCTTCGTTAGCCTCGCGCAGTACAACATTTCCCCGGCTGCCTTGCCCCGGGCATTGATGTTCGATGCCTCGGCAGCGATGCCCAATGATGACATGGAGCGCAATGTGGCGGTGGAGGCCATGGTCGGCAAAGTGCTGAATCGCGACGGCTTCGCCCTTGACCAGCTCACCGCCCGACTCAGTACACTGCTGGGCAAGACGCTGGTCGAACAGCACAACCCCCTGGGGCCTACGCTGCTCTGCGAGTATTTCTTGCAGGCCGGGCGCAACCTGGGGATGGAGATCAAGGTCAAGCTGATCATTCTCAAGCTGTTCGAACGCTATGTGCTCAGCAATGCTGATCAGCTCTACGCTGAAGCCAATCAACTGCTGATCGCCACCGGCGTGCTGCCGGACCTCAAGCCCGCCCCGACGCGGCGTGCCACCGATCGGGCGGCTGCGAGTGTTCGTGCTGACCCCACCGAGACAGGCGTGCGAACTGGCAATACGCAGATTGACGAAGGCGTGCAGGAAGTCTTCGCCGCCTTGCAGGAATTGCTGTTCCACGTGCGTGGCAGCGTTGCGCCGACCCTGGAGGTCAGCGCCCAGACCCAGCCCATCTCAACCCGCGACCTGCTGCGCCTGCTCTCGCATTTGCAGCAATACGTACCGGCGCTGGCGGCACCAGACGACTTCGATCTGCGTAACCAGCTCGAACAACTGCTGACCCGGGGCAGTGTCAAAAGCGGCAAGTCGCGCGTGGTGGGGGTGGCCGACGAAGACGTGATCAACCTGATCGCCATGCTCTTCGAATGCATCCTCGATGACCGTAACCTGCCGGACTCGCTCAAGGCGCTGATCGGCCGTTTGCAGATACCGATGCTGAAAGTCGCGGTGCTCGACAAGAGCTTTTTCAGCCGCAGCAGCCATCCGGCCCGGCGTTTACTCAACGAAATCGCCGCTGCAGCCATGGGCTGGGGTGAGTGTGATGACCATGAGCGCGACAGCCTGTACCTGCGCATCGAGCAAGTGGTGCAGCGCTTGTTGAACGACTTTGTCGATGACCCGGCAATCTTTTCCGAATTGCTGGCGGATTTTCTCGCCTTCACCAGTGACGAGCGCCGTCGCAGCGAATTACTCGAACAACGCACCCGTGACGCCGAAGAAGGCCGCGCCAGGACCGAACTGGCGCGTCAACGCGTGGAGCAAGCGCTGAACCAGGCGTTGGTGGGCAAGGTGCTGCCGCACAGTGTGGTGGCGTTTGTCCAGGAGGCCTGGAGCAAGGTGCTGTTGCTGACCTGCCTCAAGCACGGTGATCAGTCCGCCGAATGGCACGCCGATGTGCAGACCATGGCGCAACTGATCTGGAGCGTGCAGCGCCATGACGAGCCCGACGCGAGTCTGCGCTTGTTGTCGCTGGTACCGGGGTTGCTCAAGTCGTTGCGCGATGGTTTGAATAGCTCGGCATTCGATCCGTTCGCCACCGGCGAGTTTTTCAGCAAACTGGAAGCTTTGCATGTGCAGCTGTTCGAACGTCCGGGCCAGAAAAGCATGGCTGTTGACGCACCGATGATGGTCCAGGTGCAGCAGCAAATCGTGCTTCGCAGCGCTGACGAAGGCCCGGTCGAGACCGCATCGATGCGTTTGCCCCAGGACGATGTCGCTTTGCTTCAAGTCGATCAGTTGCGCCTGGGCTGCTGGGTCGAGTTTCAGGAAGATGAGGAAAACACCCTGCGCTGCAAGCTGGCGGCGATCATTGAAGCCACCGACAAGTACATCTTCGTCAACCGTACCGGGATGAAGGTGCTGGAGCACAGTCGCACCGGTCTGGCCCTGGAGTTCCGGCGTGGCGCGGTGCGAACGCTGGACGACACCTTGCTGTTCGACCGGGCGCTGGAATCGGTGTTGGGCAACCTGCGGCGTCTCAATCGCGGCAAGTGATCGCGCGCCGAGGGTCTATCGCGGCATACTGGGCACCAACACAGTCGTCGTTGAAGGAACCTGTATGCAGTTGGACCCCGCGAGCGGTTGGTGTCAGGGCGTGCGCATATGCCCCTCGCCCAACTTCAATGCGCGCCCCGAGGGCGAAATTTCCCTGCTGGTGATCCACAACATCAGTCTGCCGCCAGCGCAGTTTCTGACCGGCAAGGTGCAGGAATTTTTCCAGAATCGTCTGGATGTCACGGAACATCCCTACTTTGCAGGAATTGCCGACCTGCGGGTGTCTGCGCACTTTCTGATTGAACGTGACGGCACCGTCACTCAGTTTGTCTCTTGTCTTGAGCGCGCCTGGCACGCTGGCGTCTCGTGTTTCGAAGGACGGGAAACCTGTAACGATTTTTCCGTGGGCATCGAGCTCGAAGGCACGGATGATCTGCCGTTCACCGACGCCCAATATCAAGCGTTGACGGCCCTGACGCGACAGCTGCAAAGCGCCTTTACGGGTATCACCGCACAACGCATCTGCGGGCATAGCGACATCGCACCCGGGCGCAAGACTGATCCGGGGCCGGCGTTTGACTGGGCACGCTATCGCGTGTCTCTGGCAAAAGCTGCTCTGGAAAAAAAGGAGTAACAATGAGTTTTCTGGTGCTGCTATTGGCGGTGTGGATCGAGAAGTTCTCGGCCCTGCGCCATCAGGTTCAACGTGATGGCGGTTGGGTGCGCGAGCTGAACAAGCTTGAAGCCAACCCACGCATGACAAACCGTCCGTGGCTGATACTGGTGGTGCTGGTGTTGTTGCCGGTGGCGCTGCTGGGTTTGCTGTTGGTGGTGCTGGAGCCGGTAGCCTACGGTTTGCTGGCGTTACCGGTGCACCTGCTGGTGGTGATTTACAGTCTGGGCCGAGGTGATCTGCTGGCCGGCCTCGGGCCGTTTCGCGATGCCTGGCGCCGGGAAGACCTGCAAGCCGCCGCCCATGTGGCCAAACGCGACCTGAATATTTGCGCCGACAGCGGCGAGCAACTGCTGGAGCGAGTTGAAGGGCATCTGCTGTGGCAGGCCTATCAGAGCTTTTTCGCGGTGATCTTCTGGTACTTCCTGCTGGGCCCGGTTGCCGCGTTGAGCTATCGACTGCTGGCGCTGGCCGAGGAGCACGGGCAGAACCCGGCCGTGGTCGAGCGAGCGGCACAGCTGCGTCATGCATTCGATTGGGTACCGGTGCGACTGCTAGCGGCGAGTTTTGCGCTGGTCGGCAACTTTGTCGCGGTCGGCCGGGTGATGCTGCACGAGCTGCTGAACTGGAACATCAGCGCCGCCCAACTGATCGAGAAAGTCGGGTTGGTGGCCGGTGAAATTCCGGCGCCGATGGTCGGGCCGGACGGTATCAACAGCCTCGACCGGATCTGGGAACTGCTGCTGCGCGCGGCGGTGCTTTGGTATGCCGGGTTTGCGTTGTGGACTGTTTTGTCCTGATTTCTGCTTTGAATCGAAAAGATCGCAGCCCTGTAGCAGCTGGCGAAGCCTGCGTTCGGCTGCGAAGCAGTCGTCATTCCAATCACCTTGGTTTACCTGAAACACCGCATTGGATGACTTTACGACTGCTTCGCAGCCGAACGCAGCCTCGCTGGGGCTCGACAGCTGCTACAGCCGAACGCAGGCTTCGCCAGCTGCTACAAGGCTGCGTGTCTGTCGTTAACCTTAAGTTACAAAACCCTCCGCCGATTTAGGCTATACAGAGATAGCGCCAATAGTGGCTATCTGCTGTCTCTGCGCGCCTGCCATAAAAATAAGAATTCAAAGGGAGACTTCACAGTGAAGAGCTTGCTCTATCCCGCCGTCGCGCTGATGAACCGCTTGAGCTTCGGCATGAAGTTCAGCCTGATCAGCGTGCTGTTCCTCGTGCCGATGCTGGTGACCAACTTCTATCTGGTGCGCGATTCCTATCGCGAATTCCAGGGCACTCGGGTCGAGCTGCAGAGCCTCGACCTGCTGGGCAGCGGCCTGAGCCTGCGCCGGGATCTGGAAACCCTGAACAACCTGGTGCAGATCAACGTTACCCTTGGCCAGTCCGGCAAGGCCGGTCATGTCGAGTCGAATATCAGCGCTCTGGAGCAAAGCGTGCTGACCCGTTTGCAAGGGCTGGCGGCGATGACCACTGACCCGGAACAAATCACCTTTTTCGATGGCAAGCGCGATGAAATGATCGCCGCGTTCAAGGCCCAGCAAACGGAAACCTCCCTGCAAAGCAAAAGTGCGCTGATCGGCAAGTTGCTCGCAAACGCGCAGATTTTCAGCCAGATCATTGCCAGTCAGGCCGGACTGAGCCGCGACAGTCAGAGCGACATGCGTCAGCTGAGCGAGCTCATCACCAACGTCACGCCAGCCGTCACCCAGACGCTTGGCGAAGGCCGGGCGATGGGCTCTTACTCGTTGGGACAGGGCTTTCTCAATTCGGCGTCAAGCACCCGTTTCGATGAATTGCTGGCGCAGATCGAAAAGCTTCAAGCCGAATACGGTCTGAAATTGCAGGATGCTCTGGGCTCCAGTAAAGCGGCGCACGAAACCTTGGCCGCCCAGGCGGAAAGCAGCAAGGCTTCCCTGAAAAAGGCCAGTGAACTGTTCGAAGAACAGGTGGTGATGGCTGATACCCTCGATGCACCGTGGCAGGCCTTTTACGATCAGGTCACAGGCCTGATCGACCAGACCTACCAACTCAACGAAGCCACCCTGAAGTTTCTCGGTACCCAGTTGCAGCAGCGGCTGGAGCAGCACCGCACTCACATGATCCTGCAGGCAGTGGCGCTGACGGTGGTGTTTGTGTTGATTTTTTACCTCTATGGCGGTTTCTACGCCTCGACCCGCACCACCCTCAAGCGGCTTGGCGCGGTGATGGATAAGGTGGCGGCCGGCGACATGACCGTGACCTTCAGCGCCAACAGCCGCGATGAACTGGGCGAGTTGGGTGAGGTATTCACCGGCACCGTGAAGAAGATCCATGACCTGATCGAGCGCGTGGGCCAGACCGTCAGTGAGGTCGAGCGCCAGGCCGGCCAGGTCGAAAACGTGTCCGCCCAGAGCAATCAGGCGGTAGCGGGGCAACGCACGCAGATCGAGCAGGTCGCCACCGCGATGAACCAGATGTCAGCCACGTCTCTGGAGGTGGCGCGCAGTGCCGCAGCGGCCGTCAGCAGCGCCCATAGCGTCAACGACGAGACCATCAGCGGGCGCGGGCTGGTGGAGTCCCAGCAGGGCAGCATCGCTGCACTGGCCAGTGAGATCGATCAGTCGGTGCGGGTGATCAATCAACTGGCCAGCGACAGTCAATCCATCAGCCGTGTATTGGAAGTGATCAAAAGCATCGCCGAGCAGACCAACCTGCTGGCGCTCAACGCGGCCATCGAAGCCGCGCGCGCAGGCGAGCAGGGCCGTGGTTTTGCGGTGGTGGCGGACGAGGTCCGGACCCTGGCCAAACGCACCCAGCAATCGACCGAAGAAATCGAGCAGATGATTGCCAAACTGCACAGCGGTGTCGGGGCGGCGGTCAAGGCGATGGGCACCAGCCATCAGATGGCCAGCGGCACGGTCGGGCAGTCGGAAAAGGTTCAGCAGGCGCTGGAAAACATCCTTGGCGCCGTCGGCATGATCGTCGACCAGAACCAGCAGATTGCCGCGGCGGTTGAGCAGCAGACCGCTGTGGCTCATGACATTGACCAGAACATCGTCGAGATCAACCGTGCCGGTGAGCGCACCGCTGACGGCGCGCACCAGACCGAAAATGCCAGTCGGGCGTTGTCGGCGCAGGTGGTGGAACTCAAACAATTGATCAGCGCGTTCCGGGTTTGATGCCGCGCAGAGGATCCAATGTGGGAGCGGGCTTGCTCGCGAAAGCGGTCTATCAGTCACATAAAATTTGAATGTGACGGCCTCTTCGCGAGCAAGCCCGCTCCCACAGGGGATGTGTGCGGTGACTAACGCCAGTTGAACAGCTCACAGGCATTTGCGGTGCTGGCGGCAGCCAGTCGTTCGGGGCTGACGGCCATGAGAGCGGCCAGTGCCGCGCAGATCGCTGGCAAATGAGCCGGGCTATTACGTTGGCCGGGAAACATGGCGGGGGCCATGTCCGGTGAGTCGGTTTCCAGTACCACCGATTCAAGGGGTAAACCGGCGAGCACGCGGTGCATGCGCAGGGCCTGCGGCCAGGTGGCGGCGCCGCCGAGGCCGAGTTTGAAACCCAGCTTGATGTATTCGCGAGCCTCTTCCTGACTACCGGCGAAGGCATGAATGATCCCCGCGCGTTTCAAGCGAAACCGTTTGAGCGTGGCAATCACCGCAGCATGGCTGCGTCGTACATGAATCAGCGCCGGCAGATTGAAGTCTGCCGCCAGTTGCAGTTGGGCGTCGAACAGCGCTTGCTGGCGTTCACGATCCAGGGTTTCGATGAAGTAATCCAGACCGATCTCGCCCACCGCGCATAGCTGCCGATGGCCCGCCAGACGCATCAGCCAATCACCGAGTTCGGTCAAATCCTCAGGGCGATGGTCGTCCAGATACACCGGGTGCAAACCGAACGCCGCATGCAGATCGGGATCGCTTTGCACCAGATCCCAGACCCGCTGCCAATTGGCCTGATAAACCCCCAGCACCACCATCCGCCGCACACCGAGGGCGCGGCTCTCGGCCAACAGCGCCTGACGATCCACGTCGAAATCCGGGAAATCCAGATGAGTGTGGGTGTCGATCAGTTCCACGGCTCAGTCCTGATGAATTCGCTGCTTGAAGGTCCGCGCGATGGCCTGCACGCCGGGTTGGTAATCGGCCTGTTCAATGGCCGCCAGCGCCAGTTGCAGCGCCTTGTCGGCGATCAGCTGATGCTGTTGGGACATGGCGTTGACCGGCAGCGGCAGGAAGTCCAGCAATTGTGTATCACCGAAGGTGCCCAGGCGTAGCGGGCGGGTTTTCAGCGGGAAGTCATGCAAGGCATCGAACACGCCCTGAAGCAGCACGTAGGAGGTGGTCACCAACGCATCCGGCAAATGGCCCAGGCGCTGAAGCAACTCTTCCATCAATTGCTTGCCGCACTCACGGCTGAACGACTCGCCGTGTTCGATCAGCGCCTCGCCTTCGAAGCCGTTCAGCGCTTCCTTGAAACCTGCAGCCCGTTCCTGGCTGATACTCAATTCAGGACGGGCACCGATCAACGCGATCTGCTTGGGTAACGGGTCCAGCAGGCTGCGGGTAAGCTGCAGACTGGCTTCGCGGTCGTCACTGATCACCGAGCAAAAGTGCTCAGGCTCCATCACCCGGTCGATGGCGATGATCGGAATGCCTTTGGCCTGCAACTGGCGGTAACTGTCATCGCCGGCCGGCAGGCAACTGGCGACGATCAGTGCATCGCAGCGGCGGGCGCGGAACAGTTGCAGCAATTGCCGTTCGCTGTCTGGCGCATCGTCGGAGCTGGCGATCAGCAGCTGATAGCCGCGAGCCCGGGCGCCTTGTTCCAGCAGTTTGGCGATTCGCGCGTAACTGGGGTTTTCCAGGTCCGGCAGAATGAAGCCCAGGGTGCGGGTGTGCCGACTGCGCAGTCCGGCGGCCTGAGGGTTGGGTGTGAAGCCATGTTGTTGGACAACTGCTCGCACGCGCTCGACGGTGGCGCTGCTGATACGTTGCTGTTCGGCCTTGCCGTTGATGACATAACTGGCGGTAGTCACGGAGACGCCGGCCAACTGTGCAATATCACTGAGTTTCAACCCGGTATTTCCTTGTTTATTCGAGCGTGCCCGGCATTTTCGCCAATCCTACCCGATTCGGCAGGCGATCATTGTGGCAGCACATCCGACAATTGGACTTCAAGGATGAGACATTATCGAGTAACGTGCCTAACATTCTAGATTAAACGTTTCAGCAGGCGTATTTTCTACGTTATAGGTCGCTTTGGTCGGTTCTGCCGCGAAACCGCCAAAACTGCCCCTGAAAAGGCGCTCCCAAGGGCCTAAGCTGAATCAATCAAAACAATACCTGGCGTCACACGGCGCCAAAAAGGAGAAAGCATGCTCGAGCTCACCATAGAGCAGATATCCATGGGCCAGTCGGCTGTGGATAAAGCCACCGCCCTGCAATTACTCGCTGACCGACTTGTGACCGATGGCCTGGTGGCGGATGGTTACCTTGCGGGCTTGCAGGCCCGGGAAGCCCAGGGCTCGACCTTTCTCGGTCAAGGTATTGCCATCCCCCACGGCACCCCGCAAACCCGCGATCTGGTGTTTTCCACTGGCGTGCGGCTGATGCAGTTTCCTGACGGCGTGGACTGGGGTGATGGCCAGATCGTTTACCTGGCGATTGGTATCGCCGCCAAATCCGATGAACACCTGCGCCTGCTGCAACTGCTGACCCGCGCCCTCGGTGAAACCGATCTGGGCCAGGCCCTGCGTCGCGCCAGTTCCGCCGAAGCCTTGCTGAAACTGCTGCAAGGCGCGCCGCAAGAATTGGCGCTGGACGCACAGATGATCGGCCTCGGAGTCTCCGCCGATGACTTCGAAGAACTGGTCTGGCGCGGTGCCCGCTTGCTGCGTCAGGCCGATTGCGTGAGCAACGGTTTTGCCGGTGTCTTGCAACAGGTCGACGCGCTGCCGCTGGGCGATGGCCTGTGGTGGCTGCACAGCGAACAAACGGTGAAGCGTCCGGGCCTGGCGTTCGTTACCCCGGACAAACCCATGCGCTACCTCGGTCAGCCGTTGAGCGGTCTGTTCTGCCTGGCCAGCCTCGGTGAAGCCCATCAGGCATTGCTCGAACGCCTTTGCGCGTTGCTGATCGAAGGCCGTGGTCATGAGCTGGGCCGTGCCACCAGCAGCCGCGCGGTGCTGGAAGTCCTCGGCGGTGAAGTGCCGGCGGATTGGCCGAGCGCACGCATTGCCCTGGCCAACGCCCACGGCTTACATGCGCGTCCGGCGAAGATCCTCGCGCAACTGGCGAAAAGTTTTGAAGGCGAAATCCGCGTACGCATCGTCGATGGCCACGACAGTGCGGTGTCGGTGAAGAGTTTGAGCAAACTGCTCAGCCTCGGCGCCCGTCGCGGTCAGGTGCTGGAATTCATCGCCGAACCAACCATCGCTGCCGACGCCTTGCCCGCCTTGCTGGCGGCCATCGAAGAAGGCCTCGGTGAAGAAGTCGAGCCGCTGCCGGCAGTGAGCCAACATCGCGAAGTGATCGCCGATGTTGCCGAAGTGCTGCTTGCACCGGCCTCCGGCAGCCTGATTCAGGCGATTGCTGCCGCGCCGGGGATCGCCATCGGCCCGGCGCATATTCAGGTGCTGCAAGTTATCGATTACCCGCTGCGCGGTGAGTCCGCCGCCATCGAGCGTGAACGTCTCAAGCAAGCGTTGGCGGATGTGCGTCGCGACATCGAAGGCCTGATCGAGCGCAGCAAGGCCAAAGCGATTCGCGAGATTTTCATCACCCATCAGGAAATGCTCGACGACCCGGAACTGACCGACGAAGTCGACACCCGTCTCAAGCAAGGCGAAAGCGCCGAAGCAGCGTGGATGGCGGTGATCGAAGCCGCCGCCAAACAACAGGAATCGCTGCAGGACGCCTTGCTCGCTGAACGTGCCGCCGACTTGCGCGACATTGGCCGTCGGGTGCTGGCGCAATTGAGTGGCGTCGAAACGCCAGCCGAGCCGGAGCAGCCGTACATTCTGGTGATGGACGAAGTCGGCCCGTCCGACGTGGCACGTCTTGATCCGACGCGTGTGGCCGGCATCCTCACCGCTCGCGGTGGCGCCACGGCCCACAGCGCCATTGTCGCGCGTGCCTTGGGTATTCCGGCACTGGTGGGCGCCGGTGCTGCGGTGTTGCTGCTCAAGCCGGGCACGCCGCTGTTGATCGATGGTCAACGTGGCCGCCTGCACGTGGACGCCGATGCCGCGACCTTGCAGCGCGCCACCGAAGAGCGCGACACCCGCGAACTGCGCCTGAAAGCCGCCGCCGAACAACGCCATCAACCGGCGCTGACCACCGATGGTCACGCAGTGGAAGTGTTCGCCAATATCGGTGAAAGCGCTGGCGTCACCAGTGCGGTGGAGCAGGGCGCCGAAGGGATTGGCCTGCTGCGCACCGAGCTGATTTTCATGGCCCACTCGCAAGCGCCGGACGAGGCGACTCAGGAAGTCGAGTACCGTCGTGTGCTCGATGGCTTGGCCGGTCGACCGCTGGTGGTGCGCACCCTCGACGTCGGTGGTGACAAACCGCTGCCGTACTGGCCGATCGCGAAAGAAGAAAACCCGTTTCTCGGTGTGCGTGGCATTCGCCTGACCCTGCAACGCCCGCAGGTCATGGAAGCGCAGTTGCGCGCCTTGCTGCGAGCGGCTGACAACCGTCCATTGCGGATCATGTTCCCGATGGTCGGCAGCGTCGATGAATGGCGTCAGGCTCGGGACATGACCGAACGTCTGCGCCTGGAAATCCCGGTTGCGGACCTGCAACTGGGGATCATGATCGAAGTGCCGTCGGCTGCTTTGCTGGCGCCGGTGCTGGCCAAGGAAGTGGATTTCTTCAGCGTCGGCACCAACGACCTGACGCAATACACCCTGGCCATCGACCGTGGTCATCCGACCTTGTCGGCCCAGGCCGACGGCTTGCATCCGGCGGTGCTGCAACTGATCGACATCACCGTGCGTGCGGCTCATGCTCATGGCAAGTGGGTCGGCGTGTGCGGTGAACTGGCGGCCGATCCGCTGGCGGTACCGGTGCTGGTGGGCCTGGGTGTGGATGAGTTGAGCGTGTCGGGCCGCAGCATTGCCGAGGTCAAGGCGCGCATTCGTGAACTCAGCCTGACCCAGACTCAAACCCTTGCTCAACAGGCCCTGGCCGTGGGCAGCGCGAACGAAGTCCGTGCATTAGTGGAGGCCCTGTAATGGCCAAGATCTTAACCCTGACCCTTAACCCGGCGCTGGACCTCACCGTTCAATTGCCGCTACTTACCCCCGGTCAGGTCAATCGCAGCGACGAAATGCACACCCACGCCGCTGGCAAAGGGGTGAACGTGGCGCAGGTGCTGGCCGACCTCGGGCATCAGCTGACCGTCACCGGTTTTCTCGGGGAAGACAACCTTCAGGCGTTCGAAACCCTGTTTGCCAAACGCGGTTTTACCGACGCGTTTGTCCGCGTTCCCGGCGAGACTCGCAGCAACATCAAACTGGCGGAAAGCGATGGGCGCATCACCGACATCAACGGCCCGGGGCCGAGGGTCAGTGAAGCGGCGCAGCAGGCTTTGCTCGATCGACTCGACCAGATTGCTCCCGGGCATGACGCAGTCGTCGTCGCTGGCAGTTTGCCTCGTGGGGTGAATCCTCAGTGGTTGCGGGAATTGATCCAGCGCTTGAAAAAGCGCGGTTTGAAAGTCGCGCTCGACACCAGCGGTGAAGCCTTGCGCGCAGGTCTGGCGGCCGGCCCGTGGCTGATCAAACCCAACACCGAAGAATTGGCTGAAGCGCTGGGCTGCGAGGTGGTTTCCGTGGGGGCCCAAGCCGAGGCGGCGAGCCGCTTGCATGCGCATGGCATCGAACACGTGGTGATTTCCGACGGTGCCGACGGGGTGAACTGGTTCAGTGTCGGCTCGGCCATGCACGCCACGCCACCCAAGGTCAGCGTGATCAGCACCGTTGGGGCAGGGGATTCGTTGCTGGCGGGCATGCTGCACGGTTTGCTCAGTGCCGATACGCCCGAACAAACCTTGCGCACCGCCACCGCGATTGCCGCCATGGCCGTGACCCAGATCGGTTTTGGTATCGGCGACACCGCGCAACTGGCGCACCTCGAACAGGGCGTGCGCCTGCGCCCCCTGACAGAACAATAAGAGGGTTTGCAATGAAGTTAGCCATTGTTACGGCCTGCCCGAACGGCATGGTCACCAGTGTGCTGTGCGCTCGTCTGCTCGATGCAGCGGCCCAGCGTCAGGGCTGGAGCACCAGTGTCGAAGTTGTTGATGCGGCCCATCCGGAACGCCAGCTGTCGGCTGCGACCATCGAAGCCGCCGAGTGGGTGTTGCTGGTCACCAGTGCGCCAGTGGATATGTCGCGATTCGTCGGCAAACGCGTATTCCAGAGTACCCCGGCCCAGGCCCTGCAAGATGTCGAAGCGGTGCTGCGTCGTGGGGTGGAGGAGGCTGAGGTTTACGTCGCGCCCGAAGCCGCCGCCGAGCCAGCTGCCGTGGTTAAAAATGCCCCACGCCTGGTGGCTGTCACCGCGTGCCCGACCGGCGTCGCCCACACCTTCATGGCCGCCGAAGCCTTGCAGCAAGCGGCCAAGCGTCTGGGCTACGATCTGCAAGTGGAAACCCAGGGTTCGGTCGGCGCGCGTAATCCACTCAGCGCAGAGGCGATTGCCGATGCTGACGTGGTGTTGTTGGCGGCAGATATTGACGTAGCCACCGAGCGTTTCGCTGGCAAGAAAATCTACCGTTGCGGCACCGGCATTGCGCTGAAACAGGCCGAAGCGACGCTGAACAAAGCCCTGGCCGAAGGCAAACAGGAAAGCGCTTCGACCGGCGCCAAAGGCCCGGCCAAGCAAGAGAAGACCGGCATCTACAAGCACCTGCTGACCGGCGTGTCGTACATGTTGCCGATGGTGGTGGCGGGCGGTCTGATGATCGCCTTGTCCTTCGTGTTCGGCATCACCGCGTTCAAGGAGGAAGGCACGCTCGCGGCGGCGCTGATGCAGATCGGCGGCGACACCGCGTTCAAACTGATGGTGCCGCTGCTGGCGGGCTACATCGCCTACTCGATCGCCGACCGCCCGGGCCTGGCGCCGGGGATGATCGGTGGTTTGCTGGCGAGCACCCTGGGTGCCGGTTTCATCGGCGGGATCATTGCCGGTTTCATCGCCGGTTATGCAGCCCAGGCGATCAACCGTTATGCGCGTTTGCCGCAAAGTCTTGAGGCGCTGAAACCGATCCTGATCATTCCGTTGCTGGCGAGCCTGTTCACCGGTTTGGTGATGATCTATGTGGTCGGCAAACCGGTGGCCGGGATGCTTGCAGGGCTCACGCACTTCCTCGACAGCATGGGCACCACCAACGCCATTCTGCTGGGTGTGCTGCTGGGCGGCATGATGTGCGTCGACCTCGGCGGGCCGATCAATAAAGCCGCTTACGCGTTTTCGGTGGGGCTGCTGGCGTCGCAAAGTTATGCACCGATGGCCGCGACCATGGCCGCCGGCATGGTGCCGCCGATTGGTCTGGGCATTGCTACGTTCATTGCCCGGCGCAAGTTCGCCCAGACTGAACGCGAGGCCGGTAAAGCGGCGCTGGTGTTGGGGCTGTGCTTTATCTCCGAAGGGGCGATTCCGTTTGCGGCGAAAGACCCGCTGCGGGTGATTCCGGCGAGCATCGCCGGCGGTGCGCTGACCGGCGCGCTGTCGATGTATTTCGGCTGCAAGCTCATGGCACCCCACGGTGGGTTGTTCGTGATGCTGATCCCGAATGCGATCAACCATGCGCTGTTGTATCTGCTGGCGATCGTGGCCGGGAGTTTGCTGACGGCGGTGACGTATGCGCTGCTCAAGCGGCCGGAAACAGTAGAACTGGCGCTGGAACCGGCCAACGCCTGACTCTAAACCCTGTGGGAGCGGGCTTGCCCGCGATGACGGTTTAACATTCAACCCATTCGGTGACTGTTGCGCTGCTATCACGGGCAAGCCCGTTCCCACAGGGTTTGCGTTTTTCACACGAGCGTCATGCGCACATGCTTAAGTTTTCCTTTTTCAGGGAGAACACCATGGGCGAATTCGACCTCGGCCGCCGTCGTGTCATGCAAGCCGTTGGCGCCGGGCTGTTGCTGCCCGGCCTGGCCCCGGCGGTGATTGCTTCGGTCAAGGATCGGCCGCAACTCACCGATGGCGTGCAGTCCGGCGACCTGTTGGGCGACCGGGCGATGATCTGGAGCCGTTGCGACCGTGCGGCGCGGATGGTGGTGGAATGGGACACACGGAGCCTGTTCAGTAATCCTCGTCGATTCGTTTCGCCATTGGCCGATGCCCGCACCGATTTCACCGCCCGGGTCGAACTCACGGGCCTGCCCGCCGATCAGGCGATTTTCTACCGCGTGACTTTCGAAGACGCCCAGAGCGGTGTCGCCAGTGAACCCTGGTTCGGTCATCTGCGCAGTGTGCCATCCGCCCGACGGAATATTCGGTTTGTCTGGAGTGGCGACACGGTCGGCCAGGGCTTCGGCATCAACCCGGACATCGGCGGTATGCGTATCTACGAAGCGATGCGTCTGCGCCTGCCGGATTTTTTTATCCACAGCGGCGACACCATCTACGCCGACGGCCCGGTGCCGGCGCAACTGACCACCGAAAGTGGCCGGGTGTGGCGCAACATCACCAGTGAAGCCAAGAGCAAAGTCGCCGAAACCCTCGACGACTATCGTGGCAATTACCGCTACAACCTGATGGACGAAAACATCCGCCGCTTCAATGCCGAGGTCCCACAGATCTGGCAGTGGGACGACCACGAAGTGGTGAACAACTGGTCGCCGGGCAAGCAACTGGATGAGCGCTACAAGAGCAAAGATATCCACAGCCTGGTGGGCCGCGCACGCCAGGCCTGGCTGGAATACGCGCCGATGCGCTTGCAGAGTGCCGATGACGGCGGGCGGATTTATCGCAAGCTGAGTTATGGGCCGCTGCTGGATGTATTTGTGCTCGACATGCGCAGTTATCGCGAAGCCAATGACGACAACCTGGGTGCCGCCAAACCGTTTCTCGGTCGAGAACAATTGGACTGGCTCAAACGTGAATTGAAAGGCTCCCAGGCCCAATGGAAAGTCATCGCCGCCGACATGCCCATCGGCCTCGGCGTACCCGATGGTGAAGTCAGCCCCGGTGTGGCGCGGTGGGAAGCGGTGGCCAATGGTGACCCTGGCCCGGCTCAGGGCCGTGAAGTGGAAATCGCCGAACTGCTCGGTTTTCTGCGGGCGCAGCGGGTGCGCAATTTCGTATTCCTCACGGCGGATGTGCATTACTGCGCGGCGCACCATTACCACCCGGACCGCGCGGCGTTTCAGGACTTCGAACCGTTCTGGGAATTTGTCGCGGGGCCGTTGAATGCGGGGAGCTTCGGGCCAAATGCGCTGGATAAAACCTTCGGCCCCGAAGTGGTGTTCGAGAAAGCACCACCGGCGCTGAACACCTCGCCGTTTGCCGGGTTTCAGTTTTTTGGCGAGGTGAACATCGATGGGCAGACGGGGGAGATGAGTATGGTGTTGCGGGATCTGGATGGGGTGGGGGTGTTTGAACGCACGTTGCAGCCGGTGTGAGAAGAAGTAAGCCGATACATCGATCAATGTGGGAGCGGGCTTGCTCGCGAAGGCGGCCTGACAGCCAACATCTTTGTTGACTGTTAAATCGCTTTCGCGAGCAAGCCCGCTCCCACATTTTATGGGTTGTGTCAGTAGACGTCGCGGCGGTAGCGGCCTTGTTCGATCAGGCGGTCGACCTCTTCAATGCCGAGCAATTCGTTGAGCGCGTGATCCACCCCTGAAGCCATCCCCTGCAAACTGCCGCAGATGTAAATCACAGCGCCATCGGCCAGCCATTTTTTCAACTCATCGGCCGACTCGCGCAGGCGATCCTGCACATAGATCTTCTCGGCCTGATCTCGCGAGAATGCCAGATCCAGTCGCGTCAGATCACCGTTGATCAACCACTCTTCCAGTTCCGCGCGGCACAGGTAGTCGTGCTCGCGATGACGCTCGCCGAACAGCAGCCAGTGACGCTGCTGCCCGTCGGCAATCCGTGCCTTGAGCAAACTGCGTAACCCGGCCAGCCCGGTGCCGTTGCCCAGCAGGATCATCGGGATGGGTTCGTTCGGTAGATGGAAACCACTGTTGCGACGTACCCGCAAACTGATGCTGCTACCCACGGGCGCGTGTTCGGTCAGCCAACCGGAACCGACGCCCAGGCTGCCGTCGGCATGCAATTCCTGACGCACGATCAATTCCAGCACGCCGTCGGCGGCGATCGAGGCGATGGAGTATTCGCGCATGGCCAACGGCACCAAGGCGTCTGCCAGCGCTTGTGCATGCAGACCGACCAGATGCGCGCGGTTCTCGGGCAGTTGGCGGCTGGCCAGGGCTTGTTCCAGCGTTTGCGACAGGCCATCGAACTCAACCGTGGCCCGACCGTCGATCCCCAGGCCGTCGAGGAAATGCTCGATGGCCCACGGACAATTGCGCGGCAGCACTTCCACCAGATCCCCGGCCAGCCAACTGCTGGTAGTGGGGGCGCTGAGGCCGAGCAAATACACGGGCGAACCGCTGCTGTCCGGGTTCATCAATTCGCGGCGGGTCAGGGTCCAGTTGTCGTAGCTCGGCGCTTGCCAGGTATCCACCGGCGCCTGGCCCGTCAGCAGGCCGAGTTGCTGTTGCCAGTGACGCAGGGCGTAGGGGTCGCCGCTGTCGACCTCCACCGGGGCGAACAAAGTCTTGCCGCCGTGTTCGCCCAGCCAGGTGTGCAAGCGACGGGCGAAGCCGCAGAAGTGTTGATACTGGCGGTCACCGAGGCCGAGCACGGCATAGTTCAGGCTGTCGAAGCTCAGCGCACGCCCCAGCACTTTGCGTTCGAATCCTCGGGCGCTGTCCGGTGCTTCACCGTCGCCGAAGGTGCTGACCACAAACAGCGCGTTGCTGGAATCCTGCAGGTCCTGTTCGCTGACATTGGCCAACGGTTGGACCTTCACCGGCAACCCGGCGGCCTGCAATTGTCCGGCGGTCTGCCAGGCGAGCTGTTCGGCAAACCCGCTCTGACTGGCGAAGCCGATCAGCCATGCCGGTGCATCACCGCCCGGTTGTGCGAGGCCTTTGCGGGCGTCCTTGATCTGGCGTTTCTTGCGTCGACGGTCCAGGTACAGCAACCAGCCAGTGATGAAAAACAGCGGCATGGTCAGCGCGGCGATGGTCAGGATAATCCGCCCGATCATCCCGAAATAACTGCCAACGTGCAGCGCATAGATACTGGTCAGCAGCTGCGCCTTGAGGCTCTTGTCGCTGTAGCGGTCATGACGGCTGACGATGCCGGTCGCCGGATCGAGGGTGAGCTGGTTCCGTGCCTGGTCGTGGGGGGAATTCTTCAGCAGGTAGAACACCGTTGCCGGTTGCCCGGCCACGGGCGGCATACGCACGTTGTAGGAGGCAAGCCCTGGGCCGGCGGCGCTGTAGATGCTGCTCCATATCGCCGCGTAATCGGCAGTGGGGGCCGGGCCGCTTGGCGCAGGACCGCGACCACTGCGCACCCGCTCGTTCTGCGGCGAATCGGAAAGCAGTCGGGTCAGGCCTTTGTTGTACCACTCGTACGACCAGGATAGCCCGGTGAGCGCTGCCAAAAGATAGAACACCAGGCACCAGATACCAGCCACTGAGTGCAAATCCCAGTTGAAGCTGCGACCTTTTTTATTCCAGTCCAGGGTCAGCCAGGCGCGCCAGCTTTTCCACTGGCGTGGCCAACGCAGGTACAGGCCGGACAGGCAGAAGAACAGCAGAATCAGGGTACAGGCGCCGGTGATCTGCCGGCCGATATCGCCCATGGCCAGGACCCGGTGCAGTTGCAGCATCAGGCCAAAGAAATCCTGGCCGGTGACGTCGCCCATGAACTCGCCGGTGTACGGGTCGAAGTAACGCATCGGCCCGCGACGTTCACCGGGTGGCGCCGTGAAGATCACCCGCGCAGCGTTGCCGCTGTCGGTCTCGACCCAGAGCATCGAGACTGTCTTGCCCGAAGCGCCTTCGATTTTTTCTACCAGCTCGGCAGGTGGCAGTACGCCGGCAATCTGCTTTTCGACGTGCAGCACAGAGGGGTTCAACGCCCGCAGGATTTCATCCTGGAACGATACCGCCGCCCCGGTGATGCCCATCAGGGCCAGGACCAGTCCGGCGCTGATGCCGAAAAACCAGTGCAACTGGAACAGGGATTTCTTCAACACGTCGCTCGCCTTGTTCGTTCAAAAGTCATCATCACGGCGCGCATTATGCCGTGAGTTGTCGAGAAGCATTCTTTTTTACACACAAAAGCCCCGTTCACTTCGATGAACGGGGCTTTGGCCTAATGCCAGTCAGTTACGCCGCGGAACTTGTGGGAGCGGCGGTGCGGCGATCCGACTTGCCCGCGAAGACGGCGGTACAGTCACCTTTGATGTCGCTCCATACACTGCTTTCGCGGGCAAGCCCGCTCCCACAGGGATTCTCGTTTAACTGACTGGCATTGGGCTTTTGGCCTTCATGTTTCTGTTATCAGAAGTGGAAGTTGGCACTCAGCAGGGCGGTACGGCCCGCCGCCACATGGGCGTAGTGGTTCTGGAGTATCTGATCGAAGTAACGCTCGTCGGTCAGGTTCTGTACGTTGAGTTGCAGGTCGACGTTCTTGGTCAGGCGGTAGCTGGCCATCGCGTCGTAACGCCAGTAAGACGGGATCTCCACCGAGTTGGCGACGTTGCCGAACTGGGAATCGACGTAGGTCGCACCGGCACCGACGGTCAACTTGTCCGGCACCAGGTCGTAGGTCGACCAGAACGTGAAGTTGTTCTGTGGCGTGCTTGGCATGTGGTTGCCTTCATCGGCGGCGAGGGTGGTTTTGACCACTTCGCTGTCCATGTAGGTGTAGCCGCCGAAGACTCTCCAGTTACGGGTCAGCTTGCCGGCGTAGCTCAGTTCCAGGCCATTGACCTGCTGTTCGCCGTCCAGTACTTGCGTGGTGCCGCCGTCCGGATCGTTGATCCGCGCGTTGGTTTTCTCGGTGCGGAACAGCGCGGCGGTCAGCGACAGATCGTCACCGAAGAAGTCCCACTTGGTGCCGATTTCGTAGTTGCGGTTCTTTTCCGGATCCAGACGGCTGTTGTTCGCGGCCAGTTCAAGGCCACCGTTGCCGCTGGTTTCGCCGGCCGGGTTGCTGGAGGTCGAGTAGGCCGCGTAAATGCTGCCATTAGGCAACGGGTTGTAGACCACGCCGATCTGGTAGTTCACCAGGTCGCTGGTGTTCGCACGGGAGAAGTCGTTCGCTGGCGCTGTGCTGCTGGCGTTGGCGTGGCCGCTGGATTCGACCTGGTAGTTGTCATAACGCAGGCCCAGGTTCAGGGACCATTGCTCGTTGAACTTCAGGGTGTCGAATACGTAGGCTGCGGCGGTTTTGGTGTTGGTGTCAGTGAACGCGGTGCTGTCGGTGATCCTGCCATTCCAGTTATCCCCAGGCGTCGGGTTGTACAGGCTGGTGCAGTCGCCGGAGTTGAACAGGGCGCGGTTGCATCGAGTGCCGCTGGCGGTGGAGGTCAGGGTGTACGGGCGGTTGTGGGTGTCCTGATAGGAAAACTCCAGACCGGTCACCAGACTGTGCTCGATGGCGCCGGTGTTGAACTTGGCGCTCAGGTCGGTCTGGTTGATCCAGCCGCTGGACGTCGAGTTACGGCTCTTCGCACCCCGGTACACGTTGCCATTGACCACGTTGCCCTTGCTGTCGTCCGGGTTGGTGACGATGTAGTCCAGGGTCGAACGGGACATGCGGAAGCTGTTCGACACGGTCAGGTCTTCATTCAGATCGTGTTCGATCTTGAGGGTGCCGCTGTCATTGGTGGTCTGGCGAAAGTCGCGACCGGTGAGGCCGTAGAAGTTGTCGCGGTCAACGTTGGCCGGCTTGTCGACGTCGTGCTTGCTGCGGTTGGGGCTCAACGTCAACGGGATGCCATAGTCGGGCATGTCGTCGGTCTCGACGTGGTAGTAGCCGACGGTCAAGCGGGTATCGGTGCCCAGGCCGAAGGCGAAGGACGGTGCGACGCCCCAGCGACTGACGTCTACAGTGTCACGGCCGGCGACGTTGGCTTCGTGCTTCATCAGGTTCAGGCGCAAGGCCGAGGTGTCGGTCATCTGCTGGTTCAGATCAAGGGTGGTGCGCTGGGTCTGGTCCGAGCCCCAGGTGAAGCCGCCGTTGTAGGAATTGCCTAGCTTGGGGGTCTTGCTCACCAGGTTCAGACTGCCACCGGTGGAGCCGGCGCCGGTGAAGGCTGAACCCGGGCCCTTGCTGACTTCGATCGATTCAACGTTGAAGATCTCGCGGCTTTGGGACGCAGGGTCGCGCATGCCGTCGACGAACGTGTCGCTTTCGGCGTTGAAGCCGCGAATGATCGGACGATCGCCGGCCGGGTTACCGCCCTCGCCGGCACCGAAGGTGATGCCCGGGGTGGTGCGCAGGGCGTCGACCAGGCTGGTGGCGCCGGTGTCGCGAATCACTTGTTGAGGGATCACGGTGACGCTTTTCGGCGTCTCGCGCAGTGGCGCGGTGTACTTCTTGGAAGCCGAAGTATCGGTCTTGTAGGAGGTGTCGTTCTGCTCGCCCACAACGCTGGTCGCGTCCAGGGAAATCGCATTGTCCGGTGCTTTTTCGTCAGTCTTCTCGGCCGCGAAAACCATGTGGCCCGCAGAGCCGGCAGTGATCGCCACGCCAATTGCAGACGCGAGCAAACGCGGCGAACCGACCGTTAATTGTAGTTGTTGGCGTGACATGTGAATTCCCCTCCCCAAGGATTTGAGGCCGCGGAATGTAGAGTAAATACGTATCTGTATCAATTGCGAAACGTTACTATTCGCGACGAATTTACATTCTTTACAATTTACCTTTACGGTTTTTGCGGTTTCATTCGTCACACGGGTTTTACAGGGGCAATAAGAATCAATACCATTGGCGCCCCTTTGCCTTCAGGTGGTCTTTCCATGTTGCTGCACATTCCCGGCGTGTTCGCGAAAGAAGAAGTGCAGCGCATTCGCGAAGCCCTGACGCAGGCGGATTGGGCCGATGGAAAAATCACCGCCGGTTACCAGTCGGCCAAGGCCAAGCACAATCTGCAACTGCCGCAAGGGCATCCGTTGGCCAAGGAAATCGGTGCGGCGATGCTTGAACGGTTGTGGAAAAATCCGCAGTTCATGTCGGCGGCATTACCGCACAAGGTCTTCCCTCCGTTACTGAACTGCTACACGGCCGGTGGCAGTTTCGACTTCCACATCGACAACGCCGTGCGCCAGCCCAAGGGCAGCATCGAGCGCGTGCGCACCGACCTGTCGGCGACGCTGTTTTTCAGTGAACCGGAGGACTACGACGGCGGCGAACTGGAAATTCAGGACACCTTCGGTATTCAGCGGGTGAAATTGCCGGCAGGCGACATGGTCCTGTATCCCGGCACCAGCCTGCACAAGGTCAACGCCGTCACTCGCGGCACCCGTTACGCTTCGTTTTTCTGGACGCAAAGCCTGGTGCGTGAAGACAGCCAGCGCGCCTTGCTGTTCGAGATGGACGGGGCGATTCAACAGTTGACCCAGGACATGCCCGACCATCCTTCATTGATCCGCCTGACCGGCACCTACCACAACCTGTTGCGTCGCTGGGTCGAGGTGTAAGTGACGGACTTTCGGTTGCACCGCGAGGAAGTCCTCGACGGCGACCGCCTCAAATCGATGCTCGAAGAAAGCCCGGCGCGAGCGGCTCAGGCGATCCTGATCGCCGCCCGTGAAGGCGTGCTCGATGCTCAGGCGTTGCTCGGGCAGATCCTGCTGGACGGCCGTGGCATCGCTCAGGATCAGCCGCTGGCGCTGCGCTGGTTCGAGATCGCCGCCCAGGGTGGACACTCTATGGCGCGCAACATGCTCGGCCGTTGTCATGAACATGGCTGGGGTTGCACTGCCGATGCTTCGATAGCCGCGGGGCATTATCGTGTTGCCGCTGAAGCCGGACTGGATTGGGCGATGTACAACTACGCCAATCTGCTGGCTACTGGTCGTGGAGTGATCGAGGATCAGGTGCAAGCGCTGAGTCTGTATCGGCAAGCAGCTGAATTGGGCCACGCGAAGTCGATGAACCTGCTGGGGCGTTATCTGGAAGAAGGCCGGGTTTGCCCGGCAGATCCGCAAGCAGCCCGTGACTGGTATCGACGCTCGGCGGTCGGCGGGGATTTTCGTGGGCAATTCAGTTATGCAGCGGTGTTGGCGGATGAAGGCAAGATCGACGAGGCGCTGGGTTGGCTGCACAAGGCACTGGATGGCGGGAATCTGAATTTCTTGCGGGTGGCGAGCAAAGCACTGTTGAACGCGGTGAATCCGCAAATTCGCAAGTTGGCCGAAGACTACACGCAACGCTGCGCAGAGCTGAACCTGTAGGAGCTGCCGAAGGCTGCGATCCTTTGATCGTTCCCACGCTCTGCAGCCCGGGACGCTCCGCGTCCCTGTCGAAGCGGACGCAGAGCATCCATTGAGGCATTCCCACGCAGAGCGTGGGAACGATCATCGCAGACACAAAAAAGCCCATGACAGGTCATGGGCTTTTTGATTTCTGCGTGTAGCGCTTACACGTAGAAAGATTTCAGTGGCGGGAAGCCATTGAACTCAACAGCGCTGTAGCTGGTGGTATACGCACCGGTCGACAGCCAGTACAAACGGTCACCGATCGCCAGGTTCAGCGGCAGGCCGTACTTGTAGTTTTCGTACATGATGTCGGCGCTGTCGCAGGTTGGACCGGCGATGACCACTTCTTCCATCTCGCCTTTCTTCTCGGTCCAGATCGGGAACTTGATGGCTTCGTCCATGGTTTCGATCAGGCCAGAGAATTTGCCCACATCCGTGTACACCCATCGCTCGACGGCGGTACGGGATTTACGCGCGACCAGCACCACTTCACTGACCAGGATGCCGGCGTTGGCGATCAGCGAACGGCCTGGCTCGAGGATGATTTCCGGCAGGTCGTCGCCGAAGTCTTCCTTGAGGAAACGGATGATTTCTTCAGCGTAGGTTTCCAGGCTGTTGGTGCGGGTGATGTAGTTGGCCGGGAAGCCACCGCCCATGTTGATCAGCTTCAAGTGAATACCGTCTTCTTCTTTCAGGCGTTCGAAGATCACTTTGACCTTGGCGATCGCCGCGTCCCAGACGCTGATGTCGCGTTGCTGCGAACCGACGTGGAACGAGATGCCGTAAGGCACCAGGCCCAGGTCACGAGCGAGGATCAGCAGGTCCATGGCCATGTCGGTCTGGCAGCCGAATTTACGCGACAGTGGCCAGTCAGCGGTGGTCGAGCCTTCAGTCAGGATGCGCACGTAGACTTTCGAGCCCGGAGCTGCCTTGGCAATGTTGCGCAGGTCAGCTTCGGAGTCGGTGGCGTACAGACGCACGCCCTTGTCGTAGAAGTAGCGAATGTCTTTGGATTTCTTGATGGTGTTGCCGTAGCTGATGCGATCCGGGCCGACGCCCTGGTTCATCACTTTGTCGAGCTCGTAGATCGAGGCAATGTCGAAGTTCGAACCTTTTTCTTTGAGCAGGTCGATGATTTCAACGGCCGGGTTGGCCTTGACTGCGTAGTAGACCTTGGCGAATTCGAAACCGGCGCGCAGGTCGTCGTAGGCCTGGCTGATCATCGCGGTGTCGATCACCACGAACGGGGTTTCTTGTTTGTCGGCGAAGGCCTTCATTTTCTGGAAGGTATCGCGCGCGAAATAGTCTTCGACGTTGATCGACATGCTGGGAACTCCTACTGGCAAACTGAAATTATCAATGGGTGCAAATGAACGCCCTCCGTATCCCCACTTTGGTTCGCCTACTTCCCAAGGCATGTCGCCGAAAGCAAAAAGGCCATGGGAGGCGGTGCTTTCCCTTGGCCTTGCTGTCTCGTCGTCAGTACTTGAGCCGGATGGATCGTTTCCAGCATGGACGTTCGGCGCGAACTTTAGGGCGTGAGGAGCTTGAGATCAACAAAAAATGTCGCGTTTTTGCACGCTTCCGTCGTGCGGTCCCGGACAGCTACTGATGTAACCGACCTGCATGACAGTGTGATGTTCCCTGAGCAGGGATATTTGAGGTGGAATGATCGTTCCCACGCTCTGCGTGGGAATGCCGCCCCGGACGCTCTGCGTCCAGCCGTTGAGACGCGAAGCGTCTCTGGATGCATTCCCACGCGGAGCGTGGGAACGATCAGTAGAAAGGGATCAGGCGACAGCAGTCTCGGCTGGCGAAACAATACTGGTCTTGCCCCCACGAGACTTACCGGAGCTCAAGTACTCGGCAATCGATTCCTGAGTCACCTCACCCAGGAACACCCGCTCGGCATCCATCACCGGCAGCCACGAGCGGTTGAACTCGTACATGCGCGACAGCAGGATGCGCAAATGCTCGTCGTACGCCGCGGTGGCGTTGAACTCACGCAGGTATTGCGCGCAGGTGCCGGTCTGGCGGTGCAGGTCGCGACGGCGCACGTAACCCAAGGCCTTGTTCTCGGCACAGGTAACCACCACGTAACGACGGTCCAGTTCGTCCATCAATTCCAGCGCTTCGGCCACTGGCGTTTCCGGGCTCACCGAAGGCGCGTTGTCCGCTGCATCTTCGGCTTTCACCAGCAACAGGCGCTTGAGGGTGCTGTCCTGGCCGACGAAATTGCTGACAAAGTCGTCCGCCGGATGCGCGAGAAGCGTGTCTGGATGGTCGATTTGCAGCAGTTTCCCGGCACGGAAAATCGCGATCTTGTCGCCGAGCTTGATCGCTTCGTCGATGTCGTGGCTGACCATGATCACGGTCTTGTTCAGCGCCCGTTGCATCTCGAAGAACTCGTTCTGAATCATCTCGCGGTTGATCGGGTCGACCGCGCCGAATGGTTCATCCATCAACAACAGTGGCGCATCCGCCGCCAGCGCGCGAATCACGCCGATCCGCTGCTGCTGGCCACCGGACAACTCACGCGGGTAGCGAGTCAGATACTGCTTGGGTTCGAGCTTGATCATGCTCATCAACTCGCGGGCGCGGTCGTGGCATTTCTGTTTGTCCCAGCCCAGCAGGCGCGGAACGATGGTGATGTTTTCCTCGATGGTCATGTTCGGGAACAGACCGATCTGCTGGATCACATAACCGATGTTGCGACGCAGGGTCACGGCGTCGAGGTCAGTGGTGTCTTCGCCGTTGATCAGGATCTTGCCCGAGGTTGGCTTGATCAGGCGGTTGATCATCTTCAGCGTGGTGCTTTTACCGCAACCCGATGGCCCGAGGAACACACAGATTTCGCCTTCATTGACGGTCAGGCTTACCGAGTCCACGGCTTTCACATCTTTGCCGTTGCTTTGGAAGGTCTTGCTGAGGTTTTGAAGTTCGATCATTTCAGGAGTCCTTTTGGAGTCAGCGTGCGTTGCAGCCATTGCAGAAGCAGGTCGGCGAAGATGGCCAGGAGACTGACCAGCACGGCGCCGACAATCAGCATCGACATGTCGCTGCGGCTGATGGAAGCGAGAATGAGTACACCGAGGCCACCGGCGCCGATGGTCGCGGCGATGGTCATCACACCGATGTTCATCACCACGGCGGTGCGCACACCGGCGAGGATCACCGGCACGGCAATCGGCAGTTCGACCATGCGCAGGCGCTGGCCGAAGGTCATGCCGATGCCACGCGCCGCTTCACGAATGCCAGGTTCCACGCCGGTCAGGGCCAGGTAGGTGTTACGCATGATCGGCAGCAACGAGTACAGAAACACTGCGGTGATCGCCGGCATCGGGCCGAGGCCCTGGCCGAATTTCGAATAGAACGGCAGCAGCAGGCCGAACAGGGCAATCGATGGCACGGTCAGCAACACCGTAGCGCTGGCTTGCAACGGGCCGGCCAGTGTCGGGAAACGGGTCATCAGGATGCCCAACGGCACGCCGACCACAATCGCCAGGGTCACGGCGATGCCAACCAGGGTGATGTGCTGCCAGGTCAGGTGCAAAACCTGCGGCCAATCGAGATGGGAAAAGGCGTTGAGAAATTCCATGTCTTTTCCTCCTTATTTCAATGGATGTTGGCGCAGGAAATCGGCGGCAACGGATGAAGGACTTTCGTGATCGACATCGACCCGCGCGTTGAGCTGACGCATGGTGGCGTCGTCGAACAGTTCGGCCAGCGGCTTGAGCTCTTCGGCGAGTTTCGGGTGGGCGTCGAGGTAGACCTGGCGTACCACCGGTGCGGCGGTGTAGTCCGGGAAGTAGTGCTTATCGTCTTCCAGCAGTTTCAGCTTGAAGGCGTTCAAGCGACCGTCCGTGGTGTAGACCAAACCTGCAAACACCTGACCGTTGCGCAGGGCGGTGTAGACCAGCCCGGCATCCATCTGGCGAATGTTGTTGCGGGTCAGGTTCATGCCGTAGAGATCCACCATGCCATCGAGACCGTCGGAACGGTTGGCAAACTCAGTGTCCAGGGCGACGAGGTGGTTGGTCTTCGCCTCAGCCTGCAGCACTGTGTTCAGCTCGCTGATGGTGTTGATCTGCGGATACGCTTTTGCGGTGTTTTCCGGCAGTGCCAGGGCGTAGGTATTGCTGAACTTCGACGGGGTGAGCCAGACCAGGCCTTTTTTTGCGTCGAGTTCTTTCACCCGGGCGTAGGACTGAGCGCTATCGAGCTTGTCGGTGACGTGGTTGTAAGCCACCAGCGACACGCCGGTGTATTCCCACATCAAGTCCAGCTGACCACTTTCGTGGGCGCTGCGGGCCAGGTTGCTGCCCAGACCGCCGGTCACTTGGGTGTCATAACCCTTGGTGCGCAGGTATTGGGAAGTGATTTCCGCCAGCAGGGTTTGTTCGGTGAACACCCGGGCGCCGATGCGGATCACGGGTTTTTCAGCGGCTTGGGCAAATCCTGCGAACAGCAGGGCGCAGCCTATTAAAAAGCTTAATGTCTTCATGAATATTCCTTTGCCGAGGCTTAAGACGGGCGCAAGCCGCGTTCGAGCCAGAGGCGGCTGGCGAGTGTCACCAGTCCGTCGAGCAGCAAGGCCAGCAGGGCGGTGCAGGCCGCGCCGAGCAGCAGTTGCGGCTGATTGTTCAGGGCGATGCCGGGGAAAATCAGGCTGCCCAGGCTGTTGGCACCAATCAGGAACGCCAGCGGTGCGGTACCGACGTTGATCGCCAGTGCCACGCGCACGCCGCCAATGATGATCGGCACGGCGTTCGGCAGTTCGACCCGCCATAGCACCTGAGTCGGTGTCATGCCGATGCCGACGGCTGCTTCCTTGAGTGAACCCTGGACGTTTTTCAGCCCTTCGTAGGTGTTGCGCACAATTGGCAACAGTGAGGCGAGGAACAAGGCGAAAATCGCAGGGCCGCTGCCGATGCCGAGGATACCCAGGGCGATGGCCAGTACGGCGAGAGGCGGCACGGTGTTGCCGATGTTGAAGATCTGCATGAAGCGTTCGGCGCGGCCAACCATGGTCGGGCGGCTGAGGAAGATACCGGCGGGTATGCCCACTACAAGGGCGGCCAGCATGGAAACGAGGACGAGAATCAGATGAGCTTGCAGGTAAAACAACAAATCGTCGCGGTACTGTTCGATCGTGTTGATGCCAATCCAGTGGATCAGCAGGGCCAGAAGGGCGACGACAACCGCACCTCCTATCAGCCCTTTGCCATAGCGAATAGCCACAGGCGGACTCCTTTTTTCAGTCGGCGGACGCAGTCCCGTGTTACGTGGCCGGGGTGGTCAGTTCTGTTTGCCCAACTTCGGCGCCAGAAGCTCATATCCTGCGTTGCTGTTCCTCGCCATAGCGAGCTATGACTCGTCACAGCGCCTGGGCTATGAACTTCTGGCATCCGAATTTGAGCAACAGAACTGACCACCCCGGCCACATGCCATTCCTGGCTGCCGGGAAAACAACGTTCGCGAGAAGCAGCTCTTCATGCTCGTGAAACCGCATGAAATCGAGCCATAAGCGCAGCCTCGTCAGGCTAACTTGCTGATTTTTCAGCCCCTGGTACGAGTGCCGTAACAGGGGAGTGGACGCCTCCACCTTTTAAAAGGTTCCATAATTAGCAGCAATTAGCTACCACGCATCTTGTTTGGCCCGTGTAGCAGCTGCCGAGCCTGCGAGGCTGCGTTCGGCGGCGAAGCAGTCGTAGAGTCGGCACGCTCGGTCTGCCTGATACACCGCAACATCTGGTTTGACGACGGCTTCGCCGCCGAACGCAGCCTCGCAGGCTCGGCAGCTGCTACAGGGCGAACGGTGGTCCGTCAGGCTCGGTTTGCGCTATACTCGCCGCCCTTTTTTGAATCACCTGCCAGGCGATTTCCCATGACCAAACAGGCCGCCGAAGTCGCGAAACGCCGCACTTTCGCCATTATTTCCCACCCCGATGCCGGTAAAACCACCATCACCGAGAAGCTCTTGCTGATGGGCAAGGCGATTGCGATTGCGGGCACGGTGAAATCTCGAAAATCCGACCGCCATGCCACCTCCGACTGGATGGAAATGGAAAAGCAGCGTGGTATCTCGATTACCACGTCGGTCATGCAGTTCCCGTACCGCGATCACATGATCAACCTGCTCGACACCCCGGGCCACGAAGACTTCTCCGAAGATACCTACCGCACTCTGACGGCAGTGGACTCGGCATTGATGGTCCTCGACGGCGGTAAGGGCGTTGAGCCACGGACCATCGCCCTGATGGACGTCTGCCGTCTGCGTGACACGCCGATCGTCAGCTTCATCAACAAACTCGACCGTGACATTCGCGACCCGATTGAACTGCTCGACGAAATCGAAGCAGTCCTGAAGATCAAGGCTGCGCCGATCACCTGGCCGATCGGCTGCTACCGCGATTTCAAGGGCGTTTATCACCTCGCCGACGACTACATCATCGTCTACACCGCTGGCCACGGCCACGAGCGCACCGACGTGAAAATCATCGAGAAGCTCGACTCCGATGAAGCCCGCGCGCACTTGGGCGACGAGTACGACCGCTTCGTGGATCAGCTGGAACTGGTGCAGGGCGCCTGCCACGAATTCAATCAACAGGAATTCCTCGACGGCCAACTGACACCGGTATTCTTCGGTACTGCATTGGGCAACTTCGGTGTCGATCACGTGCTTGACGCCGTGGTCAACTGGGCGCCGAAACCGCTGGCCCGTGTCGCCAACGAGCGCACCGTGGAACCGGTTGAAGAGAAATTCTCAGGTTTCGTGTTCAAGATCCAGGCGAACATGGACCCGAAACACCGCGACCGTATCGCCTTCATGCGGATCTGCTCCGGCAAGTACGAAAAAGGCATGAAAATGCGCCACGTGCGCACTGGCAAAGACGTGCGGATCGGCGATGCGCTGACGTTCTTCTCCTCTGAGCGTGAGCAGCTGGAAGAAGCGTTTGCCGGCGACATCATCGGTTTGCACAACCACGGCACCATCCAGATCGGCGACACCTTCACCGAAGGCGAAGTCCTGGGCTTCACCGGCATCCCGCACTTCGCCCCGGAACTGTTCCGCCGCGTGCGTCTGCGTGATCCGCTGAAATCCAAGCAACTGCGTCAGGGCTTGCAGCAACTGGCCGAAGAAGGCGCCACTCAGGTGTTCTTCCCCGAGCGCAGCAACGACATCATCCTGGGTGCCGTCGGTGTGCTGCAGTTCGACGTGGTCGCCAGCCGTTTGAAAGAGGAATACAAGGTTGAGTGCTCGTACGAGCCGATCACTGTTTATTCCGCACGCTGGATTGATTGCGACGATAAGAAGAAGTTCGAGGAGTTCCGGGTCAAGGCCGTGGAAAACCTTGCGGTCGATGGTGGTGGTCACCTGACCTACCTGGCCCCGACGCGGGTCAACCTGGCGCTGATGGAAGAGCGTTGGCCGGATGTGAAATTCCGTGCGACGCGTGAGCATCATTAAGCGCTGAGTCGTAACACCAAAGCCCCGATGCGTAAGCAGCCTCGGGGCTTTTTTATTGATCATGTCTAGTCCTGAATAAGGTTTACACCTGTTTCAGGACTAGACACCACTGGCATCATTGTTAGTGGGTTTGGATATAACCCTTATTCGAAACCAATCTCTTCGCCAACGACATTTTCTGCTACCCGGTAGCGTCCTGTCTGGAGAACCCGGTCAATCGGAACTAAATTTCATTCATTACCTGTCAGGCATCCGTGCTTCACCCCACAAAGGATGGAATCGGCTATGAGTATTTACCAACGCATTGTGTTGTTGCTTAAGGTTTTGGTGCTGCTGTCCCTCGGCACATCGGCGGTGGCGTGGGCGGAATGTGAGAACCACGAAACACAGGCCTTGAACGGGCAAGGCGTGCACAGCGAGCTGATGATCGCTGCGACCGAATCAGGCGATGATGATCCAGACGCCGATGAGGAAGAGGATGAGGAAGACACGCAAACGTAAATCACGGACAAAAGAAAACCCCTCGCCGGACTGATACGCAATCTGGTGGAAGGGGTCTGGTCAACTCGGTCCCTGTGGGAGCGGGCTTGCTCGCGAAAGCAATCTGTCAGTCGACAGTGATGGTGACTGAAACACCGACTTCGCGAGCAAGCTCGCTCTCATTTTTTTCAGGCCGTTTTTACGCCGCGCCGTCGAGGAATTGCTCGGCGTAGTGGCAAGCCACCTGACGGGTGTCGACCAGGCGCAGGAGCGGTTCTTCTGTGGTGCAGCGCTCGGTCGCATACGGGCAGCGCTTGTGGAAAGCGCAGCCGGACGGCGGGTTCAGCGGGTTTGGCAGTTCGCCGACGATCTTGATTTTCGGCTTGTTCGGGTCCGGGTGGATGGTCGGAGTGGCCGACAACAGCGCCTGGGTGTAGGGGTGCAGAGGGCGAGTGTAGATGTCCTCTTTCGGGCCCATTTCCACCGGACGGCCGAGGTACATCACCATCACGTGATCGGCGACGTGGCGCACCACCGCCAGGTTGTGGGAGATGAACACGTAAGCGGTGTTGAACTCTTGCTGCAAATCCATGAACAGGTTGAGTACCTGCGCCTGGATCGACACGTCCAGCGCCGAGGTCGGTTCATCCGCCACCAGCACTTTGGGTTGCAGCATCATCGCGCGGGCCAGGGCAATCCGCTGGCGCTGACCGCCGGAGAACATGTGCGGGTAGCGCTGGTAATGCTCAGGCCGCAAGCCCACCTGTTTCATCATCGCCTGGACTTTCTCGCGACGTTCCGAGGCGCTCAGGTTGGTGTTGATCAGCAGCGGCTCGGCGAGCTGATCACCGACTTTCTGTCGTGGGTTCAGCGACGCGTACGGGCTCTGGAACACCATCTGCACATCTTTGCGCAGCTGCTTGCGCTGAGCCTTGTCAGCACCCGCGACTTCCTGCCCGGCGATTTTCAAGGAGCCGGAGGACGGTTCTTCGATCAGCGTCAGGGCCCGGGCCAAGGTGGATTTGCCGCAACCCGATTCGCCCACAACGGCGAGGGTCTTGCCGGCTTCCAGTTCGAACGACACACCGTTGAGGGCGCGCACGGTCGCATGACCCTTGAACAGGCCACGGGACACTTCGTAGTGACGGGTCAGGTTGCGGGCGGTAAGTACGACGGCCATTACGCCACCTCCTGATTCAGCGGGTAGAAGCAGCGGGCGAGGCTGTTGCTTTTCGGGTCAAGGGACGGACGCTGGGTGCGGCAGTTGTCCTGCACGTACGGGCAGCGCGGCGACAACAGGCAGCCTTGCGGGCGGTCGTAACGACCGGGAACGATGCCCGGCAATGTCGACAGGCGCGCGGCGCCCAGGCTGTGTTCCGGAATCGCCTTGAGCAGTGCTTCGCTGTACGGGTGCGCCGGAATGTCGAACAGTTGTGGTACCTGACCGACTTCAACCGCTTGGCCGGCGTACATCACGCACACGCGCTGGGCAGTTTCGGCCACGACCGCGAGGTCGTGGGTGATCAGCACCAGGCCCATGTTCTGCTCTTTCTGCAGGGCCAGCAGCAGGTCCATGATCTGCGCCTGAATCGTCACGTCGAGTGCTGTGGTCGGTTCGTCGGCGATCAGCAGTTTCGGTTCGCCGGCAATCGCCATGGCGATTGCAACACGCTGGCTCATGCCGCCGGAGAGTTGATGCGGATAGGCATCCATACGGCTGGCGGCGCCCGGGATTTCCACTTTTTCCAGCAGTTCGATGGCACGCTTGCGGGCGTCCTTGCGGGACATTTTCAGGTGCAGGCGCAGCACTTCTTCGATCTGGAAACCGACGGTGTAGCTTGGGTTCAGCGCGGTCATCGGGTCCTGGAAAACCATGGCCAGGTCTTTGCCGACGATTTGCCGACGCTGACGGTTGCTGAGCTTGAGCATGTTCTTGCCGTCGAAATTCAGGGCATCGGCGGTGACGATCCCCGGATGCTCGATCAGACCCATCAGCGCCATCATGGTCACGGACTTGCCGGAACCCGATTCGCCAACGATGGCCAGCACTTCGCCCTTGTCCACGGTAATGTCGAGACCGTCGACCACCGGAACGGCGTTGGCGTCGCCGAAGCGAACGTTGAGATTCTTGATTTCTAACAGTGACATTTGAATCTCCTCAGGCGGCGTTCTTGAGTTTCGGGTCCAGCGCATCGCGCAGGCCGTCGCCCATCAAGTTGATTGCCAGCACGCTGAGCAAAATGGTCAAACCAGGCAAGCTCACCACCCACCAGGCGCGTTCGATATAGTCGCGAGCCGAAGCCAGCATGGTGCCCCACTCAGGGGTTGGCGGTTGTACGCCAAGGCCGAGGAAGCCCAGTGCCGCGGCATCGAGAATTGCCGAAGAAAAACTCAAGGTGGCCTGAACGATCAGCGGCGCCATGCAGTTGGGCAGCACGGTGACGAACATCAGGCGTGGCAGACCGGCACCGGCCAGGCGCGCGGCGGTCACGTAGTCGCGGTTCAATTCGCCCATCACCGCGGCGCGAGTCAGACGAACATAAGACGGCAGCGAAACCACGGCGATGGCAATAATGGTGTTGATCAGGCCAGGGCCGAGGATGGCGACAATCGCCACGGCCAGCAGCAGGGACGGCAGGGCCAGCATGATGTCCATCAGACGCATGATGGTCGGGCCGAGCACGCGCGGGAAGAACCCGGCGAACAGACCCAACAGGATGCCCGGAATCAGCGACATCACCACCGACGACAAGCCGATCAGCAGGGACAGGCGCGAACCGTTGATCAGCCGCGACAGCAGGTCGCGACCCAGTTCATCGGTGCCGAGCAGAAACTGGATCTGCCCGCCTTCCAGCCAGGACGGCGGGGTCAGCAGGAAGTCGCGGTATTGCTCGCTTGGGTCATGCGGTGCAACCCATGGCGCGAAGATCGCGCAGAAGATCACCAGCAGCATGAACATCAGGCCGGCGACGGCACCTTTGTTCCTGGAGAACGCGTGCCAGAATTCTTTATACGGGGACGGGTACAGCAGGCTTTGATCGACTGCTACCGGTGTAATGAGAGTGGTCATGGTCTTGATCTCAGCGCTGATGACGGATGCGTGGGTTGGCAAAGCCGTAGAGGATGTCCACCACGAAGTTGACCAGGATCACCAGGCAGGCGATTAACAGGATGCCGTTCTGCACCACGGGATAGTCCCGTGCGCCAATGGCTTCGATCAGCCATTTGCCGATGCCGGGCCAGGAGAAAATGGTTTCGGTCAGGACCGCACCGGCCAGCAGCGTGCCGACTTGCAGGCCGACCACGGTCAGTACCGGAATCAATGCGTTACGCAGGCCGTGAACGAACACCACGCGCGATGGCGACAGGCCTTTGGCGCGGGCGGTACGGATGTAGTCTTCACGCAGCACTTCGAGCATCGACGAGCGGGTCATCCGCGCGATCACCGCCAGCGGGATGGTACCGAGCACGATGGCCGGCAGGATCAGGTGATGCAGGGCATCGAAGAACGCCCCGACGTCGTCGGCCAGCAGCGTATCAATCAGCATGAAGCCGGTGCGCGGCTCGATGTCGTAGAGCAGGTCGATCCGCCCGGACACCGGGGTCCAGCCCAGGCTCACCGAGAAGAACATGATCAGGATCAGGCCCCACCAGAAGATCGGCATCGAGTATCCCGCCAGGGAGACGCCCATCACCCCGTGGTCGAACAGGGATCCTCGCTTGAGTGCCGCAATCACCCCGGCCAGAAGGCCCAGGATGCCGGCGAATAACAGGGCGGCCATGGACAGTTCCAGGGTCGCGGGGAATAGAGAGCTGAACTCGGTCCAGACGCTTTCACGGGTACGCAGGGATTCGCCGAGATCGCCGTGGGCCAACTTGCCGATGTAATCCAGGTATTGGGCATACAGGGGTTTGTTCAGACCTAGGCGTTCCATTGCCTGAGCATGCATTTCGGGGTCGACTCTACGTTCGCCCATCATTACTTCCACGGGGTCGCCTGGAATCATGCGAATCAACGCGAAAGTCAGCAAGGTGATGCCGAAGAACGTGGGGATCAATAACCCCAATCGGCGGGCAATAAAACTAAACATCGTGTGGTGTACCTCATCAGCCGGTTAGGCGTGCCCGGCAGCGCTGGGGTCAGCGATGCCGGGCGTTTCTTATCTACTTCACCTGGGTGGTGGCGAAGTTATTGGTTGTCAGGGGACTCTGGTGGTAGCCCTCGACGTTTTTGCGCATTGCCGTGAACATTTTCGGATAGGCCATGGGAATCCATGGCTGGTCCTTGTCGAAAACTTCCTGCGCTTGTTCGTAGAGCGCCGCCCTGGCAGCCGGGTCAGTGCCGCCGCGAGCCTTGTCGATCAAGTCCTGGAATTCCTTGTTGCACCACCTGGCGTAGTTTTCGCCGTTTTTCGCTGCGTCGCAACTCAGGTTCGGCGTAAGAAAGTTATCCGGGTCGCCGTTATCGCCGGCCCAGCCTGCCGATACCAGGTCGTGTTCGCCATTCTTGGCACGTTTGAGCATCTCTCCCCATTCCATGACACGGATGTCGAGCTTGATCCCGATCTGTGCCAGATCCGACTGCATCATTTGCGCGCCCAGCAGTGGATTAGGATTGGTGGGGCCACCGCCGTTACGGGTAAACAGCGTCAGCACGGTACCTTCCGGTACACCCGCTTCCTTGAGAAGTTCACGGGCCTTACCAAGGTCGCGTGGTGGGTTTTTCAGTTTGTCGTTGAAGCCTAGCAGGGTCGGAGGATAGGGAACGGTACCAATGACGGCGTTGCCCTTGCCGTACAAACTAGTGACGTAAGTCGGCTTGTCGAATGCAATGTTTATCGCCTTGCGTACGCGTACATCGCTCATGTATTTACGGCTGGTATTCATCGCGGTGTAGCTGGTGGTCATTGCAGCCAGTTCGTCGACCTTCAGGTTCTGGTCAGCCTTGATGCTAGGGACATCATCGGGTTTGGGATACAACGCGATCTGGCATTCGTTGGCCTTCAGTTTTTGCAGGCGCACGTTGTTGTCGATGGTGATCGCGAATATGAGCGGATCAGCCGGGGGCTTGCCACCGAAGTAATCCGGGTTGGCCTTGAAGCGGACTTGAGCGTCCTTGGCGTAGCGCTGGAAGACGAACGGGCCGGTGCCAATCGGCTTATTGTTCAGGTCGCCGGTCTTGTTGGCCTTGAGCAACTGATCGGCGTACTCGGCGGAGTAGATCGAGGAGAAGGCCATGGCGATGTCGGCCAGGAACGGCGCTTCACGGCGGGTCAGGGTGAATTTGACCGTGTTGTCGTCGACTTTCTCGACGCTTTTGAGCAGCTCTTTGAAGCCCATGCTTTCAAAGTACGGGAAGCCCACGCTCGACAGTTTGTGCCATGGGTGTTTCGGGTCCAGCTGACGCTGGAAGCTCCAGACCACGTCGTCGGCGTTCATGTCGCGGGTCGGCTTGAAGTAATCGGTGGTGTGAAACTTGACGCCTTTGCGCAGGTGGAATGTGTAGGTCAGACCGTCATCGCTGATGTCCCACGACTCGGCCAGTGCCGGAACCACTTCAGTGGTGCCGGGCTTGAAGCCCACCAGACGGTTGAAGATGGTTTCGGACACCGCATCGCCTGTGACTGCAGTCGTGTACTGGACCATATCGAAGCCTTCCGGACTGGCTTCGGTACAGACCACCAAGGGTTTGGCCGAGGCGCCGACGGCGACACTCAGCAACGCGGCAGCGATGGCCGCTCGTAGGGGAAGCATTTTCATCTAGAGCCCTCTGCAATCGGTTGAAGAGAAAAGCCAGACGGCCGACTCATCATGAGTCAGCCGCCGGCATGGGTTTTACAAAATGTTGAACGGGATGGTGGTCACGAGACGGAACTCGTTGATGCTGCCATCCACCTGGTTTTCGCTGGCGCGATGAGCGGTGTAGGTCGCGCGGATAGCGGTGGCCTTGAGTGGACCGCTCTGCACGGCGTACGAAGCACCGATGCCGTATTCATAGTGGTGTTCGCCATCCTGGTTCTGGATACCGTCGTAACCCTTGTCCGCCACGCCGCCGTTGCCGGTGTAGTGAGTGCCGTCGATGCCCCAGCCGCGAGCCTGGTAGATGTTGAATTTCAGGCCAGGCACGCCGTATTCGGCCATGTTCAGACCGTAGGCAATCTGGAAGGACTTCTCGTTCGGGCCGTTGAAGTCCGACAGCAGGGAGTTGGCCAGGTAGATGCCGTTGGTTTCGTGCAGGTAGTCGAAGTACTCGTTACCGTTAATTTCCTGGTAAGAGAAGGTCAGGCTGTGAGCCTGGTGGGTCAGGCCGAACGACAGGGAGTAGGTGTCGTTATCGATCTTGCCGATAAGGGCTTTACCTTCTTCCTGGGTTTTGTAGTAGTTCAGGCCGGTGGTCAGGCTCAGGACCTGGCTGTCGCCCAGCACATGGGTGGCGCCGAAGTAGTACTGGTTCCACAGGTCTTCAGCCTGGGTGCCCCACAGACTGGTGGTCAGGCTGGCAAATGGCGTGTAAGTGATACCGGCCGTGTGGACGTGATCGGTTTCAACGATGCCGTTGGCGTATTCGGTGCGGAACTTGCGCTGGCTTTGTTCGGTTCGTGGCGAGTTGCGATCGAACGTGCCGATGTCGAAGCTCAGGTTTTCCAGCTCTTCGCTGTGCAGGCTCACACCCTGGAAGCTCGAAGGCAACGCACGGTTACCGATGACATCGACCATCGGGCTGCTGAAGTTCTGGCGGCCGGCAGTGAGGGTGGTGTTGGACACGCGGGCCTTGACGTTGGCCAGGCCCAGCTTGCTCCACTGGCCGACGGCGTCGCCACCTTCCTCGGTCAGTGTGCGGTTGTTGCCCGCGCCAGAACGAGTACCCGGTGCGCCACCATTATTGGACGCCAGATCCTTGCGATCACGATCCAGAGCAATAGCGTTGTAGGCCGCCACTTCGGTGCTGAAACCTACGGTGCCTTCGGTGAAACCGGAGTTGTACTTGAGGATAGTGCCCTGAACCCAGTTGATACGACGATCAGTCGGGGTCGATACACCATTTTTCTTGTAGCTGAACGTGGCGCCGCGCTTCAGTTGCTCATTGGCATACCAGTTACGCGTGCTGCCGGTGATCGATTGGCCTTCGACAAAGCCTGTGGCTTCACTCTGGGCACTTTTCTCTTTAACGGTAACCGGCGTGAACGCCTGGCTCTGGGATTCTGCGTACGCCGTGGCGGTTACGCTGCTGATGGCCAAGGCCAATAATGCGGTGCTGCTCAGTTTCATGGGTGAAGCTCCTTGTTTTCTTTTTTTATGCCGGTCTTTTTTTGGTGAACGGCTATTTGGTTTGAACTCATTTCACGCAAAGCAAACGTTTGCTATAGGCCTGATTGGCGAATTACGGCAATACGCTTGCGTGAGGGCGGAATCCGCCCCCAGCGTTCTGACTAATCGGTTATTGGTCGATACTGACGCCCGAGAACACGTTACGACCGAAAGGACTCACCTTGAATCCTTCGACTTTGGCGCTCAACGGTTGGTTGACCGTCGAGTGGGCGACTGGCGTGATGGGCACCTGTTGCTTGAGGTACTGCTGCGCCTGTTTGTAGAGCACCGTGCGCTGGTCACGGTCAGTGACGACTTTGGCCTGCTTGATCAGCTTGTCGTAAGCAGGATCACACCACATGGAGTAGTTGTTGCCGCCAATGGCATCGCAGCTGTACAGCGTGCCGAGCCAGTTGTCCGGGTCGCCATTGTCACCGGTCCAGCCGATCAGGCTGATGTCGTGCTCGCCGTTCTTGGTGCGCTTGATGTACTCGCCCCATTCGTAGCTGACGATCTTGACCTTGAGGCCGATCTTCGCCCAATCCGCCTGGAGCATTTCGGCCATCAACTTGGCATTGGGGTTGTACGGACGCTGAACCGGCATGGCCCAGAGGGTGATTTCGGTGCCTTCCTTGACGCCGGCGGCCTTGAGCAATTCCTTGGCCTTTTCCGGGTTGTAGGCGGCGTCTTTAATCGTCTCGTCGTAGGACCACTGAGTCGGTGGCATGGCGTTCATTGCCAGTTGACCGGCGCCTTGATAGACGGCGTTGAGAATGCCTTGCTTGTTAACCGCCATGTCCAGCGCCTGGCGCACTTCGAGCTGATCGAACGGTTTGTGCCGCACGTTATAGGCGATGTAACCAAGGTTGAACCCGGGCTTTTCGATCAATTGCAGTTTCGGATCGTTTTTCAGCGCGGTCACGTCGGCGGGGCGTGGGTGCAGGGTGATCTGGCATTCGTTGGCCTTGAGCTTCTGCACGCGCACCGAGGCGTCGGTATTGATGGCGAAAATCAGGTTGTCGAGCTTGACCCGGCTCGGGTCCCAGTACTGCTTGTTGCCGCTGTAACGGATGTTGGAATCTTTCTGGTAGCTCTTGAACACGAACGGGCCAGTGCCGATCGGCTTCTGGTTGATGTCGCTCGGCTTGCCGGAGGCCAGCAACTGATCGGCGTATTCGGCGGACAGGATCGCGGCGAAGCTCATGGCGATGTTCTGGATGAACGCGGCGTCGACGCTGTTGAGCGTCATCACTACGGTCAGCGGCCCGGTCTTCTCGACCTTGGCGATGTTCTTGTTCAGGCTCATCCCGTTGAAATACGGGAACTCGGTTGGATAGGCCTTGCGGAAGGGTTGCTGCGGATCGAGCATGCGATTGAAGGTAAAAAGCACGTCATCGGCGTTGAAATCGCGGGTCGGCGTGAAGTATTTGGTGGTATGAAATTTCACCCCTTCGCGCAGGTGAAAAGTGTACTTGAGGCCGTCCTCGGAAATATCCCAGCTCGTTGCCAGACCCGGTACGACGTTGGTGGCGCCTTTTTCAAACTCTGCCAATCGGTTGTACAGCGGCTCGGCGGCGTCGTTATCGGTCGCCGTGGTGTATTGCGCGGTGTCGAAACCGGCGGGGCTGCCTTCGGAGCAGAACACCAGGCTGTTATTGGCGGCCTGGCTAACGGACGTGACGGCCAGCAGGCCGGTGCCCAGCAATGCGGATAAAACCAAGGTATGGCGCATGACGCTCCCTCTTTTTGTAGTGTTTATTCAATGCGCCGCGACCCCGAGTGGGGGGCTGCATTGAGCTCAAACCAATACGGGCAGCAAACCGATAGCCACGCAATCGCTGGTCAGATCCCGACGGTAGGTGCCGTGGGTCTGGCAGTAAATGCGCTGAGTCCTAAAGACTCGTAGGAAAAGGCAACGCGTCCTAACCCCTGGCTGCGTCAGACAGCGGATTAGGATGTAGGCAAATTCCTATCTTCTCGGCAGAAAAAAGCAGCGGCGTCGCTGAAAACGTCGCCGCTGCCTTTTCTTATTTGCTGACGCTGACGCCGTAGAAGGAGTTCAAGCCAAACGGGCTGATCTTGAAGTCCTGCACGTTGTCGCGCATGGGTTGGAACACCGTCGAGTGAGCGATAGGTGTCATTGGAACAGCATCTTTGAGGACGTGTTGCGCCTGCTTGTACAGTTCGGTGCGCTTGGCCTGATCGGTGGTGCGCTTGGCTTCTTTGACGATGCCGTCAAACTTCTTGTCGCACCACTTGGAGAAGTTGTTGCCTTGCAGCGAATCGCAGCCGAACAGCACGTTCAGCCAGTTGTCCGGGTCACCGTTGTCGCCGCTCCAGCCAATCAGCATCGCGCCGTTTTCGCCGCCTTTGGAGCGCTTGATGTACTCGCCCCATTCGTAGCTGACAATCTTGGCCTTGATACCGATCTTGGCCCAGTCGGACTGGAGCATTTCGGCCATCAGCTTGGCGTTGGGGTTATAGGGACGTTGCACCGGCATCGCCCACAGGTTGATCTCGGTGCCTTCCTTGATGCCGGCTTCCTTGAGCAGTTCTTTGGCTTTCTCAGGGTTGTACGGCGCGTCCTTGATGGTGGTGTCATAAGACCATTGGGTCGGTGGCATGGCGTTGACGGCCAGTTGGCCAGCACCCTGGTAAACCGAATCGATGATCTGCTGCTTGTTGACGGCCATGTCCAGTGCCTGACGCACTTTCAACTGAGCCATCGGGTTTGGCTGATCGCTGCCCTTGATCTTGTCCATCACGTTGTAGGCGATGTAACCCAGGTTGAAACCGGCCTGGTCAGGCACCTTCAGGGTTTTGTCTTCCTTCAACGCTTTCAGATCGGCCGGACGAGGGAACAGGGTGATCTGACACTCGTTCTTTTTCAGCTTCTGGATGCGTACAGATGGGTCGGTGGTGATGGCGAAGATCAGGTTGTCGATCTTCACGTCGTCAGGCTTCCAGTAGTCCTTGTTCCCGGTGTAGCGGATGTTGGAGTCTTTCTGGTAGCTCTTGAACACGAACGGGCCAGTACCGACCGGCTTCTGGTTGATGTCGGCGGCTTTGCCTTCCTTGAGCAGCTGGGCAGCGTACTCAGCGGACTGGACCGAGGCGAAACTCATGGCCATGTTCTGGATGAACGCGGCATCCACTTCTTTGAGCGTGAACTTGACGGTGTGGTCGTCGACTTTATCGATCTTGGTGATGTTGGTGTCCATCCCCATGTCGGTGAAGTACGGGAATTCAGTCGGGTAAGCCTTACGGAACGGATCATCCTTGTTAATCATGCGATTAAAGGTGAACAGCACGTCGTCGGCGTTGAACTCACGAGTTGGCTTGAAGTACGGGGTGGTGTGGAACTTGACGCCTTCGCGCAGGTGGAAGGTGTAAGTCAGGCCATCATCGGAAATGTCCCACTTGGTCGCCAGGCCAGGAACAACGGCGGTGCCGCCGCGCTCGAACTGGGTCAGGCGGTTGAACATGGTCTCTGCAGAGGCGTCGAAGTCGGTTCCGGTGGTGTACTGACCAGGATCGAAACCGGCCGGGCTCCCTTCGGAGCAAAACACCAGGTTAGTCGCCGCTTGGGCGAAAGGTGCGCTGGCTAATAAGCTTGCGCCGACTAAAAACGGAATGACCGCGTGTTTAAGCATGGTGGCCTCATGATTTGTTGTCATTTTTGGAATTAGAGGACGACCTCGTGAGTCGACCTGCGGATACTTATGCAGGGGCCATACCCAATGCAAGATCCTGAATGGCTCCAAACCTTAAACAGTGGCACGAACGTACCTTAATGTCGCATATGTATAAATACTCGCGCATTTGACCGTTTGCGCAGGTTTTTTACGGTGCAAATCGCGCACCGACACGGGGCAACCGGGGCGTCTGGTGCACCCGGTTGGCGCCTGGTGTTACTTATTTATACCCACTCCATAGAAGGGGGTAAGGCCGAAAGGGCTGATCTTGAAGTCGGTGACTTCCTTGCGCAGTGGCTGGAACACGGTCGAGTTGGCGACAGGTGTGATAGGTACTTGTTGCTTAAGGATTTGCTGTGCCTGCTGGTACAGTTTGACCCGCTGCTGTTTGTCCGTGGACACCTTCGCTTGCTGCACCAGCTTGTCGTAGGCCGGGTCGCACCATTTGGCGTAATTGCTACCTTTCACCGCAGCGCAGCTGTAGAGCACGCCGAGCCAGTTGTCCGGGTCACCGTTGTCGCCGGTCCAGCCGTAGATCATCGCGTCGTGCTCGCCGTTCTTGGCGCGCTTGATGTACTCGCCCCACTCATAGCTGACGATGTTGGCCTTAATCCCGACTTTCTCCCAATCCTGCTGGATCATCTGTGCCGACATACGTGCGTTGGGGTTGGAGGCGCGCTGCACGGTCATGGCCCACAAATTGATGGTGGTACCGGGCGCAACCCCTGCTTCTTTTAGTAGCGCGCGGGCTTTGGTCGGGTCGTGCGGTGCATCCTTGATGGTCGGGTCATAGGACCATTGCGCCGGGGGGAGGGCGTTCTGCGCCAGCTGCCCGGCACTCTGGTAGACCGCCTTGATGATCGCCGGTTTATCGATAGCCATGTCCAGGGCCTGACGGACCTTGAGCTGGTCCAGCGGTGGATGGGTTACGTTGTAGGCGAGGAAGCCGAGGTTGAAACCGGCCTGTTTGAGTACGGTCAGGTTTGGGTCTTTCTCCATGACGTCGATGTCTGCCGGGCGCGGGTAGCCGCTGACCTGACACTCGCCGGCCTTGAGCTTCTGCAAGCGCACGGCGGCATCGGGTGTGATCGAGAAAATCAGGTTATCGAGTTTCACGTCCTCGGGCTTCCAGTAGGCCTTGTTGGCGGCGTAGCGGATCTGCGAGTCCTTTTGATAGCGCTTGAACACGAACGGGCCGGTGCCGACCGGTTTCTGGTTGAGGTCGGCGGCTTTGCCTTCCTTTAACAGATGGGCGGCGTATTCGGCGGACTGTACCGAGGCGAAGCTCATGGCGAGGTTCTGCACGAATGCGGCGTCGATGTTGTTCAGGCTGAAGCGCACGGTGTGGTCGTCGATCTTGTCGATGCTTTTGATCGTGGTGTTCAGGCCCATGTCGGTGAAGTACGGCGACTCGGCGGGGTAGGCTTTACGGAAGGCATTCTGCGGGTCGAGCAGGCGCTGGAAGGTGAACAGGACGTCATCGGCGTTGAAGTCGCGGGTCGGGGTGAAGTAGTCGGTGGTGTGGAATTTCACGCCGTCGCGCAGGTGGAAGGTGTAGCTGAGACCGTCCTTGCTCACATCCCAACTTGTCGCTAATCCGGGTTCGACTTCGGTGCCACCGCGTTTGAATTGGGTGAGGCGGTTGAAGACGGTTTCGGCTGAGGCGTCGAAGTCGGTGCCGCTGGTGTATTGGCTGGGGTCGAAGCCGGCGGGGCTGGCTTCGGAGCAGTAGACCAGGGTAGTGACGGCTTGGGCGGTTTGTGCGAGTGATGCGGTTGTAGCGAGGGCGAGAGCAAGCAGAAGTGGTTTGACGGTGGTTCTTTCCATGGAGTCCCCGTGGGTTTGGCGGCGGTGTTTTCCTGAGGGTAGCGTTGTTGGCGGGGCGGGCGGAAATATCGTTTTTTGAGGGGGACCCCTCTGTCCGGGCATAGTCGGCCGGTTTTTGCGTTGATGGCGGACTGGAGCTGCCGAAGGCTGCGATCTTTTGATCTTGAAAATCAACGTCATAAGATCGCAGCCTTCGGCAGTTCCTACGCAAAGCGGTGTCAGGCGGGCGTTGTGGGTGAAGTGAATTCCGTTTCACGTTGCTTGAATGAGCGCATGGCTCACGCCGCATACCGGGTCCGACTAAAAAACAGCGCAGCCCCGAGGGCGATAGCATTGGTTGAAACGATGCCCAGATCGAAGCCTGCGATGAAAGGCGGCAGCATCAAAATACTCGAAAACCCCAGAGCGACCAGCGCAATGCCCAGCCATTTTCTGAGGCCATAGGATTTCAGATAGAAGAACAACAGCAGGAACACTGCATAAGCCAGGGCGTACAGGCCATATTCGTTCATGGTCTCACCCGCCTTGAGTCTTGATGATCATGGACGATGCTGAATGCTGAGGGCCTATGCCGCCGCTGACCTGTGCATCCAGGCTGACGATGACATCGCCGGCGTGATAAGTCGGCAATGTGCTCAGCGTGAACTCGCGGACTGCCCATCCCACCGGGATGGCCGCAGCGGGCATGAATTTACCTGCCGCTGCGGCGAAAACACCACTGGTGAGGTTGGCGATACTTGTTCGTTGGGCATTGAGTAAATCCCCCTGTAGCCGGGTCAGGGGTTTGGAGATCCCGACCATCATTTGGCAAGGCAAATCCTTGGCGAGCATTTTGTCGTAGAGCTCCACCACCAGATTGCTCACTTCATAGTGGGCGGCTTTCGCTTCACCAAAATGCAGTGTTCTGAGGCCACCCCGTTCACTGGCTGACAGAGTGAAGCGCGATACGTTGAAGACAATTCCATGGTTGCCGGAAAACTGATCCCTTTCAAACTTCAATGCTCGCATCCTTATCGAGTCTGGAAAGGCAGGGAGTTTCTCTTAGCTCCTGGGCTTTCGCAAATGCAAAATCAAAAGCAGATGACACCGCCCTGCTGTGTGCGGGCTTGCTCGCGAAGGCTGCCTGACAACCGGCCAATCTGTTAATGGGTGTTTAAGAAATTAGTCTTGGCCATAGAACTTTCCCACGCATCTTTCAGGTTGCCGGGTAGGAAGCAGTGCCTCTAATCTTTGGTTGTCACTGAAAACTCAGTGATCGGGAGTGAGATCCCGGCTAAACGATTGGAAACCCACGCGAGCCACTCCATAATTGCCGCCAGCTTATCCGCTGCCAGCAAATGCGTTATGGCGGCTGTGTGCGGGCAGACCTCGGTCTGGCCGGGTTCCTTTTGCCGGTAATCTCACACCGCACATAGCTGCCACCTCTTCGCCGAGTGAGATCGGAAATTGATGGCTCCAATTTCAAAAGGAAAATTGCATGGATAAGTTAATCCCGGACCCACCCTTCAACACCTCCACCCCCAACGCTGAAGCCTTGCGCACCGAAGAACTACTCAAAGACCGCGAAGCCATAAAACGCGCCCTCGATTACTACCTCGATCCACCCGCCCCATATGCCCCGACACCCCGTCGTCCCAGCACGATGTATATGATTGCCCCCAACATGGATACCGAAAGCCTGCTGGCACAAGCCTGCGAGTCATTGGCCTCGGCCAGCGTCCTGGCCAGTGATTTCGCCACCCACCTGATCGGCCCGCAGCGCAATACAGTGTTGGCGATTCAACAGATCATCATGCTGGCGGAGTTGGCGGTGAACCGGGCGTTGGATAACGTCGATCCGGCGTAGACCGCGTTATCGTTCATCGCGAGCAGGCTCGCTCCCACAGGGATTGAGGGTGTACATGGATTTTATGTACGACACAGATCCAATGTGGGAGCGAGCCTGCTCGCGATGGCGGCAGATTGTTCGCCAAAAAAACCGACTGGCCTACGACGGGCAATAAAAAACGGCGATCACTTCGGTGATCGCCGTTTTTTGTACAGACTTATCGAATCAAGGCATCAACACTTCAATCGCCCCATCCGCCGTCATGCTGACCTGGCTGGTCCCGGCTTCAACTTCTGGCGTCACCGGTGCCGAATCCATGCCGGCAGCGGCTTTCATCATCATCGGTCCGCGCAGGTACGGCTGTGGATAACCGTTGCTGTTGAGGTTCAGGTTGACGATTTTGTAGCTCTTGCCGCCCAAGGCGTCGGTGGCCAGTTGGGCGCGGGACTTGAAGGCGGTCACGGCTTCTTTGAGCAGGGCGTCTTCGCTGGCCTTACGGGTCGGGGTGGCGATGGCAAAATCCATGCCGCCCATTTTCAGGTCGGTGAGCAGTTCGCCGGTGAGTTTGGACAGGGCGGCGAAATCCGAGCTTTCCAGGCGCAGTTCGGCGCGTTCACGCCAGCCGATGATTTTCTGGCCTTTGGTGTCGTAGATCGGGTAGCTGTTGCGGCTGCCCTGGCGCAGGGTGATGTCTTTGACTTCTTTAGCCTGTGCCAGCGCCTTGTTCATGGTGGTGCTGACGTCGGCGGCGAGTTTGGCCGGGTCGCTGTTTTGCTCTTCGGTGTAGAGGGTCACGATCATCAGGTCGCGGGCCACTTCCTGGCTGACTTCGGCGCGCAGGGAGATCTGGTTGTAATGCAGTTCGTCGACGGCCAGGGCTGGAAGGCTGGCGACGGTGCCAACGCTTAAGGCAAGAAGGGCGGCGCTGCGGCGCAATGTGTGCATGAAAAGCTCCTTGGACGATGCGCAGGGGTTAAGGTCCGAACCTGCGTGAAACCATCAGACTCTAGCTTCAATGGTCCGGTTCGCACAGTTACAACTTCTATACAGATAATCAGCAGGTGGATGCTTCGCAGCCAATCGCGGGCAAGCCACGCTCCCACAGGGGAACGCATTCCAATGTGGGAGCGTGGCTTGCCCGCGAAGGCGTCCTTATAGACGCAGCAATCCTTTCTGCCATGTGGTCGTTTGCCGCACTTTTGCCTCTCAGGCCCGCGGCTTGGTTATACTCCGTGCGATCCGCCTGGAGCGCTCATCAGGAGAGCTCATGCTCGCCCCCGTTCAAATTACTTCCGCCACTCGTCAGAACCTCTGGCGGCTTACGTTCATCCGCACGTTGGTGTTGGCCGCTCAGGCCGGTTCTGTGGGACTGGCCTACTGGTTCGACCTGCTGCCGTTGCCATGGGTGCAACTGGCAATGACCCTGGGTTGCTCGATGCTGCTGTGCGCGTTCACGGCGGTTCGTCTGCGCACGTCGTGGCCGGTGACCGAGCTCGAATACGCCGTGCAACTGGCCTGTGACCTGTTTATCCACAGTGCCTTGCTGTACTTCTCCGGCGGCTCGACCAATCCGTTCGTCTCTTATTACCTGGTGCCATTGACCATCGCCGCCGTGACGCTGCCATGGCGTTATTCGGTGATTCTGTCGGGTATCGCGCTGGCGCTTTATACGTTGCTGCTGGCGCAGTTCTACCCGCTGGAAACGTTCCCGATCGCCCGAGAAAACCTGCAGATCTACGGTATGTGGCTGAGCTTCGCCCTGGCGGCGGCGGTGATCACGTTCTTCGCCGCCCGCATGGCCGAAGAGCTGCGTCGTCAGGAAGAATTGCGTGCCATTCGTCGCGAAGAAGGCCTGCGCGATCAGCAATTACTGGCCGTCGCGACCCAGGCGGCGGGTGCCGCCCATGAGCTGGGTACACCGCTGGCGACCATGAGCGTGCTGCTCAAGGAAATGCGCCAGGACCATCCAGACCCGCTGTTGCAGGACGATTTGAGCGTGCTGCAGGATCAGGTCAAACTCTGCAAAGAGACCTTGCAGCAGTTGGTCCGGGCGGCGGAAGCCAATCGTCGCTTGGCGGTGGAGATGCAAGACGTCACCGATTGGCTCGACGAAGCCCTGAACCGCTGGCACTTGATGCGCCCGGAAGCCAGTTATCGCTTCCAGCGCCTGGGCCAGGGTACCGTGCCGCGCATGGCACCGCCGCCGGACCTGACCCAGGCCCTGCTGAATTTGCTGAACAACGCCGCCGATGCGTGCCCCGAAGGCTTGCAAGTGACGCTGGACTGGAATGCCGAGGATTTGACCATCAGCATTCGCGACCATGGCGCCGGTGTGCCATTGGCCATTGCCGAGCAGATTGGCAAACCGTTTTTTACCACCAAGGGCAAAGGTTTCGGCCTGGGCCTGTTTTTGAGCAAAGCCAGCGTGACACGCGCCGGCGGCTCAGTGAAACTCTACAGTCATGAGGAAGGTGGCACGCTTACCGAGCTGCGCCTGCCCCGTGTCGCCCGAGGAGACGAACATGAGTGACGAGATCCAAGTCGAAGGCGAAGAACTGCCGCATTTGCTGCTGGTAGACGACGACGCAACCTTCACCCGTGTGATGGCCCGCGCCATGGCCCGCCGCGGTTTTCGCGTGAGTACCGCAGGGTCCGCCGAAGAAGGCCTGACCATCGCCCAGGCCGACATACCGGATTACGCCGCCCTGGATCTGAAAATGGACGGCGATTCGGGCTTGGTGTTGTTGCCCAAACTGCTGGAACTCGACCCGGAAATGCGCGTGGTGATCCTCACCGGTTACTCGAGCATTGCTACCGCCGTCGAGGCGATCAAGCGTGGCGCCTGCAATTACCTGTGCAAACCGGCGGACGCCGATGATGTGCTGGCCGCGTTGCTCTCCGAGCACGCCGACCTCGATACCCTGGTGCCGGAAAACCCGATGTCCGTGGATCGCCTCCAGTGGGAGCACATCCAGCGCGTATTGACCGAGCACGAAGGCAATATCTCCGCTACCGCCCGCGCCTTGGGCATGCACCGCCGCACGCTGCAGCGCAAACTGCAGAAGCGTCCGGTCCGTCGCTGAACCGGCGCTGAACAATTGTTGTCACACCTCGTTACAAGCCGGGCCGATCATTTATGATCGGCTCGTGTGTGTTCTTTTCTTTATCGAGCCTTATCCATGAATCAGAACGCTGAATATTGCGCGGTCAATGATGCTGTGCGCGGGCAGTTTTTTCGCAAAGTCTGGGCGATGAGCACGCCTTACTGGCGCAGCGAAGAGAAGGGCAAGGCCTGGACGTTGCTGATCGCGGTGATCGCGCTGTCATTGTTCAGCGTGGCGATTTCAGTGTGGCTCAACAGTTGGTACAAGGATTTCTATAACGCCCTGCAAAAGAAGGACGAAGCGGCCTTCTGGCATTTGATCCTGTATTTCTGCGGCATCGCGGCCGTGGCAATTCTCGCCGCGGTGTATCAGCTCTACCTGACCCAGATGTTGACCATTCGCTGGCGGGCCTGGCTCACCGAGAAACACTTCACCCGTTGGCTGGGCAACAAGAACTACTATCAGCTGGAGCAGGGCGGTTACACCGATAACCCGGACCAGCGCATTTCCGAAGACCTCAATAAATTCACCACCAACACCTTGGTCCTGGGCCTTGGTTTGATCCGCACCGTCGTCAGCCTGGTGTCGTTCTCGATTATTCTGTGGGGCGTCTCAGGCAGCATCGAAGTGTTTGGCTATACGATTCCCGGCTACATGTTCTGGTGTGCACTGGTTTACGCCATCGTCGGCAGCTGGCTCACGCATTTGATCGGGCGTCGCCTGATCGGCCTCAACAACAACCAGCAACGTTTCGAAGCCGATTTGCGTTTCTCCATGGTACGAGTCCGCGAGAATGCCGAAAGCATTGCGTTGTACAACGGCGAGCCCAATGAGAACCGCCGTCTGAGCAGCCGCTTCAGCATGGTCTGGCACAACTTCTGGGACATCATGAAAGTGTCCAAGCGCCTGACCTTTTTCACTTCCGGTTATGGCCAGATCGCAATCATCTTCCCGTTCATGGTCGCGGCACCTCGTTACTTCGCCGGCAAGATCGAGCTGGGTGAGCTGATGCAAATCAACTCGGCGTTCGGCAACGTTCAGGAAAACTTCAGCTGGTTCATCAGTGCATACCAGGGCCTTGCCGAGTGGCGTGCCACTTGCGATCGTCTATTGAGTTTCCATCAGGCCATGAGCGATAACGAGCAGCGCGCGCCGGCCATCGATGTGCAGAATCAGGGCTCGGCGTTGAAGGTGCATAACCTTGGCCTCGACCTCGCTGACGGTCGTCACCTGCTGACCAACGCCGACATGACGGTGGAGGAGGGCGAGCGCGTCATGCTCAGCGGTCGTTCTGGCAGCGGCAAATCGACTTTGCTGCGGGCGATGGGGCACCTTTGGCCGGCCGGCCACGGCAGCATCCGTCTGCCGACGGGACGGTATTTGTTCCTGCCGCAAAAACCCTATCTGCCGATTGGCACCTTGCGCGAGGTGCTGAGTTATCCACAGCCGGGCGACACCTACCCGCATGAGCGTTACGTCCACGTGCTGGAAACCTGCCGCTTGCCGCACCTGGTTTCGCGTCTGGATGAAGCCAACCACTGGCAGCGCATGCTTTCGCCGGGCGAGCAGCAACGTCTGGCCTTCGCCCGCGCGCTGCTTTATGCGCCGCAATGGCTGTACATGGACGAAGCCACTTCGGCGATGGACGAAGAAGATGAAGCGTCGTTGTATCAGGCGTTGATCGATGAATTGCCTGGACTGAGCATCGTCAGCGTTGGCCATCGCAGCAGCCTGAAGCGTTTCCATCCACGGCATGTGCGTATCGAGAATGGGCATCTGGTAGACCAGGCCGTGACCGCCTGACACCACACAGGGAATGTGCGCCGACGGTGATCGTACAACCGTGTTGAGCTATGATGCGGATTCAGCCGAATTTTCGAGACAGACGTTCACCATGGAAAACCCGATCGACGCACCTCGCCTCCCTCGCAAGCGCCGCAGCCTCGCTCAGGAACTGGTGACGGTGCTGTCCGAGCAGATCCGCGACGGTCACCTCAAGCGTGGCGACAAGTTGCCCACCGAGTCGGCGATCATGGATGCCCATGGCGTCAGTCGCACCGTGGTGCGCGAAGCGATTTCCCGTTTGCAGGCCGCAGGCCAGGTCGAAACCCGTCATGGCATCGGCACCTTCGTGCTCGATACCCCGAGCCCGAGCGGTTTCCGTATTGATCCGGCCACCGTGGTGACCTTGCGCGATGTGCTGGCAATTCTTGAATTGCGCATCAGCCTGGAAGTGGAATCCGCCGGCCTTGCCGCACAACGTCGAAGCCCCGAGCAACTGGCGTTGATGCGTGCGGCGCTGGATGCATTGAATGAAAGTGTCTCCCATGCCAGCGATGCCGTGGCGTCCGACTTCCAGTTCCACCTGCAAATCGCCCTGGCGACGGGCAACCGCTATTTCACCGACATCATGACTCACCTGGGCACCAGCATCATTCCGCGAACGCGCCTGAACTCCGCGCGCCTGGCCCATGATGATCAGCAGCACTACATGAGTCGCCTGAGCCGTGAGCATGAAGAGATTTACGATGCGATTGCGCGTCAGGATTCGGATGCAGCGCGGGCGGCCATGCGTTTGCACCTGACGAATAGCCGCGAGCGGTTGCGCCAGGCGCATGAAGAGGCGCAGGCGCAGCGGGGTTAGGCCCCCTTCGCTTCGTAGTCGACGTACTCGATTGTGTTGTCCATCAGCACCTTGAATTTCTTCCGAGTGATGAGCCAGTTTTTTCCGGGGATCATCTCAAACTCGACGAAATCTCCAACGTTCACGTGGAGATCGAAGTTCATGAGCATTTCCAGAGGCGCATGCTTGGTTCTGACTGGAAATTTAAATCGATGGGTTGTGTTCATGGACGCTGACCTGAGCAGTGATTGAACGGCGATTTAGCCTTGTTCAGGGACTGCTTAAAACTGTTAGAAATAGTAGTTTCGATGAGCGGTCAGTGTGCATTTTCACTTTCCGTTGGGCCTGGAATAACGCCTTCGCGAGCAAGCCCGCTCCCACACTTGATCCCGGTTGTTCACAAAAAATGCGTTCACCGAAGATCCAATGTGGGAGCGGGCTTGCTCGCGAAAGAGCCGGCGGCCATCTCGCAGTAGCTTCAGCCAGTCCTCAAAATCGAACGATCCACCCTCACCGCCAACCCGGCAGCCCCAGGTTTGGCATCGAAAACCGCATGCCCGCGTTCATCCACAAGCGCCCGGGCAACCGGCACGCCCTTCGACAACAACTCCAATGGCGCACCTTTCAGCGATTGGCCAGAAGCCAGTTCCAGTTTCAATTTGATAGTCATCAGTGATCTCCTTATCAGGCATTGGCCGCTGAATTCAGCGCGCCGGTTGGTTGGTAGTCCTTGAGCAGCAGGTACGTGCTCCAGCCCCACCAGTCGTCCACGGTGGCGGTGTCGTTCAAGTTGTTGACGTCCTTGCGCCGCAATACCTTGTTGCCCTCGACCTTGAACAGTGGCGAGAAATTGCCGGCCGGGTTCAGAACCGCTTGCAGGTCGGGCAGCCTTTTCAATGCAGCAAAGCTGCCGGCCGATGGAGCAGTGCCACTGAGGTACGCCGCGAACACTTCATCCGCAGACACCTGAACCGCTTGATTCACCTGGGCGCGATTGGCGCTGTCGATGGCGTCGAAATAGCGTTTGTCGCCGTAGGCGTGCCAGCGATCGCCGTTGCCATTGCTCACGTTGAGGCCGAACTTGCTGTCTTCATCGTGCATGAAGCGGGTAATCAACGAGCCGAGGTCACTGGGCGTGACCACTGCCGCCAACTGTTTGCGCGGTACTCGCAGGTGACCGGCGGAATACAGGTCGGTCAAAGAATGATCGGCAAAAGCGTTCATCGCATAGGCCAGTTCCAACTGCTTTTCATCGCCGCTGTTGTGGGCCAGCACTGCTTGTTGCAGCGCTGCCGTGTGCCCGGCGATGTAGGCCAGCACCGCCCATTCGCCAAAGTGATCGGCATTGTTGGCGGCCAGTTTCAGATAACGCCCCAACGGGACCAGTGCCGAGACGAAACTGCCGCCACCGGTGATCTTATTCCACTCTTCCGACAACGTATCACCGAGGGCGTCATAAGCCTCGTGAGGCTGTTTTCCGTCCCTGATCGCTTGATTGATGGCGGCGATTTCTTTCTGCATGACACCGAGGATCAACTTCGCCTCGGCGTTTGAGGCCGGCAGTACCGCCAGGGAGTTGAAGGCGTTGGCAAAGCGCTGGATTCGCTCGGCGGGTGTCGCGCCTTCGTTGATCGGTTGATCGGGAATTCCATAAAAATCACCTCCCAGTGCGATGACCTGGCCATAGGTCAGCGCCAGTCCGTTGGGTAAATGCAGCTCTACCTGTGAGGCTGGAATAGCGGGGGCGTCCTTGATGAAACGCAACAAGGTGCTGTCGCCGATAGCGGTGTGTTCAGCTCCCTCGAACCGCAGTTGCGGACCTTTCAGCGTTTTTTTCGGTGAGGTGGGTTGCTGATTTTTGTGAGTGTGATGGCTGCCCGCGAGCAGCTTCAAAGTGTCGCCATTGCCAGAAAGAGCGATGCCGTGCTCGGTAAAAAGATCATCCAGATCGGCGATGATCTGTCGGGTATTTTCCTTCGGTTGTGCGTATAGACCTGACATTTCTAGCTCCTTGATATGTCGTAGGTAGAATCAAATTTAACTGTATGTATATACAGTTGTCTGGATCATAGATCAGAAATTTCCTACGTCAAGGGATTACTTTTTCCGACGCAAATTTTGCGGCTCGCGATGAAATGCAGTTGACGGTTGTATTTTAAGTTGTACGATGACCTACAACTTCGGCGAAGGCTGAACGGTTTTCTCACACAACGTTGTTACTCAGGGTGTTCGAATAATGAATCCACAAGAACTGAAGTCCATCCTCTCTTCCGGTCTGCTGTCATTCCCGGTCACCGACTTCAATGCTCAGGGCGATTTCCATCGCGCGGGCTACATCAAGCGTCTCGAATGGCTGGCCCCATACGGCGCCTCGGCATTGTTCGCCGCGGGCGGCACCGGTGAGTTCTTCTCTCTGGCGGCCAGCGAATATTCGGAAATCATCAAGACTGCCGTCGACACTTGCGCTACCAGTGTGCCGATTCTTGCCGGCGTAGGCGGCGCCACCCGCCAGGCCATCGAATACGCTCAGGAAGCCGAGCGTCTGGGCGCCAAAGGCCTGTTGCTGCTGCCGCACTACCTGACCGAAGCCAGCCAGGACGGCGTTGCCGACCACGTTGAAGCGGTATGCAAATCGGTAAAAATCGGCGTGGTGGTTTACAACCGCAACGTCTGCCGCCTGACCGCTCCTTTGCTGGAACGTCTGGCCGAGCGCTGCCCGAACCTGATCGGTTACAAGGATGGCCTGGGTGATATCGAGTTGATGGTGTCGATCCGTCGCCGCCTGGGTGATCGCTTCAGCTACCTGGGCGGTTTACCGACCGCTGAAGTCTACGCCGCGGCCTACAAGGCGCTGGGCGTACCGGTTTACTCCTCGGCGGTGTTCAACTTCATCCCGAAAACCGCGATGGATTTCTACCACGCCATTGCTCGCGAAGATCACGCCACCGTCGGCAAGATCATCGACGACTTCTTCCTGCCGTACCTGGACATCCGTAACCGCAAGGCCGGTTACGCCGTGAGCATCGTCAAGGCCGGGGCAAAAATTGCAGGCTTCGACGCAGGTCCTGTGCGTGCGCCGCTGACCGATCTGACGGGCGAAGAGTACGAAATGCTCGCCGCGCTGATCGACAAGCAAGGTGCGCAATAACACTCGATAAAACCGAGGCCGCTGAGCAATCAGCGGCTTCTTGCGTGAGGAGATCTTCAAGTGGCTGATGCAAAGCGTTTCGATAACTACATCAACGGCGAATGGGTGAAGGGCAGTGATTACTGCGCCAACATCAACCCGTCGGAGTTGACCGATACCATCGGCGATTACGCCAAGGCTGATCTGGCTCAGGTCCACGCCGCCATCGACGCCGCCCGCGCTGCGTTCCCGGCCTGGTCCACTTCGGGCATTCAGGCACGTCACGATTCCCTGGATAAAGTCGGCAGCGAGATCCTCGCCCGTCGCGAAGAGCTCGGCACCTTGCTGGCCCGGGAAGAGGGCAAGACCCTGCCCGAAGCCATCGGCGAAGTGACTCGCGCCGGTAACATCTTCAAGTTCTTCGCCGGTGAATGCCTGCGCCTGTCCGGCGACTACTTGCCGTCGGTGCGTCCGGGCGTCAACGTCGAAGTGACCCGCGAAGCATTGGGTGTGGTCGGCCTGATCACCCCGTGGAACTTCCCGATCGCGATCCCGGCGTGGAAAATCGCACCGGCCCTGGCCTACGGCAACTGCGTCGTGCTCAAACCTGCGGACCTGGTTCCAGGTTGCGCCTGGGCGCTGGCGGAAATCATCTCCCGTGCAGGCTTCCCCGCCGGCGTGTTCAACCTGGTGATGGGCAGTGGTCGGGTGGTTGGCGATGCGCTGGTGCAGAGCCCGAAAGTTGATGGCATCAGCTTCACCGGTTCCGTGGGCGTGGGTCGCCAGATCGCTGTTAGCTGCGTGTCGCGTCAGGCCAAGGTTCAGCTGGAAATGGGCGGCAAGAACCCGCAGATCATTCTCGATGACGCCGACCTCAAGCAAGCGGTCGAGCTGTCGGTACAGAGCGCGTTCTATTCCACCGGGCAGCGTTGCACCGCGTCGAGCCGCTTCATCGTCACCGCCGGGATTCACGACAAATTCGTCGAAGCCATGGCCGAGCGCATGAAGTCGATCAAGGTTGGTCACGCGCTGAAAACCGGCACTGATATCGGTCCGGTCGTCTCGCAGGCTCAGCTTGAACAGGACATGAAATACATCGACATCGGCCAGTCCGAAGGTGCGCGTCTGGTCAGTGGCGGTGGTCTGGTGACGTGCGACACCGAAGGCTACTTCCTCGCGCCGACGCTGTTTGCCGACAGCACAGCGGCGATGCGCATCAGCCGCGAAGAGATCTTCGGCCCGGTGGCCAACATCGTTCGCGTCGCCGATTACGAGGCAGCGCTGGCCATGGCCAACGACACCGAGTTCGGCCTGTCAGCGGGTATCGCCACCACGTCGCTGAAGTACGTCAACCACTTCAAGCGCCACTCCCAGGCCGGGATGGTGATGGTCAACCTGCCGACCGCCGGCGTGGATTACCACGTTCCGTTTGGTGGGCGTAAAGGTTCATCCTATGGCTCACGTGAGCAAGGTCGCTATGCACAAGAGTTTTACACGGTCGTGAAGACCAGCTACATCGGCTCCTGATACACGCAATACCTGTGGGAGCTGGCCTGCCAGCGATAGCATCATCGCGGTGTGACTGACACACCGAGTGGCCTGTATCGCTGGCAGGCCAGCTCCTACAAAAGACAGACCAAAGAAGATTCACCCGCGCATAAAAATAATCAGTGGGAGTACATCTACAATGCAATCGACCAAGCCGACTCACGTCCGCTATTTGATCCTGCTCATGCTGTTTCTGGTGACCACGATCAACTACGCCGACCGGGCCACTATCGCAATCGCTGGCTCCAGCCTGCAAAAAGACCTCGGCATCGACGCGGTCACCCTCGGTTATATCTTCTCCGCATTCGGTTGGGCCTACGTGGCCGGGCAAATTCCCGGTGGCTGGCTGCTGGACCGTTTCGGTTCGAAAAAAATCTACGCGTTGAGCATTTTCACCTGGTCGCTGTTCACCGTGCTGCAGGGCTATGTCGGTGAGTTCGGCATGTCCACGGCGGTGGTTGCGCTGTTCATGCTGCGCTTTTTGGTGGGCCTGGCAGAAGCGCCATCCTTCCCCGGCAACGCACGCATCGTGGCGGCCTGGTTCCCGACCGCTGAACGCGGTACAGCGTCTGCGATTTTCAACTCGGCGCAATACTTCGCCACCGTGTTGTTCGCACCGCTGATGGGTTGGATCGTTTACAGCTTCGGCTGGCAGCACGTGTTTATCGTCATGGGGGGGATCGGCATCATCTTCTCGGGGATCTGGCTGAAGGTGATCTACAGCCCGCGCCAGCATCCGATGATCAACGACGCCGAGTTCAAGCACATCGCCGACAACGGCGGCATGGTCGACATGGACCAGGACAAAGGCAAAGGCAAAAAAGGCGACGGTCCGAAGTGGGACTACATCCGCCAGCTGCTGACCAACCGGATGATGCTCGGCGTGTATCTGGGCCAGTACTGCATCAACGGCATCACCTACTTCTTCCTGACCTGGTTCCCGGTGTACCTGGTGCAGGAGCGCGGCATGACCATCCTCAAGGCCGGTTTCATTGCCTCGCTGCCGGCGATCTGCGGGTTTATCGGTGGTGTGCTTGGCGGGGTGATTTCCGATTACCTGCTGCGCAAAGGCCACTCGCTGACCTTCGCCCGCAAGGCGCCGATCATCGCCGGCCTGCTGGTGTCCAGCAGCATCGTGGCCTGCAACTATGTGGACGTGGAATGGATGGTCGTCGGCTTCATGGCCCTGGCCTTCTTCGGCAAAGGCGTGGGCGCGTTGGGCTGGGCCGTGGTGTCCGACACCTCGCCGAAACAGATCGCCGGTCTCAGCGGCGGCCTGTTCAACACCTTCGGCAACATTGCGTCGATCACCACGCCGATCGTTATCGGCTACATCATCAGCTCCACCGGTTCATTCAAATGGGCGCTGGTGTTCGTCGGTTGCAACGCGCTGGTAGCCGTCTTCAGCTATCTGGTGATCGTTGGCCCGATCAAACGTGTGGTACTCAAAGAGCCGCCTGTCAGCGGTCCTGAAACCAACAATAAGTTATCTGAAGCGCATTCCTGAGGAGCGGCGTCATGCAGTTGATTGAACATTCCGACTCGCCGCGCTACATCCGCCTGCACGAGCGGGACAATGTGGTGATCGTGGTCAACGATCAGGGCGTACCGGCCGGCACCGAATTCCCCGATGGTTTGGTCACCGTGGATTTCGTGCCGCAGAGCCACAAGGTCACCCTCGAGGACATTCCCGAGGGTGGCCAGGTGATTCGTTACGGCCAGACAATCGGCTACGCGTTGCAGCCGATTCCTCGCGGCAGCTGGGTCAAGGAAGATCAACTGCGCATGCCGACCGCGCCGCCGCTGGACAGCCTGCCGTTGTCCACCGAAGTGCCGGTCGCGCAGGCACCACTGGAAGGCTTCACCTTCGAGGGTTTTCGCAACGCCGACGGCACCGTCGGCACGCGCAACATTCTGGGCATCACCACCACCGTGCAGTGCGTTACCGGCGTGCTGGATCACGCGGTGAAACGCATCAAGGACGAGTTGCTGCCCAAGTACCCGAACGTCGATGACGTGGTGGCGCTGACCCACAGTTACGGCTGCGGCGTGGCGATCACCGCCACCGACGCGTACATCCCGATCCGCACCGTGCGCAACCTGGCGCGCAACCCGAACCTGGGTGGCGAAGCGTTGGTGATCAGCCTGGGCTGCGAGAAATTGCAGGCCGGGCAGGTGATGCACGAGAACGACAGTTCGGTGGATTTGAGCGAGCCGTGGCTGTACCGCTTGCAGGACTCCAGCCACGGTTTCACCGAGATGATCGAGCAGATCATGGAACTGGCCGAATCCCGCTTGAAAAAGCTCGATCTGCGTCGTCGGGAAACCGTGCCGGCGTCCGAGCTGATCCTCGGCATGCAGTGCGGCGGCAGCGATGCGTTCTCTGGCATCACTGCCAATCCGGCGCTCGGTTATGCCTCGGACCTGTTGCTGCGGGCGGGGGCGACGGTGATGTTTTCCGAAGTCACCGAGGTGCGCGACGCGATTTACCTGCTGACGTCCCGCGCCGAAACCGAGGAAGTGGCTCAGGAACTGGTGCGGGAAATGGACTGGTACGACCGTTACCTGGCCAAGGGCGAAGCGGATCGCAGTGCCAACACCACGCCGGGGAACAAGAAGGGCGGGTTGTCGAACATTGTCGAGAAGTCGCTGGGCTCGATCGTCAAGTCCGGCAGCAGCGCGATCAACGGGGTGCTCGGCCCTGGCGAGCGCTTCAAGCGCAAAGGGCTGATTTTTTGCGCGACCCCGGCCAGTGATTTTGTCTGCGGGACATTGCAGTTGGCGGCGGGGATGAACCTGCATGTGTTCACCACCGGGCGGGGGACGCCTTATGGGTTGGCGATGGCACCGGTGGTGAAGGTGTCGACCCGTACAGAACTGGCGCAACGCTGGCCGGATTTGATCGATATCGATGCCGGGCGAATTGCTACCGGGCGAGCGTCGATTGAAGAGCTTGGCTGGGAGTTGTTCCACTATTACCTGGACGTGGCCAGCGGCAAGAAACAGACGTGGGCCGAGCAGCATAAGCTGCATAACGACATTACCTTGTTCAATCCTGCGCCGATCACGTAATGATCGTTCCCACGCTCTGCGTGGGAATGCAGCCCGGGACGCTCTGCGTCCCAAAAGCGTGACGCAGAGCGTCACAAGAGGCATTCCCACGCAGAGCGTGGGAACGATCCGGGTGAAAGTGGCTTATCATTAGCCCCCTAACGACGCCCACCCAAGGTTCTCCCAGCATGCTGGCTATTTTCCTCGAAACCCTGAACATCACCGCGCCGGTGTTTGCCATGCTGTTTCTGGGGGCGCTGCTCAAGCGCATCGACTGGATCAACGACAACTTCATTCATACCGCGTCGGCCCTGGTTTTCAACGTCACCATGCCGGCGTTGCTGTTTCTGGGCATCTTGCATGCCGACCTGCATGCCGCGCTGCAACCGGCGCTGCTGATCTACTTCTCGATTGCCACGCTGATGTGTTTTGCGATTGCCTGGGGCTGGGCGATCTGGAAATGCCCGCGGGAAGACCGGGGCATCTACACCCAGGGCGCGTTTCGCGGTAACAACGGCGTTATCGGTCTGGCACTGGCGGCGAGCATGTACGGCGACTACGGGATTTCCCTTGGGGCCATTCTCGCGGCGTTGGTGATCCTGTTCTACAACACGCTCTCGACCATCGTGCTGGCGGTCTACAGCCCGGTGATCAAGTCTGACCCGTGGAGCATCTGCAAGAGCGTGATGGTCAACCCGCTGATCATCAGCGTGTTTGCGGCGACGCCGTTTGCGTATTTCAAGATTGGTTTGCCGGGGTGGCTGGAAACGTCCGGCCAGTACCTGGCACAGACCACCTTGCCGTTGGCGCTGATCTGCATCGGGGGCACGTTGTCGCTGGCGGCGATGCGCAAAAGCGGCACGATGGCGCTGAGTTCAAGCCTGGTGAAGATGATCGGCCTGCCAGTGCTGGCGACTTTGGGTGCCTGGCTCTGGGGGTTTCGCGGGGCGGAGTTGGGGATTTTGTTTCTGTACTTCGGCAGCCCGACCGCGGCGGCCAGTTTCGTCATGGCGCGGCAGGCCAATGGCAATCATGAATTGGCGGCAGCGATCATCGTGATTACCACGCTGATGGCGGCGGTCACCACCAACGTCGGGATCTTTTTGTTGCAGTGGGGTGGGTGGATTTAGGCGAAGGTTTTGCGGTGTTCTTAAAGGCCTCATCGCGAGCAGGCTCGCTCCCACATTTGGAATGCATTCCCCTGTGGGAGCGAGCCTGCTCGCGATAGCAATCTTTCTAACGCTACAAACGCCAGGCTGTTACTCCGGCTTTTGATAGCTATCAATCACTTCCTGCGCCGCCCGAAACGCATCGATCGCCGCCGGCACTCCTGCATACACCGCGCAATGCAGCAGCGCCTCGCGAATTTCTTCCACGGTGCAGCCGTTGTTCAGTGCGCCGCGCACGTGGCCTTTCAATTCTTGCGGGCACTTCAACGCGGTCAGCGCGGCGAGGGTGATCAGGCTGCGGGTTTTCAGCGGCAGACCTTCACGGTTCCAGACCCCGCCCCAGGCGTGTTCGTTGACGAAGTCCTGTAACGGTTGGGTGAATTCGGTGGCATTGCCCAAGGCGCGGTCGACGAAAGCGTCGCCCATCACTTCGCGACGGACCTCAACCCCAGACTTTTTATCAGTGCTCATGGCAATTCCCTCTTGTGGTGTTGGCGACGCCAGGCGCGTAGCGAGGTGAACAGCAAAAACGCCCCCAGCGCCGGCAGGACGAAAAACAGCATCAGGTGTTCAAGCTTGCCGGCCAGTGGCATACCGGTGGTGAACGACACCACGTGCAGCCCATAGGCCAGGTACAAACCCAAGAACAGCAGGCCTTCGGCGCGAGTCACCCGGTAGCCGGAATAGAACACCGGCAGGCACAGCACCGCGACACCGAGCATCACCGGCAGGTCGAAATCCAGGGCGTTCGGCGAGACCGACAGCGGCGACGGCGCGATCAATGCGGTAAGCCCTAGCACGCCCAACAGGTTGAGCAGATTGCTGCCGATTACGTTGCCTACCGCGATGTCCCGCTGACCGCGCAACGCGGCGATCAACGAAGTGGCCAGCTCCGGCAGGGACGTGCTGACGGCGACGATCGTCAGGCCGATGATCCGCTCCGACAACCCCAGGTCGGTCGCAACCGCCACCGCGGCGCCGAGCAGCAAGTGCCCGGCGAATACCAGCATCGCCAGCCCGGCGACAATCATCAGCAGGCTGCCGAACCAGGGTGCCTGCCGTGCGTCATGTGCGCCCGATGGCGGACGGGCCGAGTGCCGCGACTGGCGCAGCAGCAAGCCCAGATACAGCGCCAGCGCGGCCAGCAGCAGCATGCCGTCGAACCGGTTTAGTTCTTCGTTCCATGCCAGTACGAACACCAGCAGGCTGGCGCCAATCATCAGCGGAATATCCAGGCGCACCAATTGCCGCGAAACCCGCAGCGGAATAATCAGCGCCGAGAGCCCGAGGGTGACGAGGATATTGAAGATGCTGCTGCCGATCACGCTGCCAACGGCGATGTCGGCGTTTTGCGCCAGGGTGGCTTGCAGGCTGACCGCCATCTGCGGTGCGCTGCTGCCGAGGGCCACGATGGTCAGGCCGATGATCAGCGGCCGCACATTCAGTCGCGCGGCCAGGCGCACGGCGGCGCGCACCAACAATTCGGCACCGGCGATCAGTAAAAACAGACCGCTGAACAATTCAATCACGCTGATCAGGGGTAAATCGGCAAGTCCGAAAATAGTCAGCGCTCCGTCTATCAGTCGTCGAGGGCTTGCACGCGAACTTTCGCGGTGCCACTGCGCAGCATGCCCAACTGTTCGGCCGCTTCACGTGACACGTCGATCAGGCGCCCACGAGAGTATGGCCCGCGGTCGTTGACGCGCACCACGCAGGACCTGTCGTTATTCAGGTTGGTAATCTTCACCCGGGTGCCGAACGGCAACTGGCGATGGGCGGCTGTCAAGCCGTGCTGGTTGAAACGCTCGCCGCTGGCGGTGCGTTTGCCATGGTGTTTGGCGCCGTAATACGAAGCTACGCCGGTCTTGTCGTAGCCGTGTGGATCGATGGTGTCCGTACTGGCACAACCGGCCAGCAAAGAGAGCAGGGCGCAGGCACTGAGCAGACGCTTCATAAAAGGTATCCCGGAAACAAATGTGGGAGCGGGCTTGCTCGCGAATGCATTCTGACAGTCAACCTTGTGTTGAGTGCCGGACCGCGTTCGCGAGCAAGCCCGCTCCCACAGGGAATGGAGCCAGGTTTGAATGCTGGCTCCATTCTCATCAGCCTTCGAGCTTGCTTTTAAGCAGTTCGTTGACCTGTTGCGGGTTGGCCTTGCCTTTGGAGGCTTTCATGGCCTGGCCGACGAAGAAACCGAACATCTTGCCGCGTTTGGCTTCGTCTGCCGCGCGGTATTGTTCGACCTGCTCGGCGTTGGCCGCGAGCATTTCGTCCAGCACCGCCGAGATCGCGCCGGTGTCGGTCACTTGCTTGAGGCCGCGCTTGTCGATGATCTCGTCTGCGCTGCCTTCGCCGTTGGCCATGGCTTCAAACACCACCTTGGCAATCTTGCCGGAGATGGTGTTGTCCTTGATGCGCAGCAGCATGCCGCCCAGTTGCTCGGCCGAAACCGGCGACTGGTCGATGTCCAGGCCTTGCTTGTTCAACAGGCTGCCCAGTTCAACCATCACCCAGTTAGCCGCCAGTTTGGCGTCGCCGCCGATGCTTGCGACTTTCTCGAAGTAATCGGCTTGTTCGCGGCTGGTGGCCAGGACGCTGGCGTCGTAGACCGACAAACCGAACTGTTCCTGGAAGCGCTCGCGTTTCTGTGGTGGCAGTTCTGGCAGGGTGGCGCGCACGTCGTCGAGGAACGAGTCTTCGATGACCACCGGCAACAGGTCCGGATCGGGGAAATAACGGTAGTCGTTGGCTTCCTCTTTGCTGCGCATCGGACGGGTTTCGTCCTTGTTCGGATCGTACAGACGGGTTTGCTGGATCACCTTGCCGCCGTCTTCGATCAGCTCGATCTGACGCTGCACTTCGGTGTTGATCGCCTTCTCGATGAAGCGGAACGAGTTGACGTTCTTGATCTCGCAGCGTGTACCGAATTCAACCTGACCTTTTGGACGGATCGACACGTTGCAGTCGCAACGCAGCGAACCTTCGGCCATGTTGCCGTCGCATATTCCCAGGTAACGCACCAGTGCATGGACAGCCTTGACGTAAGCCACGGCTTCCTTGGCGCTGCGCATGTCCGGTTCGGAAACGATTTCCAGCAACGGCGTGCCGGCGCGGTTCAGGTCGATACCGGTGGCACCGTTGAACTCTTCGTGCAGGCTTTTACCGGCGTCTTCTTCCAGGTGCGCGCGGGTAATGCCGACGCGTTTGACCGTGCCGTCTTCCAGCGCGATGTCCAGGTGGCCCTTGCCGACGATCGGCAATTCCATCTGGCTGATCTGGTAGCCCTTGGGCAGGTCCGGGTAGAAATAGTTTTTGCGGGCGAACACGTTGTGCTGGCCGATCTCGGCATCGATGGCCAGACCGAACATCACCGCCATGCGCACCGCTTCCTGGTTCAGCACCGGCAATACGCCGGGCATGCCGAGGTCTACCAGGCTGGCCTGGGTGTTCGGCTCGGAACCGAAAGTGGTGGAGCTACCGGAAAAGATTTTCGACCGGGTGGTGAGCTGGGTATGAATCTCCAGCCCGATCACGACTTCCCATTGCATGTGTTTCTCCTCAGAAGCCGGTTGGGGTGCGGGTGTGCCAGTCAGTGTTCAACTGATACTGGTGCGCAACGTTGAGCAAGCGGCCTTCCTGGAAATACGGGGCGAGCAACTGCACGCCGACCGGCAGGCCATCGACAAAACCTGCAGGCATGGACAAGCCCGGCAGACCGGCGAGGTTGGCGGTGATGGTGTAGACGTCTTCCAGGTACGCAGCGACCGGGTCGCTGTTCTTGGCGCCGAGCTTCCAGGCCGGGTTCGGCGTGGTTGGGCCGAGGATAATGTCGACCTCATTGAAGGCCGCCATGAAGTCGTTCTTGATCAGGCGACGGATTTTCTGCGCCTTCAGGTAGTAGGCGTCGTAGTAACCGGCCGACAGCGCGTAGGCACCGACCATGATCCGGCGCTGCACTTCCGGGCCGAACCCTTCGCCACGGGAACGCTTGTACAGGTCTTCCAGGTTTTTCGGGTCTTCGCAACGATAGCCGAAACGCACGCCGTCGAAACGCGACAGGTTGGAAGACGCTTCCGCCGGGGCGATCACGTAGTACGCAGGAATGGCGTGCTGCATGTTCGGCAGGCTGATTTCCTTGATCACGGCGCCGAGCTTTTTCAGCTCTTCGACGCTGGCCATGATCAGGTCGGCGATGCGCGGATCGAGACCGGCGCTGAAGTATTCCTTCGGCACGCCGATGCGCAGGCCTTGCAGCGAAGCGTTGAGGCCGGCGCTGTAATCAGGCACGGGCTCGTCGATGCTGGTGGAGTCCTGCGGGTCGAAACCGGCCATGCCTTGCAGCAGGATCGCGCAGTCTTCGGCGGTGCGGGCCAATGGGCCGCCCTGATCGAGGCTGGACGCGTAGGCAATCATGCCCCAGCGCGAAACACGACCGTACGTCGGTTTCAGGCCGGTGAGGTTGGTCAGCGCGGCGGGCTGACGAATCGAACCGCCAGTGTCGGTACCGGTGGCTGCCGGCAACAGGCGCGCGGCAACCGCAGCCGCCGAACCACCGGACGAGCCGCCCGGAACGTGTTCCAGGTTCCATGGGTTTTTCACCGGGCCGTAGTAGCTCGACTCGTTGGCCGACCCCATGGCGAATTCGTCCATGTTGGTCTTGCCCAGGGTCACGGCCCCGGCAGCAGCCAGTTTGGCGACCACGGTGGCGTCGTACGGTGCTTTAAAGTTGTCGAGCATCTTCGAGCCGCAGCTGGTGCGGATGCCCTGAGTGCAGAACAGGTCTTTGTGCGCGATCGGCGCGCCGAGCAGGGCACCGCTCTCGCCGTTGGCCCGACGAGCGTCAGCGGCTTTCGCCTGCTGCAGCGCCAGGTCTTCGGTGAGGCTGATGAAACTGTTGAGCTGCGGGTCGAGCTGGGCGATACGCGCCAGCAGGACTTTGGTCAGCTCTTCGGAAGAAAACTTTTTATCGGCGAGTCCGCGGGCGATCTCGGCCAGAGTCAATTGATGCATTGCAGGCTCTTTCCCTTTAGTCGATGACTTTCGGAACCAGATACAGGCCGTTTTCGACCGCTGGTGCGATGGACTGATAGGCCTCGCGATGATTGGTTTCAGTCACGACGTCTGCACGCAGGCGCTGGCTGGCTTCCAGTGGGTGGGCCAGCGGCTCGATACCGTCGGTATTGACCGCTTGCATTTCGTCGACCAGCCCGAGAATGCTGTTCAGGGCCGAAGTGATGTGTGGAAGATCGGCTTCATTGAGGCCAAGGCAGGCCAAATGAGCGATTTTTTCCACGTCGGAGCGTTCAAGCGCCATGGGATTCTCCAGTGGAAAACAGAACGGACGGCGTCCGTGTGTTAGATTGTCGGAACACTACCGCATTTCTACGGTCTCAAGGCCGCGATTGTGGGGCTTGGTGCACAGAAAAGCGGCCAATTTAACATATTGGCGCCTTGCCCAAAATCCCTGTCGTTGTTAGAGTTTGCCGCACTTTTTTACCCACGCGTTGCCTAGGGTCCCTTTCCCATGTTCAAGAAACTGCGTGGCATGTTTTCCAGCGATCTTTCCATTGACCTGGGCACTGCCAACACCCTTATTTACGTGCGCGAGCGCGGTATCGTCCTGAATGAGCCATCGGTTGTGGCTATTCGGACACACGGTAACCAGAAAAGTGTCGTTGCTGTCGGCACCGAGGCCAAGCGTATGCTCGGCCGTACGCCGGGCAACATTGCTGCCATTCGTCCGATGAAGGACGGTGTGATCGCCGACTTCAGCGTCTGCGAAAAAATGCTGCAGTACTTTATCAACAAGGTTCACGAAAACAGCTTTCTGCAGCCTAGCCCTCGTGTGCTGATCTGCGTTCCATGCAAATCCACCCAGGTTGAGCGTCGTGCCATCCGTGAATCGGCCCTTGGTGCCGGTGCCCGTGAAGTGTTCCTGATCGAAGAGCCGATGGCCGCTGCGATCGGTGCCGGCCTGCCGGTTGAAGAAGCTCGCGGTTCGATGGTTGTCGATATCGGTGGCGGTACCACTGAAATCGCGCTGATCTCCCTCAACGGTGTGGTCTATGCCGAATCCGTACGGGTTGGCGGCGACCGCTTCGACGAAGCGATCATCACCTACGTGCGTCGCAACTACGGCAGCCTGATCGGCGAATCCACCGCCGAGCGCATCAAACAGGAAATCGGTACGGCTTACCCGGGCGGCGAAGTTCGCGAAGTCGACGTTCGTGGCCGTAACCTGGCCGAAGGCGTTCCACGCGCATTCACCCTGAACTCCAATGAAGTGCTGGAAGCTCTGCAAGAGTCCCTGGCCACCATCGTTCAGGCCGTGAAAAGTGCACTGGAGCAATCGCCTCCGGAGCTGGCGTCCGATATTGCCGAACGTGGTCTGGTACTGACCGGTGGTGGCGCCTTGCTGCGCGACCTCGACAAGTTGCTGGCCCAGGAAACCGGTCTGCCGGTGATCGTCGCCGAAGACCCGTTGACCTGCGTTGCACGCGGCGGTGGCCGCGCATTGGAAATGATGGATAAACACACCATGGATCTGCTTTCCAGCGAATAAGTCGCCGGATCGCCTCTATGCTGTTGAGCGCGCAGGCAGCACTTTGCAGTGCTGCCTGTTGCGTTTATCTTCTGTCAGTCTGCATCCAGGCCGGTTTGATGCCGTATGAATAAAGAGAACATTTGCCTGGGAGGAGCGGCTTATTAAACCGCTTTTCACCAAAGGCCCCTCACTGGGCGTGCGCTTGTTGGTGCTGGCCGTGCTATCGGTCGCGCTGATGGTGGTCGATGCCCGCTTCACACTGCTCAAGCCAGTGCGTAGCCAAATGTCGCTGGTGCTGATGCAGTCTTACTGGATCACCGACCTGCCGCAGCGGCTATGGCAAGGTGTGGCCAGCCAATTTGGCAGCCGGACCGAACTGGTCGCCGAAAACGAAAAACTCAAAACCGAAAACCTGCTGTTGCAGGGCCGCATGCAAAAGCTGGCCGCCCTCACCGAGCAGAACGTTCGGCTGCGCGAGTTGCTCAACTCTTCCGCGCTGGTCAACGAAAAGGTCGAAGTGGCCGAGTTGATCGGCATGGACCCCAACCCCTTTACCCATCGCATCATCATCAATAAAGGTGAGCGCGACGGTGTGATCCTCGGTCAGCCGGTACTCGATGCCCGCGGCCTGATGGGGCAGGTGGTCGAGTTGATGCCGTATACCTCCCGCGTACTGTTGCTGACTGACACCACTCACAGCATTCCGGTGCAGGTGAACCGTAACGGTCTGCGGGCGATTGCCAGCGGCACCGGTAACCCGGAGCGCCTTGAGCTGCGTCATGTGGCCGATACCGCCGACATCAAAGAAGGCGATTTGCTGGTCAGCTCCGGCCTCGGTCAGCGTTTCCCGGCAGGTTACCCGGTGGCGACGGTCAAGGAAGTGATTCACGATTCCGGTCAACCATTCGCCATCGTCCGTGCGGTGCCGACCGCTGCATTGAACCGCAGCCGTTATCTGTTGTTGGTATTCAGTGACGGACGCACGCCTGAGGAACGCGCCAACGACGCCGCTCAGGCTCAGGAAGCGCTGGACCAGCATGGCGGTGGGCCGATCATTCCCGCAACCGTGCCCAAACCTGCCGTGTCGGTGATACCGGCTGCCGTGGCTGCTCCGGCTGCTCCGGCGGTTGCACCTGCTGCCGCAACCCCGGCAAAACCAGCCGCTGCTCATGCTGCCAGCAAGCCACCCGCGTCGGCACCGGCCGCCGTCAAACCACCGGCGGCCCAACCCGCTGCCGTGAAGCCAGCTGCCAAACCGCCTGTTTCTGCGCCGGCTACCACTGGGGGAAGAGAATAATGGGCGGTACTACTTCATCCCGAAATGACTGGATGGTCTGGTTGACCTTCGTCATCGGCCTGCTGCTCAGCGTCTCGCCGCTGCCGCAGTTCATGGAAATCCTGCGCCCTCTATGGCTGGCCTTGCTGTTGGCCTTCTGGGCGCTGGCCCTGCCGCAGAAAGTCGGCATGGTGACCGCCTGGTGCCTGGGGCTGGCCGAAGATGTGCTGTATGGCACGTTGCTGGGCCAGAACGCGTTGATCCTCACACTCATCACCTTCCTGGTGCTATCGCTGCAACAGCGCCTGCGCATGTTCCCGATGTGGCAACAGAGCCTGGTGATCCTGGTGATTTTCGGCCTCGCCCAACTGGTTCAGTTGTGGCTGAGTGCCTTGACCGGCAATCGACAGCCGACCCTGGCACTGGTGTTACCGGCGCTGGTCAGCGCGTTGCTCTGGCCCTGGATCAGCTACGGTTTGCGCGGTTTGCGTCGACGCTACAAAATCAATTAATTCGGTCAGGCATTTGCCCATAACCTCGACAGGGAGATGTCTTGATGAAACAGCTGTACCTCGCCTCAGGCTCGCCGCGTCGGCGTGAACTGCTCACGCAGATCGGCGTGCCGTTCTCCGTCATCAGCGCAGACATCGATGAAACCCCTTTACCTGAAGAATGCCCATCGGCCTATGTCGAGCGCCTGGCGCGCAGCAAGGCCGAGGCCGGGCATGGCACGGTCTTGTCCGACGCCGATTTCTGCGTGCTGGGTGCCGACACCGCCGTGGTGCTGGACGGGAAAATTCTCGGCAAGCCGGTGGACGAAGCCGACGCATGCGCCATGCTTATGCTGTTGTCCGGGCGCGAACATGAAGTGCTGACTGCGATTGCGGTGCGCAATGGCGAGCGTTGCGAGTCTTCGGTGGTGCGCAGCCTGGTGCGTTTTCGCACCATCGACCGTGCCGAAGCCGCGGCCTATTGGGCCAGCGGCGAACCCCGGGACAAGGCGGGCGGTTACGGGATTCAAGGACTGGGCGCGGTGTTCGTCGCCGGGCTTAATGGCAGCTACTCGGCGGTGGTCGGATTGCCGTTGTGCGAAACCTGCGAGCTGCTCGGCCATTTCGGCATACCCTGTTGGCAAACCTTTAACGCGCGTTGAGCGTCGTACTGACAAGATGCGGCCATTATCGTGAACATGCCTGAACGAGACCCTGCCATGAGTGAAGAGATCCTGATCAACATCACGCCGATGGAATCGCGCGTGGCGGTGGTCGAAAACGGTGTCCTGCAAGAGGTCCATGTCGAGCGCACGCAAAAGCGCGGGATCGTCGGCAACATCTATAAAGGCAAAGTCGTGCGGGTATTGCCAGGCATGCAGGCCGCCTTCGTCGATATCGGTCTGGATCGCGCCGCGTTCATTCATGCCTCGGAGATTTCTCTTCGCGAAGGCCCGACGGTGGAAAGCATCAGCGCGCTGGTTCATGAAGGTCAAAGCCTGGTGGTGCAAGTCACCAAGGACCCGATCGGCTCCAAAGGCGCACGCCTGACCACGCAATTGTCGATTCCGTCGCGCTATCTGGTGTACATGCCGCGCACCGCCCACGTCGGCATTTCCCTGAAGATCGAGGACGAAGCCGAGCGCGAACGTCTCAAGCAGGTGGTTACCGACTGCGTGGCCAAAGAAGGCATCAAGGAGGCCGGCGGTTTCATTTTGCGTACCGCTGCCGAAGGGGCCGGGGCCGATGAAATTCTCATGGACATCCGCTATCTGCGCAGGCTCTGGGACCAGATCAACGAACAGATCAAGACCATCAGCGCGCCGAGTGTGATTTACGAAGACCTCGGCCTTGCGCTACGCACCTTGCGTGACCTGGTGAGCCCGAAGATCGAGAAGATCCGCATCGATTCCCGGGAAACCTTCCAGAAAACCACGCAATTCGTCGCCGAATTGATGCCGGAGATTGCCGACCGTCTGGAGCATTACCCTGGCGAACGGCCGATCTTCGACCTGTACGGTGTCGAAGACGAAATCCAGAAAGCCCTGGAGCGCAAGGTACCGCTCAAGTCCGGCGGCTATCTGGTGGTCGATCCGGCGGAAGCCATGAGCACCATCGACGTCAATACCGGGGCCTTTGTCGGTCATCGCAACCTCGAAGAAACCATCTTCAAGACCAACCTCGAAGCCGCCACCGCCATTGCCCGTCAGCTGCGCCTGCGTAATCTGGGCGGGATTATCATCATCGACTTCATCGACATGGAAGATGAAGAACATCAGCGTCAGGTGTTGCGAACCCTCGAGAAGCAACTGGAACGCGATCACGCCAAGACCAACATCATCGGCATCACCGAGTTGGGCCTGGTGCAGATGACTCGCAAGCGCACCCGCGAGAGTCTTGAGCAAGTGCTGTGCGAACCGTGCAGCAGCTGCCAGGGTCGCGGTAAGCTCAAGACGCCGGAAACCGTGTGCTATGAGATCTTCCGCGAAATCCTGCGCGAGGCCCGGGCCTATCAGGCCGAAGGCTATCGGGTGCTGGCGAATCAGAAAGTGGTCGACCGTTTGCTCGACGAAGAGTCGGGCAATGTCGCCGAGCTCGAAGGCTTTATCGGGCGCACCATTCGGTTCCAGGTGGAAACCATGTACTCCCAGGAACAATACGACGTGGTGTTGCTCTGAATCGTTGTGTTTCACCTCCACTAGAACGGCTGGCCTCAGCTTTTTGCAGTATTTTTGCCATGGGAGCCAACTGACATGGACCGTCTGACACGCATTTTGGCCGCACTGACCCGCTGGGGTCTGGGCCTGTGTGCGTTGGTTTTAGTGCTGATGGCGTTGTTCGTCAGCCTCGGCCGAGAGCTGACGCCGCTGGTGGCCGAGTACCGTGCCGACGTCGAAGACAAAGCCAGCGATGCCTTGGGCATGCCCCTGCAGATCGGCAAGCTGGAAGGCAACTGGAGCGGTTTCGCCCCAGTTCTTTTGGCCCATGACGTGATGGTTGGCGCGGGTTCCAATGCCTTGCGCCTGGATCAGGTGCGCGCGGTGCCGGATCTCTGGGCCAGCCTGCTGGCGCGCGAAGTGCGCATCGCACACCTGGAACTCAACGGCCTGAAAATCAGCCTCAAGGAAGGTGAGGACGGTCATTGGGCGCTGGAAGGTTTGCCGGTGCAGCAGGACCAGCCGCTGAACCCGGAGCAACTGCTCAATCGCATGCAGAGGGTCCAGCAGCTGTCGGTACTCGACAGTCAGATCACCTTGCAGCCGTTGGGGGAGTCGCCGCTGACCCTGACCTACGTCGGCCTGAATCTGAAAACCGGTCCATCGCGCCAGCGGCTCGATGCCCGTTTGACCCTGCCCGACGGCCAGCCAGTGGCGATGAGCCTGCGCACCCGTTTGCGCGCTGCCCAATGGAAGGACGGCGAAGCGGACGCTTACCTGAGCCTGCCGCAAAGCGATTGGTCGAAATGGTTGCCCGAGCGCCTGACCCAGCAATGGAATTTTTCCGAGATCAAGGCCGGTGGCGAGTTCTGGATGAACTGGAGCAAGGGCACCGTGCAACGCGCCGCGATTCGCTTGAACGCGCCGCAACTCAAGGGCGCCTATGCCGAGCGCAAGCCGATCCAGATCAATAATCTGGCGCTGAACGGGTATTTCCAGCGCAGTTCCACAGGCGTTCTGGTGACCCTGGATTCTCTGGCCATGAGCCTGGGTGACAGCCGCTGGGAATCGAAACTGCAATTTCAACAAACTGCCGCGACGGACAAGGCGCCAGAGCTCTTGCATCTGCAAGCTGACCGTCTCGATCTCACACCGCTCACTCCGCTGCTGAACGCATTGGGCCCACTGCCCGAAGGGATCGCCACGGCGGTCGAGCGGCTCAAGGTCACCGGAGTCTTGCGCAATGTGCTGATCGACTTCCGCCCAGCCGCTACCGATGACACTAAATTCAGTTTTGCCGCCAACCTGGAAAAAGTCGGCTTCGACGCTTATCGCGGTGCACCAGCGGTGCGAAATGTCAGTGGCAGCATCAGCGGCGACCTCGGGCAGGGCGAACTGCGCATGGACAGCAAGGATTTCTCCCTGCATCTGGACCCGATTTTCGCCAAGCCATGGCAATACATTCAAGCCAACGCCCGGTTGACCTGGAAACTCGACAAAGAAGCTTTCACCCTGATCTCGCCGTACCTGAAGGTGCTGGGCGAAGAGGGCAAGATTGCCGGCGATTTCCTGATCCGCCTGCATTTCGATCACACCCAGGAAGATTACATGGACCTGCGGGTCGGCCTGGTCGACGGCGACGGTCGCTACACTGCCAAGTACCTGCCGACGGTTCTCAGCCCGGGGCTGGACGAATGGCTGCGCACCGCGATTCTCAAAGGCGCGGTGGATGAAGGCTTCTTCCAGTACCAGGGTTCGCTGAACCACGGGGCCGCCGAAACGGCTCGCAGCATCAGCTTGTTTTTCAAGGTCCACGATGCCGAGCTGGCGTTTCAGCCGGGCTGGCCGCATGTCAGCAAGGTCAGCGGCGATGTGTTCATCGAAGACAGCGGCGTGCGGATCCTCGCGAGCGAGGGCCAATTGCTCGACACCCAGGTCAGCGACGTCTACGTCAATATTCCTCGTGTGCCTGCCGGGCAGAGCACTCATCTGTTCCTCGATGGCGCGTTCGCTGGCGGGTTGGGCGATGGCCTGAAGATTCTGCAAGAAGCGCCAATCGGCACCGCCGACACGTTTGCTGGCTGGGAAGGCGAGGGCGATCTGCAAGGCAAGCTCAAGCTCGATATCCCGCTGGTCAAAGGCGAGCAGCCGAAAATCCTCGTCGACTTCAAAACCGCCAAGGCCCGTTTGAAGCTCAGTGAGCCCACCCTCGAACTGACGCAACTCAAGGGTGATTTCCGTTTCGACAGCACCAAGGGGCTGAGCGGGCAAAAGATCACGGCGCGAGCCTTCGACAAGCCGGTGACCGCACAGATATTCGCTGAAGGCAGCCCGGGCAAGCTCAACACTCGGGTCGCGGCGACGAGTGAGGTCGAGGTCAAAAAACTGACTGAATGGCTGAATGTCACTCAGCCATTGCCGGTGACGGGGACGATCCCTTATCAGCTGCAACTGAACCTTGATGGCGCCGACAGCCAATTGATGGTCAGCTCCAACCTCAAAGGCGTGGCGGTGGATTTGCCGGCGCCGTTCGGCATGGCGGCCGATGTCGGGCGCGACACCGTGTTCCGCATGACCTTGCAAGGCCCGGAGCGGCGTTACTGGGTCAACTACGGTGAACTGGCGAACTTCACGTTTGCGGCGCCGACCGGCAATTTCGCCGACGGTCGCGGCGAGTTGCTTCTCGGTGGCGGCAACGCCGTGTTACCCGGCGCCAAAGGCTTGCGCGTGCGTGGGGTACTGTCCGAGCTGGATGTCGCCCCTTGGCAGGATCTGCTGACCAAGTATGCCGGTCAGGATCCGGGCGGCAGTGCCAAACAGTTGCTCAGTGGCGCGGATTTGAAGGTTGGAAAACTCACTGGTTTTGGCACCACCCTCGATCAGGCGTCGGTGCAGTTGGCGCGCAAACCGGTCGCGTGGGCCCTGCAACTCGACAGCCAGCAGGCCAAGGGCAGCGTCGGAATTCCCGATGCGAAAGCCGCACCGATTGCGGTCAATCTGCAGTACGTACGTTTGCCGGCACGAGACCCTACCGCGCTGGCTGACGAGAATTCGCCGGATCCGCTGGCCACGGTGGACCCGACGAAGATCCCGGCGCTGGATGTCACTATTAATCAGCTGTTCCAGGGGCCGGATCTGGTGGGCGGGTGGCACCTGAAGGTTCGGCCGACCGACAAGGGCGTCGCCTTCAATGCCCTTGATCTGGGCCTCAAGGGCATTCTCTTGCGGGGCAGCGGTGGCTGGGAAGGCGTGCCGGGTAACTCCAGCAGTTGGTACAAGGGCAGAGTCAGTGGCAAGAACCTTGCCGACGTGCTCAAGGGCTGGGGATTTGCACCGAGCGTCACCAGCGAAGAGTTTCATATGGACGTCGATGGTCGTTGGCCTGGGTCACCCGCGTGGCTGGCCACCAAACGCTTCTCCGGCAGCCTTGATGCGTCGCTGAATAAAGGTCAGTTCATTGAAGTCGAGGGCGGTGCTCAGGCGCTGCGGGTATTTGGCCTGCTCAACTTCAACTCCATTGGCCGCCGCTTGCGCCTGGACTTTTCCGACCTGTTCGGCAAAGGCTTGAGCTATGACCGGGTCAAAGGCTTGCTGGTTGCCAGTAACGGCGTCTACGTGACCCGTGAACCCATTCTGCTGACCGGGCCGTCGAGCAATGTGGAGCTCAACGGAACGCTGGACCTGGTGGGTGATCAGATCGATGCCAAGTTGTTGGTGACTTTACCGGTGACCAACAATCTGCCGATTGCCGCGCTGATCGTCGGTGCACCGGCCGTCGGCGGGGCGCTGTTCCTGATCGACAAGCTGATCGGTGACCGCGTGGCGCGCTATGCCAGCGTCAAATACACCGTCAAAGGCCCATGGAAAGATCCGAAAATCACCTTCGACAAGCCTTTTTGAATTCTTTTGAAAAAGCACTCCTTGGGCCTATGGAGTAGCATGTCCGTACGTTCGAATGCGCCGACGCTAATCCCTGTAGGAGCGAGCGGTGCGGCGGTCCGACTTGCCCGCGAACCGACGCACTGCGGTGCGTCAGGAAAGACGCCTTCGCGGGCAAGTCGGACCGCCGCACCGCTCGCTCCTACAGGTCATGTGTTGTTTGAGTAAGGAAATGGCCATGTCTGTAGCGGTGATTCAAATGGTCAGCCAGAGCGACGTGCTGGTCAATCTGGCCCAGGCCCGTCGTCTGCTTGAGCAGGCGGCGAGCGGTGGCGCGCGGCTTGCCGTGCTGCCGGAAAACTTCGCTGTCATGGGCCGGCGCGACATTGCCGACATCGGCCGCGCCGAAGCCTTGGGCGAAGGCCCGATCCTGCCGTGGTTGAAACAGACCGCCCGCGACCTCAAGTTATGGATAGTGGCCGGCACATTGCCGTTGCCGCCGGTGGATCAACCGACGGCCAAAGTGCATGCATGCTCGTTGCTGGTGGATGACCGCGGCGAAACCGTTGCACGGTATGACAAGCTGCACCTGTTCGACGTAGACGTGGCGGATAATCGCGGGCGTTATCGCGAATCCGATGACTATGCTTATGGCAGTGGTGTGGTAATTGCCGACACTCCGGTCGGTCGAGTCGGCCTGACGGTGTGTTATGACCTGCGTTTCCCGGAGCTGTACAGCGAATTGCGTGCGGCCGGCGCGGAGTTGATCACCGCGCCGTCGGCCTTTACCGCGGTGACCGGCGCGGCCCATTGGGAGGTGCTGATTCGCGCGCGGGCCATCGAAACCCAGTGTTACATGCTCGCGGCCGCCCAGGGTGGAACGCATCCGGGGCCACGAGAAACCTTTGGTCACGCCGCCATCGTCGACCCATGGGGGCGTGTGCTGGCGCAACAGGATCAAGGCGAGGCCGTGCTGCTGGCCCAACGCGACAGCAGCGAACAGGCGTCTATCAGGGCGCGGATGCCGGTGTCCACTCACCGGCGCTTTTTCTCGCAGGGCGCCCAGCGACCTGCATCAGAACGACGAATTTAAGGCGTAAAGCATATGAGCGAGTTGTTGTCCTCCGTCAGTGAACACCTCCTGGCGCCCGGCGGCGTAACGATCGAGAGCCTGCAAGGTGTGCTCGGCGATCTGGCCGGCCCGGGCATCGATGCCGCCGACCTGTATTTCCAGGGGCAGATTTCCGAATCCTGGGCGCTGGAAGACGGCATCGTCAAGGAAGGCAGCTTCAACCTTGACCAGGGTGTCGGCGTGCGTGCGCAATCGGGTGAGAAAACCGGTTTCGCCTACAGCAATGCGATCACTCTCGAAGCGCTGGGCGCAGCAGCCCGTGCAGCCCGTTCGATCTCCCGGGCCGGGCAGAACGGTACCGTGCAGGCATTCACCACCCAGGATGTCGCCCAATTGTACGGGCCGGATAACCCGCTGGAAGTGATGACCCGTGCCGAGAAAGTAGAGCTGCTCAAGCGTATCGATGTGGCGACCCGTGCCCTCGACCCGCGTATCCAGCAAGTCACCGTGAGCATGGCCGGGGTCTGGGAGCGGATTTTGATTGCTTCCACCGATGGCGGCCTGGCGGCAGATGTACGACCGCTGGTGCGTTTCAATGTCAGCGTGATCGTCGAGCAGAATGGCCGTCGTGAACGCGGCGGTCATGGCGGTGGTGGTCGTACCGATTACCGCTATTTCCTCAGCGACGACCGCGCCATGGGCTATGCCCGCGAAGCGTTGCGTCAGGCGCTGGTGAATCTGGAAGCGATCCCGGCCCCGGCCGGTACATTGCCGGTGGTATTGGGTTCGGGTTGGTCCGGCGTGTTGTTGCACGAAGCCGTCGGCCATGGTCTGGAAGGCGATTTCAACCGCAAGGGCAGTTCGGCCTACAGCGGGCGCATGGGCGAGATGGTTGCCTCGAAGCTCTGCACCATCGTCGATGACGGCACCCTCGCCGGGCGCCGTGGTTCGCTGAGCGTCGACGACGAAGGCACCCCGACCGAGTGCACCACGCTGATCGAAAACGGCGTGCTCAAAGGTTATATGCAGGACAAGCTTAATGCGCGCCTGATGGGCGTGGCCCGCACCGGCAACGGTCGTCGGGAATCCTATGCGCACCTGCCGATGCCGCGCATGACCAACACTTACATGCTGGCAGGCGAAAGCGACCCGGCAGAAATCATCGCCTCGGTAAAGAAAGGCATCTACTGCGCCAACCTCGGCGGTGGTCAGGTGGACATCACCAGCGGCAAGTTCGTGTTCTCCACCAGCGAGGCGTACCTGATCGAAGACGGCAAGATTACTGCCCCGGTCAAAGGCGCGACGTTGATCGGCAACGGGCCGGAAGCCATGAGCAAGGTGTCGATGGTCGGTAACGATCTGGCGCTGGACAGCGGTGTGGGCACGTGTGGCAAGGATGGGCAGTCGGTGCCGGTGGGTGTCGGCCAGCCAACGCTGAAAATTGATGCGATTACCGTGGGTGGCACAGGGTCGTAAGAAGGGATGGAGCTTCGGGTGAGTCGCTTGGCAACTCACCCGATTCGGGACTTAACGCAGACCGCGTTGAGTCTCGTCCAGCTCACGGATGTACTTGAAGATTTTACGGCTCGAAGCCGGTGGCTTGTTGGTCGCCAGTTCGTGCTGGGCCTGACGGATCAGGGAGCGCAATTGCTGACGATCAGCTTCCGGGTAGTCGAGCACGAACTTCTCCAGGACTGCATCGTCGCCCGCGATCAAGCGATCGCGCCAGCGTTCCAGGCCATGGAAGCGTTCGTTGTACTGCCGAGTGGAGGCATCCAGTTGATCGAGCAGAGTCAGAATGGCGTCAGTGTCCTGATCGCGCATCAGTTTGCCGATGAACATAAGGTGCCGTTTACGCGCGATATTCGCGGTGTGCTTGGGCGCATCGGCCAAGGCCCGGCGCATAGCGTCGGTCAACGGCAGTTTTGCCAGCAAGTCAGGCTTGAGTGTTGTAAGGCGCTCGCCAAGGTCAACCAGAGCATGAAGCTCGCGTTTAACCTGGGATTTGCTTTTTTCTCCCGTATCGAGGGAGTCGTCGTAAGAATCAACCATGGTGGCCGTCCGCAAAGAAACGCCGCCATGATAACCAGTCGGGGGCCGCTTGTCCGGCCCGGTCGCTCGAAGGCCCCAGCCGAAAGCAGAATTTGAGTGGAGAACAGCATGAGTGCAGTTGAAAGCGTCGGCCCACAAGCGTTGCCGGCACTGCAAGAACAAGTCGAGCAGATCATCGCTGAAGCCAAGCGCCAGGGCGCCAGTGCCTGTGAAGTGGCCGTGTCGCTGGAGCAGGGCCTGTCGACCACGGTGCGTCAGCGGGAAGTCGAAACCGTTGAGTTCAATCGCGATCAGGGCTTCGGCATCACCTTGTACGTAGGCCAGCGCAAAGGCTCGGCCAGCACCTCGGCCAGCGGCCCGGAAGCGATTCGCGAAACCGTCGCCGCGGCACTCGCCATTGCCAAGCACACGTCTGAAGACGAAGCCTCGGGCCTGGCGGATGCCGCGCTGATGGCCAAGGATCTGCAGGATTTCGACCTGTTCCATCAATGGGACATTACCCCGGAGCAAGCCATCGAGCAGGCCCTGGCCTGTGAAGCGGCGGCGTTTGCCGCCGACAGCCGGATCAAGAATGCCGATGGCACCACCCTCAGCACTCACCAGGGCTGCCGGGTTTACGGTAACAGCCACGGTTTTATCGGTGCTTACGCGTCCACTCGTCACAGCCTCAGTTGCGTAATGATCGCCGAAGCCGATGGCCAGATGCAGCGCGATTACTGGTATGACGTGAACCGTCAGGGCAATTTGCTGGCCTCTCCAGAGAGCATCGGCCAGCGTGCCGCGCAACGGGCGGCGAGCCGTCTGGGCGCGCGTCCCGTGCCGACCTGTGAAGTGCCGGTGCTGTTTTCCGCGGAACTGGCCGGTGGCTTGTTCGGCAGTTTCCTGTCGGCGATCTCCGGTGGCAGTCTGTACCGCAAATCGTCGTTCCTCGAAGGCACGCTGGGGCAGAAGCTGTTCCCGGAATGGCTGACCATCGATGAGCGTCCGCACCTGATGCGCGCTCTGGGCAGTTCGGCGTTCGATGGCGATGGCCTGGCGACCTACGCCAAGCCGTTCGTGGAGAAGGGCGAGTTGGTGTCCTACGTACTCGGCACCTACTCCGGCCGCAAGCTAGGCATGCCGAGCACTGCCAACGCCGGCGGCGTGCACAACCTGTTCGTCACCCATGGTGACGAAGATCAGGCCGCCTTGCTGCGCCGCATGGGGCGAGGCTTGCTGGTCACCGAGCTGATGGGGCAGGGCCTGAACATGGTCACTGGCGATTACTCCCGTGGCGCGGCGGGTTTCTGGGTCGAGAACGGCGAAATCCAGTTCGCGGTGCAGGAAGTGACCATCGCCGGCAACATGCGTGACATGTTCAAGCAGATCATCGCAGTTGGTAATGACCTGGAACTGCGCAGCAATATTCGCACCGGGTCGGTGTTGATCGAGCGGATGACAGTGGCGGGTAGCTAAGCCTCCGATCGCTGCACAAAAAGGCGCGCCACCCAATTGGGTGGCGCGCCTTTTTTATTGGTCGCAACACAGATCCTGTGGGAGCGGGCTTGCCCGCGATAGCGTCATTTCAGTGGACATCGATGTTGAATCTTCTATCGTCATCGCGAGCAAGCCCGCTCCCACAAAGTACTCAGTGCTTTGCTGTGCTTGTTTTGGTTCTCATTATCATCTAATAATAAATCTCATTACCGAATGAGCCCGGATCATGAGTTCTGCCTTGCACGAGCAGCCTTACCTCGAAAGCTGGCGCTGGATGAGTCGCCAGATCCGTTGCGCCATGGACCCTGACGAACCGCGCCTGATCGAACATTACCTGGCCGAAGGCCGGTATCTGGCGTGTTGCACGGCCACCTCTCCCTGGACCATCGCCGAAACCTCTTTCCGTTTACTGCTCGACACCGCCGTCGATGTCGCGCTGCCCTGGCACTGGCGCAGCTTGTGTCTCGACCAGGCCTGGCGGCCGTTGCGCGATCTCGAACGACAATCACTCTGCAAATGCCGCCTCAAACGTTGGCAAAGCTACGCCTGGCAACTGGCGACCTGCGAGTTGCAACCCTCCATCCCTCTCATAGAACTGGTGCAAGGATCTCCTGATGAGTAACACACGTATCGAACGCGACAGCATGGGCGAACTTCAGGTCCCGGTGGACGCTCTCTATGGCGCGCAAACCCAGCGTGCGGTGGATAACTTCCCGATCAGCGGCCAACCGATGCCTGTGCAGTTCATCCGGGCGCTGATTCTGGCCAAGGCCGCAGCCGCCCGAGCCAACGTCGAGCTCAAGCAGATCAGCGAATCCCAGGGCAAGGCGATCGTCGACGCCGCTCAAGGCTTGCTCGAAGGCGATTTCATGCAGCACTTCCCGGTGGACATCTTCCAGACCGGTTCCGGCACAAGCTCCAATATGAACGCCAACGAAGTGATCGCCACCCTGGCCAGCCGCTTGCTGGGCGAGCCGGTGAATCCCAACGATCACGTCAATTGTGGCCAAAGCAGCAACGACATCATCCCGACTGCCATCCATGTCAGCGCCGCATTGAGCTTGCATGAGCAGTTGCTGCCGGCGCTGGTGCATCTGGTGCAGGTAATCGAGCACAAGGCCGAGCAGGTTCATCCATTCGTCAAAACCGGGCGTACCCATTTGATGGACGCCATGCCTGTGCGCATGAGTCAGGTGCTCAATGGTTGGGCGCAACAGCTCAAGGCCAATATCGGTCACTTGCAGGATCTGCTGCCAAGCCTGCAGTCCCTGGCCCAGGGTGGCACGGCGGTGGGTACCGGGATCAATGCTCATCCGCAATTTGCGGCGCATTTCAGCCAGCAACTCAGCCAACTGACGCAGGTTCAGTTCACGCCGGGCAAGGACTTGTTTGCGCTGATCGGCTCGCAGGACACGGCGGTCAGCGTTTCAGGGCAGCTCAAGGCTACAGCGGTTTCCTTGATGAAAATCGCCAACGACCTGCGCTGGATGAATTCCGGCCCGTTGGCCGGGCTCGGTGAAATCGAACTTGAAGCCTTGCAGCCCGGCTCGTCGATCATGCCCGGCAAGGTCAACCCGGTGATCCCGGAAGCTACCGCGATGGTCGCCGCTCAGGTGATTGGCAATGACACGGTGATCACCGTCGCCGGTCAGTCGGGCAATTTCGAGCTGAACGTCATGCTGCCGATCATCGCCCAGAACCTGCTGAGCAGTATCCAATTGCTGGCCAACGCCAGCCGTCTGCTGGGTGACAAGGCTATCGCCAGCTTCAAGGTCAACGAGGCCCGGCTCAAGGAAGCGCTGTCGCGCAATCCGATTCTGGTCACTGCACTCAACCCGATCATTGGTTACCAAAAAGCCGCCGAGATTGCCAAGAAGGCTTATCAGCAGGGCCGGCCGGTGATCGATATCGCCCTGGAGCACACCGATCTGACGCGCAGCCAACTGGAAGAATTGCTCAACCCAGAGAAGCTCACCGCAGGCGGCGTGTAATCACCGCTACCGCTTTGGAGGCTCACCATGGAGCACTGGAAACGCACGATCGAAAGAGCAAATCGCTGTTTCATGCTGGGCGAGCTGATCGATGCCCGCGAGGCCTACTTGCAGGCATTGGCCCTGGCCCAGGTGTTGTTCGAGCGCTGGGCGGATGCCGACGAAGCGGTGGCGGCTTGCGTGATTTCCCACCATAACCTGGCGGACCTGCACCTGCGTCTGAACCAGCCGGAGGAGAGCGCCGAGTACCTGTGTGCAATCCATCAACGGCTTCTGCAGACCATGCAGGACCCGCGACTGGCGCCAGCCTTGCGTGAAGCCGCGCTACGCCAGAGCAGCAAAACCTATGTCGAGCTGCTGAATTTCATCAGCGAACACGGCGAGTATCCGCGCACCCACCGGTTGCTGCGTACCGACACCGCTTCGACCTCGCATCAGCCTGTGCCCTTACTACATGGAGTTCATTGAAATGGCTTTTACCTTGCCTGCCTTGCCGTACGCCTATGACGCCCTGGAACCGCACATCGATGCGCAGACCATGGAAATCCACTACACCAAACACCACCAAACCTACATCAACAACCTCAACGCTGCAGTCGAAGGCACTGAATTTGCTGAATGGCCGGTGGAAAAACTGGTGGCGGCTGTCCAGCAATTGCCAGAAAAGCTCCGTGCGGCAGTGATCAATCAGGGCGGTGGGCATGCCAACCATTCGTTGTTCTGGGAAGTGATGGCACCCAACGGCGGAGGCCAACCTGAAGGCGCGCTGGCCAAGGCGATCGACGAACAGCTGGGTGGTCTCGACAACTTCAAGGAAGCCTTCACCAAAGCTGCGCTGACCCGTTTCGGCAGCGGTTGGGCCTGGTTGAGCGTGACGCCGCAAAAGACCTTGATTGTTGAAAGCAGCGGCAACCAGGACAGCCCGTTGATGAATGGCAATACGCCGATCCTCGGCCTGGATGTCTGGGAGCACGCTTACTACCTGCGCTATCAGAACCGTCGCCCGGAATACATCAATGCGTTCTACAACGTAATCAATTGGCCCGAAGTCGCCGCGCGTTATCAGGCTGCGCTGGTTTAGGGGGAACTAGTTGAGAACGCCCCCTAAGTCTCTATAAAACAATCCAGGGCTGACTATGGGCACTGAAACACTGGCGATCGGAAGTGGACGAATGTTTCGTTACGCACTGGGATCGTTATTACTGCTGGCGGGCATGACGTTATTGGCTGCCCAAGGGCTGAGCTGGCTGGACCTCGAACCGAAACTGCAGCGCGCCCTGCAAGGCGGGGCGATTTGTGCCTTGGGTACGGCTTTGGGCGCGGTGCCGGTGCTGGTGATTCGGCAGATGCCTCAGGCGGTCAGCGACATATTGCTCGGTTTCGGAGCCGGGGTGATGCTCGCCGCAACGGCGTTTTCGCTGATCGTGCCGGGCATTGCCGCGGCAGAAAACCTCGGGCTGACGCCTTGGGCGGCCAGCGGCCTGATCAGCTTCGGCATCCTTCTGGGCGCATTCGGGTTGTTTCTGGTGGATCGCAGGGTGTCTGGCGCTACGCCCGAAATGCTCGTGGGGACACTGAAGCGATCGGTGATTCCACCGCGGATCTGGTTGTTTGTGTTCGCCATCATCGCCCACAACATTCCCGAAGGCATGGCGGTCGGCGTCTCGGCCGGTGGTGGCATGCCTGACGCCGACAGCCTGGCCATGGGCATCGCATTGCAGGATGTGCCGGAAGGACTGGTCATTGCGTTGGTGTTGGCCGGGGCAGGGATGTCGCGGGTCAAGGCGTTCCTGATCGGTGCTGCATCAGGGTTGGTCGAGCCGGTCTTTGCATTGTTATGCGCCTGGCTGGTGAGCCTGGCCGAACTGCTGTTGCCTTTGGGGCTGGCACTGGCGGCCGGTGCGATGTTGCTGGTGGTGACTCACGAAGTCATCCCCGAATCGCGCCGCCATGGTCACGACAAACTGGCCAGCCTTGGGCTGCTGATCGGGTTTTGTCTGATGATGGTGATGGATACAGCGTTGACTTGAAAAACAGGATCAAAAGATCGCAGCCTCGTTTCACTCGACAGCTCCTACTGTATGCAGATCCTTGTAGGAGCTGTCGAGTGAAACGAGGCTGCGATCTTTTGACTTTTATTCGCCTTCGTCGAAGTAGTCGTTGATCAACTTCACCAGTGCATCCAGCGCTTCCTGCTCCTGTTCGCCTTCGGTAATCAGGTGGATTTTGGTGCCCTTGCCAGCGGCCAGCATCATCATTGCCATAATGCTTTTGCCGTCGATCATTGATTCCGGCGTACGGCCAACCCTGATCTGGCAAGGATACTGACCCGCTACCCCAACAAATTTTGCAGACGCGCGGGCATGCAGACCCAGCTTGTTGATAATTTCGATTTCCAGAGCAGGCATCGCGATGTGAATCCTTTAGCTGAGGTCGCGGTGGCGGACCTGGACGTTCTTCAGGGTTTTTTGCAGGACCTGACCCAGACGTTCGGTCAGGTAGACAGAGCGGTGATGCCCGCCAGTGCAGCCAATGGCAATGGTGACATAGGCGCGATTGCTGGCGGCAAAGCGGGGTAGCCACTTGAGCAAGTATGAGGAAATGTCCTGGAACATCTCTTCGACGTCCGGCTGTGCCGCCAGGTACTCGGCCACCGGTTGATCGAGCCCGGACTGTGCCCGTAGCTCCGGCTTCCAGTAAGGGTTGGGCAGGCAGCGCACGTCGAATACCAGATCGGCGTCCACCGGCATGCCCCGCTTGAACCCGAAAGATTCCACCAGGAACGCAGTACCCGGTTCCGGTTGATTCAGCAGGCGCAGCTTGATGGTATCGCGTAGCTGATACAGGTTCAGATTGGTGGTGTTGACCTTGAGGTCAGCCAGATCGGCGATAGGCCCCAGCAGATTGGTTTCATCCTGGATCGCCTCCGCCAGCGAACGATTGGCGCTGCTCAGCGGGTGACGACGGCGAGTTTCCGAAAAGCGTTTGAGCAAGGTTTCTTCGTCGGCGTCCAGGTACAGCACATCGCACTGGATATGTCGGCTGCGGACCTCTTCCAGCAATTCGGGGAACCGTGACAGGTGGCTTGGCAAGTTGCGTGCATCGATGGACACGGCCACCAGCGGTTGTGCCAGTTCGGTGTGAATCAGCGCGCGTTCGGCCAGTTCCGGCAGCAAGCCGGCAGGCAGGTTGTCGATGCAGTAGTAGCCGTTGTCCTCGAGCACATCGAGGGCGGTACTTTTACCTGAGCCGGAGCGGCCACTGACGATGATCAGGCGCATGATTAGTGACCGTTCTGCTCGTCCAGGACAACCTGATACAAGGCTTCGTTGCTCGGGGCGCTACGCAATTTTTCACGCACTTCCTTGCGATCCAGCATGCTGGCAATCTGGCGTAGCAGTTCCAGGTGTGCATCGGTGGCGGCTTCCGGGACCAGCAGCACAAACAGCAGGTCAACCGGGGCACCGTCGATGGCATCGAAATCGATAGGGGCTTCCAGGTGCAGCAGCGCACTGATTGGCGAGGTGCAGCCTTTGAGCCGGCAGTGGGGGATGGCGATGCCGTTGCCGAAACCGGTAGAACCGAGTTTCTCACGGGCAATCAGGGCCTCGAAGACGTCCTGCATTTCCAGATCCGGTACTTCGCGGTGGATAAGGTTGGCAATTTGCTCGAGGGCTTTCTTTTTACTGCCACCCGGCGCGTTCACTTGGGAACGGCCGGGGGTCAGGATGGTTTCTAGTCGGATCATGGATTGGGGGTGTTAACGACCGGTCGCGCCCTGGAGGAGGCTCTGGGTCTTTTCCTTATGCTTTTTAAGTTGGCGATCCAGCTTGTCGGTCAGCAGGTCGATGGCGGCATACATGTCCGTATGCTCGGCATTGGCGACCACTTCTCCGCCGGGAATATGCAGCGTGGCTTCGATCTTCTGCAGCAGTTTTTCGACGTTCATCGTGACTTGCACATTGGTGATCTTGTCGAAATGCCTCTCTAATCGGTCGAGTTTTTCGCCGATGTAGGTGCGCAGGGGTTCGGTCACTTCCAGTTGGTGTCCACTGATGTTGACTTGCATACAGCTTCTCCTTCGTTGCCAGTGCATAAAGCGGCAGGCAGAAATGCCTGCCACTGGAACGCTGTGGCGAGCCCGGCGGCTACATCAACCGCTTCCGTTCGCTGGAAGGCGCGATCCCCAGGGATTCGCGGTACTTGGCGACGGTACGACGGGCTACCTGAATGCCTTGTGCCTCCAGTAAACCAGCGATCTTGCTGTCACTCAACGGCTTTTTCTGATTTTCCGCGGCAACCAGTTTTTTGATGATCGCGCGGATCGCCGTGGACGAGCATTCACCGCCTTCAGAGGTACTGACGTGGCTGGAAAAAAAGTATTTCAGTTCATAGATGCCCCGTGGGGTATGCATGAATTTTTGCGTGGTCACCCGTGAAATCGTCGATTCATGCATGCCGACTGCTTCGGCAATGTCATGCAGCACCAACGGCTTCATGGCTTCGTCACCGTATTCGAGAAAGCCGCGTTGATGCTCGACGATCTGGGTGGCGACTTTCATCAGGGTTTCATTGCGGCTTTGCAGGCTCTTGATGAACCAGCGAGCCTCCTGCAGCTGATTACGCATGAAGGTGTTGTCAGCGCTGGTATCGGCGCGGCGCACGAAACCGGCATATTGGGCGTTGACCCGCAGGCGTGGCACCGATTCCTGGTTCAGCTCCACCAGCCAACGCTCGTTGTCCTTGCGCACGATCACGTCGGGAACGACGTATTCGGCTTCGGTGGACTCGATTTGTGAACCCGGGCGTGGGTTGAGGCTCTGGACCAATTCGATGACCTGGCGCAGCTCATCTTCCTTGAGCTTCATGCGGCGCATCAGCTGGCTGTAGTCGCGGCTGCCGAGCAGGTCGATGTAATCGGTGACCAGGCGCTTGGCTTCGGCCAGCCAAGGGGTCTTGGCGGACAACTGGCGCAGTTGCAGTAGCAGGCATTCACCGAGGTTGCGGGCGCCGATGCCAGCGGGTTCGAATTGCTGGATGCGGTGCAGGACGGCTTCGATTTCGTCCAGTTCGATGTCCAGTTCCGGGTCGAATGCTTCGAGGATTTCCTCGAGGGTTTCGTCCAGGTAGCCCTGATTGTTGATGCAGTCGATCAGGGTCACGGCGATCAGGCGATCGGTGTCGGACATCGGTGCCAGGTTCAGTTGCCAGAGCAAATGGCTTTGCAGGCTTTCACCGACCGATGTGCGGGTGGTGAAGTCCCACTCGTCGTCATCGCTGCTCGGCAGGCTGCTGGCGCTGGTCTGGTAGACATCCTCCCAGGCGGTGTCGACGGGCAATTCGTTGGGGATGCGCTCGTTCCAGTCGCCTTCCTCAAGGTTGTCCACCGTCGGGGCGGTTTCCTGGTAGGAGGGTTCCTGAATGTCGGCGTTAGGTTTCTGTTCGGCGCTATCGGCCAAGGGGTCGGCGTTATCGAAGTCGTCGCCTTCTTCCTGGCGTTCGAGCATCGGATTGGACTCCAGAGCCTCCTGGATTTCCTGTTGCAGGTCCAGGGTCGACAATTGGAGCAGGCGGATGGCCTGTTGCAGCTGCGGTGTCATCGTCAGCTGCTGGCCCATTCTCAAGACTAGCGATGGTTTCATGGCAGGGGCTTAACACCTTATTCGCCGGCGCACATGCGCCATCCACTACAGGGCGCCGAAGCGCCAAACATAAGCAAATTATATGCCCGAAACTGAAGTGTTTGCCTAGAGCGCTGTAACAATAAAAAGTTATTGATTTTTTATTGAAGCGAGCGCTCTCTCGGCGACTTGGGCACCTCAGGTGCTTACAGGCGGAACTCGTGGCCCAGATACACTTCCTTGACCAGTTCATTGGCGAGGATGGTGGCGGAGTCACCTTCAGCAATCAGTTGGCCGTCGTTGACGATGTAGGCGGTTTCGCAGATATCCAGGGTCTCACGAACGTTGTGGTCCGTGATCAGCACGCCAATGCCTTTAGCCTTGAGGTGATGGATGATCTGCTTGATGTCGCCCACCGAAATCGGGTCCACGCCGGCGAAGGGTTCGTCGAGGAGGATGAATTTCGGGTTGGTAGCCAGTGCCCGGGCGATTTCCACACGGCGGCGTTCACCACCGGACAGGCTCATGCCGAGATTGTCGCGGATGTGATGGATGTGAAATTCCTGCAGCAGGCTTTCCAGCTCTTGGCGACGACCGGCCTTATCGAGCTCCTTGCGGGTCTCGAGGATGGCCATGATGTTGTCGGCCACCGACAGTTTGCGGAAGATCGACGCTTCTTGCGGAAGATAGCCGATGCCGGCCTTCGCGCGACCGTGCATCGGCTGGTGGCTGACGTCCAGGTCGTCGATCAGTACGCGGCCTTGATCGGCCTGTACCAGGCCGACAATCATATAGAAACAGGTGGTTTTACCGGCGCCGTTAGGGCCAAGCAGGCCGACGATCTGACCGCTGTCGATGGACAGGCTGACGTCGCGCACGACCTGGCGGCTCTTGTAGCTCTTGGCCAGATGCTGAGCTTTCAGAGTTGCCATTACTGGGCCTTTTGCTCGTCGGTTTTCTTCTTCGGCTGGATCACCATGTCGATGCGAGGGCGTGCCTCGGTGACCTTGTTACCCGTGGCGCGACCGGCGCTCGCAAGCTTTTTGACCGTGTCGTAGACGATTTTCTCGCCTTGGGTGACGTTGTTGTCCTTATCGATGACTTTGGCGCGATCGATCAGCACGACGCGGTTTTGCGAGGCGTGGTACTGGATAGTTACGCCGTAGCCCTGGACCGGCTTGGTATCGCCCGCCGTTTGCAGTTGCTCGAAGTAGGCAAGGTTGCCCACCGAAGTCACCACGTCGATGTCGCCGGTCGGGGTGCGGGTGATGGTCACGGTATTGCCGGTGACCTTCATCGAGCCCTGGGTGATGATCACATCGCCCTTATAGGTGGCAACGCCGTTCTTGTCGTCCAGTTGGGCATCGTCGGCCTGAATGCGGATAGGCTGCTCTTGATCGTTCGGCAGAGCCCAGGCGCTCACGCTTCCCAGTGCTGCGCCCAGACTGAGCAAAATAGGGAGAGTTTTAACGAGCCTCATACTGTCCTCTTACGTTCGATAGCAGGTGTATCCTGCTTTCTTTCAAGTACGCTTTCATTCCGTTGCCTGTCGATACACCGCCGGCGCCGTCGATTCTAACGGGTTGATCGGTCTGCGCATATTGCTGCTGCGGGAACACGGTCATACGGGTGGTGGTAATCAGGGTTTTACGGTTTTTTTCGTCGAAACGCGTGATACGTACCGAGTCAATCAGCTCGACCTGAGTGCCGTCCGGGTTGACTTCGCCGCGCTCGCTCTGGACGTGCCAGGGGAATTCGGTGCCACGGAACATGTTCAGGTCCGGATTGCTCAGCAACGTCACCTCGCTCGCTTTCACGTGTTCGACCTTGTCCGACGTCATCTCGTATTGCAGTTTGCCGTCGGGCAGGTACTGCACGCTGTGGGCGTTGATGGCGTAATAGTCGATCGCGGTTTCATCGACCTTCACCACCGGTTTGTCGAGGAAACGTTCCGGGCTGATGTTCCAGTAACCAACCGCTGCAAAAATCGCGGCGATGCAACCGAACACCAGGATGTTACGAATTCTTTTGCTCAGCATGATGGGCTCACAGGTACGCGGCGTTGGCCGCATCGAGGCGGCCCTGGGCGCGCAGGATCAATTCGCAAAATTCGCGAGCGGCCCCCTCGCCACCGCGGGCCTGGGTGATGCCGTGGGCGTGTTCGCGCACGAAACTGGCAGCGCTGGCCACCGCCATGCCAAGGCCTACGCGGCGAATCACCGGCAGATCCGGCAGGTCGTCGCCCAGGTAGGCCACTTGTTCATAGCTCAGGTTGAGCTGGCCAAGAAGTTCGTCGAGCACCACCAGTTTGTCTTCGCGACCCTGATAAAGGTGCGGAATACCGAGGTTCTTCGCGCGCCGTTCAACCACCGGGGTCTTGCGGCCACTGATAATAGCGGTCTGCACGCCCGCGGCCATCAACATCTTGATGCCCTGGCCGTCGAGGGTGTTGAACGTCTTGAATTCGCTACCGTCTTCGAGGAAGTACAGGCGCCCGTCGGTCAGCACGCCATCGACGTCGAACACCGCCAGTTTGATCTGTTTGCCGCGTTGCAGCAGGTCCGTGCTCATTACATTACTCCCGCACGCAGCAAATCGTGCATGTTCAAGGCGCCGACCGGACGGTCTTCGCTGTCGACCACTACCAGTGCGTTGATCTTGTGGTCTTCCATGATTTTCAGGGCCTCGGCGGCGAGCATCTCGGCGCGGGCGGTCTTGCCGTGGGCGGTCATCACTTCATCAATGGTCGTGCTGTGGATATCGATGGTACGGTCCAGCGTGCGACGCAGGTCGCCGTCGGTGAAGATCCCGGCGAGTTTGCCATCCGTGCTCAGTACAACGGTCATGCCCAATCCCTTACGGGTCATTTCCATCAAGGCATCCTTGAGCAGCGTACCGCACATCACTTGCGGCAATTCGGTGCCGGCATGCATGACGTTTTCCACTTTCAGCAACAAGCGGCGGCCAAGGGCGCCGCCCGGGTGGGAAAAGGCGAAATCTTCGGCGGTAAAGCCGCGAGCTTCAAGCAAGGCAACGGCGAGAGCATCACCCATGACCAGTGCCGCGGTGGTCGATGAGGTAGGTGCCAGATTCAGCGGGCAGGCTTCGTGTTCGACGCTTACATTGAGATTGACTTCCGCTGCCTTGGCCAGCGGCGACTCGGGGTTACCGGTCAGGCTGATCATTTGAATGCCTTGGCGTTTGATCAGCGGCAGCAAGGTGACGATCTCGTTGGTGGAGCCGGAATTCGACAGCGCCAGAATGATGTCATCGCGGGTGATCATGCCCATGTCGCCATGGCTGGCTTCGGCCGGATGCACGAAGAAGGCGGTGGTGCCGGTGCTGGCCAGGGTGGCGGCAATCTTGTTGCCGATGTGCCCCGATTTGCCCATGCCGACCACGACCACGCGGCCTTTACTGGCCAGAATCATCTCGCACGCACGTACGAAATCCGCATTGATATGGGGTAGCAAGCCTTGTACGGCTTCCAGTTCGAGGCGGATGGTACGTTGTGCGGATTGAATCAGGTCGCTGGATTGGTTCATGTCGGGAATCGAATAGCCTGATGAAAAGGCGGCGATTATAGCGGTAATGATCAAAACCCTCACGCTAGTTCGTCGCGGTTTGTCATTCCTTGTTACCGAATCCTCTCTAAATAGATGATTTCGGGCGGTCATGTTGCTGAACATGCCCGGCTTGGGCCTTGGGCGCTTGAGCTTTGCAGTGATATAGTTCGCCGCCAGTTCGGCCTGCCCGGGGAGGTATGTGCTTTCGCCAGAAAGCCAGGCGTCCGAGTGAGAGGCTGCATCGCAAGGAGTTTAGATGAGTGCCGATAACGCCTACGCGGTCGAGCTGAAGGGACTGACCTTCAAGCGCGGTACGCGCAGCATTTTCAATAACATCGATATCCGCATCCCGCGCGGCAAGGTTACCGGCATCATGGGACCTTCCGGGTGTGGCAAGACCACGCTGTTGCGGCTGATCGGCGCACAATTGCGCCCCACCAGCGGCGAAGTCTGGGTCAATGGCCAGAACCTGCCAACACTGTCGCGCAACGATCTGTTCGATGCGCGCAAGCACATGGGTGTGCTGTTTCAGAGCGGTGCATTGTTTACCGACCTTGATGTGTTCGAGAACGTCGCTTTTCCGCTACGTGTTCATACAGCGCTGCCGGAAGAAATGATCCGCGACATTGTCCTGCTCAAATTGCAGGCTGTTGGCTTGCGTGGCGCCATCGACCTGATGCCTGACGAATTGTCCGGCGGCATGAAACGTCGCGTCGCGCTGGCCCGGGCAATTGCTCTCGATCCGCGAATCCTGATGTACGACGAGCCTTTCGTCGGCCAGGACCCGATCGCCATGGGCGTGCTGGTGCGCTTGATCCGCCTGCTCAACGATGCGCTGAACATCACCAGCATTGTGGTTTCCCACGACCTGGCCGAGACCGCGAGCATCGCCGACCACCTCATCGTGGTGGGCGACGGGCAAGTGTTGGGCCAAGGCACGCCCAAGGAACTGATGAAATCGGATGAGCCACGTATTCGTCAATTCCTGACTGGCGAACCCGACGGCCCGGTCGCATACCACTTTCCAGCGCCGGATTACCGCGCAGATCTTCTGGGGAAGCGTTGATGCGCAAGATCACACTAATAGAAAGGGTGCGGCGTTTCGGTCATGCCGGCATCGATGTGATGGCGGTGTTCGGGCGTTCGGCGTTGTTCCTGTTCCATGCCTTGCTCGGTCGTGGCGGCATCGGCGGCGGTTTTGGCTTGCTGGTCAAGCAACTGCATTCGGTGGGCGTGATGTCCCTGGTGATCATCGTGGTTTCCGGGGTGTTCATCGGCATGGTGCTGGCCCTGCAGGGGTTCAATATCCTGTCCAGCTACGGTTCGGAACAGGCCGTCGGGCAGATGGTCGCGTTGACGCTGCTGCGTGAACTGGGGCCGGTGGTCACGGCCTTGCTGTTCGCCGGGCGCGCAGGGTCGGCGCTGACCGCTGAAATCGGCAACATGAAGTCCACCGAGCAATTGTCCAGCCTGGAAATGATCGGGGTCGACCCGCTCAAGTACATCATTGCCCCGCGCCTGTGGGCCGGCTTCATTTCCTTGCCGGTGCTGACGACGATTTTCAGCGTGGTGGGTATCTGGGGCGGTTCGTGGGTGGCCGTCGACTGGCTGGGTGTCTATGAAGGCTCCTACTGGTCGAACATGCAAAACAGCGTGACGTTTGTCGACGATGTGCTCAACGGCATTATCAAAAGCATGGTTTTTGCCTTCGTCGTGACCTGGATCGCCGTATTCCAAGGCTATGACTGCGAGCCCACTTCCGAGGGGATCAGTCGTGCCACTACCAAGACCGTGGTGTATGCCTCTTTGGCTGTACTTGGCCTGGACTTTATCTTGACCGCCTTGATGTTTGGAGATTTCTGATGCAAAACCGCACCCTGGAAATCGGTGTCGGCCTTTTCTTGCTGGCTGGCATCCTGGCTTTGCTGTTGCTTGCGCTGCGGGTCAGTGGCCTGGCTCCGACGGCGAGCACCGATACTTATAAACTTTATGCATATTTCGACAATATCGCCGGTTTGACGGTCAGAGCTAAAGTGACCATGGCCGGTGTCACCATCGGCAAAGTCACCGCAATCGATCTGGATCGCGACAGTTTCACCGGTCGGGTGACCATGCAACTGGAAAAGCGCGTAGATAATCTGCCGACCGACTCCACTGCATCTATCCTGACCGCTGGCCTGTTGGGTGAGAAATACATCGGTATCAGCGTGGGCGGGGAAGAAGCCCTGCTCAAGGAAGGGGGAACCATCCACGACACGCAGTCGTCGCTGGTGCTCGAGGACCTGATCGGTAAATTCCTGCTCAATACCGTTAGCAAAGACGCCAAATGAGGAGCTTTTGAATGATCTCTATCTTGCGACGTGGCCTGTTGGTAATACTCGCGGCCTTGCCGTTAATGGCTAACGCCGTGTCGGCACAGTCGGCGCACGAACTGGTTCAGGACACCACCAACCGGTTGTTGGCGGATCTTGCCGCCAACAAGGAAAAGTACAAGCAGGACCCGCAAGACTTTTATACGGCGCTGAATACCATCGTCGGCCCTGTGGTGGATGCCGAAGGTATTTCCAAAAGCATCATGACGGTCAAGTATTCACGCAAGGCTACGCCTGAGCAGATGCAAAGGTTTGTCGAAAACTTCAAAAGGGGCCTGTTCCAGTTCTATGGCAATGCGCTGCTTGAGTACGATAACCAGGGCATCGTCGTCGATCCTGCAAAGGATGAGTCAGGCGACCGTACCAGCGTTGGCATGACGGTAAAAAGCAGCAGCGGCGCGATCTATCCTGTGTCTTACACACTCGAGAAGATCAATGGCGAGTGGAAGCTGCGCAACGTGATCATCAACGGCATCAACATCGGCAAGCTGTTCCGCGATCAGTTCGCTGATGCGATGCAGCGCAACGGCAACGACCTGGACAAGACCATCAACGGTTGGGCCGGGGAAGTTGCCAAAGCCAAGGAAGCCACCGAACAATCTACCGAGAAGAAAACCCAATGAGTGAGTCGGCCATTCGCATGAGCGAATCCGGCGAACTGCTGCTCAGTGGCGTGCTGGATTACCGGACAGGCCCGAACCTGCGCAAGCAGGGCCAGGCGCTGATCAAGTCCAGCAACGCGGCTGCACTGGTGGTTGATTGCTCAGAGGTGGAGAAGTCCAGCAGCGTCGGCTTGTCGCTGTTGCTGTGCTTCATGCGCGATGCTCAGGCGGCTGGTAAGGCCCTGAGCATTCGCGCGATGCCCGACGATATGCGTGAAATCGCTCAGGTCAGCGAATTGACCGAGCTGTTGGCGCACCCCTGAACCGCATCTATAAAGAAGCCCCCCGTCAGAGTCCTGTGAATGCGGGGTTCGCAGGCGCGGGGCTTTTTTGTATGATGTCCGACCCGCGCGCACAGGGCGCCGATTGAGGTTGAGCATGCAGGCCGTAGAAGTGAAGAGCTTCCTTGAAGGAAAGCTGCCAGGAACCCTAGTAGAAGTCGAGGGCGAAGGCTGCAACTTTCAGCTGAACGTGATTAGCGATGAACTGGCGGCGTTGAGCCCGGTGAAGCGTCAGCAGCAGATCTATGCCCATTTGAACCCATGGATCACCGATGGCAGCATCCATGCGGTCACTATGAAATTTTTCAGCAGCGCGGCCTGGGCCGAGCGCACCTGAGCCCAAGGGCGTCGAGATTCTTATGGATAAATTGATAATTACCGGTGGCGTTCGTCTTGATGGCGAAATCCGCATCTCCGGGGCAAAGAACTCTGCCCTGCCGATCCTGGCCGCAACCTTGCTGTGCGATGGCCCGGTGACCGTTGCCAACTTGCCGCACCTGCACGACATCACCACCATGATCGAGCTGTTCGGTCGGATGGGCATCGAACCGGTGATCGACGAGAAGCTCAGCGTCGAAATCGACCCACGCACCATCAAGACCCTGATCGCGCCGTACGAACTGGTGAAAACCATGCGTGCCTCGATCCTGGTGCTGGGCCCGATGGTTGCCCGTTTCGGTGAAGCCGAAGTCGCACTGCCTGGCGGTTGCGCCATCGGTTCGCGTCCGGTCGACCTGCACATCCGTGGCCTCGAAGCCATGGGCGCGGTCATCGACGTCGAAGGCGGCTACATCAAGGCCAAGGCCCCTGAAGGCGGCCTGCGCGGTGCGCACTTCTTCTTCGACACCGTCAGCGTGACCGGTACCGAGAACATCATGATGGCGGCCGCTCTGGCCAAGGGCCGTAGCGTGCTGGCGAACGCCGCTCGCGAGCCTGAGGTCATCGACCTGGCGAATTTCCTGAACGCCATGGGCGCCAAGATCACTGGCGCCGGCACCGACACCATCACCATCGATGGCGTCGAGCGTCTGCACCCGACCACTTACAAGGTGATGCCTGACCGCATCGAGACCGGCACCTACCTGGTGGCGGCGGCGGTGACCGGCGGTCGTGTGAAGGTCAAGGACACTGATCCGACCATCCTCGAAGCCGTTCTGGAAAAGCTCCGCGAATCGGGTGCTGAAATCACCTGCGGCGAAGACTGGATCGAGCTGAACATGCACGGCAAGCGGCCAAAAGCCGTCAACGTGCGGACCGCTCCATACCCGGCGTTCCCGACCGACATGCAGGCGCAGTTCATCTCCCTCAACGCCATTGCCGAAGGCACTGGTGCGGTGATCGAGACGATCTTCGAAAACCGCTTCATGCACGTGTACGAACTGCACCGCATGGGCGCTCACATCCAGGTCGAAGGCAACACCGCCATCGTCACCGGCATCGAGAAGCTCAAGGGCGCGCCAGTAATGGCCACCGACCTGCGTGCTTCGGCCAGCCTGGTGATCTCGGCGCTGATCGCCGAAGGCGATACCCTGATCGACCGCATCTACCACATCGACCGTGGTTACGAGTGCATCGAAGAGAAACTGCAGATGCTTGGCGCGAAGATCCGCCGCGTACCGGGCTAGTTTCTGCTGCATGGGCGCAAGGACGCGCCCGTTGATTTTGTTCAAGTCGGGGCTGTAACGGCCTCGATGTATGTCCGGCGCCGTTTGCGACCGGGCATGAGTACCTTGATAAGGACTGACGTTTCCCATGTTGACCATCGCACTGTCCAAGGGCCGCATCCTTGACGACACCCTGCCGCTTCTGGCTGAAGCGGGTATCGTGCCGACCGAGAATCCGGACAAGAGCCGCAAGCTGATCATCCCCACGACCCAGGCCGATGTGCGCTTGCTGATCGTGCGCGCCACCGATGTGCCGACGTATGTCGAGCATGGTGCCGCGGACCTCGGCGTCGCCGGTAAAGATGTGCTGATGGAATATGGCGGCCAGGGTCTGTACGAGCCTCTGGATCTGCGAATTGCCCTCTGCAAGCTGATGACCGCCGGCCGTGTCGGCGATGTCGAGCCCAAGGGCCGTCTGCGGGTGGCGACCAAATTCGTCAACGTCGCAAAGCGTTACTATGCCGAGCAAGGCCGTCAGGTCGACATCATCAAGCTCTACGGTTCGATGGAGCTGGCGCCGCTGATCGGTCTGGCCGACAAGATCATTGATGTAGTCGACACCGGTAACACTCTGCGTGCCAATGGCCTGGAGCCCCAGGATTTCATTGCCGACATCAGCTCCCGGCTGATCGTCAACAAAGCTTCGATGAAAATGCAGCATGCCCGAATCCAGGCGTTGATCGACACCCTGCGCAAAGCAGTGGAGTCTCGACACCGCGGCTGATTCACCCGCGCGACCTTGAGTCGCGCCCGTCTATCCGCCTCATAGCCAGAATTCTCAGGTGCCCAAGCGGAAACGACTGCTAAGTTAGGGCGCCTGAGTTTTTGCCAATCCTATGAGGCTCTCGCTATGACCGCACCGACTGCAATTCGCCGACTCAACGCTGCTGACCCGGATTTCGCACATCATCTGGATCATCTGCTGAGCTGGGAAAGTGTGTCTGACGACTCGGTCAATCAGCGGGTGCTGGACATCATCAAGGCTGTGCGCGAACGCGGCGACGCGGCGCTGGTGGAATTCACCCAGAAGTTCGACGGCCTGCAAGTCGCCTCCATGGCAGACCTGATCCTGCCGCGCGAACGCCTGGAGCTGGCATTGACCCGCATCACCGCGCCTCAGCGTGAAGCCTTGGAAAAAGCCGCGACTCGCGTGCGCAGCTACCATGAAAAACAGAAGCAGGATTCCTGGAGCTATACCGAAGCCGATGGCACGGTGCTGGGCCAGAAGGTCACGCCGCTGGATCGCGCCGGTCTGTATGTGCCGGGTGGCAAGGCGTCGTACCCGTCCTCGGTGCTGATGAACGCGATTCCGGCCAAGGTTGCAGGCGTGAGCGAAGTGGTCATGGTCGTGCCGACGCCGCGCGGCGAGATCAACGAGCTGGTGCTGGCCGCGGCCTGCATTGCCGGCGTTGACCGGGTGTTCACCATCGGCGGCGCCCAGGCCGTTGCGGCGCTGGCTTACGGCACTGAAAGCGTGCCGAAGGTCGACAAAGTGGTCGGCCCTGGCAACATCTATGTCGCCACCGCCAAGCGCCACGTGTTCGGTCAGGTCGGGATCGACATGATCGCCGGGCCGTCGGAGATTCTAGTGGTGTGTGACGGCCAGACTGATCCGGACTGGATTGCCATGGACCTGTTCTCCCAGGCCGAGCACGACGAAGATGCCCAGGCGATTCTGGTCAGCCCGGACGCCGAGTTCCTCGACAAGGTCGCAGCGAGTATCGCCAAACTGCTGCCGACTATGGAACGCGCCGAGATCATCGAAACCTCGATCAATGGTCGCGGTGCGCTGATCAAGGTTCGCGATATGGAACAAGCCATTGAAGTGGCCAACCGCATTGCGCCGGAACACCTGGAGTTGTCGGTTGCCGACCCGCAGGCCTGGTTGCCGCAGATCCGCCACGCCGGTGCGATCTTCATGGGCCGCCACACCTCAGAAGCGCTGGGCGACTATTGCGCTGGCCCGAACCACGTGCTGCCAACGTCCGGCACCGCGCGCTTCTCTTCGCCGCTGGGTGTTTATGACTTCCAGAAACGTTCGTCGATCATCTTCTGCTCCGAGCAGGGTGCCTCCGAACTGGGCAAAACCGCTTCCGTGCTGGCCCGTGGCGAGTCGCTGACCGCCCACGCCCGCAGCGCCGAATACCGCATCGTTGACGATAAGAAGGGCAGCTAAGCATGAGTAAATTCTGGAGTCCCTTCGTCAAGAGCCTGGTGCCCTACGTGCCGGGCGAGCAGCCGAAGCTGGCGAAACTGGTGAAGCTCAACACCAACGAGAACCCGTACGGTCCATCGCCCAAAGCGTTGGCCGCGATGCAAACCGAACTGAACGATAACCTGCGTCTGTACCCGGACCCGAACAGCGACCTGCTGAAGAACGCGGTGGCCAGGTATTACGGCGTGCAGAGCAATCAGGTATTTCTCGGCAACGGTTCCGATGAAGTCCTGGCGCACATTTTTCACGGCTTGCTGCAACACGATAATCCAGTGCTGTTCCCGGACATCAGCTACAGCTTCTATCCGGTTTACTGCGGTTTGTATGGCATTGCTTTCGACGCGGTGCCGCTGGATGAGCACTTCCAGATCAACCCGGCGGACTACGCCAAGCCGAACGGCGGGATCATTTTCCCCAACCCGAACGCGCCGACCGGTTGCCTGTTGGCGCTGGACGCGGTTGAGCAAATCCTCAAGGCCAGCCCGGATTCGGTGGTCGTGGTGGATGAGGCTTACATTGATTTCGGTGGTGAAACGGCGATCACGCTGGTGGACCGTTATCCAAACCTGTTGGTGACTCAGACCCTGTCCAAGTCCCGTTCGCTGGCGGGCCTGCGGGTTGGCCTGGCGGTCGGGCATCCGGACCTGATCGAGGCGCTGGAGCGGATCAAGAACAGCTTCAACTCCTATCCGCTGGATCGTCTGGCGATTGTCGGGGCCGCAGCAGCGTTCGAGGATCGTGAGTATTTCGACAAGACCTGCCGGTTGGTCATCGAGAGTCGCGAGAAGGTGGTCGCGCAGCTGGAGGCGAAGGGGTTTGAGGTGTTGCCTTCGGCGGCAAACTTCATTTTCGCCCGTCACCCGAAGCATGATGCGGCAGGGCTGGCGGCGAAGTTGCGCGAACAGGGCGTGATCGTTCGGCACTTCAAGCAGGAACGGATTGCGCAGTTCCTGCGGATTTCGATTGGTACGCCGGAGCAGAATCAGGCGCTGATCGACGGCCTCGGCGACCTGTAAGGCTTCCCCGATCCTGTGGGAGCGAGCCTGCTCGCGATGAGGCCATAACATTCAGCATTGATGTTGAATGCAAGACCGCTATCGCGAGCAGGCTCGCTCCCACAAGGGGTTTTGTGGGTTACTCGTGATGTGGTTCGCCAAGGAAGGTCAGCGACGTGAACAGCCCGCGCGTCGCGACATGCGGGTTGTCCTTCAGCGCAATCTCCATCTGCGCCGCAATCACATTCAACCCTTCATTACGCACCAATACTTGCGCCCGACCCTCTGCATCGGTCTCGGTGCTTAAGGTATTCGGCGCGCTGCGATAGTCGCCCACTAGCTTCACGCCCGCCACCGGCTTACCGTCCAGCAGCACTCGAACCGGCAACGACTTGCCCGGCCCCACGGTTAGCGGATCAACCTCCGGCAGAATCAGCAGTTTCATCTGATCGAGCTTCGGCAGCTTCGCCCCCGGCTGGTAGATCGCCAGGCTGTATTTGAAAGTCTGGGTCGACTCAATGGCCCCCGGTACTTTGCTGCGTCCTTCGTTGATCCATTTCTTATCCGCCGTTTGCGACCACATGCCATTGTTCAGCGCCACGGCCATCACTGCTGGTGGTTTCAACGGCTGCAGGCGGGCGTGGTCGGCCAGCCGTTGCACGTTCACCGGGATCATTTTTCCGGCTATGTCATAGGCCCACGCGCCGCTGATTTTCTGTGCCTTGAAGGCGTTGTCTTCGGCACCGTGGCCGTAGATGACTTCGATGTTGCCGCGACGTTCTTCGGTCCAGAGACCGTGGGCCGAGACTTGGCCGGCACACAACAGACTGAGTAGCGCCAGGGATTTTAGGTGTTGCATGGTGGACGTCCTTTTACAGGTTGAGTGTCAGGCTGACGGTGAAATTGCGCGGCTCTCCGGGGTTGACCCAGTAGTTGCTGTAGGAGCGCTCGAAGTATTTCTCGTCGAAAAGATTGTTCAGGTTCAGGCCCACGGTGACGTTTTCGCTGGCCTTGTAATGGGCCAGCAGGTCGACGGTGTGATACGCCGGCAATTCGAAGTCGCTACCGGCTTCACCCGAGCGATCGCCGACATAGGTGAACGCTGCGCCAAGGTCCGAACCGCGCAAATGACCGTCCTGAAATTCATAAACACCCAACAGACTGCCGCTGCGCTTGGCCACGCCAAGAATTCGGCTGCCGGTGGGAATCACCTTGTCGCCTTGGGTGACTTCGGCGTCGATGTACGCGAAAGCACCGATTACTCGCACGGCATCGGTCACTTGCCCGGTGACTTGCAGGTCGACACCCTGGCTGCGGGCCTTGCCCATGGCGCGGCTGGAGTCGGTGCTCGGGTCGAGGGCCAGGACGTTTTCCTTCTCGATATGGAAGGCGGCGAGGGTGGTGCTCAAGCGGTCGTCGAACAGCTCGCTCTTGATCCCGACTTCATAACCGACGCCTTCTTCCGGGTCGAAGGATTTGCCGGCGGCGTCCAGCCCATTGTTCGGTTTGAACGAAGTGGAGGCGTTGGCGAACAACCCCACTTCGGGCGTCAGTTGGTAGAGCAGGCCGGCTCGCTGGGTCAGTGCGTCGTGGCGCTGGCGGCTGGTGGCGTTGCGGCTGTGATCGTCGATGCTTTGTTCGAAATGCTCGAAGCGCGCACCGAGCATGCCGCGCAGTTTGTCGGTGAAGACGATCTGGTCCTGAAGGTTCAGCGCCTGGCTTTCGACGTGCTCGAAGAAGTCGGTCCCGGAGCGCGCGCCATCAGGTTTCGGCTGGCCGTAAATCGGCCGATAGATATCGATAGCGTAAGGGCCGCCGGCAATGGTCGTGACCCGTTCGTTCTTGCGGAAGTTCTCGTATTCGCTGCCGATCAGCAGTTCGTGTTGCCAACTGCCGATGTCGAACAAACCGCGCAGTTCGAGTTGGGTGATGCTGTCGTGCCAGTTGGTATCGCGCTCGCGATAGCGACGGTTGATGGTGTGGCCGTCGGCGTTCAAGGGACGGTTTTCGGAGGCGAAGCCCCAGAGTTTGCCTTCCTTGTAATGACTGGCGAGGCGTAGTTTCCAGCTGTCGTTGAGCTGGTGTTCGAGGGCGGCTTGCAGCAGATTGTTGTGGTTGTCGATGTCGCCATCGTTGGGTTCGCCAAGGAAGGTCGAACGGGAGACACCGCTCCATTTATTGTTCGGCGCGACGACACCGCGATCGAAGGTCGAGCTGTGGCGCACGAACTCACTCTCCACCAACAGGTGGGTGTCCGGGTTCAGTTGCCAGCTGAACGAAGGCGCAACGAACACACGCTGACTGTCGACGTGATCGCGGAAGCTGTGGTTGTCCTCGACAGCCAGGTTCACCCGGGACAGAACGTTGCCATCATCATCCAGCGGTGTGTTGACGTCCACGGCGGTGCGATAGCGATCCCAACTGCCGGTGCTGGTTTGCAGAGTGGTGAAGGCTTCAGGCTGGGGTTTCTTGGTGACGATGTTCACCGTACCGCCCGGATCGCCACGACCATAGAGGCTGGCGGCCGGGCCTTTGAGCACTTCGATGCGTTCGATGTTGGCCACGTCCGGCGTGCTTGGATAGCCGCGGTTGGCGCTGAAACCGTCCTTGTAGAACTCCGACGTGGTGAAGCCGCGCACGCTGTATTCGTAGAGCGTCAGGCCGCCGAAGTTGTTCTGTTTCGACACGCCGCCGGCAAATTCCAGCGCGCGTTCGACGCTGGTGCTGCCCAGGTCCTTGAGCACACTGATGGGAACCACACTGATCGATTGCGGGATATCGCGAGTGGCCGTGTCGGTTTTGGTTGCGCTGGAAGAGCGCGTGGCGCGGTAACCCCTGACCGGGCCGGTGGGGGATTCGTAGTCAGAGGTGACGCTGATGGCGTCCAGTTCAACGGTTTGCGACTCTTCGGCGAAGACTGGATCCCCCAGCAAACCGAGGGCCAGGCCTGCGAGGGAAGCCATTGTTCGAGACGACATGTTATGTTGTTCCAATAGTAATATTGAAACAATATAACATGCCTAATGAGAATGTATGCCGTTAACAGCTTCGCAGTTATGGAGCTGCTGAGGGCGCAGCTCCTACCGGCTTATTCTTCTTCTTTTTCCTTGATCGGCGCGGGTGGTGGACGCAGACCGATTTCTGCCGTGAGCTTGAGCTCTTTACCGTTGCGCATCACTTGAATGGTGACCTTGTCAGTCGGCTTGATTCGCGCCACCTGGTTCATCGAGCGGCGACCGTCGCCGGCCGGTTCACCGTCGATGCTAAGGATCACGTCGCCCAGTTGCAGGCCGGCCTTTTGCGCCGGGCCGTCACGGAAAATTCCCGCGACCACAATCCCCGGACGTCCCGACAGACCAAACGATTCCGCCAGTTCCTGACTCAACGGTTGCACTTCGATGCCGAGCCAGCCGCGAATCACCTGGCCGTGTTCGATGATCGACTTCATCACTTCCATCGCCAGTTTGACCGGGATCGCGAAGCCGATGCCCTGAGAACCGCCGGACTTGGAGAAGATCGCCGTGTTGATGCCGGTCAGGTTGCCATTGGCGTCCACCAGTGCACCGCCGGAGTTGCCGGGGTTGATCGCGGCATCGGTCTGGATGAAGTCTTCGTAGTTGTTCAGCCCCAGCTGATTGCGCCCGGTGGCGCTGATGATGCCCATGGTCACGGTCTGGCCGACGCCGAAGGGGTTGCCGATGGCCAGGGCCACGTCGCCGATGCGGATATTGTCGGAACGGCCGACGGTGATCGACGGCAGGTTTTTCAGGTCAATCTTCAATACCGCGAGGTCGGTTTCCGGGTCGCTGCCGATAACCCGGGCCAGGGTTTCACGGCCATCCTTGAGCGCCACCACGATCTGGTCGGCACCGCTGGTCACGTGGTTGTTGGTCAGCAGATAACCTTCCGGGCTCATGATCACGCCCGAACCGAGGCTCGACTCCATGCGTTTCTGCTTGGGCGAGTTGTCGCCGAAAAAGCGGCGGAACTGCGGATCTTCGAACAGCGGATGGCTGGGCTTGTTGACCACTTTGGTGGTGTACAGATTGACCACCGACGGCGCGGCCGTGGTCACCGCGTCGGCATAGGACACCGGGCCCTGCTGCAGACCGAGGGTTTGCGGGGCTTGCTGCAGATTGACGTCCAGGCTCGGTAACCCGACCCATTGCGGATAACGCTGCATAATCAATAGAGCGATAAGCACGCCGGCCAACAGCGGCCAGCCGGAAAAACGCAGCGCCTTGAGCATTAAGCAAGTCCTACAGAGGTTGCAGGCGGTGTGAGACCGCCCATAATGTCGCGCATTATACGAGGCCGAGCGCGCCTCTGAACGGGATATTTAGGAGTCTTTTATGGCCGTTGCCCTGAGCACCCTGGTCGAAGAAGCCGACCGCTACCTGGCAAGTGCGAAGATCGCCGATTACTGCCCCAATGGTTTGCAGGTCGAAGGCCGGCCGCAAGTGATGCGCATCGTCAGCGGTGTTACCGCCAGCCAGGCGTTGCTGGACGCCGCGGTAGAGGCCCAGGCCGATCTGGTGCTGGTGCATCACGGCTATTTCTGGAAAGGCGAAAACCCGTGCATCACCGGCATGAAGCAGCGCCGGTTGAAAACCCTGCTCAAACACGATATCAGCTTGCTGTCCTATCACTTGCCGCTGGATCTGCACCCGGAAGTTGGTAATAACGTGCAGCTTGCCCGGCAACTGGACATCACCGTCGAAGGCCCGCTGGATCCGGACAATCTGAAAATCGTTGGCCTGGTCGGCTCGTTGAACGAACCGATGACCCCTCGTGATTTCGCCCGTCGCGTGCAGGAAGTCATGGGGCGCGAGCCATTGCTGATCGAAGGCAGCGCGATGATTCGTCGGGTCGGCTGGTGCACCGGTGGCGGCCAAGGGTACATTGATCAGGCGGTGTTGGCCGGCGTTGATCTGTACCTCAGCGGCGAGGCCTCGGAGCAGACGTTCCACAGCGCCCGGGAAAATGACATCAGCTTCATCGCCGCCGGCCACCACGCCACCGAGCGTTACGGTGTGCAGGCTTTGGGCGATTACCTGGCGCGACGTTTCGCCCTCGAGCACATCTTCATCGATTGCCCGAACCCCATATGAATCACCCCATATCCACTGTGGGAGCGAGCCTGCTCGCGATGGCTGCGTTACATTCGACATTGATGTGACTGACACACCGCTATCGCGAGCAGGCTCGCTCCCACAGGACCCAGCACACCCGAACGGGCAGGTATATTCATATACCCTTTCGATCTAGCCAGCGTCCTGATTAGAAGAGGGCGCTGTGCTAGGATTCCCCGCTCGAACACGGCCCGCAGGCCGTCCATAAGATCGTTTTCGTGAGTAGCCATGGTCGACAAACTGACGCATCTGAAACAGCTGGAGGCCGAAAGCATCCACATCATCCGCGAGGTCGCCGCCGAGTTCGATAACCCGGTGATGCTGTACTCCGTCGGTAAAGACTCCGCCGTGATGCTGCACCTGGCACGCAAGGCATTCTTCCCGGGCAAACTTCCGTTTCCGGTGATGCACGTCGACACCCAGTGGAAGTTCAAGGAAATGTACGCGTTCCGCGACCGCATGGTCGAAGAACTCGGTCTGGACCTGCTGGTGCATGTGAATCCCGAGGGTGTTGCACAGGGTATCAACCCGCTCACCCACGGCAGTGCCAAGCACACCGACATCATGAAGACCGAAGGCCTCAAGCAGGCCCTCGACAAGTACGGCTTCGATGCCGCATTCGGTGGCGCCCGTCGCGACGAAGAGAAATCCCGTGCCAAAGAGCGCGTGTATTCCTTCCGTGACACCAAGCACCGCTGGGATCCGAAAAACCAGCGTCCCGAGTTGTGGAACGTCTACAACGGCAAGGTCAACAAGGGCGAATCGATCCGCGTATTCCCGTTGTCGAACTGGACCGAACTGGACATCTGGCAGTACATCTACCTCGAAGGTATCCCGATCGTGCCGCTGTATTTCGCAGCCGAACGCGATGTCATCGAGATGAATGGCACCTGGATCATGATCGACGACGAGCGCCTGCTCAATCACCTGAGCGACGAAGACAAGGCGCGCATCGTCAAGAAAAAGGTCCGATTCCGTACGCTGGGCGACTACCCGTTGACCGGTGCGGTCGAGTCCGAGGCCACCAGCCTGACCGACATCATTCAGGAAATGCTCCTGACGCGAACTTCCGAACGCCAGGGCCGGGTCATCGATCACGATGGCGCCGGTTCGATGGAAGAAAAGAAACGTCAGGGTTATTTCTAAGGGGTTGTCATGTCGCACGCATCTGATTTGATCAGCGAGGACATCCTCGCCTATCTGGGCCAGCACGAACGCAAGGAAATGCTGCGCTTTCTTACCTGTGGCAACGTCGACGACGGCAAGAGCACCCTGATCGGGCGCCTGCTGCACGACTCCAAGATGATCTACGAAGATCACTTGGAAGCCATTACCCGCGACTCGAAAAAAGTCGGCACCACTGGCGATGACATCGACCTGGCATTGCTGGTCGACGGCCTGCAGGCCGAGCGTGAGCAGGGCATCACCATCGATGTCGCTTACCGTTATTTCTCCACCGCCAAGCGCAAATTCATCATCGCCGATACCCCCGGCCATGAGCAGTACACGCGCAACATGGCCACCGGTGCCTCCACCTGTGACCTGGCGATCATCCTGGTCGACGCCCGTTACGGCGTGCAGACCCAGACCCGTCGCCACAGCTTTATCGCCTCGTTGCTGGGCATCAAGCACATCGTTGTCGCCATCAACAAGATGGACCTCAACGGCTTCGACGAAAGCGTGTTCGAGTCGATCAAAGCCGATTACCTGAAGTTCGCCGAAGGCATCGCGTTCAAGCCGACTACCATGGCGTTCGTGCCGATGTCCGCGCTCAAGGGCGACAACGTGGTGAACAAGTCCGAGCGCTCGCCGTGGTACACCGGCCAGTCGCTGATGGAAATCCTCGAAACCGTCGAAATCGCCAGCGACCGCAACTACACCGACCTGCGTTTCCCGGTGCAGTACGTCAACCGTCCGAACCTGAACTTCCGTGGTTTTGCCGGCACCCTGGCCAGCGGCATCGTGCACAAGGGCGACGAAGTCGTTGTGTTGCCGTCGGGCAAGAGCAGTCGCGTGAAATCCATTGTCACCTTCGAAGGTGAACTGGAACATGCAGGTCCCGGTCAAGCCGTGACGCTGACCATGGAAGACGAAATCGACATCTCCCGCGGCGACTTGCTGGTGCATGCCGACAACCAGCCGCAAGTGACTGACGCCTTCGACGCCATGCTGGTGTGGATGGCTGAAGAACCAATGCTGCCGGGCAAGAAATACGACATCAAGCGCGCCACGACTTACGTGCCGGGTTCGATCACCAGCATCGTCAATCGGGTGGACGTGAACACCTTGGCCGAAGGTCCCGCCAGCTCGCTGCAGCTGAACGAGATCGGTCGGGTCAAGATCAGCCTCGACGCGGCCATCGCGCTGGACGGTTACGACAGCAACCGCACCACCGGTTCGTTCATCGTCATTGATCGACTGACCAACGGTACGGTCGCGGCCGGCATGATCATCGCTCAGCCGTTGAGCCATGGCACCAGCACCCATCACGGCAAACTGGCTCACGTTGCCACCGAAGAACGTGCCCAGCGCTTTGGTCAGCAACCGGCCACCGTGTTGTTCAGCGGCTTGTCGGGCGCTGGCAAAAGCACCTTGGCCTACGCGGTTGAACGCAAGCTGTTCGACCTGGGTCGTGCAGTGTTTGTACTCGATGGCCAGAACCTGCGTCACGACCTGAACAAAGGTCTGCCGCAGGATCGCGCCGGGCGTACCGAGAACTGGCGTCGTGCGGCGCACGTTGCGCGTCAGTTCAACGAAGCCGGTCTGTTGACCCTGGCAGCCTTCGTTGCGCCGAGTGCTGAAGGTCGTGAGCAGGCCAGGGAACTGATCGGCAAGGAGCGTCTGCTGACGGTCTACGTCCAGGCCTCTCCGACGGTCTGTGCCGAGCGTGATCCGCAAGGTCTGTACGCGGCGGGTGGCGACAACATCCCGGGCGAATCCTTCCCGTACGACGTGCCGCTGAATGCCGATCTGGTGATCGACACCCAGTCGCTGTCGCTGGAAGAAGGCGTCAAGCAAGTGCTGGATCTGCTGCGTAAACGTGGCGCGATCTAAGCGTTAGCTGCCAATAAAAAACCCGCAGATGAGTGATCGTCTGCGGGTTTTTTTGTGTCTGGGAGGACGCCTTCGCGAGCAGGCTCGCTCCCACATTGGTTCTCAATGAAATACAAATTTTGTGTCCACTGAAGATCAACTGTGGGAGCGAGCCTGCTCGCGATGGGGCCGGTACAGACTCCTTGTTACTTGGCGGGATACTCACGGTGCATCTGCCCCAGCAGCGCATCCTTGTCATTCCACAACTGATTGATCCAACCCTGAAACTCAAGCCGATACACACCGTCCTGGTCGTAGTTCTTGCCGACGAACTGCGGTGGAATCTTCAGCTCCTGAAAATGCACCACCACATCCTTCACGTTCCCACAGAGCAAATCCCAATAACCCGGCCGCCCGGCCGGATAGTGAATGGTCACGTTGACGATGGCTTCCAGCTGGTCGCCCATGGCATCCAGTACGAAGGCAATACCACCTGCTTTCGGCTTGAGCAGGTAGCGGAACGGTGAACTCTGCTGTACGTGCTTGCCCTCGGTGAAGCGCGTGCCTTCGACGAAGTTGAAAATCCCCACCGGGTTATTGCGGAACTTGTCGCAGGTCTTGCGGGTGGTTTCCAGGTCTTTGCCTTTTTTCTCCGGGTGCTTCTCCAGATAGGCCTTGGAGTAACGCTTCATGAACGGAAAACCGAGCGCCCACCACGCCAGACCAATAACCGGTACCCAGATCAGTTGCTGTTTGAGGAAGAACTTCAGCGGGCGAATTCTCCGGTTCAGCACGTATTGCAACACCATGATGTCGACCCAGCTCTGGTGGTTGCTGGTGATCAGGTACGAGTGCTGATAGTCCAGACCTTCCAGCCCGCTGAGCTGCCAGCGCGTGTGCCCGAGCAGATCCATCCAGGCCTTGTTGTTGCTGATCCAGGCTTCGTGGATATGGCTCATCAGCCAATCGGTAAAACGTTGGGCGGCGGGGAAGGGCAATAGCAGTTTGAAAATCGCCACGATGAACAGCGGCGTGCAGCAGACAATCGTGTTCAGCGCCAACAGCAGCGAGGCGATCACGCCGCGCACGGGTGCAGGTAGAAAATCCAGCATTTAAACATCCAAAGGTCGGTTGGCAGCTTGGATCGCGGTCAACGCGATGGTGTAGACGATGTCGTCGACCTGCGCGCCGCGCGGCAGGTCGTTCACCGGTTTGCGTAGGCCTTGCAGCATCGGCCCGAGGCTGACGCAGTCGGCGCTGCGCTGCACGGCTTTGTGGGTGGTGTTGCCGGTGTTCAAGTCGGGGAACACGAACACCGTGGCACGCCCGGCGACCTGGCTGTTCGGCGCCAGTTGCCGGGCAACGGTTTCGTTGGCGGCGGCGTCGTATTGCAATGGGCCGTCGATCAGTAGCGAGTTCTGTTGTTCATGGGCGAGCAACGTCGCTTCGCGAACCTTCTCGACTTCTTCACCGCTGGCCGATTCACCGCTGGAGTAGCTGATCATCGCCACGCGCGGGGTGATGCCGAAGGCGGCTGCCGAGTCGGCGCTTTGCAGCGCGATCTCGGCCAGTTCGCTGGCGCTCGGGTGCGGGTTCATCACGCAGTCGCCGTAAACCAGCACTTCCTCGGGGAAGAGCATGAAGAACACCGAAGACACCAGCGTGCAGCCCGGTGCGGTCTTGATCAGTTGCAGGGCCGGGCGGATGGTGTTGGCGGTGGAGTGAATGACCCCGGACACCAGCCCGTCGACTTCATCCAGCGCCAGCATCATGGTGCCGATCACCACGGTGTCTTCCAGTTGTTGCTCGGCCATGGGCGCGTTGAGGCTTTTAGTTTTGCGCAGTGCAACCATTGGCTCGACGTAGCGTTCGCGAATCAGGTCCGGATCGAGGATTTCCAGCCCCGGCGGCAACTCGATGCCTTGGGCGCGGGCGACCGCTTCGACGTCCGCCGGTTTGGCCAGCAACACGCAACGGGCAATGCCGCGGGCCTGACAGATCGCGGCGGCCTGCACGGTCAACGGCTCGCTGCCTTCGGGCAACACGATGCGCTTGTTGGCGGCCTGGGCGCGCTGGATCAGCTGGTAGCGGAACACCGCTGGCGACAGGCGCATTTCCCGTGGCGTGCCGCAGCGCTGGTGCAGCCAGTTGGCGTCAAGGTGGCTGGCGACGAAATCGGTGATGATTTCCGCACGTTCGCGGTCGTCGATCGGGATTTCCTTGTTCAAGCTGTTTAACTGGTTGGCGGTGTCGTAGGAACCGGTGCTGACCGACAACACCGGCAAGCCGGCCTGCAAGGCGCCACGGCACAGATCCATGATGCGCGGGTCGGGAAGGGTGTCGCTGGTCAGCAACAGGCCGGCCAGAGGCACGCCGTTCATCGCCGCGAGGCTGACGGCGAGGATGATGTCGTCGCGATCGCCGGGGGTTACCACCAGCACACCGGGTTTGAGCAGCTCCACAGTGTTGCGCACGGTGCGGGCGCAGATGATGATGTTGGTCATGCGCCGGGTTTCATAGTCGCCGGCGTTGAGCACCTGAGCGCCCATCAGGTCGGCCACGTCACGGGTGCGCGGTGCATTCAGTTCCGGTTGATACGGGATGCAGCCGAGCAGGCGGAAGTCGCCACTGCGCAGCAACGGCGAGTGCTCCTTCAGGCGCGAGGCGAAGGCCTCCATGCTTTCGTCGGTCTTGACCTTGTTGAGGATCACGCCCAGGACTTTCGGGTCTTTCGGCCCGCCGAACAATTGCGCCTGCAATTCCACCCGGCCGGACAATTCGGTCAGCACTTCGTTTTCCGGTGCCGAGACCAGAATCACATCGGCGTCCAGGCTCTTGGCCAGATGCAGGTTGACCCGCGCGGCGTAACTGGCGCTGCGGGTCGGGACCATGCCTTCGACGATCAGCACGTCCTTGCCGACAGCGGCTTGCTGATAAAGGGTGATGATTTCTTCGAGCAGTTCGTCCAGCTGACCGTCGCCGAGCATCCGCTCAACGTGGGCCAGGCCCAGTGGCTGAGGCGGTTTCAAACCGTGGGTGCGGGCCACCAGTTCGGTGGAGCGTTCAGGACCCGTGTCACCCGGGTGCGGCTGGGCAATCGGTTTGAAAAAGCCGACTTTGAGACCGGCCCGCTCAAGCGTACGCACCAGCCCGAGGCTGATGGAGGTCAGACCCACACCAAAATCGGTGGGCGCGATAAAAAAAGTTTGCATGCGGATTCTCTAAGGGTGCATGGCAATGGTGAGCGCCTATGGCTGGCGTTCTACCGAAATTCAGTCGTCAAGGTTATCGCTAACCGAGCCTTGTGCGCACCATCCGCAATCAAAGGGTTGGCCTATTTTTTCATTACGCAGCGAAAGGTCCAGCACCCAGGCCCGGGATTGCCACGGCGGCTGGTGCCGCAGGTGTTGGGTATGGCCGCAGGAAAGCTCGGCTACCCAGTGTCCGTCTTCATCCTGATGGAAGCCTGTGACCGTCGAGCCCTTTGCCGCACCCCGTCTGTCCGGGTTGTGTTCGCTTTCAGACGATTGCTTCGCTAAACTTGGTCTTTCTATATTCTTATGCAAAAGGTCTCGCCCCATGCTGATCGCCGCCAATAAGGCTGTCTCCATCGACTATACCCTGACCAACGACGCTGGTGAGGTCATCGACAGCTCCGCCGGCGGCGCGCCGCTGGTCTACCTGCAAGGCGCAGGTAATATCATCCCGGGCCTGGAAAAGGCACTGGAAGGCAAAGCAGTCGGTGACGAACTGACTGTCGCCGTAGAACCTGAAGATGCCTACGGCGAATACGCTGCCGAACTGGTCAGCACTTTGAGCCGCAGCATGTTCGAAGGCGTTGACGAGCTGGAAGTGGGCATGCAGTTCCACGCATCCGCTCCGGACGGCCAGATGCAGATCGTCACCATTCGCGATCTGGACGGCGACGATGTCACTGTCGACGGTAACCACCCGTTGGCCGGTCAGCGCCTGAATTTCCAGGTCAAGATCATCGACATCCGTGACGCCAGCCAGGAAGAAATCGCTCATGGTCACGTCCATGGCGAAGGTGGCCATCACCACTGATTTTCTGCGCTAAGCTTTCGAGAGCTGGAGAGGCGCCCGAGGGCGCCTTTTTAGTCCGCGGCTGTCCTTGATGGCACCGCCAAGTGGCTGTTTTGAGAAAAACACTGGAATTTGGAGTTCGTCATGAGTGCTTTTCACGACCTTAAACTGACAGCCCTGGATGGTCAGGAGCTACCTTTGGCGCCCTTCAAGGGGCGTGTCGTGCTGGTGGTCAACGTTGCCTCCAAATGTGGTTTGACCCCACAGTACGCGGCGCTGGAAAACCTCTACCAGCAATACAAGGACAAGGGCTTCAGTGTGCTGGGCTTGCCGTGCAACCAGTTTGCCGGGCAGGAGCCGGGTACCGAGCAGGAGATCCAGGCGTTCTGCAGCCTCAACTATGGCGTGACCTTTCCGTTGTCCAGCAAGCTGGAAGTCAACGGCCATGAGCGTCATCAGTTGTATCGTCTGCTGGCGGGCGAAGGCGCGGAATTTCCGGGCGACATCACCTGGAACTTCGAGAAGTTCCTGCTGGGCAAGGATGGTCGTGTGCTGGCGCGATTCTCGCCGCGTACGGCGCCGGATGATCATGCTGTCATCCAGGCGATCGAAAAAGCGCTGAGCTAAAAAAGCAAGATCAAAAGATCGCAGCCTTCGGCAGCTCCTACGGGTTACGCATTCCCCTGTAGGAGTTGCCGAAGGCTGCGATCTTTTCGTTTCTAATCCTTAATCACTTAAATCAATAGTGCTGTTCAAGGCTTGGCAGTCTCCATATTATCGCCGTCATAAAGTCTATGTCCCGTGGAGCGTCCCATGCCCGTTAAAGCCCTGTTCAAGCCTTTTCACCTAGGCGCTCTCGAGTTGCCGACCCGCGTCGTCATGGCGCCGATGACCCGCTCGTTTTCGCCGGGCGGCGTGCCCAATTCCAAAGTGATCGAGTACTACCGTCGTCGCGCCGCTGCCGGTGTTGGGCTGATCATCACCGAAGGCACCACCGTCGGTCACAAGGCCTCCAACGGCTATCCGAACGTGCCGCACTTCTATGGTGAAGCGGCATTGGCCGGCTGGAAGAAAGTCGTCGATGCGGTGCATGCCGAGGGCGGGAAAATCGTTCCGCAGCTGTGGCATGTGGGCAGCGTGCGCCGCATCGGCACCGAGCCGGATGCCAGCGTACCGGGTTACGGTCCGTCGGAAAAATTGAAGGACGGTCAGGTCGTGGTTCACGGCATGACCAAGGAAGATATCCAGGACGTGATTGCCGCGTTCGCCCAAGCCGCCAAGGATGCTCAGAGCATCGGCATGGACGGCGTGGAAATCCACGGTGCCCACGGTTATCTGGTGGACCAGTTCTTCTGGGAAGGCAGCAATCAGCGCACTGATGAATACGGTGGCAGTCTGGCCAATCGTTCGCGCTTCGCCATCGAACTGATTCAGGCGGTGCGTGCAGCGGTTGGTGAAGGTTTCCCGATCATCTTCCGTTTCTCCCAGTGGAAGCAGCAGGACTACACCGCACGTTTGGTGCAAACCCCGCAAGCCCTGGGCGAATTCCTCCAGCCATTGTCCGACGCTGGCGTGGACATTTTCCACTGCTCGACGCGGCGTTTCTGGGAGCCGGAGTTCGACGGTTCCGAGCTGAACCTGGCCGGCTGGACCCGCAAACTCACCGGCAAGCCAACCATCACCGTCGGCAGCGTCGGCCTGGATGGCGAGTTCCTGCAATTCATGGTCAACACCGACAAGATCGCCCAACCGGCCAGCCTGGAAAAACTGCTGGAGCGGCTGAATAACGATGAGTTCGATCTGGTGGCAGTGGGTCGTGCGTTGCTGGTGGATCCGGACTGGGCGCAGAAAGTGCGTGACGGTCGTGAGCAAGACATCCTGCCGTTCAGCCGTGAGGCGTTGATGACGCTGGTTTAAGCGGCGACAGGACTGACGCCTTCGCGAGCAAGCCCGCTCCCACATTCGACCGAGTTCTCTCAGGGGAATGCGATCAAAGGTGGGAGCGGGCTTGCTCGCGAAGGCTGACTCAATGTCATCAAAGATTCAGGGTAATGTCTGTGCATCAGGAACCACCTGCTCCCCAACACAAGCCCCCCGCAACTGTCCTTCAAACTGCTCGATAATCGCCGCCCAACCCTGACGACTCGCATGCTGGCGCGCATTAAGACGCACGCAGCGCAAGGTTTCGCGCTCCTCCAGCAGCCAGCGTGCTGCATCGCAAAACGCCTCTTCATCCCCGGGCATGGCCAGTACGCCGTTGTAGCCATGGCGAATATGCTGGGCCGCCGCAGCCTGATCGTACGCCACCACCCCCAGCCCCGAAGCCAATGCCTCAAGCACCACATTGCCGAAGGTTTCGGTCAGGCTTGGAAACAGAAACACATCCCCCGACGCATAGTGACCGGCCAAGGCTTCGCCGCGTTGTGAGCCGCAGAAAATCGCTTCGGGCAATTCCTGCTCCAGCATCGATCGTTGCGGCCCATCACCAACCACAATCAATTTCATTTTTCGCTGTGGATAAGTCATTTTCAGCGTGTCGAAACACCGCTTGAGCAAGCCAAGATTTTTCTCCTGGGCCAGGCGTCCTACATGGATGAAGGCAATATCATCCTCGGTCAGTCCCCATTGCTCGCGCAACGATTTCAGCCGTTTGGCCGGATGGAACAACTGGCTGTCGACGCCTCGAGAGAGCAGCGCCAGGCGCTCGAAGCTGCGGCGTTCCAGCTCCAGTCGCTGGCTGGCGCTGGGCACCAGGGTCAGGGTCGAGCGATTGTGAAACCAGCGCAGGTAGTGAGTCAGCAAGCGCGTCAGCAGCCCGAGGCCGTACTGGCTGGAGTACTGCTGAAAATTGGTATGGAAGCCGCTGACCACCGAAATCCCCAAGCGCCGTGCCGCGCGCAATGCGGATAACCCCAGCGGTCCTTCAGTGGCGATGTACAACACATCCGGACGATGCCGTTTCCAGCGCCGCAGCAGCTTGTGCATCGACGACTGACCCCATTGCAGGCCGGGATAACCCGGCAACGGCCAGCCTCGACACAACAGCAACTCATCGTTGTTTCCGATAAGTGGGTCGCCACCCTGCCGTGGCCGCACCAACTCCACCTGATGCCCGCGTGCGCGCAAACCGTCGAACAAGCGGCCAAGGGTATTGGCAACGCCGTTGATTTCCGGAGGGAAGGTTTCGGTGATCAGGGTGATATGCAGAGTTGTCGTCATGACCTCAGTGTCGACTGAGGCCATGTCGTCATTGTGACGGTGGGATGATGGATTTGTGACGCGATCAGCGGCGTTCTGCCACCAGATTTTCCGCGCCACGCTCACGCACCCAGAACAACGTTGCCCCGGCCACGGCCGCCGGCATCATCAGAATGTTGACCACCGGAATCAGCAATACCAGATACACGCTCCCGCCGAAACCAAGGCTCTGCCAGCGTTTCTGCCGCAGCCAGGCGAGCATTTCGTTCCAGCCCAGTTTGTGGTTATCCGCCGGGTAATCGATGTACTGGATCGCCATCATCCACACCCCGAACAGCAGCCACAGCGGCGCGGCGATGATGTTGACCACCGGGATCAACGACAGGATGAACAGCCCGATGGCCCTGGGCAGGAAGTAGCCGAGTTTGCGCATTTCCCGGGACAGGGTGCGCGGGATCATGGCGATCAGTTCGCCCCAGCTGAAGGCCGGGAAGTCGTCGGTGCCGCGCACCACCACTTCGACTTTCTCCGCGAGGAAGCCATTGAACGGCGCGGCGATGATGTTGGCGAGCATGGTGAAGGTGAAAAACACCATCAACACGACCAACACGACGAAAATCGGCCAGAGGATGTAGCTCAGAAAGCTCAGCCAATCGGGCAGGGACGGCATCAGTGTATCGACCCACATACTGAACTGATGGCCAGCCAGATAGATCAATCCGACGAACAGCACCAGATTGATTGCCAGCGGCAACAACACGAACAAGCGCAGGCTTGGGCTCAGGACCAGCTTGAGACCCTCGCGCAGGTATTGCGGGCCAGACAGAACGGGGGCGGGCATAACGTGCTCCGAGCAAAGGGTAAACGCGCCGACCTTACCGGCTTTGCCTGACAGGCGAAAGCGCGGTAGTGGCATCGACATTAACTGTAACAAAGGCGTCTATGTATTCACCTCGATGGGATAGAGACCACCTATGAGCTGGATTGTTAAACCGTATTTCCTTAATCTTCGCCCCCTCGATACGCTGCACCCATTCTTTTACAGGACTGTCGAGCCCAAGCCTTCCCCAAGTGCTTTCAACGGTCCTTTTTTATTCCCGCCGGCAATCCGGCGTTCCGCGCCCAGTGTTTCGGGCCCGGTCAACAGGAGCAGGTCATGTCTGAAGTTCGTCATTCGCGAGTGATTATTCTCGGTTCCGGCCCTGCCGGTTACAGCGCTGCGGTCTACGCAGCCCGTGCCAACCTCAAGCCACTGCTGATCACTGGCATGCAGGCTGGCGGTCAACTGACCACCACCACCGAAGTCGACAACTGGCCGGGCGACGTCCACGGCCTGACCGGCCCGGCGCTGATGGAGCGGATGAAAGAGCACGCCGAGCGCTTTGAAACCGAGATCGTGTTCGATCACATCAATGCCGTGGACTTCGCCGCCAAGCCCTACACCCTGATTGGCGACAGCGCGACTTACACCTGCGACGCACTGATCATCGCCACCGGCGCCAGCGCCCGCTACCTGGGCCTGCCGTCGGAAGAAACGTTCATGGGCAAAGGCGTTTCGGCCTGTGCGACCTGCGACGGTTTCTTCTATCGCAACAAGCCCGTGGCTGTGGTCGGTGGCGGTAATACGGCTGTGGAAGAGGCCCTGTACCTGGCCAACATCGCCAGCACCGTCACCTTGATCCACCGTCGCGAAACGTTCCGCGCCGAGAAGATCCTGATCGACAAGCTCAATGCCCGGGTTGCCGAAGGCAAGATTGTCCTGAAGCTGAACTCGACCCTGGACGAAGTGCTGGGCGACAACATGGGCGTGACCGGTGCTCGCCTGAAGAACAACGACGGCAGCTTCGACGAGCTGAAAGTCGACGGCGTGTTCATCGCCATCGGGCACACCCCGAACACTTCATTGTTCGAAGGTCAGCTGACGTTGAAAGACGGCTACCTGGTTGTGCAGGGCGGCCGTGACGGCAACGCCACTGCGACCAACCTCGAAGGCATCTTCGCTGCCGGTGACGTGGCTGACCACGTCTACCGTCAGGCCATCACCTCGGCCGGCGCCGGTTGCATGGCGGCACTGGATGCCGAGCGCTACCTCGACGATCTGCAGAACGCTTGATTCTGATTCTGTAGAAAGCAAAAAACCGGCTTCGGCCGGTTTTTTTGTGTACACGATTTAATGTCTGATCACATTTCCGGTGTGGGAGCGGGCTTGCTCGCGAATGCGATGTGTCAGGCAATATGAATGTCGACTGACATGCCGCATTCGCGAGCAAGCCCGCTCCCACATGGACTGCGTGGACTTTGGGATCAGGACAATTTCGCGAGGCACGCCTCAAGAATATCCAGCCCTTCCTCCAGCACTGCCGCCTCTGTAGTTAAAGGCGCGAGCAGCCGAATGATGTGCCGCGATTTGCCGCTGGGCATCAGCAGCAAGCCCGCGTCTCGGGCAAGGGCCAGCAGCTGCGTCAACTGCGCCGAGGCCGGTGTGCCATCGGCATTGATCAGCTCGATGCCGCGCATGGCACCGACGCCGGTCAAGCGGCCCAGATACGGTGACAGTTCGCGGGCTCGCCAGGATTCGTAGCGGCTGACAATCGCTTCTTCCTGTTGCGCACCCCAGGCGTGCAGATGCGCGTCAGTCATTTCGTCCAGGGTCGCCAACGCGGCGGCACAGGCGATGGGATTACCCGAATAGGTGCCGCCCAATCCGCCCTTGGGCAAGTTATCGAGTAGCGACTTGCGCCCGACGACCGCACCCAGCGGCACGCCGCCGGCAATGCTTTTGCCCAGCAGGATCAGGTCCGGTTCAATACCCAATCGCGAGAACGCAAACCGCTGGCCGGTACGGCCGAAGCCGGACTGGATTTCATCGGCGATCAGCAGGATGCCTTTGTCATCACAGAAACGTCGCAGCGCTTGGGCAAATTCCACATCCATCGCCAGGAAACCCGCTTCACCCTGTACCGGTTCGACGATAAAACAGGCCACGTCATCAACGTCGATTTCGACGCTGAACAGCCGCTCCATCGCCTTCAGGGCCTCGGCGCAGGTCACGTCATTGTCTTTGCTGGGGAAGGGCAGGTGAAACACCGGCCCCGGTAGCACACCGACTTTCTGCTTGTAGGGCGCGACTTTGCCGTTGAGGTTGAGGGTGGCGAGTGTGCGACCGTGGAAGGCGCCGTCGAAGGCGATGACTGCCGTGCGGCCGGTGGCGCCACGGACGATCTTCAGGGCGTTTTCCGCCGCTTCTGCACCGCTGTTGGTGAGCATGCCGCTGACCGGGTAATCCACCGGGATAAACGCCGTCAGGCGATCCATCAGTTCGAGGTAAGGCGCATGCGGGGCGGCGTTGAACGCGTAGTGGGTCAGCCGGGTGGCTTGCTCGCGAATGGCCTCGACGATGCGTGGATGGCAATGGCCGAGGTTCAGCACGCCGATACCACCGACGAAATCGATGTAGCGTTTGCCATCGGTGCCCCAGACCTCGGCGTTTTTGCCGTGGCTGAGCGTGACGGGATGAACGATGTTGATTGACTGACTGATGTTTTCGCTGCTCATGGATACCGGACTCAGAAGAAGGGATGCTTCTTTTTATCTAAGCCGCGAGCAGCGGTGCCCGGCAAACGAAATAAAGTCGCCGGGTCAATATTAAAAGTCGGGATGTGCCGCTAATACCTGTAGGAGCACGGCTTGCCGGCGATGGCGTTCTTGGGATCGCCTTCGCGGGCAAGCCTCGCTCCTACAAAAAGCGTTCAGCGGCGAGTCAGTGGCTGCTGCGAGAACTTCACACCGGCCAAGCCATGGGCGATCAACGCGCGGATATTGCCGTGGTCGCTGCCTTCAGGCGTGGCCACCACCGAACGGTAATGCTCGCCAAACGCTAACAGCGCTTCTTCATCACTCAAGCCTTCCAGCAATGCCAGGCCCAGGGTCTTGCACGAACCTTCGTTTTGCCCGGCGGCGTTTTCCACACCACCGTTATTGAACGCCTGGGGCTGATAGTCGTAACCGGCGGCGATGAATGCCAAGGTATCGGCGAAAGCGTGTTCGCCGCTCTTGAGGCTGGCGCGCAGGGTGTTCAAATCACTCATTGGGTTTTCCTTTGGCGAACGCCGCTTGCTGGTCGGCGCTGGCTTCTTTCTGGTATTGGGCTTTCCACTCGGCGTACGGCATGCCGTAAACCACTTCGCGGGCTTCGTCGAGGCTGACGTCGATCTGGCGTTCGTCGGCAGCGGCCTTGTACCACTTGGACAGGCAGTTGCGGCAGAAACCCGAGAGGTTCATCAGGTCGATGTTCTGCACGTCCTTGCGGCTGTCCAGGTGGGCAACCAGCCGGCGAAAGGCGGCGGCTTCAAGTTCCAGGCGTTGTTGATCGTTCATGATGGGCTCTGTGCAATCAAATCGTGGCGCGGATGATAAAAGCCTGGCGACCGATGCGCCAGACGCGGTCAGCGGCTCGCGGCCAAGGTAATCGACACCGACTCGGCGAAGCGCAAGGCATGGGGCTTGTCGACTTCGACTTCGGCGTACAGCACCGACTCATTGACCATGATCAGGTCCAGCAATTCCTGAGTCAGGCGTTCGAGCAGGGCAAAGCGATTGCCCTCCACGTGGGCAATGATCGCTTTGGTGATGGTGCGGTAATTCAATGCGTGATCGATATCGTTGTCACGCACTGCATCCTGAGCGGCGTACAGGATGGTCAGGTTGATCAGCACATCCTGCTTGTTGAGGATTTCGTCCTCGTTGATCCCGATGAAAGTTCGCAAACACAGGTCCTTGACCCGGATGCGTGCCATTCCTGGTTGAAGTTGTGGCATTGCTACTTGCTCCGTCCAATCAATTGCAGGAACTCCTGGCGGGTATTGCTCGACTCGCGGAAGGCGCCGAGCATCACCGAGGTGTTCATGGTCGAATTCTGTTTTTCGACGCCGCGCATCATCATGCACATGTGCTGGGCTTCGATGACCACCGCGACACCGGCGGCGTCGGTTACTTGCTGCACGGCGTCGGCGATTTGCCGGGTGAGGTTTTCCTGGATTTGCAGTCGGCGGGCGAACATATCCACAAGCCGCGCAATCTTTGACAGGCCCAGCACCTTGCCCGTTGGAATATAAGCCACATGAGCCTTGCCGATGAAGGGCAGCATGTGATGTTCGCAGAGGGAGTACAGCTCGATGTTGTCGACGATGATCATTTCATCGTTATCTGAGGCAAACAGCGCGCCGTTGACGATCTCGTCGACACTTTGCTCGTAACCATGACACAGGTATTGCATCGCCTTGGCGGCGCGCACCGGGGTGTCTTGCAGCCCTTCGCGGTCGGGGTTTTCACCGAGGCCGATCAGGATCTCGCGATAGCTCTGGGACATGGAGTTGTGTGGCGGGAATAACGTCATGGGACATCCTCGCGGGAGCGGCTTATTTGACGTGCCGTCCGCCGTTGACGGTCAGGGTCGTGCCGGTGACATAAGGGTTGTCGAGCAAATAACGCAGGCTCTGGTAGATCACTTCGCTGCCGGGCTCGATGCCCAGCGCCGATTTGGCCAGAACCCTGGCGCGGTACGCCGCGTCGTCGTCGGGATTGAACAGTAGCAGGGCTGGCGCGATACCGTTGACCTTGATGCTGGGCGCGTATTTCGCGGCAAAGGACAGGGTCAGGCTGTCGAGCCCGGCTTTGCTGGCGCAGTAGCCGATATGCTTGCTGCTGCCCTTGCGGGTCACATCATCGCTGATGTGCACGATGTCGGCGGGACTTGAACGCCGTAGCAGGTCGGCACAGTGCAGGTTGATCAGGTAGGGCGCCAGCATATGCACGCTGAACATGCGGGTGAAAGCCGCGGCTTCGGTGCCCGGGGTTTCGGCCAGCCATTCGGAAGCGTTATGGACAACCGCCCGCAAACTGTCGGTGTGGTTTTTCAGTTCGCCGATGAACGCAAGGATGCCGGCCTCGCTGGAAAAGTCCGCAAACACCGAGGTTGCCCCCAGATCACGCAGGGTTTGCACACCAGGGCGTTCGCTGCGATAGCTGAAAATGACCGGATGGCCGTCTTCGAGCAAACGCTGCGCACAGTGCAGGCCAACACGCTGGCCGGCACCGGTGATGAGGATTGGGGCTGCGGTAGAGGTCATGAACGGCTCGCGTCGCGGTAAGAGCAAAACTATACCAGCGACGGGAGGCGTACACCTATTGTGGGAGCGGGCTTGCTCGCGAAGGCGGACTGACAGTCAGCAATCATGTCGACTGTTACACCGCTTTCGCGAGCAAGCCAGCTCCCACAAGGGGGATCAGCGGTGCTGGGTTGAGGGTTCGGCGGGCAACGGACGTGCAGATGGGGTATGCAGCCACCCGGCCAGCAGACGCGTCGACAGCGGAATGAAGAAATACACCATCAATGGCGTCAGGCACAGGGTGCTGACAAACACGCGGGTCAGCAAACCCGTTTCAGCCAGCAGCGGCCCCAATACAAAGTTGAACAACAGGGACACCGGAAAGAACGCCAGCCAGATGGCCACGGCTTGTTTCCAGCGTGGCGGGCGTTGGCCGACCGCACCGAACCAGCCATCGATGCCACTGACCCGATGTTCCGAAGGATTGGCAAACAGATCACTGCCGCGCCCCAGCCAGGCAGTGCGCGATGCGGAATGCTCCCAGGCGTGCATGGTCTGCTCGTCGGCGAAGCGGAAGATAATCTGGAACTCGTCATCATTGGGCGGCGGAGCCAGTACGCCAGAGCCCAGGTAACCGGGGAAATCGGTGGCCAGTTGTTCGCCTTCGCGCAACCAGGCCATCAGGTCCTGGTAACGCCCATTGGCGACGCGGCGCGCAACCATCAGGGTGACGGGTGAGGTAGACATTTTGTATCTCCGTAGGGCAAACGCGTCGCTCCGGATAAGAGCTTCGCCAGACACAGCGCCGGGGTGGTGGGCTGCGTCTTGGGACAAGCAAGGATTATTCCTGATTCTGTCTGGGACGTCTGTTCCAATTAGTTCAACAATGTGTTGATCACCACTGGGGCAGGAGCGTTAGAATGTGTCTAAATATTACATGGACGTAGATCTTGATGCCTGTGCTGACCGACCTTGCACCTGGCTTGCCCTTCAGCACCTCCCTGATTCGAGAAGAACTGTTTCCGATCCGTGAAGTCGCGCGTCTGACAGGGGTCAACCCTGTCACGCTACGTGCATGGGAGCGGCGGTACGGTTTGATACAACCCACACGCACCGAAAGCGGGCACCGTTTGTATTCGGTGACCGATATCGAGCGGGTTCGTAGCATCCTCGGCTGGATCGAACGCGGTGTTGCCGTCAGCAAGGTCGGCAAGATACTGGCCAAGACCGAACCGCTCAAAGTACTGGCGCAGGTCATTCCCAACGAACTCGTTCAAGCCAACTATGACCAATGGCAGCAGCAGGTCAAGGCTGCGGTGAGTGCTTTCGACGAAGTTCAACTGGAGCACGTCTACGGTCAGATTTTTTCCAGTTACCCGCTGACGGTGGTATTTCAGGACATTCTGATTCCGGTCTGGAAGCTATTGCTACAACGCCATGAAGCGTTCGGTCAGATTAGCGAGTGGCTTTTTCTGGATGGTTTTCTACGATCTCGAGTGTTGCAACGCCTGTTGCTGGTGCGAGTCATGCAACCGCGACGAGTCATTGTCTGCGCCTTGGCCGATCAATGCCGTGAACTCGACGTGTTGGTCACGGCGCTGTATCTGAGCAGCGTCGATTCGGCTATTCAGTTGTTGGCGATCGGTCAGCCCTTCGAAGAGTTGGTTCTGGTCTGCGAGAAGATCAGGCCCAAGGCACTGATACTGGTTTCCCACCACGCGCCGGCGGGGGAACTGCCTAGACGTTTGAAACGCTTGGCCATGAGCCTGGATTGTCAGGTGTTGCTGGCCGGAGAGGCATCGGACCTGGCACAGGAGAGCCTGGCTGGATCGTCGATCGGTTGTCTGGGAAACGAGGGAGTGTTGATGCGCCAGCGTCTGAAGCAGTTCCTGGCGGGAAACCTGGATACCTGAGCGTAGATAGACTGAAAGATCAGATATGCAGGGCAGGATGGGTCAGGCGATGTTGCTGAAGAATGTACTGACGCAGACGTTCGGTTTCGTCCTTGTCACTCTGGCTCAATTCGTAGGCGTAGAAACCCTGCTCGGTTTCACGCTCGAAGGTGCCGCGCAACGCAATCCGCTCATAACCTGACGGGCTGAACCACAACGCGAAATGCTTCGGCGCCTTGGTCTTGTTGCGAACCTCCAGCAAGACCCCTTTGAACGATATTTCATGCACCCACATCGTGCCGGGTTGGCCCTTGGCATTTTCCAGTGCCACGGGCTCTTCGAGCACCAGGCGCCATGGCCGAATCATCGGCCCGTCTTCATAGATGCTGGGGACGCCGAGGCGTAGATGCATGGCGTGAAATTCATCTTCCACCAAGTGCAGCGGGAAGGTCATTTGCTGATTTTCGAAATTGGCCTGGATGGTGACTTGCTCATGAGCAGCCAGGCGTGTGAGCAAGTCACGGATCTGCGAGCCACCGTTGACGAGCAGACTCGACGTCGCATCCCGCACATTGAGTTGCGGGTTGTGTTGCATGTTCTGGATAAAATCCAGCTCATCCTGCGTCAGGAGTGCGTCGCGCTGCATGGTTTGCTCGAAAGAAATAATTACAAAGTCATCGGTGATTGTAGTAAATGACCACTAATTCGCAGATTGGTTTGAGCCGTTCGTCGTTTTGAGTGCGGCAATTTCTGCCTGTGCCTCGGCCAATTGCGCTTCCAGCTGCGCGACTCGCTGCTGCGCCTTGACCTGAACCGTGACGTCTTTCTGCACCCCGACGAAATAGGTTTGCCCGTCGTCCGGGTTTTTTACCGTGGAAAGCGACAGTTCGTTCCAGAATGGGGTACCGTCCTTGCGGTAATTCCTGAGGATTTCCCGGCAAGAGCCGCCACTGTCCAACGCCTGCCGAATCAAGGCGAGGGCTGGCTGATCCCGGTCCCCTGCCTGCAAAAAACGGCAATCCTGATAGAGGATTTCTTCGCTGGTATAACCCGTCAGGCGCTCGAATGCCGGGTTTACGTAAATCAGGATGTTGTCCTGTTCGCCCTCCTTTTCGGCAATCACGATACCGTCGTTGGAGGCGTCGATCACCATTTGCAGCAATGAGGCGTTGATCATCGCAGAGTCCTTTGCGTATTGATTGATACGCTGCATTCTAAAAGATCAATGAGGGCGGTGCTGTTAATATCTCCTACTTTTATTTAGATTCAGGATCAGATTGATGAAAGTCGCCATCCTTTCCGGCTCGGTGTACGGCACGGCTGAAGAAGTCGCCCGTCACGCTGCAAGCATTTTGAACGCCGCCGGTTTTGAAACATTGCACAACCCGCGTGCGACCCTCGCCGATGTTCAAGCTTTTGGCCCCGAAGCGTTTTTGGCGGTGACCTCGACCACCGGCATGGGCGAGTTGCCGGACAATCTGCAGCCGTTGTATTTCGCCATTCGCGATCAGTTGCCGGCGGCCTGGCGTGGTTTGCCGGGCGCGGTGATCGGTTTGGGCGATTCCAGTTATGGCGATACGTTCTGCGGCGGCGGCGAACAAATGCGTGAATTGTTCGGTGAACTGGGCGTGGGTGAAGTCCTGCCGATGCTGCGCCTGGACGCCAGCGAAACCGTGACGCCGGAAACCGACGCCGAGCCTTGGCTGGCGGAGCTGGTCAGCGCACTGCGAGGCTGACGTGTGCGAGCCTGCTCGCGATAGCGGCGGGTCAGGCAACATTGATGCTGAAGCTGCCGCCGTCATCGCGAGCAGGCTCGCTCCCACACGTTCGCGGGTGCTCTGACAATGGATCCAGACTCACCCGCGCACTGACTCGCTCGGCCATCAAGCTGGCTGCCAATGCAACTACACGAAGTCCGGGGGCTGACTAGACTGCTGTAACGCAGCAAAAAACAATAAAAACCCAGAAAAATAAAAAAGAGAATCCTTGCCGTGAGCGTAGCCCCCGTCCAATCGCCACACAGCATCAAAGACAAAGTCAGTGCCGCCGAATGGCAGACCCGCGTCGATCTGGCCGCCTGTTATCGTCTGGTCGCCTTGCACGGCTGGGACGATCTGATTTTCACGCATATTTCCGCCAAGGTGCCGGGCACTGAAGACTTTCTGATCAACCCGTTCGGGCTGATGTTCCATGAAATCACCGCGTCGAGCCTGGTCAAGGTCGATCAGGCCGGCAACAAGCTGATGGACAGCCCTTACGAGATCAACCCGGCGGGTTACACCATCCACAGCGCCGTGCATGAAGTCCGTCATGACGTCGTGTGTGTACTGCACACCCACACAGCGGCGGGGGTGGCGGTATCGGCGCAGAAGCAGGGCATCTTGCCGATCAGTCAGCAGTCCTTGTTCGTCCTTTCCAGCCTGGCCTGTCACGCCTACGAAGGCGTTGCGCTGAACCATGAAGAGAAGGCGCGGCTGCAAGCCGATCTTGGCGAAAACAATTTCCTGATGCTGCACAACCACGGTCTGCTGACTTGTGGCGGCACCATCGCCGACACATTCCTGATGATGTTTACCTTTCAGCGCGCCTGCGAAATTCAGGTGCTGGCGCAGAACGGTGGTGCGGAGCTGATCGCCATCGAACCGCAGATTCTGGCGGGTGCCAAGGCGATGATCGCCGGTGTCACCAAAAGTGCTCAAGGGATGGGCGGCGCGCTGGCCTGGCCGGCGCTGCTGCGCAAACTCGATAAACAAGACCCCGGTTATAAACTCTAAATGGCCCTCGCCGAGATTCCACTGTGTGTCTGGCGCAAGCGCGGCCAGACGTTCGTATTCCGCGGTCAGACCCTGCGCTATTGGGCCGCTGGGCAAGGTGAACCGCTGTTGTTGATCCATGGCTTCCCGACCGCCAGCTGGGACTGGCATTACCTGTGGCAGCCGCTGGCGCAGCGCTATCGGGTGATTGCCTGCGACATGCTCGGTTTCGGCGATTCGGCCAAACCGGTGAACCACGACTATAGCCTGCTGGCACAGGCCGATTTGCAACAGGCCTTGCTGGCGCATCTGAACGTTGACCAACCCGTTCACATTTTGGCACACGATTATGGCGACAGCGTGGCCCAGGAGCTGTTGGCCCGGCACTATGAAACGCGCGCTGATATCGCCAGTTGTGTGTTCCTCAATGGCGGGCTGTTTCCCGAAACCCATCACCCGGTGTTGATGCAAAAACTCCTGCTCAGCCCTTTGGGCTGGATGATCGGGCGAGCCTTTACCCGAGACGCGTTGGTGAAGAGTTTCCAGCAGGTCTTCGGTCCGCAGACCCGGCCCACGGAAAGTGAACTGGATGATTTCTGGAGCCTGGTCGATAGCAATCGCGGGCAACGGATCATGCACAAATTGATCAGTTATATCCCGCAGCGCCGTGTCCAGCGTGAGCGTTGGGTCAGCGCCATGCAGCGTGGCGAGGTGCCGTTGCGGGTCATCGATGGCGAGGTCGATCCGGTTTCTGGCGCGCACATGGTGGCGCGCTATCGGCAACTGATTCCCGACCCGGACACCATTCTGCTACCTGAAATCGGCCATTACCCGCAGATCGAAGCGCCGGCGCAGGTGCTCAAGCACTATCTGGAGTTTCGCGACCGGCTGGTTTCACCGCCGCGTAAAGTGGCGTGTTCCTGACTATCCCGCTGCCTTATTGCGCACCATTCAGCCGCCCCCGTGTTCATTGTGACCGGCAGCCTCGTGGCTGACACTCGCACTCATTGTCCCCTGGCCTGCTGGAGTTCCCCATGAATGAGTCTGTGCGCTTCGAAGATAAAGTGGTGATCGTCACCGGTGCGGGCGGTGGTTTGGGGCGGGCGCACGCGCTGTTGTTCGCAAAGCAGGGTGCCAAAGTGCTGATCAATGATCTTGGCGGCTCGGCTCAAGGCGAAGGCGCCAATGCATCGGCTGCAGATCGTGTGGTCGCAGAAATTCGCGAAGCGGGCGGTATCGCCGAGGCCAACCACGATTCCGTCACCGACGGTGACAAAATCGTGCAACACGCCCTCGACACATTCGGCCGTGTCGATGTTGTGGTGAACAACGCCGGCATCCTGCGAGACAAGACCTTTCACAAAATGGACGACAGCGACTGGGACCTGGTTTACCGCGTCCACGTCGAAGGCGCCTACAAGGTCACTCGCGCCGCCTGGCCGCACATGCGTGAGCAAAACTATGGCCGCGTGATCTTCACTGCCTCGACCTCGGGTATCTACGGCAACTTCGGTCAGTCCAACTACGGCATGGCCAAACTCGGCCTCTATGGCCTGACCCGAACACTGGCCATCGAAGGCCGCAAGAACAACATCCTGGTCAATGCCATCGCCCCGACCGGCGGCACCCGCATGACCGAAGGCCTGATCCCGCCACACGTGTTCGAGCAACTCAAACCGGAGCTGGTCAGCCCGCTGGTGGTGTACCTGGCCAGCGAACATTGCCAGGAAACTTCGGGGCTATTCGAAGTGGGTGGCGGCTGGATGGGCAAAGTGCGCTGGGAGCGCAGCCTGGGCGCCGGGTTTGATCCGCGGGTTGGTTTCTCTCCGGAAGATGTGGCGGCGCATTGGCAGCAGATTTGTGATTTTGAGGGGGCCGCGCATCCGAAGGACAATATTGAGGCGCTGAAGGAAATGATGGAGAACATGCAGAAGTATTCCATCTGACTTCGCGACATCTGCCGGGCTTGCCCTGAGCACTGCCTTCACCCCCGATGATTCCCCGCCTGAAAAGCTTCCGCCCATAAAAAAGGCCGCTGCAAACGCAGCGGCCAAAGCAAGACGTGGATCAAGGAGCAATAAATCAACGTCAGTGAACAGGGGGCGATGAGTCGAAAAAATACGCTTCAAATCATCTGGAATCTGTCGCCAACGGGGTGGGTCAATCATCCCCGTCGCTTCGTGCTTTCAGGCCGTTTGCCGTGAAAGCCCGGCAAGAATAAGGGCTTGAGCGCAAAGGAAAAATAGCGATTCCAGACATGCACTGTTGCAGGCTGAGCAACAGTCGCAGGCTGACACTTGTAGCAGCTGCCGAAGGCTGCGTTCGGCTGCGAAGCAGTCGCAAAATCAGGCACTGCGTTCTGTCAGGCACACTTTGGATTCAGGGTTTACGCAGCCGAACGCAGCCTCGCGAGCTCGGCAGCTGCTACAAGCGAGCGCCTGCTACGCACCCCGGCTTCACCCTGTCCCATGCGCTGCACTGATAACCCTCCATCCAGCCCATCCATACCTCGCGCAAACCCCCGTCCCATGCGGGCATTCATCCTTTGGAGGGACAACGCGAATACCTCCTTGGTGCGCTTATCGCTCCCGGCGTGCGGCAGTAGGGTGGGGCCTTCTGTCACTCACCGGGGAAGACGCATGACAAAAACAACAATGCGCGCCATCTTCAAACCGCAAGCGCTGGCCGCTGCGGTGGCCTTGGGCTGCTGTGCCCAGGCGCAGGCTGTTTCATTCAACATCGGCGAAATCGAGGGGCAGTTCGATTCCTCGTTGTCGGTCGGCGCGAGCTGGGGCATGCGCGATGCCGACAAGTCACTGGTGGGCACCGTCAACGGCGGTACCGGCCAGTCTTCGACCGGTGATGACGGGCGCCTGAACTTCAAGAAAGGCGAGACCTTCTCCAAGATCTTCAAAGGTATCCACGACCTCGAATTGAAGTACGGCGACACAGGCGTGTTCGTCCGTGGCAAGTACTGGTACGACTTCGAGCTGAAGGACGAAGACCGCGAGTTCAAACAGATCAGCGACAGCGGTCGCAAAGAAGGCGCCAAGTCTTCGGGCGCACAGATCCTCGATGCATTCGTCTATCACAACTATTCCATTGCCGATCTGCCAGGCACCGTGCGCGCCGGCAAGCAGGTGGTCAGCTGGGGTGAAAGTACCTTCATCGGCAACTCGATCAACAGCATCAACCCGATCGACGTTTCCGCATTCCGTCGTCCAGGTGCGGAGATCAAGGAAGGCCTGATTCCGGTGAACATGCTGTTCGCTTCCCAAGGCCTGACCGATCAGCTCACCGTGGAAGGTTTCTACCAACTGGAGTGGGATCAGACCGTTCTCGACAACTGCGGCACTTTCTTCGGCGTCGACGTGGCGGCGGACGGCTGCAACAACGGTTATACCGTCGGCAGCCCGGCGATTGCTCCGTTGGCGCCGCTGGCGTCAGCCTTTGGCCAGCCTATCCAGGTCACCCGTGAGGGCGTCATCGTGCCCCGTGGCGGCGACCGCGATGCCCGGGATTCAGGGCAGTGGGGCACCGCCTTGCGCTGGCTCGGTGACGACACCGAATACGGCCTCTACTTCATGAACTACCACAGTCGCACACCGACCGTCGGCACCACCACCGCCGGGCTGTCGACACTGGCCAGCCTGCCGGGCATGGTCACTACCGCCAACCGTCTGGCCCCGGGCAGCGGCTCGGGCCTGGCGCAAAGCGTGATGCTCGGGCGCGGCCAGTATTACCTTGAATACCCGGAAGACATTCGTCTGTACGGCGCAAGCTTCTCCACCACTTTGCCCACCGGGACTGCCTGGACCGGCGAAATCAGCTATCGGCCCAACGCTCCGGTGCAGGTCAATACCAACGACTTGACCCTGGCGTTGCTTAACCCGATCGCCGGCGGCGCCGCATCGCCTGTCGCGACCCGGCCAGGTGCCGACAACACGGGTTACCGCCGCAAGGAAGTGACCCAGGTCCAAAGCACCCTGACGCACTTTTTCGACCAGGTATTGGGCGCCCAACGGCTAACCCTGGTCGGTGAAGCCGCGGTGGTACGGGTTGGTGGTCTGGAGTCGCGAAGCAAGCTGCGTTATGGCCGCGATTCGGTTTACGGCCAGTACGGTTTCGGAGGCGATACCGACGGCTTCGTCACCTCAACTTCCTGGGGCTACCGCGCCCGGGCGATCCTTGATTACGCCAACGTGATCGGCGGGATCAACCTCAAACCCAACCTTTCCTGGTCCCATGACGTCGCCGGTTACGGTCCCAACGGGCTGTTCAACGAAGGCGCCAAGGCCGTCAGCGTCGGTGTCGATGCCGATTACCGCAACACCTATACCGCGAGCCTCAGTTACACCGACTTCTTCGGCGGTGACTACAACGTCCTGGAAGACCGTGACTTCCTGGCGCTGAGCTTCGGTGTGAACTTCTGATCTGGCTGAGAAGGATGATGTTAATGCGCAAGATGATTCTGCAATGCGGCGCCCTGGCCCTGAGCCTGCTGGCCGCCAACGTGATGGCGGCGGTCTCGCCGGAAGAAGCCAACAAGCTCGGCAACACACTCACGCCGCTGGGCGCCGAGAAGGCCGGCAACGCCGACGGCTCGATTCCGGCGTGGACCGGTGGCATCCCGAAAAACGCCGGAGCTGTCGACAGCAAAGGCTTCCTGGCTGACCCGTTCGCCAGTGAAAAACCGCTGTTCACCATCACCGCCGCGACTGTTGATAAGTATAAGGACAAGCTTTCGGATGGGCAGGTGGCGATGTTCAAGCGCTACCCGGAAACCTACAAGATCCCGGTCTACGCGACCCATCGCACCGTGGGCCTGCCGGCGGAAATCTACGAGTCGGCCAAGCGCAGCGCGCTGAATGTGAACAGCATCAACGACGGTAACGGCCTGGCCAATTTCACCGGCAATCGCTATTACGCATTCCCGATTCCGAAGAACGGCGTCGAGGTGCTGTGGAACCACATCACCCGTTATCACGGCGGCAACCTGCGCCGCATCATCACTCAGGTGACCCCGCAGACCAATGGCAGCTACACGCCGATCCGCTTCGAGGAAGAGATCGCCGTACCGCAACTGATGAAGGACCTGGACCCGGAAAAAGGCGCCAACGTACTGACCTTCTTCAAACAGTCGGTGACCGCGCCGGCGCGGTTGGCGGGTAACGTGTTGCTGGTGCATGAAACCCTCGACCAAGTGAAAGAGCCGCGTCTGGCGTGGATCTACAACGCCGGTCAACGTCGGGTACGACGCGCGCCGCAAGTGGCCTACGACGGGCCGGGCACCGCCGCCGATGGTTTGCGCACGTCGGATAACTTCGACATGTTCTCCGGTGCGCCGGATCGCTACGACTGGAAACTGATCGGCAAAAAGGAAATGTACATTCCCTACAACAGCTACAAACTCGACTCGCCGAGCCTCAAGTACGATGACGTGGTCAAGGCCGGGCACATCAATCAGGACCTGACCCGTTACGAGTTGCACCGGGTCTGGGAAGTGGTCGGCACGGTCAAGCCGAGCGAACGGCACATCTACGCCAAACGCCATATGTACCTCGACGAAGACAGCTGGCAAGTGGCGCTGGCGGATCACTACGACGGTCGCGGTCAACTGTGGCGAGTGGCCGAAGGTCACGCCCAGTATTACTACGATCACCAGACGCCGGCCTACACCTTGGAGGCGCTCTACGACATCATTGCCGGCCGATACATTGCCTTGGGCATGAAGAACGAAGAGAAGCACAGCTTCGAATTCGGCTTCGACGCCAAGTCAGCGGACTACACTCCGTCGGCCCTGCGCGCCGAGGGCGTTCGGTAAGGGTTTTGATACATTGGCATCACCAGAGGCGACCTGCGGGTCGCCTTTTTTATGGGCGCCAATCAGCGTCCTGAATACTTCTCAACAAGCGGGTTATAGAGGGCTAGGGTGGCCGGACAATTATAAAAAGGCACGCCGCAATGACCGCCATGACTCCGTGTCTGGACCGTTCTGGATTCCTGCCCCGCCTGTCCTCTCATCACCTGTCGCGGGCTCGTTTAAGCGAGCCGTTATTGGCTTCGACGGCCCGGGTGAAATTACTCTGCGCACCCGCCGGCAGTGGCAAGAGCGCGTTGCTCGCCGAATGCCTGTTGCAGGCGCCAACCCAATGCCGGGTGCATTGGTTGCCATTGTCTGGCGTGGCGTGGAGCGCGGCGGATTTTCGTCAGCGTCTGGCAGAGACACTGGGGCTGGCCTCATCGGATGAAACCGGGTTGCTGGGCGATCTGGCGCGACTGCAGACGCCGACTTGGCTGTTTCTCGATGACTACTGCCGTCTGCCGAACCCGGAGCTGGATCAGTTACTGGATCGCATGTTGGCGATCAGCAGCCCGATGCTGACTTGGTGGCTGGGTGCCCGCCGCCGGCCGCAATGCAACTGGCCAAGATTGCTGCTCGATGATGAGTTGTACGAGTGCGAGAACGCTTCGCTGGCTTTCACGCAAGGTGAAGTCGAGCAGATTTTGCAGCCCTGGGTACCCGAGCAAGCCGACAAGGTGGCGAGTCGGATTATCCAGCGCACCGGCGGCTGGTGTGCCGGTGTACGGATTGCATTGCTGCAGAAGTGCGACTGGTCACGTCAGGACAACTCCCTGGGACGGGCGGCCACCTTGCTCGATTACCTGGAGCATGAGTTGTTCAGCTCGCTGACGCCTGAGTTGAGCGAGGCCTGGCGCGTGCTGGCCCACTTGCCCCGCTTCAATGCCCGGCTGTGCGATCACCTGTTCGGGGCCGGGGAGGGCGCTCAATATTTGCGGACCTTGCAAGCGCTGGGCTGTTTTATCGAACCTTGGGGGGACTCCAGCGACTGGCTGCAGATTTTCACCCCGTTCACGCAGTTGTTGCGCGATGAGCAATGGCCGGCGGGACGCTCCTGGCATCGGCGTGCATGCCAGTGGTTCTGTGCTGAACAGGACTGGAAATCAGCCTTCGAACAGGCCTTGCTCGCCGAAGAATACGAGGTGGCGGTCAGCCTGTTGCAGCACTTCAGTTTCGAGCACTTGTTCGAAGAGCAAATGGTCGTGCTGTTGCTGCGTTTGCATGAGCAGCAAGGCGAAGAACTGACGCTGGGGAGTCCGCAGTTGGTGGGCTTGATTACCGCTGCGCTGTTGTTCGCCGGACGCTTTGAACAAGCGACTCTGTGCATCGCTCATTTGGCGCATTTCACGCCTCAACCCTCGGCGGTGCTTCAGCGTCAACTGATTGCACGCTGGCAGGCCCTGCAGGGTTGGCTACTGCATTTGCAGGGACGAATGGAGACTTCGCATGCGCACTTTCTTGATGCATTGAGCGCCCTCGATCCCGAATGCTGGACGGCGCGCCTGATGTGTTTGTCCGGTCTGACGCAACAGGCCCTGCTAAGGGGCGAACTCGATGTGGCGCAAGCCCATAACCGCGAGGCGCTGTGCCTGGCGCGGGCGCAAGGATCGCTGGTGTTCGAGGGCTTGATGGAACTCGATCATGCGCAATTGCTGGAGCAACGGGGTGCGGCGGTGCGGGCTGAAAGTCTGCTCGCCAATATGCATGAACTGCTTTGCCTGCAATCTGACCGAGCAGTGCCTCTACTGGGGCGAATTGCCTTGCGTCGAGGGCGCCTGGCCTTGTGTCAGGGGCTGGATGAACAGGCCGCGGATTTTTTTCAGGCCGGGTTGGAGGACTGCGTTCGCAATCATGACAAACGTGCGCTGTACGGTTTTCTCGGGCAGGCACAACTGGCGGCCAATCAGGGCGACTACGCCCAAGCCTTCGTCCGTCTGCGCGACGCCGAGCGATTGATGCAGCAGCGGCAGATTCCGGACACGGTCTACCGTGGTGCTCTGTTGCAGGTCAGCAGTCAGTGTTGGTTGCAACAGGGGCGTCCCGAACTGGCCCGTGAGGCGTTGAGCCGGGTGCTCAAACATTATCGGGGGCCACAGGCCCGGCAGGCCCCTCCGGCGACACTGGAGTTGATTCCGCGGATTGAGTATTTGTTGATTCTGGCCGAGGTCAAACTGCAACGGGTGGAGGATCCCTTGGCTCGACTCGCCACCCTGCTTGAGGACACACAAGCGAACGGGATGATCAGCCTGGAAGCCGAGCTTCTGCTGGCAATGGCCGAGGCGGCCTTCATGGTGGGCGAACAGGGGAATGCCCGGCAGTTTTTCGAAAAAGGCGTAGCGAAGGCGAACCGTTGTAACTTGCAGCCGTTGTTGGCGCAGTTGAACAGGCGTTGTCCCGGTTTCTTGTCGGAACTGCACATGATCGATAATAACGAGCCATTGCCTGACAAGGGTATTAATGAAAGTCCACTGAGCCTGAGGGAAGTGGAAGTGCTTGAATTGATTGCTTCAGGTAATTCGAATCGACAAATAGCCGATAAGTTGTTCATCTCATTGCATACCGTTAAAACACATGTCCGGCGGATTCATGGAAAGTTAGGGGTTGAACGCAGGACGCATGCAGTGGCAAGGGCAAGAATGCTGGGTTTGTTCGGTTAATTGTTTTTTAATAATGTTGTGAATCTGTTTTGATGTCTTGGGTATTTAATGTTTTGCAAAGAGTGGTGGGTGTTATTATTGGTTTTGTATGCGTTAAGTTAATTGCACTGGTTCAGGCAATGTTTCGTTGTCTGATTTTTAAGGTGCATTAATGGAATGTGTATATGAGTGTTCAGGAAATATCGTTAATACAGGAAGATCTTGGGGCGGTGGTTGAAAGTTTTGCCGCGCTGGAAGAAGTGTTGAACAAAACCCCATCGTTTAAATCAATCGTGCAAGACGTTTTGTTAAAGGAACTTCAGCAACTGTTGCCGGAGGTCTACATCAGCAGGACTTACATCAATGCCCGACGTTCAGGCATTGTGAATCAGGAGCCGACCGGTCTGTTCTTGGACGTGTTCATGGAGTGTCTGAGTCGTGGGCGCGCTCCTGTTTATGACGTGAGTCAGTACGGCGTCTATGATTTGCGCGACTCCATGGATGAGTTGGACCGGGTCGACGGTCTGGACGTGGTTGTTCTGGGGGCGCTGATCGGTGATGTGCTGGGTACGCTGGCGCAAAAATACACACAAGTTCTTGATCGACACTGGGCGGCACCCTTGGGCAAGGATGCCCAAGGTCGTGAATCGGTCTCTCGCAGCAGTGATCTGCGGGACTTGTATGCGGCGCTTTTCTGGCAAGAGTTGAAAGCAACGGTACAAATGCAAGGGGTGAGGTCGGAAGTAGAACAGAGCTACGAAGTTTACCTCAGGGGCAATCCCCAGACGCCGGCTTACAGTCTTTCTCTGGAGCTGGAAAACGGACGATTTGCAACGCTGGCTTGTTGTTTTGTCATGTATTTAAGTGGCCGGTCCATCGATGAACTTGTACCTGCCAATGATGACTGGGTCATCCTTTACACCCCTGCAAACGGGCTGGAAACGTTCCAGACGTCGGCAATAATGCACCGCTCGCTGGAGCAGCGCCTGAGCGACCCGAACAGCCGGGCGCAGTTGCTCAAAGATATTTCACTGGAGGACGCTGAACAGATCATAAGTGTTCCTGATATCCGTTATTTAAAAACCCATGGCGAAATTTTCCAGGTTGTCATCGACAACCTGTTGGATAAACAACGGCGTGACGTTGCTTATGGCATTCGCCGTTTGCTGACGCCAGATGCGGATCTGCCAGGCATCGTCCAATCCATTGAGCAGACTCAACGTCTGCACGAGTTGAACGGTTATGCCAAGAGCCGCACCGCACGTCTGCTCGCATTGATGACGATGAACGCCAGGCCCCAATGGCTGAAGGACTCTTCCAGCACCCATCAGAAAACATTTGCCGCTTTGGAACAGGCGTTGCTCAGAAGCCAGGTGGAATTACATGAGGCGATGGGGGGGCTGTCCTCCTTTCAGGACTATGTGCGGCGGGTCGTCGAAGAACATATTTCCCAGGGCGATGCCAATCGCGTTGATCCCGATACCGTTTGGGTGTCGGTAAAGCATTCGGTGCGTATGGGCGCCAGGAACATCGAACATGTCCAGCGTAAAACCCTGACACAGCTGTTCATGTATGGTGTGCATGATGTTGCAAGGCAATACACGATTCAGTTTGAAGAACATCACTACAACCCACGACTGTCAGCGTCCAATATCGAAAAGGCCATCCGGGAATTTGATCTTCGTTTGAGATACGCCAGTGAACGAAGTTATCGCCTTAGCGATCCGCAAGTTAGAGACGCCCTGCGAGAAGTATTGAGTCAACAGATTGCACTGAGTAACTTCGCCGCGCTACTTCAAAAACATATCAGCCCCCAAGCACAGGACATCGCGCAGCGCTATCTGTTTGGCGATCCGGACGTGGAGGCATACAGCGTTGCTTTTCGCAGCTACTACCAACCGTTCAAAGACATGATCGTTTACCGTGCCAGAGGTGCAATGGCTGATTTTTCGATGCATGTGCTCTATGCGCCTGGCGCACCAACGGGGCAGCAATGGTATGAGTTCCCCGATCTGACGGCACTCAAACGTCAATTCATCCGGTGGGGGTTCGAGCAGCGCGATCGTGACTTCCTGATCGGGCAGGCTTTCAGCACGGATCGTGCGGATCTCGTGAAGACATATCTGTCTGAAGTCGAGCCGGCGACGGTGTACCAGCAGTGGTGGTGGAACGGCGTTGCTTTGGTGAAATGGGCGGGGGGGATGGAAGGCGGGCTGTTGATGGGCGCCATCCATAACATTGTCGGTTGGGAAACTGCCGAAGAACAAGTGGTCACACCCGGCTGGTACAGGAACGCCGCGCCACAAGATCGCGAACTTTTCACAAGGCTGAACACAGATTTCAAAGCCATCTACCAGGTATCAAAAGAACTACTGCATATCGAAACGCTTGCCGCCTTCTCACGAAAACTGGTCATGAAGGCGTTGAACGATTATCTGCGTCGATCCGGCCCACATCCGGAAATCGACCCGGATCGGGTTAGCGTCAAGTTGCGTGGACACGACTATATGACACTCACCAATGTGTTCATTCAGTGGCAGATTTGGCGTGCTGATGGAACGGTGTGGTTCGGTTCCATGGATAACTCGTCGCTGGGGCGCTTGAATGAGGCCACTGTCACTGCGCTGATCAACTTATTGCCGGGCGAAAAATATGAGCAATATCTACGGCAGGATTTTCTGGCAACGCCTTCTTATGATCTGAAAGCAAAGCTTTACTGCAAGACCGTGCAGAACGAAATGCTCAGGGCGGCATTGACACAAAAAATGCAGGGTTCTCTTTCCAGTGAGCACTTCAATTGGCTCAAGGGGCTGATCGAGGATCTGGATCATGATCGTACTCACAATACGCTTCCGTTGCAGACGGGTGTAACGCCAGGCGAAGGCGTTTATACGCTGGCGCTCGAGGGGCGACGGTTGGAGGGGGCCTATACGTTCGGGCGCAAGGTGGCTGGTAGGTTGGAATACTTGATCTACATTCCGAAAGCACCGGATGGCCTGGCATTTCGTCCCATTGAGTCGTTGACTCAGGGCTTAAAGGGAGGCGCACTGGGCAATCATGTTGTCGGACTTGTCAGGTTGGAAGACAGAGGCGTAGTGCAACGTTATGTCGACAACTGCGGCAACGCTTCAGGTGCCTTGCCGACGCCAAGTTTGCGAGACAGTTACTCTGTGACCCACTTCAAGTTCGAATACCACAGTATGGTGTTGCGGCTTATCTATGACGTCGATTATCAGACAAGCACGCGTGCGGAAATTTTCTGGCGTAACGTGATGATCGGCGCAGAACTGGTGGTGGATGTCATCTCGCTGTTTATCCCTCCAGTGGCTCTGGTGGCCAGCGTCCTGCGTATCACGCGTTCGATCGTTCAGGGTGTGATTGCCTACAGCCTGGGCGATGAAGATGCCGGCAAAGCCTACCTCGCCTCGGCCTGGAGAAGCACCATCCTCTTGTATGTGGGCATCGTCGCGGGGGTCGGCACGTCGACTTCGGCAGTGGGCCTGTTGTCGCGGATCAAGGACATCTCCGAAATTGTGTCGACCGCGACCGGCGTTCCGGTGGGCGTTGGCTATGTCACTGCGGTGACGTCCACGTACCTGATTCAGGACAGTAAAACCCGAATCACAGACTGATCCTGCCGGGTCAGCCGTTACTCAGGCTGATACCCCATCCGCCAACTCACGGCCCGCGTCGCCGCCAGCAAGCGCTGCGCCGCCGGGCCGTTTTCATCGGCATGGAACAACGAGGCCGGGCCGACAATGGTCATCACCGCGGCCACCTGCCCAACCGCATTGAACACCGGTGCCGACAATGCATCCACGCCGGGCATCAGCAAGCCGTGAACATGGTGCAAGCCGCGTTCGCGGATCTGCTCGCACAATGTGGTGTAAGCCTGCTCATCGGCCAACGGATGAACGTCGACGGCGCGAACTTCGAGATCGCGCAACTCATCGCTTTCACGGTGGGGCAAATAGGCACTGAACACCAGCCCGGTCGAGGAGCTGAGCAACGGTAAAACCGAGCCCAATTGCGTGACCACTGTCACCGCGCGCACGGCCGGTTCGATATGCACCACCGTCGCGCCCTGATTGCCCCACACCGCCAAAAAACAGGTTTCGTTCAGGTCGTCGCGCAGTTCAGCCAAGGGCAGGGCGGCGACTTTCAGTACGTCCATACTGTTCAGAGCAGCCAGACCGACCCGAAGCGCCTCACGGCCCAGGCCGTAATGGTTGGTGGCGGGGTTCTGCTCGGCAAAACCGCTGGCGATCAGCGCCTGTAGATAGCGATGAACCTTGCTCGCCGGCATCTGCACGTGTTCAGCCAGGCGCGACAACGAGGTCGATGGCGACAGCTCGGCAAGTGCCTTGAGGATGTCGGTACCGACTTCGGCCGAGCGGACTTTCTGTTTACCGTTGCTTTCGCTGGTCATGAGGCGGTGTGATCCCGGGACGAATGGGCGTCTTTATAGCTTGACGGTCAATACCAATCAAATTACGTTATGCGTAATCGAATTACGATAAAAATAACCCTGGCGTGCCAAGATCTCTTCAGCAGAGTGACAGGCCATTGCCAACTCCCGTTCAGGAGGCTCCATGAACCTCGATTCAACGGCGCCAACGCTGGCTTATCAGTCAGGCTTTGGCAACGAATTCAGCAGCGAAGCGTTGCCCGGCGCATTGCCCGTCGGCCAAAACTCCCCGCAAAAAGCCCCTTACGGCCTGTACACCGAACTGTTCTCCGGCACTGCATTCACCATGGCTCGCAGCGAAGCGCGGCGGACCTGGATGTACCGCATTCAGCCGTCGGCCAATCATCCGGCATTCGTCAAACTGGATCGGCAACTGGCCGGTGGTCCGTTGGGTGAAGTGACCCCCAATCGCCTGCGCTGGAATCCGTTGGACATTCCGACCGAGCCCACCGACTTCATCGACGGGCTGGTGAGCATGGCCGCCAACTCGGGCGCAGAAAAGCCGTCCGGGATCAGTATTTATAACTACCGCGCCAACCGTTCCATGGAACGCGTGTTCTTCAACGCCGACGGCGAACTGCTGCTGGTGCCGCAACTGGGTCGCCTGCGCATCGCCACCGAACTGGGCGTGCTGGAGCTGGAACCGCTGGAAATCGCCGTTCTGCCTCGCGGGCTGAAATTCCGCGTCGAACTGCTCGACCCGCAAGCCCGCGGCTACATCGCCGAAAACCATGGCGCCCCTCTGCGCCTGCCGGACCTGGGGCCGATCGGCAGTAACGGCCTGGCTAACCCGCGAGACTTCCTGACGCCGGTGGCCCATTACGAAAACCTCAAGCAACCGACCACCCTGGTGCAGAAATTCCTCGGCCAGTTGTGGGGTTGCGAGCTCGATCATTCGCCGCTGAACGTGGTCGCCTGGCACGGCAATAACGTGCCGTACAAATATGACCTGCGCCGCTTCAACACCATCGGCACAGTCAGTTTCGATCATCCGGACCCATCGATTTTCACGGTTCTGACTTCGCCGACCAGCGTGCACGGTCTGGCCAACCTGGATTTCGTGATCTTCCCGCCACGCTGGATGGTCGCCGAGAAGACATTCCGTCCACCGTGGTTCCACCGCAACCTGATGAACGAATTCATGGGCCTGATCCAGGGCGAATACGATGCCAAGGCCGAAGGCTTTGTGCCCGGCGGTGCTTCGTTGCACAGCTGCATGAGCGCCCACGGCCCCGACGGCGAAACCTGCACCAAGGCGATCAACGCGGAACTGGCGCCGGCTAAAATCGACAACACCATGGCTTTCATGTTCGAGACCAGCCAAGTGTTGCGCCCGAGCCGATTCGCCCTGGATTGCCCACAATTGCAAAACAATTACGACGCCTGCTGGGCCACGCTGCCCGCGACTTTCGACCCGACCCGGAGATAACCATGACTCAGACTTCCATCACTCGTAGCTGGGTTGCCTCCGCCAACGGCCACGCGGATTTTCCGCTGCAGAACCTGCCGTTGGGCGTGTTCAGCGTGAAGGGCTCCGCGCCGCGCAGTGGCGTGGCGATCGGCGACCACATCTTTGATCTGGAAGCGGCACTGGATGCCGGGCTGTTCGATGGCATTGCGAAGAAAGCTGTCGAAGCCACCCGCGGTGGTCAGCTGAATGCGTTTTTCGAACTGGGTCGCGAGGCACGCGTGGCCTTGCGTGAACGCTTGATCGAGTTGTTCAAGGAAGGCAGCACCCTGCACGGCAAGATCGAAGCCCAAGGCGCCAAACTGCTGCCGCTGGCGGCGGATTGCGAAATGCACTTGCCGGCGAAGATCAACGACTACACCGACTTCTACGTCGGCATCGAGCACGCGCAGAATGTCGGCAAACTGTTCCGCCCGGACAACCCGTTGCTGCCGAACTACAAGTACGTGCCGATTGGTTACCACGGCCGTGCCTCGACCATTCGCCCGTCCGGCACTGACGTGCGTCGGCCGAAAGGCCAGACCCTGCCGGCCGGCCAGACCGAGCCGACGTTTGGTCCGTGCGCACGTCTGGACTATGAATTGGAACTGGGTATCTGGATCGGTCAGGGCAACGCGATGGGCGACTCCATCGCCATCGGTGACGCCGCCGACCACATCGCCGGTTTCTGCCTGCTCAACGACTGGTCGGCGCGAGACATCCAGGCCTGGGAATACCAGCCGTTGGGTCCGTTCCTGTCCAAGAGTTTCATCACCAGCATTTCGCCGTGGGTGGTGACGGCCGAAGCGCTGGAGCCGTTCCGCCGTGCCCAACCTGCGCGCCCGGAAGGCGATCCGCAGCCGCTGCCGTACCTGTTCGACAAGCGTGATCAGGCCGCCGGTGCCTTCGACATCGAACTCGAAGTGCTGCTGCTGACCGAATCGATGCGCGAGCAAAATCTGCCAGCCCATCGCCTGGCCCTCAGCAACACCCAACACATGTACTGGACCGTCGCACAACTGGTTGCGCACCACAGCGTCAACGGCTGCCAGTTGCAGGCCGGTGATCTGTTCGGTTCGGGCACGCTGTCCGGTCCTGAAAACGGTCAGTTCGGCAGCTTGCTGGAAATCACCGAGGGCGGTAAAAAGCCGATCGAACTGGCCTCGGGCGAGGTGCGTAAGTTCCTTGAGGACGGCGACGAAATCATTCTGCGTGCCCGTTGCAACCGCGAGGGTTTTGCTTCCATCGGTTTCGGCGAATGCCGCGGCAAAGTGCTGCCAGCACGCTAAGAGGATTGGGTCATGGAACTCTATACCTACTACCGTTCGACTTCGTCCTACCGGGTGCGCATTGCGTTGGCGCTCAAGGGGCTGGATTACCAGGCGCTACCGGTCAACCTGATCGCGCCGCAGGGGGGCGAACATCGGCAGTCGATGTATCTGGGCATCAACCCCCAAGGCCGGGTGCCAGCCTTGCGCACCGACGAAGGCGAGTTGCTGATCCAGTCACCAGCGATCATCGAGTACCTGGAGGAACGTTATCCACAGGTGCCATTGCTGTCCAAAGATCTGGTCGCCCGTGCCCATGAGCGTGGCGTGGCGGCGGTGATCGGCTGCGATGTGCATCCGCTGCACAACGTCAGCGTGCTCAATAAGCTTCGGCAGTTGGGACACGATGAGCCGCAGGTGGTGGAATGGATCGGTTACTGGATCAGCCAAGGGTTGGCGACGGTGGAGCAGTTGATCGGTGACACCGGTTATTGCTTTGGCGATCAACCGGGGCTGGCGGACGTCTATTTGATCCCGCAGCTGTATGCGGCCGAGCGCTTCAATATTTCCCTTGAGGCCTACCCGCGAATTCGTCGAGTGGCGGCATTGGCGGCGACACACCCAGCCTTCTTCCTGGCCCATCCGGCAAATCAGCCCGACACCCCTTAATGGCTCACATTAGATCAGTGAACCACTGAGTTAGGCGGTAGGTGCCCGAGCCGTTCGGTGAGGCGAATCCGCTGGATCGGGTCGTCACAGAGCAGCAGCGCGTGCTCCAGGTCAAAACGCTCGGCATTCGGGCAGTCCAGCCGTTGGTAGAGACTGGCCCGGGCCAGATAGTCGGAGGCGCTGGCGTTGCCCAATTCAAGCACGCGCTCGGCGTCGATCAGGGCGTCGATGTAGTCATCATTCGTGAGGTACAACTGGCGCAGGTTGCGCGACAGCCGCTGCAGCATCTGTACCGGTTCGGCTGTCAGTAAATGCTCGGCGCCGAGCTGCATGTTCGGGCCGTACTGGCGTTGCAGTAACTCCCGGCAGTCGTTGGGATACAGCCGTCGCCCGCCGCACGGGTCGAGCAGATGATCGGCGCCTTGCACCCGCAGCAGGAAATGCCCGGGGAAGTTGACCCCGACCATGGGAATCTCCAGCCTTCTGGCCAGTTCCAGCGCAATCAGGCCCAGCACCAGCGGTTGGCCCCGCCGACGCTCCAGCACTTTATGGAGTAACGCCACTTGCGGACGCAAGGGCGTGGAGTCGTCCTGAGCGAACCCCAGGTCATTCATTCGGCGCAACAACGGTTGGGCCAATTCACTCACCGGCAGCATCGGCAACCCGTAGCTGACCCGCTGTTGCAGGTCCTTGAAATCCGTCAGCACCGTCTCGGGATTCAGTTCCTTATCGTGTTCGACGGCCATCCACAGCGCCGCCTCGAACAGCGCGGGCGGTGATCGTTGCAGACAGTCGAAAAAACGTTGGCGCGGGGTCATCAAAATCTCCGGGGAATGCCTCGTTTTAGCCCCGTCTCAGGCTTTCGTCCAGTGTCGGGCACAGGCGCTAGCAGGTTATGTCCGAAAGCCTGTAAAGCGACGCCGCTTATTCCGGGGCGTTTCTGCAATTTTTGTGCACAAGCCTATACTGGCGACTACAAGAAGTGATTCGGGAGCCTTACGATGTTCGCTCTCATGCAAAGCACTCGCCTTGAATCGCTACACCTGAGCGTCGATCCGGTCACCGGGTTGAAGGCGGTGATTGCCATCCACAACAGCCGTCTGGGACCTGCCCTGGGCGGGTGTCGTTACCTTGCTTACCCCAGCGATGAATCCGCGATCGAGGATGCTGTGCGCCTTGCCCAAGGCATGAGTTACAAGGCGGCCCTGGCCGGCCTGGCTCAGGGGGGGGGCGTAGCGGTGATTGTTCGCCCGGCCCATGTGGAAAACCGCGCCGCAGTATTCGAAGCGTTCGGGCGCTGGATCAATCAGCTTGACGGTCGCTACATCACCGCCATCGACGCCGGCACCTCGGTGGCGGACATGGATTGCATCGCTCAACACACGCAATTTGTCACCAGCACCACCGCCGCGGGCGACCCTGCGCCTCACGCGGCCATGGGCGTATTTGCCGGTATTCGCAGCACCGCCATGGCCCGCTTGGGCAGCGATAATCTCGAAGGCTTGCGCATAGCCATTCAAGGCCTGGGCAATGTCGGTTATGCCTTGGCCGAACAGCTACACGCCGCCGGTGCCGAGCTGCTGGTCAGCGACATCGATCACGGCAAGGTGCAGCTGGCCATGGAGCAGTTGGGCGCTCATCCAATCGCCAACGATGCACTGCTCAGCACACCGTGCGACATACTCGCGCCTTGCGGCCTGGGCGGTGTGCTAAACACCAACAGTGTGTCGCAACTGCGCTGCGCAGCGGTCGCCGGTTCGGCGAACAACCAACTGATCCATCTTGAAGTCGCCGATCAACTGGAACGCCGGGGCATTTTGTATGCGCCCGATTACGTGATCAATGCCGGTGGGCTGATCTACGTGTCGCTCAAACACCGCGGGGAAGAGCTGACGACCATCACCGCGCACCTGTCGAAAATCAGTTCACGGCTGACCGAAGTCTTTGCCCATGCCCAGGCGGAAAAACGTTCCCCGGCCCGGGTGGCGGATGAGTTGGCGGAGAAAGTGTTGTACCGGTGAAAAGTTTGAAAGGAGTGAGAGCCTATCCGGTCGTTGCTCCCCAAGCCCTGCGCCACAAGCGCCGGGCCTGACAAATGCACGCCGACTCACGCGTGCCAGGAGCCCTGTGATGCTTCACAAGGTTGAGCTGCCGTACACCCGTTTCTTATCCCCCGATGGCCAGCCGCTCGGCGAGCTTCCCGTTTGGGCCGACGATTTCAATCTGTTGACGCGTCTGTATCGGCAGATGGTCCTGACCCGCCTTTTCGATCAGAAAGCTGTCGCCTTGCAACGCACCGGGCGCATCGGCACCTACGCGCCGACCTTGGGCCAGGAAGCCATTGGTGTCGCGGTCGGTAGCCTGATGCACGCCGAAGATGTGCTGATCCCGTATTACCGCGACACCGCTGTGCAATTGATGCGCGGTGTACGCATGGAAGAAATCCTGCTGTATTGGGGCGGCGACGAGCGTGGCAGCGACTTTGCCGACCCGGCGGTGGCCCAGGACTTCCCGATCTGCGTGCCGATCGCCACCCAGGCCCTGCATGCTTGTGGCGTCGCCAGCGCCTTCAAGATCCGCGGCGAGCATCGGGTCGCTGTCACTACGTGCGGCGATGGCGGAACCAGCAAAGGCGATTTCCTCGAGGCCCTCAACGTTGCTGGCGCCTGGCAGTTGCCGGTGGTGTTCATGGTCAACAACAACCAATGGGCGATCTCGGTGCCGCGACGAATCCAGTGCGGCGCTCCGACGTTGGCGCAGAAAGCCATTGGCGCCGGGTTCCACGGGGAGCAAGTCGACGGCAATGACATGCTCGCCGTTTACGACCGCGTGCAAGCAGCCCTCGAACGGGCGCGTCACGGTAAAGGCCCGGTGCTGCTCGAATGCCTGAGCTATCGGCTCGGCGATCACACCACCGCCGACGATGCTACGCGTTACCGGTCGGCGGACGAGGTCAAGCAGGCCTGGCTCGAAGAACCGATCAAACGCCTGCAACGGTTTATGGCCGGGCAGGGTGTGTGGGACGAAGGCCGCGAACAGGCGCTAATCAGCGAATGCCAGGGTTTGGTGCAGCGTGCTGTGGATAACTTCGAAGCGGCGGGCCTGCAGGCGCCGGAATCGGTGATGGATCATGTCTACGCCCAATGGCCGCAAGCCCTGGCCGAGCAACGTGACGATTTCCTTGAACGCGTGGCGCGCCGGACAGGAGGTTCGAGCGATGAGTAACGGCAAAGTGACGCTGCTGGAAGCGGTGAATCTTGCGTTGCATCGGGCCATGAGCGAGGACGAGAACGTCATCGTCCTCGGTGAAGACGTCGGGGTAAACGGAGGCGTGTTCCGCGCCACGCTGGGCCTGCGCGACACCTTCGGTTTCAAGCGGGTGATCGACTCGCCGCTGGCCGAAACCATGCTCGGCGGGCTGGTGGTGGGCATGGCGGCCCAAGGCCTGAAACCGGTGGTGGAAATCCAGTTCATGGGGTTTATTTACGCCACCATGGAGCACCTGGTATCCCACGCCAGCCGCATGCGCAATCGCACGCGCGGGCGGATCACCTGCCCGATGGTGATGCGCTCGCCCATGGGCGCAGGGATTCGCGCGCCGGAACATCACAGCGAAAGCACTGAAGCCCTGTTCGCGCACATTCCGGGGCTGCGGGTGGTGATCCCGTCCTCGCCGGCCCGGGCCTATGGCTTGTTGCTCGCAGCCATCGACGACCCGGATCCAGTGATATTTCTCGAACCGACCCGACTCTATCGAATGAACCCGCAACCGCTGCTGGATGACGGTAAACGCTTGCCACTGGACAGCTGTTTCACCCTGCGTGAAGGCAGCGACATTACCTTGATCAGTTGGGGCGCCAGCGTGATGGAAACCCTGCAAGCCGCCACGCAACTGGCCGAGCAAGGTGTTTCGGCAGAAGTGATCGATGTCGCCAGTATCAAACCGCTGGATCTCGACACGATGGAAGCCTCAGTGCGCAAGACCGGTCGTTGCGTGATCGTGCATGAAGCGCCGCGCTCCTGCGGGGTCGGCGCGGAAATCGCCGCCAGTCTCTACGAACGGGTGTTTCTGGAGTTGCAGGCACCGATCCAGCGAGTCACCGCGCCAGACATTCCGCCGCCGCTGTATCGACTGGAATCGCTGTACATGCCCGGCATCGAAGACATTCTTCATGCCTGCGACACCGTCATGCAGCACTACCCCTGAACAGACGCCTGAGGCCGAGGAGGTTGCGATGAAATATTTCAAACTGCCGGATCTGGGCGAAGGCTTGCAGGAAGCGGAAATCGTCCGTTGGCACGTCAAGGTCGGCGATACCGTCAAAGCCGACCAACTGCTGGTGTCGGTGGAAACCGCCAAGGCGCTGGTGGACATTCCCGCGCCCTACGACGGTGTGGTGGCAAAAACCTTTGGTGGCGAGGGCGACATCCTTCACGTTGGCGAACCTCTGCTCGGTTACGAAGGCGACGCGGATGCGGGCACCGTGGTGGGACGGCTTGAGGGCGGCGGCACGAATCAGGAGGATGCATTTTTCATCGGCGCTGCGCCTTCGACTCGTGAGCACCTGGCGAACCGTGCCACGCCGGCGGTGCGTCAACTGGCTCGGCAACTCGGTGTTGAACTGAGCGGCTTGACGGGCTCCGGCCAGGACGGCCAGATCACCCGCAGCGACGTGGAAAACGCAGCCCAGACGGAACGCGAACGTTTCGGCGGCGAGAAGCTGCGCGGTGTACGACGCAGCATGGCGCTGAACATGGCCAGGTCCCATGCCGAAGTGGTGCCGGTGACGATTTTCGGTGATGCCGATCTGCATCGCTGGGGGCAGGCGCGAGAACCGCTGATTCGTCTGGCCAAGGCGATGGCGGCGGCCTGCGCGGTAGAACCGGTGCTCAACAGCGCCTTCGATGGCAAAACCCTGGCGCTCAAGCAACATGAACGACTCGATCTGGGCATTGCCGTGGATACGCCGGACGGCTTGTTCGTGCCGGTGCTGCGCGATGTCGGTCAGCGCACGGCGGCGGATTTGAAAGAAGGTGTGATGCGTCTGCGGGCCGACGTGCAGGCGCGCTCGATCCCGCCCCAGGAAATGATGGGTGCGACCCTGACCCTGTCGAACTTCGGCACCTTGTTCGGCCGCTACGCCAACCCGGTGGTGGTGCCGCCGCAAGTGGCGATCCTCGCCGCCGGGGCGATCCGCGATGAACCGGTGGCGGTCGAGGGCGCGGTGGTGGTGCATCCGATCCTGCCGCTGTCCCTGACCTTCGATCACCGCGTGGTCACCGGCGGCGAGGCGGCGCGGTTCTTCAAAGCGTTGGTCCAGGCCCTGGAACAACCCGAGGTCTAGGTTTCCTGCAGGCATGAAAAAGGCCCTGAGCCATTTGACTCAGGGCCTATTCAATTCGGGCATTGCTTACTTGGGTGTCTTGGCAGCTTTGGCTGGCTTGGTCGGCTCAGCGCCCGCTACTTCAATCGGTGCAGCTGCTTCAACAGGTTCAGTGGCTTTTACAGGTTCACTAACTTCGACGGGTGCATTCAGCAGTTCGGACAGTGCGTCCGGCTGGCTCTTGAATGCCTTGGCGAATACATCACGGTTCTTCGCCATGTAGATCCCGGCTTCTTCCACTTGCTGTTCAGTCAGGGACGGAACGGCTTTTTGCAACACTTCGGCCAGCAATTCGGCCAGTTCGAGCATTTTGTCATGACGGTCAGCTTCGGCTTTATCCATGAACAAGCGCTCCAGATCTCGGCTGCTGCGGTATACCACTTCGACGGCCATTCACCACCTCACATGCCTTCACATTAGTTGTCTGTTTCGACCACTGTATCTATATACAGCGAAAAGGATAAGCGAATCCCTGCGCTTTGGGTAGTGGCTTTTTAATGTAGACCGAATTCAGGGTTTGTCAGGTGGACCGTGTTGTCCCTATTCGCGAGCAAGCCCGCTCCCACAGGATATGCGCTGTCCCTTGTGGGAGCGGGCTTGCTCGCGAATAGGCCGGGGCCCGTCCAAACGCCACTAACGTGTCTCATGTCACGCAGCCATCATCTCACCCACAGCCCCTGGCCTTTTTTCTGCATGCAGAACAACCGTCACGTCCATCCCGCAACATCCGCTCGAACCGAGCTAAGGAACAATCAAGTGAAAATCAACTGGGCCGAGAACCTGCGGCAGAACGTGCACCAACTGGCCGAGTCCCTGGGCAACCTGTTCGTCGAGACCTTCCACTACCTGGCGCTGTTCGCCATCGGTGCGGTGACCGCGTGGGCGGCGGTGATGGAATTCCTCGGAATGCTCGAACAGGGGCACATCAAGATCGATGACATCTTGCTGCTGTTCATCTACCTGGAACTGGGGGCGATGGTCGGGATTTACTTCAAGACCAACCACATGCCGGTGCGTTTCCTGATCTATGTGGCGATCACCGCGCTGACCCGGCTGCTGATCTCCAACGTCTCGCACCACAATCCGCCGGACCTGGGGATCATCTACCTGTGCGGCGGGATTCTGCTGCTGGCGTTTTCGATTCTGGTGGTGCGTTACGCCTCGTCGCAATTTCCTTCGGTGAAGATCGAACACCCGCAACGCAAGATCGGTGCGGGTTCCGGTGAGCACCCCGAAGTGGAGAAGGGCGAGATTTAAAGCCCCATTGAAGGTCGGGGCCGGGATTTGACCCGTGGCGGCGGCGGGTTGCGATTGTCGCCGTCGGTCATGGCTTCGAGGATGGCCACGGCGCTGTGGCCTTGTTCGATGGCGATGCCGAATTGAATGCTTTGCACCAGGCGTTTGAGGCGCTTGGGATCATTGCGCTGTTCGGCGCTGATCATCCGTTTGGCCACCACGCGACCACTTTTGGAGAGGGTCAGCATGATGCTGCCGTCCAGCCCCTGAATGCTCAGGTTGACTTGATAATCCGGTGCAAAGGCATCGGTAATGAGCTGAAAAGGATTGTCCATAATGCGTCACCGCCTGATTGAACGTGCAGTTGTTGACGGCCGTGATCGGGATTAGTTCGCAACACCAGACCATCGGCCTTCCATGTTCATGTGCTTTCATCCGTGCCGCGTAAGGGATATAGCAAGGTGCATGCCGGAAAAATTGTCGAACAATGAACACGGCAAAAAAGTGGCGGGCACTCTGGCCCGCCTTCTTTTTGCCTGCCCGTTTCAGGGCATGAACGAGTAGATGATCGCAGACAGTGCAATCAAACCGATCAACACCACGAACACGTTCGAGGCCTGATTCGAGTACTGGCGCAAGGCCGGCACGCGGCGGATGGCGTACATCGGCATCAGGAATAACAGGCACGCGATGATCGGCCCGCCGAGGGTTTCGATCATGCCGAGAATGCTCGGGTTGAAGGTCGCCACGGCCCAGCAGCTGAGGATCATGAACAGCGCAGTAATGCGGTTCAGCCAACTGGCGGACATGACGCGACCACGGCCACGCAGGCTTTTCACGATCAGGCCCTGAAAGCCTTCGTTGGCGCCGATGTAATGGCCGAGGAAGGATTTGGTGATCGCCACCAACGCAATCAACGGCGCGGCATAAGCGATGACCGGTGTCTGGAAGTGGTTGGCCAGGTACGACAGGATCGAAATGTTCTGCGCCTTCGCAGCGGCCAAATCAGCCGGGGACAGCGCCAGTACGCAACTGAAGCAGAAGAACATCACTGTGACGACCATCATCACGTGAGCGATTGCGAGAATGCCGCTGCTTTTGCGTTCGGCTTGTTCGCCGTAACGCTGTTTCTGATCGACGGCGAAGGCCGAGATGATCGGCGAATGGTTGAACGAGAACACCATCACCGGAATCGCCAGCCATAAGGTCTTGAAGAACAGCGGCAGCGGCATGCCTTCACTGGCGGTGGCGAAGAACGCGCCGTTCCAGTTTGGAATCAGGCTGACGCCGAGCAGCAGCAACGCCGCGACGAACGGGTAAACCAGCACGCTCATGCATTTGACGATGACGCCCTGACCGCAACGCACGATCGCCATCAAGCCGAGAATCAGCCCCAGCGACAGAATCGCCCGAGGGGGCGGCGTCATGTGCAACTGGTGCTCCATGAGGCTGCTCAGGGTGTTGGTCAGCGCCACGCTGTACACCAGCAGAATCGGGAAGATCGCGAAGAAATACAGTAGCGTGATCAGCTTGCCGGCGCCGACGCCGAAGTGTTCTTCCACCACTTCGGTAATGTCCCCGGAACGCCCGGACAGCACGAAACGCGTCAGACCACGGTGGGCGAAGAAGGTCATCGGAAAGGCCAGTACCGCCAGGAGCAGCAGCGGCCAGAAACCACCAACACCGGCGTTGATCGGCAGGAACAACGTGCCGGCGCCAATCGCCGTGCCATAGAGGCCAAGCATCCAGGTGGTGTCGTGTTTGCTCCAGCCTTTGTGGGTTGTTTCGCTATTGCGTGTCAGGTCTACAGCAGGATTATCGGCAGCAGGTGTACGTACATCGGTCATCGTTTTTGCCTCGTTATTATTCTTGCTCGGGCTCACGTATTGCGAACGGTCAGAGAGTGCTCCTCAGCACTCCACCCAGCTCACCGCCAGGCCGCCCCGTGAAGTTTCTTTGTATTTGTCGTGCATATCGGCGCCGGTATCGCGCATGGTGCGGATCACCCGGTCCAGGGAGATGAAGTGTTTGCCATCGCCGCGCAGGGCCATTTGCGTGGCGTTGATCGCCTTCACGGCAGCGATTGCGTTGCGCTCGATGCACGGCACCTGCACCAGACCGCCAACGGGGTCGCAGGTCAGGCCGAGGTTATGTTCCAGGCCGATTTCGGCGGCGTTTTCCAGTTGCTCGGGAGTCGCTCCGAGTATGTCGGCCAGGCCGGCGGCAGCCATGGCGCAGGCGGAGCCGACTTCGCCCTGGCAGCCGACTTCGGCGCCAGAGATCGAGGCGTTTTTCTTGCAGAGAATGCCTACGGCGGCAGCACCCAGAAAGAACGCCACGACGTCATCGTCCGACGCGTCCGGGTTGAATTTCATGTAGTAGTGCAGCACGGCGGGAATGATCCCCGCCGCCCCGTTTGTAGGTGCGGTCACCATGCGTCCGCCAGCCGCGTTCTCTTCGTTCACGGCGAGGGCGAACAGGTTGACCCACTCCATGGCTGACAGGGTGGAACTGATGACATTCGGTTTGCCGATTTCCAACAGGCTGCGGTGCAATTTCGCGGCGCGGCGCGGAACATTCAGCCCGCCGGGCAGGATGCCTTCGTGACGCAAACCTTGCTCGACGCACTCGCGCATCACCGACCAGATATGCAGTAAGCCCTGGCGGATCTCGGCGTCGCTACGCCAGGCCCGTTCGTTGGCCATCATCAGCTCGGAAACCCGCAGGCCGTGCTGGTTGCAGAGCTTGAGCAACTCGGCGGCACTGGAAAAATCGTAGGGCAGGACCACATCGCTGGCCGGCGCAATGCCGGACTCGGCTTCTGCTGCTTCGATGATGAAACCACCACCCACTGAGTAGTACGTCTGCTCGAACAGCTCACCGGTTTCGCCGAAGGCTGTCAGAGACATCGCGTTGGGGTGGTAGGGCAAGCTCTCGTCCAGCAGCAGGAGATCGCGCTGCCAGTTGAAGGCAATAGTCGACTTGCCGGCCAGACTCAGTTCGCCGGTTTCACGCAAGGTTTGGATTCGGCTGTCGATTGAGTTCGGATCAATGCTGTCTGGCCATTCGCCCATCAGGCCCATGACGCAGGCACGGTCGGTGGCGTGACCGACGCCAGTGGCCGAAAGGGAGCCATAGAGGCGGATTTCTACCCGCCGTACGTCGGCCAGTAAATGTTGGTCAATCAGTGCCTGGGCGAAGGTTGCGGTGGCGCGCATCGGGCCGACGGTATGGGAGCTGGACGGACCGATGCCAACTTTGAAGAGATCGAAAACACTGATAGCCATGCTAAAGCCTATACAAGCAATGGAAGAGAAATCGCCGCCATTTTTGTAGGCCAAGCGCAAGGTGGGCGATACTGCCAACCTCGGTCCTACGTGACCAACGAAACTTCCTAAGACAGCCTTTAGCAGGACTAAACAATGAGTCGCCAATTGCACGCCCAGACCTACGTCTGGCTGCACGTGTTTTCGTGTGCCGCGCGGCACTTGTCCTTCACCCGTTGCGCCGAAGAACTGCACATCACGCCGGGTGCGGTCAGTCAGCAAATTCGCCAACTGGAAGAGCGGCTAGGTTTTCGCCTGTTTCATCGTCGCGCCCGGGGTGTGGAGTTGAGCGCCGAAGGCCAGCGATTGGCTATCACCGTCAACGAAGCCTACGGCAGCATCGATGCGGAATTGCGACGACTGGATGCGGGAATGATCAGCGGGATTTTGCGATTGCGCTCGATTCCATCGTTCCTGAGCAAGTGGTTGACCCCCAGGTTGCCGCGTTTGCAGCAGCGTTTTCCGGACATTCAATTGCGGCTGGTGGCAGAAGACAGCAGCGTGCCATTGCATGAGGGCGACTTCGATTTGGCCATCGACCTCAATGACGGCAGTTATCCGGGATTGTTATCCACAACCTTGTTGGATGAGCAGATCTTTCCGGTGTGCGCCCCGAGCCTTTTGCGCGCAAGGCCGCCACTGCACGGCCCGGCAGACCTGGTGCATTTTCCGTTGCTGCACGACATCACCGCCTGGCGCGGCAGTTACGAGTATGCGGAATGGGAGTTCTACCTCAACGCCATCGGCTTCGAGGGCGCGGATGTGCGGCGCGGGCATACCTTCAATCGCAATCACCTGACTATTGAAGCGGCGATTGCCGGGATGGGCGTGGCGATTGCGCGGCGAACGCTGCTCAACGATGAACTGGAGCGCGGGACGTTGATCGTGCCGTTTGGCCTGGCGGTGCCCAATCACAAGCGTTACGTGCTGCTTTATGCGCCGGGCGCGCTGAGCCATCCGGGCGTGCGCGCGGTGCATGACTGGCTGGTGGAAGAAGCGGGGATATTTCGTAGCCTGCACCCGTTGGCGGAGCGGCAGATGTGACAGCAGCCTGGAACATCAGCCAGGGGCGACCCAACTCCCGACATTAACAGCGCTTTTACCCGTTGTCCGGCTTTTTTTGCGAATGAATATTTATCTTTTTTTAGGGGTTGAAATGTTCTGCGCACACACCGATTGTGTAACCAAGAGGTCACGGTGATGAAGCCCAAGGGCCAGCCGAAGGGCCTCTCGCGAGCTAGCTGAAATAAGGGATGAACTATGCAAATCCAAGTCAATAGCGATAACCATATTCAAAGCAGCATCCGACTGGAGGAGTGGGTACGTACTACCATTGAGAGCACGCTCGAACGTTATGAAGAGGACCTGACCCGCGTCGAGGTCCACCTGCGGGACGAGAACGGCGACAAGCCCGGTCCCCACGATATGCGCTGTCAGCTGGAAGCGCGGCCAAAAGGCCATCAACCGATTTCTGTTACCCATAAAGCCGCTAACCTGGAACTGGCGATCGATGGTGCGGCTGAAAAACTCGAACATGCGCTTGAACATCTGTTCGGCAAACTGCGGGGCAAACCACGTGCCGCTGTGGTGCCGTTCGAAAGGCCTACGGCCGATGCGCTGCTGGAAGACGAGTTTCTCGAGAACGAACAGGCTGCACAAAACGGCTGAGGCCTGATTTACTTTTTACCTTCCCACTTTCTCTCCACCTGAAAAACGGGCCTGCTTATGCAGGCCCGTTCTTGTTTCTGGATTTAATGATTTCTGACTGATCGTTCCCACGCTCTGCGTGGGAATGCCTCAATGGACGCTCCGCGTCCGATTCTGGGACGCAGAGCGTCCCGGGCTGCATTCCCACGCAGAGCGTGGGAACGATCAATGGGTGAGGTCAGAACGCTACCGACGTCTGCACATAAACCGTCCTTGGCTCCCCAACATACTTGCCCTTGTTGTTGTCATCGAACGAGCGGGTGAAGTACTGGTGGTTGAAGATGTTTTTCACCCCCACCGCCACATTAAGATCGGATAGTTTCGGCCCAAAGTCATACGCCGCACGGCTGCTGAACAACATGTACCCCGCAATCTTGCCGGTGCTGCCGTCGGCGCTTTCGGCCGAGGTGTTGGCGTTGTCAGCGAACTGGTCACTCTGATAGCTGCTGTCCAGGTTCAGTTTCCACGCGCCTTCGGTATAACCGACGCCGACCGTGCCTTTGTGTTTCGAAGAAAACGGCACGCGATTGCCCTTGTTCGGCCCGTCTTCGCGGATGGTCGCGTCGACATAGGCGTAAGTCGCGTACACATCGAAACCGGCCAGCGCCGAGCTCAAATCGTCGAGGGCGTAGTTGATGCTGGTTTCGATGCCTTGATGACGGGTTTCGCCACGGGCGATCACAGAGTCATTGGTTTGATTGCTTTCATACTGATTGTCGAAATTGATCAGGAATGCGCCAATCTCGGCACGCAACGCGCCATTGTCGTAGCGGGTACCCAGCTCCCAGGTGCGCGCCTTCTCCGGTTTGACTTCGCCGCTGGTCACCCGGTTAGGCATCTGGCTGTACTGCACGCTGCCGAACGATCCTTCGGTATTGGCGTAGAGGTTCCAGCTGTCGGTCAGGTGATAGAGCACGTTCAACGCCGGCAGGGCGGTGTTGTAGTCGCCTTTGTATTTCACGTTGGTCAGGTTGTTGGTCTGCTGCGACTCGATCATCTCGTAGCGGATGCCTGGCGTGATCGTCCACTTGCCGATGTCGATCCGGTCATCGACGAAGAACGCATTGGCCTCGGTGCCACCCCGCGTATCGCGGTCGTTGCGGCTGTTGGTGGTCGGGAGTTCGTTGCTGGCGATCGGCGTGCGGTAGCGCAGTTCGTGGCCGGCCTCGTTGATGTAGCGATAGCCGACGCCGACTTCATGGCTGGTTTGGCCGAGGTCGAAGCCTTGGGCGAAACGGGTTTCCAGGCCGCGTACCCAATACTCGCGTGGCGACAGGGAGAGGAACGTGCCCTGGTCCAGATAACCGCTACGCAGGGTTTTGGTGAAGAAGGTATTGGCGGTGAACTCGCGGCGATCTTCCTGATAGCGATAGCCGAAATTGAACATCGTACGACGGCCCCAGAACTGGTCTTTCGGGCGGGTCGACTGGTACGGGTCAGCGTCGTAATCGGCTACGTTCAGCCCGCCGGGCATGTCCGCCTTGCCTTCGTAGTATTGGGCCATGGCGTTGAAGCTGTTGGCCTCGTCGAGCTGGTACTTGCCCTTGAGGATCAGGTCGTCGATTTCGGTGTCGCTGTGTTCGCGCCAGTCACCGCCGCGGGTGCCCGAGTACAGAATCGCGCCGCCCAGACCGTTATCGGCCGTGCCGCCGGCCAGCAAATTGCCGGTGGTTTTGAAGCCATCGTGGCTGGATGATGGACTGGTTTCGGTCTGGAAGCCGCCCTTGACCGTCGGCTCATCGGGAATGGCGCGAGTTACGAAGTTGACCACACCGCCGACGTTCTGCGGCCCGTAGCGCACTGCACCGCCGCCGCGCACCACGTCGACCGCGTCCATGTTGCCCATGCTGATCGGCGCGAACGAAAGCTGCGGTTGACCATAAGGTGCGAAGGGCACCGGAATGCCGTCCATCAATACCGTGGAGCGCGAAGCCAGCCGAGGGTTGAGCCCGCGAATGCCGAAGTTCAGTGCCATGTCATGGCTGCCGGTGCCGTTGTTGTCCGGCGCGTTGACCCCCGGAATGCGGTTGAGTACGTCCCTGGCCTGAGTCGCGCCCTGGCGCTCGAATTCTTCGCGACGGATTACATCGCGAGCGCCGGGATGTTCGAAGACGTTGGTTTGCGCCGCATCGCCGAGCCAGTCGCCGACCACTTTCGAGGTGTCCAGCTCCAGCGCCGCATCACCCGCCGGCTGCAGACTGAAAGCATTGTCGCCCTCGGCGCGGGCTTGCAGGCCGGTACCTTCGAGCAACGCGTTCAAGCCCTGGGAAGGGGTGTAGTTGCCTTCCAGGCCGCGACTTTGCACACCGCTGGTGACTTGTGAGCCAAAGGAGATCAGCACGCCGGCTTCACGGCCAAACTGGTTGAGGGCGTTCTCCAGCGAAGACGGCGCGATGTGGTACGGCTTGGTGTCGGCGGCATGCACCAGAGGCAGTGCGCCGAAGCTCAGACTGGCGCCCAGCAAGAGTTGGCGCAAGGTGCGGGTTAGCGGTGTGACGCGGATGGGTTGCATGAAAGGCGATCCTGAGAAGGTTGAATCAAGGGGGCTTTCCTTCTCTGTCACGCCAGATCTGAAAAACGGCTCATTTTTTTGAAGATCGTTCCCACGCTCTGCGTGGGAATGCCTCAACGGACGCTCCGCGTTCGGCTCTGGAAGTGACGCGGAGCGTCACGGGCTGCATTCCCATGCAGAGCATGGGAACGATCATTTACGCGCGTGCCTCAACGGTCACCCAATACCGGGTAAAACGTCTCACCTTCACCGGCAAACTGATTTCCAGCAGATCAAGAATCCGCTCGCTGTCGTCCAGTGGATAAGTCCCGGAGATCAGCAGGTCGGCAACATTCGCCGCGCACTTGAGTTGCCCCCGGCGATAGCGACCGAGTTCATCGAGGAAATCCCCCAGGCGCATGTGTGCGGCCACCAGCATGCCGTCGGCCCAGGCGCCGCTGTTGGCGTCCAGTGGCAGGGGAGCGCCGATGCCGCGTGCGCCGAAGCTCAACTGCCTGGCGGTTTGCAGCATCAGCGGTGCGCCGCCATCGGGCGTCAATTCGACGCTGCCTTCGAACACCGCCACCTGAGTGTGATCGGCAAACTGCCGCACATTCAGCCGCCCACCTTGGGTTTTCAACAGGCCTTGTGCGGTCTGTACTTGAAACGCTTGGGCGGCGGTCAGCAGCATCTCGCCTTCTAGCAAGCGGATCAGCCGTTGCTGACCGTCGACTCGCACATCGACCGAACTGGCGGTATTGAGCTGCACTTGGCTGCCATCGCCGAGCGGAACTTTACGTCGCTGGCCGATCGGGCTGCGGTAGTCGGCCAGCAACGGCATCAGCGGATTGTGCTCACGCATGCCCCAAGTGACTGCGGAACCCGCGCCGAGAATCAGCAACAGCTTCAATGCCTGACGGCGGCCGGCGGATTTCGGTGCGTTGAGGGCGGCATGGGCCAGCGGTGAAGACAAACCGCGCAAACGTTGATTGACCCGCTGAATGTGCTCCCAGGCCCGTCGATGTTCGGCGTGCGCATCGAGCCATTGCTGCCAGGCGATTTGCTGACGCGGGTTCAACGGCCCTTGCTGGACTTGAATCCACCAGTGCACGGCCTGCTCAGCCACTTGAGAGGAGAAATCCGCAGGGCTATTCATAGTGCGAAGTAGCAGCGCATCGCTGCTTTGTTCAGGTGCCGTTTGACCGTGGCAATGGAAATGCCCAGTTCGGCGGCGATCTGTGGATAAGTCAAACCATCGAGCTGAGCCAGCAGAAAGGCGCGTTTGACCAGACGCGGCAAACCGTCGAGCAACTGGTCGAGTTCCATCAGCGTTTGCAGGATGATCGCCCGATCCTCCTCCGACGGCGCGACGATTTCCGGCATCTGAGCCAGCGCGTCGAGGTAGGCGCGTTCCAGATCCTGACGGCGGTAATGATTGAACAGCACACGCTTGGCGATGGTGGTGAGGAACGCCCGCGGTTCGATGATTTGGGGCGTTTCCCGTGCCGTCAGCACTCGAATGAACGTGTCCTGGGCCAAATCCGCGGCGCTGTCAGGGCAGCCGAGTTTGCGCCGCAGCCAACCGGTGAGCCAGTTGTGATGGGCGTGATAAAGGACTTCGACGGTAGTGGCTGACGACAACGGAACCGCTCCGGACGCATTTAGATACGTTAGAGAACAAGAATTGTTCGCATTGTAGGGGCGGGGCCTGCATCCGGCAATCGGCTCCAGGCCGGTTTCTCTGATCTGGAGACCGTGTCATCGTTCTTCGCGAGCAAGCCCGCTCCCACAGGTGACCGAGTTCTCTCAGAGGAATTCGGTCGAATGTGGGAGCGGGCTTGCTCACGAAGGCGGCCGTATAGGCACCGAAAATCCACTGGATTGCAGCGCTAGCGCAAAAACGCCTGCCGATACTCCCCAGGCGTACCACCCAGTGCCTGGCGAAACCGATTAGTGAAATGGCTCGCACTGGCAAACCCACAGGCCAACGCGATATCCCCCAACGGCTGCGACGTTGTGCGCAACAATTCCCGCGCGCGGCTCAGTCGCCGAGCCAACACATACTGATGCGGCGGCAAACCGAAGCTCACTCGAAACATTCGCGCAAAGTGATATTCGGACAGCGCACATAACCCCGCCAATTGCCCAAGGCTGATGGCTTCGGCCATTTGATGGTCGATGAACTCCACCAACTGCCGCCGCTGATGTGCCGCCAACCCACCCTTGAGGCGCAAGCCCTCACGCACACCGACCTGGCTGAGCAGGGCATGGCTGAGCATTTCGTGGGCCAGGCTGCTGGTGAGCAGGCGTTCGCCCGGCTCATCCCAGTTGAGGGCGATCAACTGCCGAAAGCGCCGGGCTTGCTGCGGGTCTTCAAGGAACGTGCGCTCGCGCAGCTGCAATTCCCTAGGTTCGCGATCCAGCAGCGTGACGCAACCAAGGGCAAATTGTTCGGGGCTGAAATACAGGTGGGCCAGGCGAATATCGCCGTTGATTACCCAGCCTGACTGATGGTCGGCCGGCAGAATGCACAGCTTGTCCGGGCCGCCCTTGGTGCCGGGCTGGTCGCGGCGAAAAGTACCGGTACCGCCAGCGATGTAGCAAGACAAGGTGTGATGGCTCGGCGCTTCGTAATCCTGGGCATCGTGGTGGTTGTTCCACAAAGCTGCGGCCATGCCGTCACCGAGCTCGGCGCTGTGCTCCAGACGAGCATTGGGCGAGCGGTTAAGCGCTTGAAAGACTTGCAAGGATTCCAGTGCGGCCATGATCGGTTCTCTCCAACGCCTTGCATCCTACTCCGTAGAGGTTGGCCTGCCAGCCCGCCGACCGACAAAAGCGCAAGTTTATGCAAGTGCAGAAGGGTTTCGCGCCGGACACTGAAAGCCTATTCAGGAGTCTTCACCATGAACATTTCGTTGTATCTACTGACCGTGCTGATCTGGGGCACCACCTGGATTGCCTTGAAATGGCAACTGGGCGTGGTGGCGATTCCGGTGTCGATCGTTTATCGCTTCGGCCTTGCCGCATTGGTGTTGTTCGTGATGTTGCTGCTCAGCCGCCGTCTGCAAGTGATGAACCGTCGCGGGCATCTGATCTGCCTGGCGCAGGGCTTGTGCCTGTTCTGCATCAATTTCATGTGCTTTCTTACCGCCAGCCAATGGATTCCTAGCGGTCTGGTCGCCGTGGTGTTTTCCACCGCCACCCTCTGGAATGCCTTCAACGCACGGGTGTTTTTCGGTCAGAGAATCGCTCGTAATGTACTGATGGGCGGTGCACTGGGTTTGCTCGGATTGGGCCTGTTGTTCTGGCCAGAGCTGGCCGGTCATACCGCCAGCCCTGAAACCATGCTCGGGTTGGGGTTGGCGCTGCTCGGAACCTTATGCTTCTCGGCCGGCAACATGCTGTCGAGTCTGCAACAGAAGGCCGGCCTGAAACCCCTGACCACCAATGCCTGGGGCATGGCTTACGGCGCGGCGATGTTGACGGTGTGGTGTCTGGTCAAAGGCATCCCGTTCGACATGGAATGGAATGCCCGCTACATCGGGTCATTGCTGTACCTGGTGATTCCGGGCTCGGTGATCGGCTTCACCGCCTACCTGACGCTGGTCGGGCGCATGGGCCCGGAGCGGGCAGCGTACTGCACCGTACTCTTTCCGGTAGTGGCGCTGAATGTGTCGGCGTTTGTCGAAGGCTATCAATGGACGGCACCGGCACTGGTGGGGCTGGTGTTGGTGATGCTGGGGAATGTGCTGGTGTTCCGTAAACCCAAAGCGTCGATGGTGCAGGGGCGCGGGAAGTTGGCTTGAAAAGGTCGGGCGCGTTAATACTCAGCGTTCGATCTTCAATGCCACATAAACCAATAAAGGCAATATGAAGTCGGTGATATGTCGAGCCCAGTCCTTGGCATTCCACTCTTTTGATTCGTCCATGTTGAACCATTCAACGCCGACAACTTGCAAGCAGGCGTAATAGATGAAAAAAGCGATCATTAATCCGATGATGGCAAATTTTTTTGCTTCATGGAACTCTTGGGCGCTGCTGTTTATGTTTCGGTAAAGATGATAAGTGCCCACTAGGCAGAAAATGGTAAAAAGAACTTCAAGTGTAATGATTAGCCAATAAATCCGGTGGTGAAGCATGGGCGAGGTAATGGCTCGATAGCTGTACTTCAGGTTGTTGCTGGTGGTGTCCATGCTCAGGACGTGAGCGACGTACTCATAGTTAGAGGGGTAGTCGGTAAAGTTGCTATACATCACCAACAGGCCAAAGAAACTTATAAATAACATCAGTGTGGCTTTACTGATTCTGATGATTTGATCGGTTGTCAGATGATTCAAGGTGGTTATTCTCCAAAGCTGATTCCCATTAGGGGTGGGTAAGTGAGGAGAGTTTATAGTGCGGATTGTTTGTTGGGTGGTGGACTGAATTGCAAGGTGTTTATTAATTGCGAGGTTAGTTATAGTTTTCTGTTGTCAGGACGTTCTATTGCAGTATCAACGGGCAGGCGTTTGAACGCCTGCCCGTTTTCGTCAGCCTTTCCAGACTTGCGGGTTGACCAGGTCCTGCGGTCGCTCACCCAACAAGGCACTGCGCAAGTTGGCCAAGGCACGGTTGGCCATGGCTTCACGGGTTTCGTGGGTCGCCGAGCCAATGTGCGGCAAGGTCACGGCGTTTTTCAGTTGGAACAATGGCGACTCGGCCAGCGGTTCTTTCTCGTACACGTCCAGCCCGGCGCCGCGAATCCGGTTGTTTTGCAGCGCTTCGATCAGCGCCGGTTCATCCACTACGGGGCCGCGGGCGATGTTCACCAGAATGGCGCTCGGTTTCATCAGCGCCAGTTCACGGTGGCTGATCAGGTGTCTGGTTTTTTCGCTGAGCGGCACCACCAGGCAGACGAAATCGGCTTCGGCCAGCAACTGGTCTAGGCTGCGAAATTGTGCACCGAGCTCCTGTTCCAATTCGGTCTTGCGGCTGTTGCCACTATAGATAATCGGCATGTTGAAGCCCAACCGACCGCGACGGGCGATGGCCGCGCCGATGTTGCCCATGCCGACAATCCCTAAGGTTTTGCCATGCACATCGCTACCGAACAACGGCGCGCCGACGGTGGCTTGCCATTGGCCAGCCTTGGTCCATGCGTCCAGCTCGGCGACGCGGCGGGCGCTGCTCATAAGCAGGGCGAAGGCCAGGTCGGCGGTGCTTTCGGTGAGGACGTCGGGGGTGTTGGTGAGCATGATCCCGCGTTCGTTGAAGTAGGCGAGGTCGTAATTGTCGTAGCCGACCGAGACGCTGGAGACCACTTCCAGTTTGCTGGCGTTTTCCAGTTGCGCGCGACCGAGTTTGCGGCCGACGCCGATCAGGCCGTGGGCGTGGGGCAGGGCTTCATTGAATTGGGCATTGATGTCGCCGTTTTTCGGGTTCGGCACGATCACGTCGAAGTCTTGTTGCAGACGTTCGATCATCGGTGGGGTGATACGGCTGAAGGCGAGGACGGTTTTTTTCATTGGAGGCGGCTCGTCGGGCTTGGAGAATGCCAAGCACGCTAACATTCTTTTTCGTTGTTGTGCGTAGGAGCTGCCGAAGGCTGCGATCTTTTGATCTGGATTTTCAAGATCAAAAGATCGCAGCCTTCGGCAGCTCCTACATGGAGCGGGCTTGCTCGCGAAAGCGATGTGTCAGGCAACATCTTTGTCGACTGGACGTCCGCCTTCGCGAGCAAGCCCGCTCCCACAGGGGGTCAGCTGTGTGGCGCGGGTTTGGGTACGTTGAGGTTATCCAGCATCCGGTTCACCGCAAGCTCGGCCAGCATGACGATTTGCTGAATCGCCATGACCGTATTCCGATGCGGGCCTTCCAGATACCCCGCAAAATCAGTTGCCATCACACTGGCCTGGGCCAACGATTCACAGGTGTGGGCCAACAGGTCTTCGTCTTTGATATCCGGCGCAACCATATACATCGTGCTTGGCTTGCGAGCCACGGGGGATTTGAGAGCGGCTGGATTGAGGTAGTGATCGAGCGCGCGGTTAGCGGCTTCGTGGAGCTTTTTTGAATCGAGGGATTCGTAGGGGGAAACGTCGTCGGTTTCAGGAGGGTTCGGTGTTTCTTTGATCATGCGGAAGTTACTCATTGGCAGATGAAGTGGAACTGCCATCTTTCGTTTTCCAGACGAAAGGGTGGCAGCTGCGCGCGGACTGGAAAAACCGGAACATCCACCAAAACCCGGCAGACCCGAAGGTCTCCCGCGCACAGCCGCCATAACAAGGAATTGCGTGCAGAAAAAAGCGCCGCAGTATGCCATGGGGTGTGGTAAGTGTTCGCCAGGTTTTCCAGACCTGATCGCTGATTTTGCAGCGACCCCCAAAGCCTACCCATTTCGTTTCCGAAGCAACAACCGTCAAAACCTGTGGGAAACATCCTCAAAAATCACCCCGTCTGTAGGAGCTGCCGAAGGCTGCGATCTTTTGACCTTCCGGCGCTATCAATGACGTAAAGACGGAAAGATCACACCCCTTCGGCAGCACCGACAGTGTCGCCATCATGAAAATTCGGACTTCCCCTACACGCAAAAACGATTCGCCCGGCATCCCCCCTTGAGCCCACTCGCCAAAGTCTCCCATTTCCAAGGAACGGGACGCGAGCGTGACCAAACTCATCCCCCAAAACCAACTCGCCGGCCAACACGGCCAGGTACTAGACAGCCATCAAGCCGTCGCCGACCTGCGCCAGGCCCTGAACTATCCTTACGACCTGCAAGGCTTCGACGATCTGCTTAGCGCGATCGGCGCCAACCGCTCCAACTACATGCAGGCCGCCAACCAGCAGAAACTCATCAACGCCGTGAGCAACGGTGATTGGGTCATGGTGACGCCCCGCATCGATCCCGATAACGGCGGTGCTTCATGGAATGCCTTCAAATCCAAACCCGAACCACCACCGGCGCAACATCTGGTCGAAGAACACGCCTTCGCTCTGCCCAAACCCGTGGAGTCGGGCTTCTACATCATTCAGCAGCCCATGACCCTCGAAGCCCTTGAGCGCTCACTGTACGAAAACCCGCCAAGCGATGCACTGCGCGGGGAATTCCGCTCGCTCAATCGCCATCTCGGTGAGCGGGTGAAACCGGGGCAAATGGTGATTTTCAGCGATTCACGGCATTACATGTGCCGCCGCGAAGAGGCGCAAATGATGATCGCGGCGCAGAAGGTCAACGAAGCATTGAAGGATCTGAGTGATGAAGAGGCGTCGTTTTTAGTCAGCATCATGAGGTGATTGAGCCGTTTTTGGAGGTGTCGGCGGGCTCGTTAGGCGTGGCGTCGTTCATGATCGGTCAGCATTTGGAGAGTCTGAAAACGACACTGAAAGAACTTGATGGGCTGCATCAGCAACAATTTCGTAAACACGGCCATTTGCACTCCCCTGAGTTTCTTTCCCAGCGCAAGCGGTTGATGGCCAAACTCGATGCCGGCCTAGGGTGGCTTGTACGAAAAGGCACCGGTATCCCGGATCATCCCAAGCTCAAGCGTGCCTTGGGCCTTTCTACTCGTAGAACGATTCATCATTGGAACAAGGCTGGGGCACCAACACAGTTACCTGGCTACGCCTCTAATATTGATGGTGTGGCGAAGGCCGCCAAGTTTATGAAGGCGGGAGGCTATGTAGGAATAGGACTTGCGGCAGGTGCAGCCACCATGCGCATCAACGAGGTTTGCCGAACAGGAAGCGCCGAAGACTGCAGGCAGGTGCAATTTTCCGAGGGCGGTAAACTGTCTGGCAACGTAATTGGCGGGGTTACCGCAGGCGTTGTGACGGGAAAAGTCACCTTAAAGTACTGCGCCGGTATTGCTTTGAAGACCCGCGGCTTAGGCGGTATCGTTTGCGCGTTAATTCTCAGCGGGGGTACAGCATCGGTCGGAGGAAATATCGGGGCGAAGTTGGGAGAGGCAAGTGGAGAATTGCTCCACGAGGTAACCACTCCATGAGCCAAGAAAAAATTTTCTTTGGAGCATGCGCCCTACTTTTATTGGTATGTATGCTAATAAATTTGGTCGTCATTTTATATGTGGCTTTTTTCAAACTTGACGAAATTGAAAAGTATCTTAAGAACTCCTCTGTTTTAGAAGAAGATCAGTTGATGGGCAGCGGAGCCATTAGCAGATTAATGCGCTTGAGCCGAATTAGCGGATTGCTTTGCGCCAGCAAGTCATTTCTGCAACGAACTGAGCCTCTGATAATCTCGGATCTAGCGCAACTCCCTGCGACGCTTAGGTTGTGGGTCAATATTCCATTTCATATTGCAACGTTTTTCATTGTTTGTATGGTGACTTTATGGGGGTGGGGCAAATATACCGGTCTACTGAATTAAGACTGCTCAGACATTCAGGGTTTTCCTGACGCAGCGATTGTCTGTTTGTTCGTTCTTCGCAGTGATAGCGCTTTGGGGATTGGGAAAGGCCACTGGACTGCTGGGCTAACCCGCAGTCCACACACCTCAATTCGCCAACCGCGCCCCACCCAAACTCCCACTCAACTCATACGCCGCCAATTCCGCCTGATGCGCCGCCAATATCTCCGGCAACGACCCACGCAAGTACTCGACCCACGTCTTGATCTTCGCATCCAGATACTGCCGCGACGGGTAGATCGCATACAGATTCAATTCCTGTGAGCGATAGTTCGGCATCACCCGCACCAACGTGCCGTTGCGCAGCCCTTCAATCGCCGCATAGACCGGTAAAACGCCAACCCCCATGCCGCTGGTGATTGCGGTCTTCATCGCATCAGCGGAGTTCACCAAAAACGGTGAGCTGTTGATGGTGACCATTTCCTGGCCGTCAGGGCCGTCGAAGGCCCATTTCTCCAGCGGGATGACCGGGCTCACCAGGCGCAGGCAGGCGTGGTTGAGCAAATCGCTGGGTTTGTGCGCGCAGCCGTTGGCTTTTACATAGGCGGGCGACGCGCAAACGATGCTGTAGGTGATGCCCAAACGCTGGGAGACGAAGCCCGAGTCCGGCAGTTCGCTGGCGAGCACGATGGACACGTCGTAGCCCTCGTCGAGCAGATCCGGCACGCGGTTGGCCATGGTCAGGTCGAAGGTCACGTCCGGGTGGGTTTTGCGGTAGCGGGCGATGGCGTCGATCACGAAGTGCTGACCGATGCCGGTCATGGTGTGCACCTTGAGTTGCCCGGCCGGCCGCGCGTGGGCGTCGCTGGCCTCGGCTTCGGCTTCTTCGACGTAGGCCAGGATCTGCTCGCAACGCAATAGATAGCGCTTGCCGGCCTCGGTCAGGGCGATGCGGCGGGTGGTGCGGTTGAGCAGGCGGGTTTGCAGGTGGGCTTCCAGGTTGGAGACCGCGCGCGAGACGTTGGCCGTGGTGGTGTCGAGTTGCACGGCGGCGGCGGTGAAGCTGCCGGCCTCGGCCACGTAACTGAAGGCGCGCATGTTTTGCAAAGTGTCCATGGGGTGCTCTCTTGGCGAATGGCAAATTGTGACACGAAGTTGCTGATTCTTTACAGGCGACTAAAGACGAGACCAAGGGATTATCGCGTTAACGGTAACAAAGATTCACAAGAATCCCGGCTTATCGCCAACAAGGCCGACCCCTAGAATTGCGCCCACCTATGTAGGAGCTGCCGCAGGCTGCGATCTTTTGACCTTCGCTTTTAAAAGCAACATCAAAAGATCGCAGCCTACGGCAGCTCCTACAGGGGATCTCCCTCATCTCAGGAAATCGCAGCAGTGCCGCGTCGCATCAACAGAGCGCTCAAGACGCTCAGTGTTTTGGCTTTAACCCTGGCAATCAGCGGCTGCATCGGCACCGCAGGTATTGCCCCGCAAGACAAGGCACTGGAGGCCAATGCATTGGCCACCGACGATGCCATTCAGAGCGCCGAGCAAGACGCTCATTGGCCCACCGCTCAATGGTGGCAAGCCTACGGCGACCCGCAATTGAACCGCTGGATCGACCTCGCCCTGCAAGGCAGCCCGAGCATGGCCATGGCCGCTGCGCGAGTGCGTCAGGCGCGGTCGATGGCCGGCCTTGCCGAGTCCGCCGAGTCGTTGCAGATCAATGGCCAATCCACCCTCAAGCGCCACAACTGGCCCACCGATCAGTTTTACGGCCCCGGCGAGTTGGCCAACACCACCACTTGGGACAACAACGCCGCGCTGGGTTTCAGCTATGCCCTCGACCTCTGGGGGCGCGAAAGCAACGCCACCGAACGCGCGGTGGACATGGCTCACGTGAGCGTCGCCGAAGCACGGCAGGCCCAGCTTGAATTGCAGAACAACATCGTGCGCGCCTACATCGAGCTCTCGTTGCATTACGCGCAACGGGATATCGTTGCGGCAACGTTGAAGCAGCAACAGCAAATTCTTGACCTGGCACAGAAACGTCTGAACGGCGGCATTGGCACCCATTTCGAAGTCAGCCAGGCCGAAACACCATTGCCGGAAACCCATCGGCAGATCGATGCCCTGGACGAGGAAATTGCCCTAAGCCGCAACCAACTCGCCGCGCTGGCCGGTAAGGGACCGGGGGAGGGCGCACAGTTGCAACGGCCGACGCTGTCATTGGGCGCGGCACTGAAGTTGCCGTCGTCTTTGCCGGCGCAATTGCTCGGTCAACGCCCGGACGTGGTCGCCAGTCGCTGGCAAGTGGCGGCGCAGGCGCGGGGTATTGATGTCGCCCACGCCGGTTTCTACCCCAACGTCGATCTGGTCGGCAGCCTCGGCTACATGGCCACCGGCGGTGGGGCGCTGGAGTTTTTGACCGGCAAGAAGCTCAACTACAGCGTCGGCCCGGCGATTTCGTTGCCGATCTTCGATGGTGGCCGCTTGCGTGCGGAGTTGGGCGAGGCCTCGGCGGGTTATGACATCGCGGTGGCCAGGTACAACCAGACGCTGGTCAACGCGCTGAAGAACATCTCCGACCAGCTGATTCGCCGCGAGTCGATGGACAAGCAACAAGCCTTCGCCGCCGAGTCGGTGGCCACGGCGCAGAAAACCTACGACATCGCGATGATCGCCTATCAGCGCGGGCTCACCGATTACCTCAACGTGCTCAATGCGCAGACTTTGTTGTTCAAGCAGCAACAGGTGCAGCAGCAGGTTCAGGCAGCGCGCTTGAGTGCTCATGCGGAATTGGTGACTGCTTTGGGCGGAGGCGTCGGCGCTGGCAACGACGTCCCGAATGCCGAAAAAACCCAGCCCCCGAAAACCCCGGTTCTTTTGCGTTGAACACAAAACCTGTGGGAGCGAGCCTGCTCGCGATAGCGGTATGTCGGTCGACATCAATGTTGAATGTGAAATCGCCATCGCGAGCAGGCTCGCTCCCACAGGTTCCGCGACCTGACTGAATTTCATTGAGCAAAATTCCATGACTCCCTTGCCCGCACCTTTGCGCTGGCTGTATTCCTTTGAATGGCGCCGGGGTTTCTTCGACTGGGCACGCAGCGACGGCGTGACCTGGGTGTACATTTTCAAGGTGCTGTTCGCCGCGTTCCTGACCCTGTGGCTGGCCATGCGCCTTGAGTTGCCACAACCGCGCACCGCGATGATCACCGTGTTCATCGTCATGCAACCGCAAAGCGGTCAGGTGTTCGCCAAGAGTTTCTATCGCTTCCTCGGCACGTTGGCCGGGTCGGCGGTGATGATCACGTTGATTGCCCTGTTTGCGCAGAACACCGAACTGTTCCTCGGCTCGCTGGCAATCTGGGTCGGCCTCTGCTCGGCCGGCGCGGCGCGTTATCGCAACTTCCGCGCTTATGGATTTGTGCTCGCCGGTTATACGGCGGCGATGATCGGGCTGCCTGCATTGGCTCATCCCGACGGCGCGTTCATGGCAGCAGTCTGGCGTGTGCTGGAAATCTCCCTGGGGATTCTCTGTTCGACGCTGGTGAGCGCCGCGATCCTGCCGCAAACCGCCAGCGCCGCGATGCGCAATGCCTTGTATCAGCGCTTCGGCGTGTTTGCCTTGTTCGTCACCGATGGCTTGCGCGGTCGCAGCCGGCGCGAGGCATTTGAAGCGAACAACGTGCGGTTTATCGCCGAGGCGGTAGGTCTGGAAGGACTGCGCAGCGTCACGGTGTTCGAAGACCCGCACATGCGTCGGCGCAACGGACGGCTCAGCCGCTTGAACAGCGAGTTCATGGGCATCACCACGCGCTTCAATGCGCTGCATCAGTTGCTCGAACGCCTGCGCAACAGCGGCGCCGATCATGTGGTCGCGGCGATCAAACCGGGTTTGCAGGATCTGGCCGAAGTGCTCGACGGTTTCAGCGGTCGAGCCTTGACCAGCCCCGACGCTGCGCGCCTGGCCAGTGCTTTGGCGACCTATAAGGAAAACTTGCCGGCGCGGGTCCGCAGCCTGCGGGCGACCTTTCAGGAGAGTGATCCGAGCGACGCCGAGCAGCTGGATTTTCACACCGCCTACGAGCTGCTTTATCGCTATGTCGACGACCTGCACAGTTATGCACAGACCCACGCATCGCTGGCCGATCACAGCCACGAACGGGAACGTTGGGACGAGCCCTTCACCCCGCAAACCAATTGGCTGGCCTCGGCGGCATCGGGCATTCGCGCAGCATTCATTCTCGTGGTGCTCGGCAGTTATTGGGTGGCCACGGCGTGGCCGAGCGGGGCGACCATGACCCTGATCGCCGCCGCCACCGTCGGCCTTTCAGCGGCGACACCGAACCCCAAACGGATGGCGTTTCAGATGGCCTGCGGGACGTTGCTCGGGGCGCTGATCGGCTTCGTCGAGATGTTCTTCATCTTCCCCTTGATCGACGGTTTTCCGTTGCTCTGCGTAATGCTGGCGCCGGTGATCGTGATCGGGGCGTTCCTGGCTTCACGGCCGCAATACGCCGGGGTTGGTCTGGGGTTGCTGATCTTCTTCAGCACCGGCTCGGTGCCGGACAACCTCACGGTTTACAACCCTTACGCCTTCATCAACGATTACATCGCCATGATCATGGGCATGCTGGTGTGCGCGGCGGCCGGGGCGATCATTTTGCCGCCCAACAGTCGCTGGCTATGGCGGCGCCTGGAGCAGGACTTGCGCGGGCAAGTGGTATACGCCATCAGCGGCAAACTCAAAGGTTTGGCGTCGAGTTTCGAAAGTCGCACTCGCGATCTTTTGCATCAGGCCTATGGCCTCGCAGCGGGACAGCCGCAGGTGCAACGGGACTTATTGCGCTGGATGTTCGTGGTGCTGGAAGTCGGCCACGCGATCATCGAGTTGCGCAAGGAACAGGCGATTCTGCCGGTGCATCCGGCCTATGCCGAATCCCGGCCGTGGCGTCAGGCGATCCGGGCGATGGGGCGTTCGCTGGTGCGACTGTTTCTGCAACCCGGCCCGAGCAATCTGCAGCGTGCGCTGGTCGCGGTCGACCACGCGATCAGCCGCGTGCAGGCCACCGATGAACCCTTCGCACCGCACTTCGACACCTCCGCCTTGCGCCGGGTGAAGAGCTACCTGCACTTCATCCGCACCTCGCTGCTTGACCCGCAATCGCCACTGGCCGGCTACATAAAAGCTAGTGCCATCGCCAAGCCCCAAGGACTTGAACATGCCTCGTGAAATCGCCTTCCACGGCGTGTACATGCCGACCATGACCCTGATGTTTTTCATCGCGGCGGCGCTGGCCTGGGCGCTGGATCGGTTCCTGTCCGGGTTCGATCTGTACCGCTTTTTCTGGCACCCGGCGCTGCTGCGCCTGAGTCTGTTTACCTGTCTGTTCGGCGCTCTTGCGCTGACTGTTTACCGTTGACTTTCTATCACTGAAGAAGGCCCTGATGAAAAAGCTTTTCAGCCTGCTCGCGACCCTGTTGGTGTTGGCCCTTGCCCTGTGGATCGGCCGGACCCTGTGGGTGCATTACATGAACACGCCCTGGACCCGCGACGGCCGGGTGCGCGCCGACATCATCAACGTTGCCGCCGACGTTACCGGTGAAGTGGTGGATGTGCCGGTGCGCGACAACCAGTTGGTGAAAAAGGGCGATTTGCTGATGCGCATCGACCCCGAGCATTACCGCATCGCGGTGAAACAGGCGCAGTCGCTGGTGGCCTCGCGCAAAGCCACGTGGGAGATGCGCAAGGTCAACGCCCATCGCCGCGCCGACCTCGACAACCTGGTGATCTCCAGGGAAAACCGCGACGACGCCACCAACATCGCCGACTCGGCCCTGGCCGATTACCAGCACGCCCAGGCACAACTGGAAGCGGCCGAACTGAACCTCAAACGCACCGAAGTGCGCGCGGCGGTGGACGGCTATGTGACCAACCTCAACGTCCATCGCGGCGACTACGCACGCATCGGCGAAGCGAAAATGGCCGTGGTCGACATGAACTCGTTCTGGGTTTATGGCTTCTTCGAAGAAACCAAACTGCCGCATGTGCGCGTGGGCGATAAAGCCGATATGCAATTGATGAGCGGCGAAGTGCTCAAGGGACATGTGGAAAGCATTTCTCGCGGGATCTATGACCGGGATAATCCCGAAAGCCGCGAGCTGATCGCCGATGTGAACCCGACCTTTAACTGGGTGCGCCTGGCGCAGCGGGTGCCGGTGCGGATTCACATTGATGAAGTGCCAGAGGGCGTGCTGTTGGCGGCGGGGATTACTTGCACCGTTGTGGTGAAACAGGCTGTCGAGGGGTAACTGACAGACCGAGTCGTCTGCTTCGCGAGCAAGCCCGCTCCCACACTTGATCTACTTTGTGCACATATTTTGTGTTCACTGAAGATCAAATGTGGGAGCGGGCTTGCTCGCGAGTGAGGCAACTCGGTCCCTCAGGCAGATGGCGACAGTTCACTCCTTGCAAAACGTCTCATGCAAATGCCGCCAAACCACCTTGCCATCGGCCTGTTTCTCGAACACCACCGAAGACCGTCGATCAGAATGCAACCCCGTCGCATCGGTCTGCTGCTCGCGGTAACTCACCACCGCGCCACCGTCGTATAGCGCAACACCGCGCAACTCGCTGAGCTCAATCCTGAACCCGAGCTTCTTCCCGCCCGCCAGTAGAAACAGTTCATTCAACGCCTCGAAATCCAGCACCCGGCCCAACGGCGAGATCATGGAAAACCGGGGTGAAAAACGCATGAGCAATTGTTCAAGCTCGGATTCGTCCCGCTCCTCGGCCAACCATTGTTCAATGGCTATGTGAGCCTGGATCACTTCGTCAAAGTATTCGGTGTAGTCGGTCATGTTGTTTCCTGAAATTTTGCAGCGTCTGTCCTGACGTCTTCGCGGGCAAGTCGAATCGTCGCACCGCCGCTCCCACAGTGGTCTTTGGTGTGAATGCTATCTATGCCACCCAGCAGAACCTTGTGGGAGCGGGCTTGCTCGCGAATGGGATACCGCGATCTCAAAGCTGCCCGCGCAAGCCAAACCGCTTCATCAACCCCGACTCCAGCAACCCCTTGGGCAACAACCCCGCCATCAACGGCAACGCCCGGCTGCCATTACCCAAACGCACCAGACGCGGCGGTTTATTCTGCTGCACGGCCTTCAATAAACCGGCGGCAAATTCACTGGCCGGCGTCGGTTTGTCCTGAGACGCCTTGGCCCGCGCGCGAATACCTTCACGCAGCGGCCACCATGGCGATTGCTCGGTGATCAGTTGCTCAGCCTCTTGGCCGGCATTCTTGGCGAAGCTGGAGGCGATGGCCCCTGGCTGAACTTCCATGACCCGCACACCGAACGGTGCCAATTCCATGCGCAGCGCATCGCTCAAGGCATGCACCGCGGCTTTCGAGGCGCAGTAGGCGCCGGCAAATGGCGTGACCAGAACCCCGGAAACGCTGCCGATGTTCACCACCAGGCCCCTGGCCCGGCGCAGCACCGGAAACATCGCGCGAGTGACGCCGACGATGGCAAACACATTGGTTTCGAATTGCCGCTGCATGGCCGGCACACCGCCGTCGAGCAGCGGCCCCATGGCGCCATAGCCGGCGTTGTTGATCAGCACATCAAGGCCGCCGCGTTGCTGATTGATCCGCTCGCTCAGTTGTTCGAGGGCCGGGCCATCGTTCACGTCCAGTTGCACGGCGGTGAACCCGGCGGCGGTTAGAGCGGCTACGTCTTCGGCTTTGCGGGCGCTGGCCCAGACTTCGTACCCGGCACTTTTGAACGCGTCGGCGAGGGCGCGGCCAATGCCGCTGGAACAACCGGTAATCAACGCAACAGGCATGGCGCGGTCCTTGTGCAAAAAGAAAAGGGATCAGTCGGAGAAACTACCCTGCAAACGCTCGGCGCGAAACTCCAGGGTTTGCGGGCGATAACCGGGGCGCAGGGGCGGCATAGGCAAGCAGTCTTCCCAATTGCCGCCGGCCTGCAATTCGCCGGGCCCGCGATAGCGCGGTGCGGCGTATTGATTGTCAGCCAGATTGACCGTATCGCCCGGTGCATAAGCGGCGATTCGCCAGCGCAGTTCGGTCAGCGGCACGTCGTTGCCGTTGTTCATCGTCAGCTTCAAGGGGCGATCCGCCGGGCAGTGCTCGGGCGCGTAGGTGATGCGCAGCTCCAGGCGCGCCAGTTGCTTGACCTCGCGGGTGTCCAGCCAGAACACCCACACCGCCACCAGGCCCAACCCGACAGCGGCGGCCATGGACACCGGCACGGCCTTGGACGGGTAGCGCAGCAGCAGGATCAGCCAGGTGATGACCAGCAGGACGCCGATGAACATGTGTGAACGCTCCTTGAACTCATAAACACCATCCTACCGAAGGGGCGCGGGAATGGACATTCGTGGAGCAAGATCGGTGGCCGTTGGTCGGTACTGTCATTTCTGATAGTAGCCAGGAATGTCCATGAACAGTTAGATGAGGACATACAGACATGCAGGTCTTGACGATGGGAATACACCACAAAACACCAAAGTTGTCCGCCGTCGACCCGCGCGGCTTGACCATCCGTACGGTGGACTATTGGCGTGCCGTCGAAAACCTGCCTGCCGAAGCACGCATCAATCGCACGGCCCATGATGCTGCGGGCCACCCGATAAAACAGTGGGATCCGCGGCTTTGGGCATTGCAGGTTGAGGATCCCCTGACACCCGCCAATTCAACGACCGTGCATTCGCTGTCCGGCCATGCGCTGTGTACCGTCAGCGTCGATGCTGGATTGCAGCTGAACCTGCCCGGTCTGGGCGCCGAGATTTTGCTGGCATGGGACAGCCGAGGTACACGACGTGAGGTTGAATACGACGACCTGCTTCGTCCTGTGGCAGTGTTCGAGCAGGGCGCAACTGAGCCACGAAGGTCCGTTGAACGCATGACCTATGGCGGGCCCGATCAGGGCGACCAGAATCAATGCGGGCAGTTGATCCGTCATGACGATCCCGCCGGGACGGTGCTGTTCGAGGCATTTTCGATCACCGGCCAATGCGTGAAGCAAGTCCGTCACTTCACCCTGGACCCTGTTGCCCCCGACTGGCCGGAGCTGGAAGCCGATCGCGAGCGGCTGCTTGAGCCCGGTGAAGGTGCGTCGTCGACGTGGCGTTTCGGTCCACAGGATCATGTGCTGGAACAGACCGATGCCAAGGAGAATCGTCAGGCTTTCCACTTGACGCTTGATGGACAATTGCGTGAGGCACGACTGCAACTCCACGGGCTGACCACCTGGCAAACGCTGGTGCGCGATATTCGGTATAGCGCGCAGGGTCAGGTCGAACACGAAACCGCTGGTAACAGCGTACAGACGACCCTCGTTTACCGCCCCGAAGACGGTCTGCTGATGGAGCGCCGGGCACAGGATGCCAGTGCCGGACTGTTGCAACACCTGATCTACGATTATGACCGGATGGGCAATGTCCTGAGCATCGAGGACTGGGCACTGCGGGTGCGTTACTTCAACAACCAGCGCATTGATCCCATCAGTCGCTTTATCTACGACAGCCTGTATCAATTGATCGAAGCCTACGGCTGGGAGGAGGGCATTCTCCAGCAGGGGCCAGCGTCGGTGGGACGGGTCGATCCGGCGGCGGTCAGCAACTATCACCAGACCTACCGCTATGACGAGGGCGGGAACCTGCTGACGCTGACGCACGTCGGCACGCAGAGTCGGGGGCGCGAACTGAAAGCGGCGCGATACAGCAATCGTTGTCTGCCCTGGCGCAACGGCGTGCCGCCGACCGAAGAGGACATCGCCGCGGCGTTCGACGCCAAGGGCAATTTGCTGGAGCTGGATCAGGGGCGGATCCTGAATTGGGATCTGCGTAATCAGTTGCAGTCGGTCAGCCCGGTGGAACGCGTCTCCGGGCTCAATGACAGGGAGTCCTATGTCTACGATGGCAGTGGGCAGCGGGTACGCAAAATCCGCTCATTGCAGACTAATGCCCGGACCGTGGTGGCTGAAGTGCGTTATCTGCCGGGGCTTGAAATGCGCAGCGATAACGGCACGGGAGAAGTATTGCAGGTGATCACCGCCCAGGCGGGACTCAATAGCGTGCGAGTGCTGCATTGGGAAACAGCGCCACCGTCCGGTATCGCCAACGATCAATACCGCTACAGCCTGGTCGATCACCTGAAATCCTGCACGCTGGAACTGGCCGACGACGCGCGAATTATCAGTCAGGAAACCTACTATCCCTTTGGCGAAACGGCTTGGTTTGCCGGGGCTGGCGTCGTTGAAGCGAGTTATAAAACCATTCGTTATTCGGGCAAGGAGCGGGATGCGACGGGGCTTTATTACTATGGTCTGCGTTATTACGTGCCGTGGTTGCAACGTTGGCTCAACCCAGACCCCAAGGGGTTCGTTGATGGACCGAACCTGTATCAGATGGTCAATAACTCGCCCATGACTTATGCCGATAGCGACGGCGGGGGGAGGACCAAGGCTTCACAGCTGAGTGAGAGCCTGGATAAGCAGCAAGCCTTGGTCTCATCGGTTGGAAGCGCCGTTTCTGATCTCAAGAATTCAATACTCAATCACGCCTATCCGCAGCATCGGTTCAAAGCGTTGGTCAGACGGGTACTCACCCAACTTGCCAGCAATGCCGTCAGCGCGGCCGGTACGTCGGCGGGTGCTGTGGCAGGCGGTACCTTGGGTGGGTTGGTAGGTCCGGGAGGCGCAACGCTGGGGGCCAAGGTCGGGGCGAAAGTCGGCTCCAAAGCGACAGATGCTTTGATTTCCAAGGTGGTGGACACTTATCAACTGGAGCGTCCGATCAACTTCAAGGGTAACGAAATGAACCCTAAAGCATTCATTGAGAGCGTTGAACCCAAAAAGAAACTCAGTCTTGCAGCGGTAAAATTTGAGCTGGCGGCGGTTGACCCGCGGACAAGTGAAGGGCGAAAGCAATTGAGGAAAAAAATCACCACCGCAGTTGTTGATAAGGGGGTCGAAAAGGTCGGCAGTAAGCTGGGGTCGGAAGCGCCAGGTCTGATCAAGACAGGTCGGGAATTTTACCAGGCATCGCTAGGGTTGAACGCGACATCGCTCAGCGAGGCTTACGACGAGACGCCAGTGGTGGTCGATATACTGGAGTTCAGGATGCAGGCAATCAAAAATGAATTCGCCGTTTCCGGTAGTGCGGATTCAGAAACCTTCGAGCGTATCGCCGAGCTCTCGGCGCAGACGCAGCAGGTGGTTCAGACGTTGAACCGAAACCAGGATTTCATTGAGCTTGTCGCGCCCAAGCCTTATGCCGGAAGACGACAATCACTGAATAGAACGTCCAGGTCAGCCCCGGTTCGGCAAATGTCACACGGCTGAGGCAAAGAAAAAAGCCCCCACCCAACCCACTGCGGATAGGGAACGCAGCGGGCTGGACGGGGGCTTCTTGTATTACTGAGCGCTACTGCGCGATGGTTTTCACCGACACGCCACGCTCGATCGGGTTGGAGCGACCGTAGATATCTTCAAACCGCTCGATATCGTCTTCACCCAGGTAGCTGCCCGATTGCACTTCGATGATCTCGAGTGGAATCTTGCCTGGGTTGCGCAGACGGTGAACCGAGGCGATCGGGATGTAGGTCGATTGGTTTTCAGTGAGCAGGAACACGTTTTCGTCGCAGGTCACTTCAGCAGTGCCACTGACCACGATCCAGTGTTCGGCGCGGTGGTGGTGCATCTGCAGCGACAGGCATGCGCCCGGCTTGACCGAGATGCGCTTGACCTGGAAGCGACCGCCCATGTCGACCGAGTCGTAGGAGCCCCACGGACGATAGACTTCGCAGTGGGTCTGGGTTTCGCTGCGGCCCTGCGCGTTGAGGGTGTTGACCATCTGTTTCACGCCTTGGACCTTGTCCTTGTGGGCGATCATCATGGCGTCCTTGGTTTCGACGACCACGATGTTTTCCAGGCCGATCACCGACACCAGTTTTCCGTTGCCGTGGATCATGCAGTTCTTGCTGTCCTGGATGACCACATCGCCTTTGGTGACGTTACCGTTGGCGTCTTTTTCATTGACTTCCCACAGCGACGACCAGCAACCGACGTCGCTCCAGCCTGCGGTCAGCGGCACGACGCAGGCGCGCTGGGTTTTTTCCATCACCGAGTAGTCGATGGAATTGTCCGGGCAGCAGGCGAAGGTGGCAGCGTCGATGTCGACGGTGTCGGCATCCTGTGCGCTACGTTCCAGCGTCAGTACGCAGGTGTCGTAGATGTCCGGATCATGCTTTTTCAGTTCTTCGAGGAAACGGCTGGCGCGGAACAGGAACATGCCGCTGTTCCAGAAGTAACCACCGGACTGAACGAATTCGGTGGCGCGTTTCACGTCAGGTTTTTCGACGAAGTGCGAGACACGGCTGACGCCTTCCGGCAGCAGGGCATCGTTGGTGGACTTGATGTAGCCGTAACCGGTTTCCGGTTTGGTCGCCGGCACGCCGAACAGCACCATCTCGCCACGCTCGGCTGCCACAGTGGCCAGGGCCAGGGCGCGTTGCAGGGCTTTCTGGTCTTCCAACACGTGGTCGGCCGGCAGCACCAGCATCAACTCGTCGCGACCTTCATTGACCAGCATCATCGCGGTCAGGGCCACGGCCGGCGAAGTGTTGCGGCCAAAGGGTTCCATCAGCACGCGCTGCACGTCCAGGTTGCGGGCGCTCAACTGCTCGTTGACGATGAAACGGTGTTCCTTGTTGCAGACCACGATCGGGGTGTCCATGCCTTCGAACACCAGGCGCTCCAGGGTTTGCTGGAACAGCGTTTGTTCGCCGGTCAGGGCGAGGAATTGCTTGGGGAATTGCTTACGCGAAAGCGGCCAAAGACGTGAGCCGCTACCACCTGACAAGATCACCGGAATCATGTTGTTACTCCTTCAAAATCGATTGGTTAGAGCTACTGCGTTCTGTCGTTTCACTCTTGTTCTTGTTCCGTGTCCGAATTGACACCTCGGTCCCTTGTGGGAGCGGGCTTGCTCGCGAAAGCGGTGGGTCAGCCAACATCATCGTTGAGTGTGAAACCGTATTCGCGAGCAAACCCGCTCCCACAGGGATATGGGTCAATCCGGCAAATGTGTTAGCGCGTCGAAACCGGGCGCTTGACCCACACTGGCGACAGGCTGCTGCCGCTACCGGTGACGTACAGCACCGCGGCTTCGCCTCGTTCCAGGGCAACCGGTTTCACGTCGCCGACTTTGGTGGCGCCGTCGTACAGGGCCAGGCTGACTTTCACCGGGTTGATTTCACGCTCGCCACGGCCCTTGGCTGCCACAGACGGGACCACTTCGGTCTTGCCGTCGGCGGTTTTCAGGGTCAGGGCCTTGTCGCTGAGGTTCTGTACGCGAACCAGGGATTTCTGCTTGTTCTTGAACGGCGGCTCTTCGATCAGTTGTGGCGCGCCGCTGGCGTTGTTGACCAGGGTGTAATAGTGGTCGCCGGCCAATTTCACTGGCAGGGTCTGGCTGCCGACCTTGGCGCTGTAATCGCCGCCCGGCATGAAGCTGAAGTCGGTGCTGGACAGCGGCGCGACTTCGCTCAGGTTGGTGGTGCCAACAGTGGCGCTGACTTCAGCGTTACCGGCGTTGTAGACACGCACGAAGCTGGAGCCTTTCGGTGCAGTCGGGCCGTAGAGTGCGGCGTCACCGGCGAAGGCCTGCATCGACAGCACGCTCATGCCGGCGACGAGAGCAACTGCTTTTAGGGAGCGAGCGGCGAGACGGCGAGGAGTAGTAGTGAAAGTCATGGTGTACCTCTCTTTCAGTTTTGCGCCCGGTCGGGCGTCTCGGATTTAGTGTTTGCAGCTACGTTTTGTTGGCGAGCGCCGGCTTGTTTAAGCTCTGCGACCCACTGCGGGTCGGCGTCACCGATTTCGTTGTTCACAGGCAGATATCGTTCAGGGAACTCCCAGATCAGCACTTGTGGCGGGCTGTTCTTGAAGGCATCGCTTTTCAGGTAGCTGAGCATCGGCAGAATCGGGCCATGGCCGTCTTCGGCGTAATTGACCACGTCGCTGTGCAACGCTTCTTTCAGCGCACCGACGAAGTTCCAGTTCGGGTTGGCGCTGTAGCTGGTGCCAATCAGGGCCACCGGCACTTCAGTGTTGGCAAACAGGGCGTCATCACCGGCAGGCTGATCCTGGGCCGCCACGGTGTTGCGCTTCTGCAATGGCTCTTGCGCCGGCATCAGGTTTTCGAACAGCGGATCCAGCGGCAGGAACAACCGCAGGTCACCCTTGTGCGTCACCTTCTCCGCAGGTTCGGTGACGAAGTTTTGTGGTTCGCCGCTCAGCGGAGCCTTGTCGGCAATGGTTTTGGCCAGGGTCTCGGCGGCGATTTGCGCGCCTTCCGGGGTCCAGTGGGTGTCGGTGCGCAGGAACACTTGCTGACCGTCTTGCTTGGCCTTTTGCAGCGGGCCGAGCAGGTCAGGGGCGAGGATTTTGTCGGCCGCCACACGAGCGTGGAAGTCCTGGTACAGATTGGCGTGGATACTCGCCGGCTTCACTTCACCCAGGTGTTCCGGGTACAGGCGAGTTTTGGCCGGGACAATCGCCATCACCAATTGCACACCTTGTTTTTTCAAGGTTTGACGCACGCCTTCGACCAACGCGTAGTTGCCCTGCAGGTTCAACTCTTCGTTGACGATCGGGTGGAACTCTTCATCGCTGTAGAGCCACTGATCGCGACCGAGCACCACGCCCGGACGACCTTCGTTGAACAGTTTGAAATCCAGCGCGGCCCAAAGGTTGGTGCCCAGGCGCTTGATCGGGAACTCGTCGTCGTAGTGCGTCTCGACGGCTTTGGTCCAGCGACCGTTGAGCACGGTCGCATCGGCGTTGGTACTGAAGCCGAAGAAGCTGCGTACCGACCACACGCCCAGGACCAGCAAGGTCACCAGGAACAGGGCGATGTAGAAGATGCGTAATGAGCGGGTCATAGTCAGATCCCTCAGAACTGGAAGTAAAGGAACGGCGAGAAGCTTTGCGCCGAGAGTTTGAGAATCGAGGCGATGAACAGCAGCAGTACCAGAGCGCGCATCACGTAACGGGACCAGTCAGCGGTCCAGTAGGCCGGTTGCACAGTCGCTTCAACGCCGACGGTGTAACCCGGTTCGTGGATGCTGGCCGGGTTATCACCCGGTACGGCCTTGATCATTCCAGGCGTAGCCGCGGCAGGGCCATCGGCCTCGACGTTGACGGCAGGCTTGGTCTTGACCGGCGGCCGGTTGGTGTAGAAATCACGGATGCCGAAGAACGCCAGGGTGACGTAGGCCACCACCAGGGTTGCTACTTGCAGACCGGTGAGGCTGGCCTGGTTGAGTTCCGACAGCGACCATTCGCCGAAGCTGAACATCGCACCGTACATGCGACCGGCGACGTGCAGGTTTTCCGAGCGGAAGATCACCCAGCCCATGACAACAAGCAGGAAGGTCAGCGCCCAACGGATCGGGTTGATGCTGCGCGGCGAAGTGTTCAGGCCGAGGGCCTTTTCGATCGCCAGCCACATGCCGTGCCAGGCACCCCAGACGATGTAGGTGATGTTCGCGCCGTGCCACAGACCACCGAGCAGCATGGTCAGGAACAGGTTGCGATAGGTCATCAGCGTACCTTTACGGTTACCGCCGAGGGTGATGTACAGATAGTCACGCAACCAGGTCGACAGGCTGATGTGCCAGCGACGCCAGAACTCGGTGATCGACTGGCTGATGTACGGCTGTTTGAAGTTTTCCATGAAACGGAAACCCATCATCAAGCCCAGACCGATGGCCATGTCGCTGTAGCCGGAGAAGTCGAAGTACAGCTGCGCGGTGTAGGCCAGGGCGCCGAGCCAGGCGTCGCCCGTGGTCGGGTTCTGCAAGGCGAAGCAATGGTCGGCCACCACCGCCAGGGTGTCGGCGATGAAGACCTTCTTGATGAAGCCCTGCATGAACCGCGTGGCACCTTCGGAGAACTTGTCGAGGGTGTGAGTGCGGTTGTTGAACTGGTCGGCCAGATCACGGAAACGCAACACGGGACCGGCGATCAAGTGCGGGAAGATCGCCACGAATGCGGCAAAGTCGATCAGGTTGCGGGTCGCCGGGGTGTCACCGCGATAGACGTCGATGATGTAGCTGATGGACTCGAAGATGTAGAACGAGATCCCGATCGGCAACAACACGTGAGTCAGGATGAACGGCGACAGACCGACCGAGGTCATCATCGCGTTGATGCTGTCCACGCCGAAGTTGGCGTACTTGAAGTAGCCGAGGATGCACAGGTCGACGCCCACGCCCAGGAGTAGCCAGCGCTGGGCCGGTTTGGTCCGAACGCCTGCCGCACCGACTTTCAGGCCGATCCAGTAGTTCCACAGCGTGACGGCTGCGAACAGCGCAAGGAAGTCCACACGCCACCAGGCGTAGAACACGTAGCTGGCGATCAGCAGCAGCAAGTTGCGATAGCGTATTCCGCTCAAGTAGTACATGCCGAGAAAGATCGGCAAGAACAGAAACAGGAACACGTTGGATGAAAATACCATCCCGATCTCTCCATGTTTAACCAACAGTCAAGGGCCGCAGCCCCCCCAAACCCCCCACCGAAAACCGGAGGGCGTAACACACAATTCATGCCTGACACTGACCCTGTGGGAGCGAGCCTGCTCGCGATAGCGATCTGATATTCAGCATCGATGTCGCCTGACACTCAGTCATCGCGAGCAGGCTCGCTCCCACAGGGGTTTTGCGTTTGGCTCTAGGAACCTTTTTTGCCTTTCTCGCTGGCCGGGTCGTAGACCTTGGTCAAATCCCCGCCGAGGCGGAAGGTCTTGAACGGCTGCATTTTGTGTTTCTGTGCCAGCACATCCGGCGTGCAGGTGTAGAGCGAGCAGAACGGTTCGAGCCAGGCGAATTTCGAATCGACCTTGAGGTCGGTCATGTCCTGCTCTTTACCGTTCTTCTCCTCGAATTCATCCGGGTCTTCCACGCCTGCAAGCACGCGATCACCCAGACGCTTCAAGGCACCGTTGTTTTCCTGACGCAGATCCACACCGTTGACCTGAGCGAAACTGGCGATCATCGCCAGTGGCGGCAGGGCATAGTTGTGATAGGCGAGGGCGCGTTGCTGGCGCTTGAGCTCGTTGGGCAGGAAGCCTTGGGCGTCGACCTGATTGACGCCGACCTTGTATTCCTTGACGGCCCAATCGAACAGGTCGCGGCGGTTGGTGGCGACCGACGTGGCCATCACCGACCAGGCGGCCCAGTACGAGTGGTTGTTGGTTTGCTCGAGCGGCAGGTTGTCCCAATCGCTGACCACCTGATCAGCCATTTTGCTGAACCAGGCTTCAATCACTTGCGCTTCTTCCTGGTGGGTAGCCAGTGGATGCGAGTCAGAGAACTTCAGGCGGACATAGGACGAAGCCATGCTGCCCAGGGCCCATTTGCGCATGGACTTGCCGGTATGGTTGAAGTCCTTGGACATCAACGCGTCGGCCTTGGCCCAGGCGGTCAACCAATTCAGGGTGCATTCCAGTTGTTCCGGACGACCGTCACGCATGAACTGCATCACCCGCTTGCTGGTGGCGCGCTCGATCTTGGTGATGTCGGCGGTGGTGTCGCGGAAGGCTTTTTCCGATGCCTCGTTCAGGGTCGAACGGGCCTTGTCGGAACCTTCGTATTTGCTGCGAAATTGCAAGGCACCGGTGTAGGGCGTCGGCATCGCGTCGCAGCCTTCACTCTTGTCACCGGTTTTGACTTTTTCAATGGGCGCAAAGTAACCCTGGGGCGGGCGAAGTGGCGCGGCAGCCTGGGTGGCGCCGGCGAACATCGCCAGCGTCAGCAGGGAGGGCGCGAGTAACTTTTTCAGCGTTCGGGTTTGCATGCAGTTCATAAGAGGTAGCCTCATTGCCCGGCTTGAGCGGTACGCTGCTCGGCGCCGGAGAACACGTTGCGTTTGCAGATTTTCGCTTCGACTTTCTGAGGCGTGGTACCTGGTTTTTCAGGTCCCTGGACTTCGACGGCCAGCAGATTCTGCGAGGCCCAGTCTTCGTCCGTGCGCAACTCGAAGGCGAAACGCCCGTCGGTTTCGGATGTTTCCGGTTTGTCGATCTTGATGTCCTCGTGGCGCCCGTTCATGTACCAGAGGGTGGCTTGCAAGGTTTTCACCGAGGTGTCGGCGAAGCGGATATCGACCTGGTGGCTGCTGTTGCGCAGGTCCAGGTTCTTGCTGTTGACCATCAATTCGTTTTTGCCCGGCTTCAGCGTGGCACTGGCACTCATTTGTGCATCTTTGCCTTCGCAACCGTTGTCCAACAGCGCCATCATCTGGCGATAGATGGTTTCCTGATCGAGGCGATAAAGCGGCGAGAATTCCCAGATGAGGATTTTCGGCGGTTTGGTCTGGAACTCTTCACTGCCCAGGTACTGCAGCATCGAACCTTCCAGGCCACCGCCGGGGAACGCCACGTTGAGGATGTCGGCGCCGATGGCCTCTTCGAGGAAACCGGCGAAGTTGTAGTTCTTGCCACTGTGGCTGGTACCGACCAGGGTGATTTCCGGATTGCCGGAATCGCTGAACAGGTCGCCATCGCCCGCTTCGCCTTTTGGCTCGGTGGTGAACTGATCCATGTACTGGATCGCGTAGCTGGTGCCACAGAGTTGACCAGCCATGTTGTGTAACGTTCCGGTCTTGCCCATGCGACCCGACTTATGGGTCTCGAATTCACGCTTGGGAACGTCGGCGAAGGCCGGCAATTGCTTGACCTTCTCGGCAACGATTTTCGCTGTGCGCTGGGCGCCATACGGCGTCCAGTGTTGGTCGCCGCGGAAGTAGAAATCGTGAGCTGGCAGGGTGTCGGGCAGCGATTCGTTGGTCAGCGGCGACAGGTCCGGGACCACGTAGCCCATCTGCGCGAAACGCCCGAGCATGGTTTTGTAGTTCTTCAGCGCCTTGTCGAAATCGTAGCTCGCTTTCTCTGCCGGGTTCAGCTTGTTGCGGTTCACCAGGCCACGGGTCGGCTGGTAAACGATGACCAGTTCCACGCCTTTGCTCTTGAACGCATCGTGCAGTTGCTTCATGCGTTTGTAGCCAGCGGGAGTGGTATCGAACTCGGTGCGCAAGTCTTCTTGCGTACGGAACAGCCAATCGCCCTGCGCCTGCACCAGCGTGGTGAAGTTCTGCTGATAGCGGGTGGTGTAGTTCTTCGGGTCGTGGGCTTCAGGGCAGAGGTTGCAGCAATCATCGGCCTTGAAGCTGGGGGCTTTGGCGTCTTCGGCACGTACGCCAGTGCTCGCCGCAAGAATGCCAGCGGTCAGGGCCGACAGGCTGAGTAATTTGATCAAGTGTGGGTGCATAAAATTATCCTCAGTCCTGCATTTTGGTCTGGCGTTCGACTGGGTCGATCAGCACGGCTTTCTGCTGGCGCACCAGCAGGTCGAGAATTTCATCCTGGCGTTCGCCGAGGATTCCCGAGAAGCTGATGCCGCTGGATTTGGTCGGCGCGAGCATCGACACGCGATACAGCTCCACGCTCAGCGGCGAGTCGATCGACAGTGGTCCGCTGCCATTGGCGGCCAGCTCACCACCGACCACAATCAGGGACACCTGGGCGTCGAACGGGTCGAGCTTGATGTCCCGGTCGGTGTCGCTCAGGTCTTTGATGTGCCCGTAGACACCGGTCAGGCCGTTGGCCATCGAGACGTTTTCATACAGGCGAATGTTCACGCTGTTACGAATACGGATGCCGTGGCGCTTGTTGCTGATCACCTTGTTGCCCCACAGCAGGTTGTCAGCACTCTCATAGAGGGTGATGCCGTCGGTGTGGTTCTTGTAGATCTCGTTGTAGGCGATCAGGTTGTTCACACTGTTACGGTCGATCACCAGACCCGACAACTTGTTGTCGTAGCTGCGGTTGTTGAAGATGAAGCTGTCGTTGACCTCACGGGAAATAATGATCCCGTGCTTCTTCTTGGTCCCGAACACCGTATTGTCGGCGATGATCAGACCGTGGGAACGGTCATGGGGGTCGATGCCGTAGACGATGTTGTCTTTGTAGGTGTTGCCCTTGACCACGAAGTCGCGGGTTTCGTAGCAGTAGAAGCCGTACCACATGTCCGAGAACTCGGAGCCGACGATCCAACCGGTCGGTTCCGGGCGCTTGAGCACCTTGGCCATGTTCGGCGTGTATTGGGAAATACTCACGCCATAGGACTTACTGTTGGCGTAACCGAAACTGGCGATCTTGCTGTTGGCAATGTAGGTCTCGGTGCCACCCCAGGCCAGCAGGAACGGACGGAACTCCTTGGGCGACTTGAAGACCGCCGGGCCGTTTGCCTTCTCGCTCCAGCCAGTGATTTTGGTATCACGTACGAACAGTTGGCCGTCGTTGACCAGGAACGAACCGGCCTCTTGGGACAGGCGCAATTCCTGAGTCTGCTTGTCGATTTCCAGAATGCCCTTGTTACCCACCACGATCGGCAACTTCGCCAGGAACACACCCGGCGAAGTTTCGCTGAAGTACTGCTTGGGCAGCTTCTTCGCCAGGTCCTTGAGGTTCATGTAGCCGTCGTCGACGAAGATCGCCTGCGGGATGCCATGCTGACGCACCACCCACTCGGCCATCTTGTTGTCGCCGCCGATGAAGTCCTTCAGGGCGTCTTCCTGCATCATCCGGCGCACGCTGATCTTGCCGGGTTTGGTGCGCACGATTTTCGCGGCGATGGCTTCGGCGGTGTAGCCAGAGGTGTCCGGCAGTTTCGGCTTGGCCAGGTCCAGCGGCGCGGTTGGCGCGCTGCTGACGGTGTAGGTCTTGGCCTGTTGCAGCCCTTTGGCTATGGTCGCCGATTTGCCCTGTTGCACAGGCTTGGCCGGTTCGACGGTGGCGAAGGCGGCTGCGCTGGCGAGCAGCAGCGCGCCGGCCAGCAGGCTGATCGAGCCTTTCTTGGCACTGTTCATGTCGGGCACTCCCTTCGCGGTTTGCATCAGAAGCGCCAGACCACGTCGACAAACGCGCGGTGCATGTAGGAGTCGACTTCTTTGCCATACGCATCGCCAGGCTTGAACACACCGCCACGGAACCGCACCAGAGCCGAAGGCTCATCGATCGACTGGCTCAACGCTGCTGGCAGCAGGCCTTGCTTGAAGTACTTGGTGACCACCAGGTCCATTTCCTGACCGAGGTCTTTGTTGCCATCTTCCAGCGGCAGCGAGGTGCTGGAGAGGATCGCGCCGGTCACGTCGTCGGTGTTGTTTTCGACGGCGTTGATGCCATTGCTGCCCACCGGCTTGTTGCCGTCGACGCGCCAGAACTTGTGGTAGATCAGACTGGCGTCGTATTCGTCGTTGAGCATCCACGAGCCGAACAAGGTAGCGGTCTGCATGTTGTTCATTTCGCCACGGAAGGCTTCGCCGAAACGGTGAACCCGCGAGCGTGTACCGGTGTAGTTCGAGCGATTGCTTTCCAGGCCGGTCTGTTCGTACTCGGCGCTGGCACGGGCATAGGCCGCACCGACTTGCCACTGCGGATCGAGGCGCAGACGCAGGCCGATATCGGTGGCCCAGCCATTGAGGTCTTCACCGCGTTTGGCTTCGGTCGGGCGCGTGCCATCGGCGTTCAGCGGGTTGACCGTGTCGGTGTCGCCGCTCATACCGGTGATGCTGCCCCAGTAGTTGACGGTGTTGGTGTTGCGCCAGTTATAGGCGTCGCTGTCGGCGGTGAGGCCGAGCCAGCTGATGTCACCGTTCTGTTTTTTATCCAGCGAATCGCCGGCAACGCCCGGCTCCGGGTAGTCGAGCTTGCCGTCATCGTGAGTGTGATGACCGCGAATGCCGACCCAGTTACCCGGCGACCATTGAGTGGCAACGTCGCCGAAAACGTGCAGGCGATCTTCGTCCTTGGGTGCCAGTTCTTTCAAGTCGGTGCGGTATTCGCTGAAGCGTTCGGCGATACCGACGTTGGCGCGCAACAGGGTGGTGTCGAAGGTCCAGTTCAGGGCTTCGATGTTGGTGTCGCGCCATTGGCCGTCGTCGTTGCGCAGGCGTTGGCGACCGAGCTTGAGGATCTCGCCAGGGTAGGGCGTGAGGCCGCTGTAGCCGACCCAGAACTCGCGCATCGCCAAGTAGTTCTTCTTGGTTTTGCGATCACCGTTGTCGGTGGTCTGGGTACCATCGCTGTCGGACTGTTGCAGGGTGTCCGTTTCGATGATGTCGGTGGACGTCACGGCCTGACCCATGGCGTACGCGCTCCACGCGCCGCTTTCGCCGTATACCCATGGACGCAGGTCGAGGCCGACGCCGGAAACGTCGCCGCCACTGGCAGTGCCCAGGTCACGGTCGTCTTCGGACTGGCCGGTAACTTTGACTTCGAGGCCGAAGTTCTTGTCTTCGGTCAGGGCCGCCAGGGTCGGGCACGACCACAACAGGGCGAATGTAAGGCCAATACCGGCCTTCACGAATGGATTAAGCTTCATAGGGATTCCTCGCCGTCTTCTTCTTGCAGGGCGTGCAGTTCCAGCGTGTCCGGACTCACGGCACTACGAATGGCCTGCTCTTGTTTCAGCAGGCGTTGGGCCTCGGCCAGCCGGTCAGGCGGCAGTTGCGCTTCAATGGTTTGCGCAAGCTCATTGGCTTGTGGGGTGTTTTGAGCCTTCGCCAATTGGCTGAAGACATAAGCGTTGACCGGGTCGGGTCGGGTGCCCTTGCCTTGGGAGAACAGTTGGGCAATGGCGAAATCGGCGCTGTTCTGGCCATTACGCGCAGCGGTCAGCAGGTGATCCAGGGCTTTTTGCGGATAGACCTTGCCCAGATAACCACGACGGTAAATCTGGCCGAGGTAGTAATCGGCGGCGACTTCACGGCCAACGGCTTTCTTGAAGTGCTCTTCGGCGACCTTGGCGTCGGCCGGCACCATTTTTCCTTCGAAGTAGAGCTTGCCCAGCAACAGTTCGGCGCGGGGCTGATCAGCGGCGCGGCCGTTGTCCAGGTACTTCATCATGGTGTCGACGTCGCCCAGTTCCGGGAAGTCGTAGAGCAATTGCGCCAGGCTGACCCAGGATGCCGGGTAGCCAGGTGCGATGCCTTCGAGCAGCGACTGAGCGGTTTTCTCGTCGGTCTTGCCCAGGCTTGCATCGCCCAGTACGCGAGCCACGCTGTCCACACGTTGCGCAGTGACGACGCCACGGCTTTGACCCGCCTGCATCTGCTTGATCAGTTCTGCCTGTTGCTCTGGCTGGCCGCGTTTCTGATAGACCGTGGCCAGTTCGACGTAGCAGATGTCGGTGGTGTTCAACGCGGCTTTGCAGATCTTTTCCACGTCGTCCAGATGCTGGTCGTAAGTGCCCTGGGTGCGATAGAGCAGCACTTGCGCCAGACCGGCTTCCGGTTTGCCTTCGGTGCGCCATTGGCTGATCTGCTGCTGCGCGTTGACGTTCGGGAAACTGTGCGGGTATTGCAGGTACAGCATGGCCAGCGGGATCAGGGTGTTGCCTTCGCCATTGGCCGAGGCTTTCTTCAACAGCGCTTCGGCTTCGTGATGTTCGGCTTCGGTGGCACCGGGCTTGGCCACCAGCAGACGACCCAGGCGAGCCTGAGCCCGCGGCGAGACGCTGGCCGCGGCACGGTAAGTCGCCTCGGCCTTTTTGATTTGCGCCGGGTCACGGCTGTCGACCTGCAGATCGGCCAGGCCGACCTGAGCTTCGCTGTAACCCAGGTCTGCCAGCTGCTGGTAGTTCTGCGCCGCCAGCGCGGTGTCGCCGCGCTTGAGGGCTTCATTGGCCAGACGCTGGTCGGGCAGGCCGGCGCAGCCGCTGAGGCTCACCGCTAACGCCAATGCACAGAATGCACCCTTGTGGGAGCGGGCTTGCTCGCGAAGCTGGCGCTGCGGTGCATCAGGCAGACCGTGTTGATCCCTTCGCGAGCAAGCCCGCTCCCACAAGGTGTGCGGTGTGTTCAGGATTTTTGTGATGGTCACGGGCATGTCCTCTGTTTAAAGACCGGCGGCCATGGCTTTGTTGATCAGCCAGCTCAGGTTCGGGCCACGGGTGCTGTTCACTTCCACCGGGCGACCGGCGAAGGCGCTGTCCAGCGGCTCGTCAGGTTTGATCTGCACGCGGATGTCGGATGACAGGTCGGCGCTTTTCAGGCTGGTGCTGCTGACGATCTTGCCGGTACGGGTTTGGTCTTCGCCGGCGATCTGGAAGCTGACAGTGGTGCCAGGACGCACGTCGCCGAACTGGCGATAGGAGAAGCGCGCTTCAACGTTGGCTTCGGTGTTACGCGGCACCAGTTGGAAGATCACGTCGCCTTTGCTGGCGTACTGACCGTTAGCCACCAGTTGCTGAGACACGGTGCAATCGCACGGCGACGTCAGGGTGCCGGTCATTTGCTTGCCGAACAGTTCTTCAACCTTGGATGGTTGCAGTTGACCTTCGTCCAGATGGCCCTTGAGTACGTCGAGCATGCTGGTGCTGAAGGTCGCCAGCGGTGCGCCTTTAGCGGCAACGCCGTCAGCCTTGATCAGGCTCTGCACGGTGCCGTCGCGTGGCATGGTGATGTTCATCCCCTGCACGCTGACCAGACCGGCCTGGGCGTGGCTGACGAAGTACATGCCGTACACCGATTTGAAAATGAAACCGAACGCCACCAGGCCGACCACGAAGATACCGGCGCTGAAGGTCACTGCTTTCAGACGGCCCAGCGGGGTCATGCCGTGGCCGCCATCCTTGACCTTGCGTGCCTTGGTGAAGTTGTCGCGCTGCAGGGTCGCCAGCATTTCACCCACACTGACGATGTCGCCAGCCAGGTGCGAGGTGATCAGGTGGCGCAGGGTGGAAATGTCACGGGGTTCCAGGTTCTGGAACTGGCAACCGGTGCGGCCGGTCTGGCGATCCACGGAGCGGATTTGCAATTCCACGTCCATGGCCAGGCCGAGGTTATCGATCACGAATTGCAGGCGGGCCTTGTGCACATCGCCGACCTTCAGCGGCAGCTGACCGGCGTTGAACGCCAGGCCGCCAGCGGAGAGGTCGATGAGCCGGGCTTCAACCGGAGTCCGGTCTGGACCGAAGAAACGCAGCTTGGCCGGGATTTTCACGCGAGCGTGTTGGCGCTGGGCTTCGGATTCGTGCACTACGTTGGAGTTGACGGCGGTATTCATATGGGCGATTTCCTAGTTAATTCAGGCGAGTTCGGTCAGACCATCAGCAGCAGCACGGCGACAAAAATGCTGCCGGCGGAGAAGGTCATGGTCCGAGACGACCAAGTGTTGAACCAACGTTGAAAGCTGGCGAGATCACGGGTCAGAGAAGTGGGCTGGCGAGTCCAGGACTGTTGATCGAGGCGGAAGAACACGTAGATTTTCACCAGCGCGCCGACGATCTGGTTGTAATAGAGAATCGCCGGGTAAGCCGGGCCGATCCGGTGACCGGAGCAGGACAGCAGCACGGTCAGGATCAGGCGGGTGATGCCGATCCACAGCAGGTAAACCAGGATGAACGCGCTGCCGTACTTGAAGGTGGCGAGGAGTGCCACGGTCAGGCCCAGCAAGGACGTCCACATCGACACGCGCTGATCGAACAGCACCACCGACGTGAACAGGCCGAGACGTTTCATCCCCAGGCCCAGGGCGCGAGAGTTCTGCCGCAGGTTGTTGCCGTACCAGCGGAACATCAGTTTGCGACTGGCCTTGATGAAGCTCTTTTCCGGCGGGTGTTCCACGGTATGGATCGCGGCATCCGGCACGTAAAACGTGTCGTAGCCCAGACGCATCAAGCTGAACCAGCTCGACTTGTCGTCACCGGTCAGGAACTTGAAACGGCCCAGGCGCCAGTGTTGCAGCGAGTCGCTTTCCACATCGGCGATGAAGTCCGGGTTGGTGACCACGGTGGCGCGGAATACCGACATCCGGCCGGTCATGGTCAACACGCGCTTGGACAGGGCCATGGAGCACATGTTGATGTGGCGCTGGGCGAATCGCAGTTTGTGCCATTCGCTCATGATGTAGCCGCCGCGCACTTCACAGAACTCGTTGGTGGTCAGGCCGCCGACGTTGCCGAACAGCTGGAACCACGGCACGGTCTTGAGCACAACGCCTTCGGCCAATACGGTGTCGCCATCGATCACGGCAACCACGGCGCGGTCGTCCGGCAGGTGGCGTGAGATGGCGCGGAAACCGTAGGCAAGGCCATCGCGTTTGCCGGTGCCGGGAATGCGCACGAAGTCGAGCTTGACCCGTGGCGGTGGGTTCATGCGTTTCCAGAGGCTCTTGACCAGCAGCTCATCGGACATTTCGACGATGGAGCAGACCACGGTGGTCGGCAGTTCGCAGTCGATGGCCTCGCGGATTACCGAGCTGTAGACCTGAGCGGTGGTCAGCGCGTCGATACGGAAGCTGGTGACCATCAGAAATACATGGGACGGGTCTGCCGCTTTGCCCAGCTTGCGCACTTTGCGCCGCAGGTGCGGGTAGACCACGTACAGAAACAGCATGCCGCGCAGAAAGTGCGTGGCACCCATCGAGTAGCGCCAGATACCGACGATACCGATCAGGAAGATGAAGTCCTTCGACTCGGAGTCGAACGTGGACGTAGGCAGCGCCGTGGCGATGCCCATCAATAAACTTAGGTAAAACAGCCAACCGGCGGCCTGAAGTAGGCCGTGCTTTAGCCTGTGCATAATCTGCATCCGTCTCGATCTCGGGCGAGCCTGTGGGGTGGCCCGATGGGGTTAAGGCAGGCCTGTGAAAACTGGCGTCACCCGTTCTGGATGACGCCAGAAATCCTGGTAGGAGCTGCCGCAGGCTGCGATCTTTTGGCGTCAGTGAGATCGCTGAAAATCAAAAGATCGCAGGCTTCGCCAGCTCCTACACAGATGCAGCGTTACCAGCAGATGCCTTCAGTCCGGCCGCTCACGCTGGTGGCTTTGGACATGAAGCCAACCAGGTCGACCACTTGCTTGCCGTGTGGAGCTTCCAGCGCCAGGGCGCGGAATTTCTCGTCACGGTTGCCGAGGATGATCACGTCGGAGTTTGCGATCACATCGTCGAAGTCGGCGTTGAGCAAGGACGAGACGTGAGGGATCTTCGACTCGATGTAATCCTTGTTCGCACCGTGGACACGGGCGTATTCGACGTTGCTGTCGTAGATGCTCAGGTCGTAACCCTTGCCGATCAGCATTTCCGCCAGATCAACCAGCGGGCTTTCGCGAAGGTCGTCGGTGCCGGCCTTGAAGCTCAGACCCAGCAGGGCGACTTTGCGCTTGTCGTGGCTGGAGACGATGTCGAACGCGTTCTGCACCTGGGACTCGTTACTGCGCATCAGCGAGTTGAGCAGCGGTGCTTCCACGTCCAGGGAACCGGCGCGGTAGGTCAGGGCGCGGACGTCTTTTGGCAGGCAAGAGCCGCCGAACGCAAAGCCTGGGCGCATGTAGTACTGGGACAGGTTCAGTGTCTTGTCCTGGCAGACCACTTCCATTACTTCGCGACCGTCAACACCGACGGCCTTGGCGATGTTGCCGATCTCGTTGGCGAAGGTCACCTTGGTGGCGTGCCACACGTTGCAGGTGTACTTGATCATCTCGGCAACGGCGATGTCCTTGCGGATGATCGGTGCGTCGAGTTCTTCGTACAGCGATTGCAGAACGTCACCCGAAGCCTTGTCGAACTCGCCGATAACGGTCATTGGCGGCAGATCGTAATCGGCGATCGCGGTGCTTTCACGCAGGAACTCAGGGTTGACCGCTACGCCGAAATCGACGCCGGCTTTTTTGCCGGAGCAGTCTTCGAGGATCGGGATCACCACGTTTGCCACGGTGCCCGGCAGGACGGTGCTGCGAACCACGATGGTGTGGCGGGTGGTCTTGTCACGCAGGACAAAACCGATCTCGCGGCACACGGCTTCGATGTAGTTCAGTTCCAGATCGCCGTTCTTCTTGCTCGGCGTGCCGACGCAGATCATCGACAGGTCGGTGTCGCGAATCGCCTCGGCGAAGTTGGTCGTGCCGCGCAATTTGCCCGTCTCGATGCCCTTCTGCAGAAGTTCGCCCAAACCCGGTTCAACGATCGGCGATTTGCCGGCGTTGATCATATCGATTTTGTCTTTGGCAACATCGACGCCAACGACGTCATGGCCCCGTGCAGACAGGCAACCGGCACATACTGCGCCGACGTAACCCAAACCAAATATGCTGATGCGCATCGCAATTACCTCTGTGTTTATCAAGCCATTACATGGCCGGAGTTAATGGTGTTCAGCGGTCATAGTGCACTCGCAAGTGCGACTTAAAGGCGCCACAATGCCGTGTGCAGGCATACTAAGTTCCGAGTGTCTAAATAAATGCACTCAAGATGTGCGCAGCCAGGTCTTATTGTTATGACGTGCCCTGTTATGCAGCCGATCCTCTTTTCTGAAGACTTCCGTGCAAAGGTCTTGCGCGCTCAATGCCAGGCCCGAAAGCCCGTAAATCAAGCGGTTGGGTGCTCAGGTGAGCACGTTTATAGGGGCGCAGCCGTGGCCTTGTAGGGGATAGTAATGGTGCGTTATCTCCTGTCCTTCATGTGTTGCCCAAATAAGTGATCAGTAAGCCAAAGTAAGTGTGACAACTTCGCTACATCGATCTCTTGTCTGTGTAAGTTATCTCGCACAATCACCGAGAGAATCGTTACCGGTGGTATGAGCGGCGCATTTGGACATAGTTCCTGTCCGCCCATCGCGAATTCTGAAATTTCTTGAAATATTGAAAAAGATGGCACTGCTTTCATATTGATAGCACTTGCCCTTTGGCCCTTTATATATGGGGCTATTGTCGCGCTGGATATGTTTTTGCCACTACGAGTAAAATTTTTCAGTGCCACTACTGAAAAAAATGATCAATGTCGAGTGAAACTAAAGTTAGAAAATTGAGTGCTTGAATATTGGCGCCAATAAAACGGCGAAAAGGAGGGGGTTGTTCGACGATCAAAGGGGGGGCGCACGACGAAGTAAGGGGTGTCGTGCGCTGACTTAGTGCAGGCTCTATTACTCCGGAGCGTGATCTCGCAGGAACACCAGATTGTCCGGTTTAGACTGTTCGGCGCTGTAGCGATAACCCTGAACGTCGAACTGCTTGAGGGCGACCGGGTCATTGATGCGTTCTTCGATGACGAAGCGACTCATCATCCCGCGGGCCTTTTTCGCGTAGAAGCTGATGATTTTGTACTGGCCGTTCTTCAGATCCTTGAACTCGGTATTGATGATGCGCGCGTTCAAAGCACTGCGTTTGACCGCCGAGAAGTACTCGTTGGAGGCCAGGTTCAGCAGCACGTCATCGCCTTGATCGGCCAAGGCTTCGTTCAGCCATTCGCTGATCCGGGTACCCCAGAAAGCGTACAGGTCTTTGCCACGGGCATTGGCCAGTTTGGTGCCCATCTCCAGCCGATAGGGCTGCATCAAGTCCAAGGGGCGCAACAGGCCATACAGGCCGGAGAGCATGCGCAAGTGCTGCTGGGCGTAATCGAAATCGGCTTCGCTGAAAGTTTGTGCATTCAGGCCGGTGTACACATCGCCCTTGAATGCCAGCAACGCCTGCTTGGCGTTGGCAGGGGTGAAGGCCGGGGTCCAACTGCCGAAGCGCGCGGCATTGAGACCGCCGATCTTGTCGGAGACGTGCATCAATTCGCTGATCTGCGCTGGCGTCAGGTCGCGCAGTTGCAGGATCAACTCCTGGGAATGGTCGAGGTATTGCGGCTGAGTGAAGCGCTGGGTCGCCGGCGGTGTTTCGTAATCGAGGGTCTTGGCGGGGGAAATCACCATCAGCATGAAGTCGTCTCCTTTAATCGTGGGGGCGATTCTAGGGGGTTGTCCTTGTTGACTCCAGCTATGGGTGTCATAGGTGATCGGTGGTGTCATGGAACAAGATCGCAGCCTCGCTTCGCTCGACAGCTCCTACGGTGCGCGTACATCTGTAGGAGCTGTCGAGCGAAGCGAGGCTGCGATCTTTTGATCTTCCCGAGATATAGTGCCGCGCGGGTTTTGTTATGGAGACATCCCATTGCGTATCGTTTTTCTATTCTCGGCCTGGCTCTTGAGTTTTGGCGCAATCGCCGCGCCGGGCGATGTGGCGACGCTGGATCGCAGCACCTGGCCTGAGCAGCTCAGCAGCCCGACGCTGTTTGACGTTGCCTCGCGGGCCGAAATCCTCATGTTCGCCCGTGTTCTGCTGGCCAGTGAATCGCTGGATGAAGCGAGCCTGGCTCAACGCCTGGGCCTGCGCACCCTCAATCTGGAGTCGGTCAACCAGCTGCGCCAACGCCTGTGGCAGCGTTTGCTGACCAATTACAATTTCGCCCAGCAGAGTTGCGATCAGGATGCTTCCTTCTGTTTCCTGGTCGAGGACATGGCCACCTTGCGTGAGCAAGCGGCCAAGTTTCAGGTGAGCGATGACAGCTATTACATCAAATGGGCCGAGCCGAGCCGGTTGTTCCACGCCCAATACCTGGACGAGCAGCTGCGCAAGGCTGCGCTGTTCCCGCAGACCAGCAGCGAAGTCGATCGTTTTGGCGACTATGAGCGCAATGGCGAGGCCATGAATGATCGTCTGTTTCTGCTGACCTTCGACAGCGCCGCCAATGCCACGCCAGATAACACGGCGTGGGTCACCGAGTACCTGCGCAAATCCAGCATGAGCGCTACGTTCTTCGTCCTCGGCAAGGACATCCAGGCCCGCCTGGCCGATCGTTCGGTGGCCAACCTGCAAGGGACTTATTCGCAGCAATGCGTTGGCGTGCAAGGCTGGGAGTTTCGTTCCCACAGCCACTGGCAAGACTGGCAGGATTCGGTGCGACGCAGCGTAGAGCTGGTCAAAGGCAAGCTGCCGGAGAATTACGTGCCGTTGTTTCGCCCGCCCGAGGGGCAGCGTCGATCCGATGCCGAGGGCTTCTTCACGTCTCAGGGCTTGCGGGTGGCATTGTGGGACATCGATGCCCAGGACGGCGCAGGCAGGCTCAAGGGCAGCCAGAGCGCACAACGGGTATTGACCCTGATGCTGCTGTGGCGGCACGGGGTGATCAATTTCAATGTGAAGCAGGATGCGCTGAAAACGGCGATGCCTTGGCTTATTACGCAAACGGCGCCAAGCGGAATCGGTTGGGCAGACTGTCAGGACGCGTTTCGCTGAAAACGGCAAAAGGCCGTAAACATTGAGCGAAGAGCGATTTTTGGAGAGAAATAGGTGCAGGCGGACTTCCGACTTTAACGGCACATTGCCTGCACGCCAAGGGCTATTCGTCACTCTGAAAAATAAACTTCAAAAAAGCGTCAAAGTGCTTTTTTCTGTCACAGGTTTTGGGGTATTACGAAGACAGACCGCCGAAACCTGCAACACAGGTGGCGTCTCCCAAGACCCCAGTTTGTGTGCAGTTCACTTGACTCCTCGCAGGTGAATTCGGCGGCCACTTCGAGGCGCAGCACCGTCATGGTATTGCGTCGACTGGCTCCCACAAAGGTGACCGAGTATGGATGATCACGGACGTAGCCCTTCTTCCAACCAGCCAATCCTTTATGTACTCGATACCAACGTATTGATTCACGATCCAAACGCCCTGCTTAATTTCGAAGAACACCACGTCGCCATCCCGATGACCGTGCTTGAAGAGCTGGATAAGCTCAAGAGCGGGCATCACAGCGTTGCCGCGGAATGCCGCCAGGCGATTCGCCTGATCGACAAGACGTTGGGCGATGCCAGCCCCGAAGACGTTGAACTCGGCGTACCGATCCAGCGCGGCAAGAGCGGGCCTAAGGGTTTGCTGTCAATTTTGATGAGCAAACGTGCGGAACCGAACCTCATTCTGCCCGAGCACCTGAACGACAACATCATCATCAACCAGTTGATCGACCTGCACGCGCGCGAACCAAAGCTGCCCGTGGTGCTGGTGACCAAAGACATCAACATGCGCCTCAAGGCCCGTGCTTGCGGGATCGCGGCCGAGGACTACAGCACCGACCAGCTGGTCGACGACGTCTCGCTGCTGCCCAACGGTTATCACAACATGACCGGCTCCTTTTGGGACCGTGTGAGAAATGTCGACACCCGTCAGGATCATGGCCGCACCTGGCACCAGGTGCAGTTGATCGACAACCTGCCGGCGGTGCACGTCAACGAGTTCATCATCGACGAACAGGGTTTTGTCGGCTGGATCAAGGAGATCGAGGAAGACAAGTTGCTGATCCTCGATCTGCATCAGGAGCCTCTGTTGCACCAGGAAGCCTGGGGCCTGAAACCGCGTGACATCTATCAGAGCCTGGCGCTGTACGCCTTGCTTGATCCGGACATTCACCTGGTCAACCTGTCCGGCGCGGCCGGTTCCGGTAAAACCATCCTGGCCCTGGCGGCGGCCATCGAGCAGACCATGGTCAGCAAACGCTACCGGCGCATCATCGCCACCCGCAGCGTGCAGGGGCTGGACCAGGAAATCGGCTTCCTGCCTGGCACCGAAGCGGAAAAAATGGAGCCTTGGCTGGGCGCCATCACCGACAACCTCGAAGCGCTGCACATGGACGACGAAAACACCCATGGCAGCGTCGACTACATCCTCAGCAAAGTGCCGTTGCAGTTTAAATCCCTCAACTACATCCGAGGCCGCAGCTTCCAGCAGAGTCTGATCCTGATCGATGAATGCCAGAACCTTACGCCGCACCAGATGAAAACCATCATCACCCGTGCCGGCGCTGGTTCCAAAGTGGTGTGCCTGGGCAACCTGGCGCAGATCGACACCCCTTATCTGTCCGCGACCAGTTCCGGGCTGACGTACTTGACCGAGCGCTTCAAGGATTTCCCCAACGGTGTGCACATCACCCTGCAAGGGGTGCCACGTTCGATTCTGGCCGAATACGCCGAATCGCACCTGTAGCCCTCACCAGAACCGGGCGGCCCAAAGCCGCCCGTTTTTTTGTACCCGACACATAACCCCTTGTAGGAGCGAGGCTTGCCCGCGAAGACGTCGGCACATCCGACATCAATGTGACTGACACATCGCTTTCGCGGGCAAGCCTCGCTCCTACAGGGGCATGTCTATCCGATAATCAAACGTGCGGAAATTTGACCCACAGGTTTACAATCGATGCTCCTGATCAGGAGTATCCCTGTGCTGACTCATCTCGATTCCCAAGGTCGCGCCCATATGGTCGACGTCACTGAAAAAAACGTGACGTTCCGTGAAGCGACGGCCCAAGCGCTGGTGCGCATGCTGCCCGAAACCCTGCAGTTGATTGTCACGGGCGGCCATCCCAAGGGTGACGTGTTCGCCGTGGCGCGGATCGCCGGCATCCAGGCGGCGAAGAAAACCAGCGATCTGATTCCTCTGTGCCACCCGTTGATGCTCACCGGCGTCAAGGTTGAACTCAGTGCCGAAGGCGACGACACCGTGCGCATCGTGGCGCGCTGCAAGTTGTCCGGGCAGACCGGCGTCGAAATGGAAGCGCTGACCGCCGCCAGCGTCGCGGCGCTGACCATTTATGACATGTGCAAGGCCGTGGATCGCGGCATGACCATCGAGAGCGTGCGGCTGCTGGAGAAACTCGGCGGCAAGAGCGGCCATTTTCGGGCGGATCAGCCATGAACATTACCGTGAAGTTTTTCGCCCGTTACCGTGAAGCGCTCGGTGTGGACTCGGTGAAGGTCGAAGGTGATTTCGCCACGGTCGACGATGTGCGCACGCTGCTGGCCCAGCGTGACGGCGCCGAGGTACTGAGCGAGCAAAACCTGATGTGCGCCCGCAACGAATACCTCTGCCAGCTCGACGAGCCGGTGAGCGATGGCGATGAAGTGGCGTTTTTTCCGACCGTGACCGGGGGCTGAGCCATGGCTATTCGCGTGCAGCCTACGCCGTTCGATCCGGGTACTGAAGTCAACGCCATGCACGCAGCCAACGTGGGCGTTGGTGCGGTCGTGAGTTTTGTCGGCTACGTGCGCGACTTCAATGACGGCCTCGATGTCGCCGGGATGTTTCTGGAGCACTACCCGGGCATGACCGAAAAAGCCCTGGGCAAGATTGCCGCGGAGGCCGAGCAGCGCTGGCCACTGTTGAAGCTGGAAGTGTTGCACCGCATCGGCGCGCTTGAGCCGGGCGAGCCGATCGTTTTCGTCGGCGCCGCCAGCGCCCACCGTCAGGCGGCGTTCGATGCCTGTGCCTTTGTCATGGACTACCTGAAAACCCGCGCGCCGTTCTGGAAGAAAGAAAATACCCGTGATGGGCCGCGTTGGGTGGAAGGGCGTGACAGCGATCATGCGGCGGCGGATCGGTGGAAGCAGTAAGCAACCCTTCGCGAAGACCGCGTCGCGGTTTCGATTATTAACAATCGCTTAAAGGTTAATCCGTGCTTAACCGGTTTATCGTTTATTCCCCCGACTTCAGCGGCCCGTTCAAGGCTCTCAAAGGGCAGGGGCTGCGTGTAGACTTTCGGACAACCGATATCCACGGACACAAAAGGGAAACGCGATGAGCGAGGAAACCATGCGGTTGGGACGTGAGCGGCGCTATCTGGTGTTGCTGGGCATTATCTGCCTGGCGCTGATCGGTGGCGCGCTGTACATGCAAGTGGCTCTGGGCGAGGCACCGTGCCCGCTGTGCATCCTGCAACGCTACGCGTTGTTGCTGATTGCGCTGTTCGCCTTTATCGGCGCAGCGACACGCACCCGCCGCAGCGTCACGCTGTTCGAAACGTTGGTGGTGATCTGCGCCATTGTGGGCGCCGGGGTGGCCGGGCATCACGTCTATACCCAGTTTTACCCGGCGGTCAGTTGCGGCATCGATGTGCTGCAGCCAATCGTCGACGGCCTGCCGCTGGCGAAGATCTTCCCGCTGGGCTTCCAGGTCGATGGCTTCTGCTCTACGCCGTACCCGCCGATCCTCGGCTTGTCCCTGGCACAGTGGGCGCTGCTGGCCTTCGTGCTGATCGTGGTGCTGGTGCCGCTGCTCATATCGCGTAACCGCAAAGCGCTGCGCTGAGGCTGTACGTCGTACTGTTGCAGGAAGCAAAAAAACGCCCCGGTTCTCGTTGAGAGGCCGGGGCGTTTGCATATTCGCAGGTCAGGTAAAAAGACCTTGATGCTCGACAAGGAAGGGTGCGACACGTATGCGACATGTTGTCACAGCTTGAGTGTCGCAAGGCATTTCAAATCGCTGATTCAGGGCATCGCTTTGCAGCAAAAACCTGCTCTTCCAGGCACTGTCGGTTTCAGCGCTCGTCAGTCGAAACAGGCAGTTTTAACAGGGCCTGGCAAATTGGCAAAGCCCTTGTCACATAGGGGGTAGAGCAGGGTCGAAGGCGAGCGCAGAGCCTTGGAAGCTGTCTGAACTTCGCGTGGTAGACCTACTATTTTTGGTGTTTTTGTTGAGAATGTATTTCGATACCATGGCGCACTTTTGCAAAAGCCGTGAATGATTGTTGTCGGATCGGATATAAATTATTTCGGGATGAGACATGGTTTATGAATCGTTACATATCTACAATCGCCCGCACTGAATTCCCGGCACTGCTCACCCTTACTCAGGTGCATGAGCAGAACCAGGGTGTCGAGAGGTCTGATGGCTTCATGCGACTCCCAGGTGTCGGTGCCTTCCGACTATCCGCACCAAATGGAATTGGTCTGTAACAAGGCCCTTGACCACGAATTCGAATAAGAACTCACCGCAGGCCCAGCAATTGTCGAACAGCGTCTGACGCGCGACGGGCAGGCCCTTATTCAATCCAAGAAAAATGCCAACCCTTGGCAGGGTGAAGTGTTGGCGATCAAAACCCAACTGCATTGCGCAAGCTGCTTTAGAGGTCGTGAGATGAGTAAAAACAGGTACCCCAGACTACTAGGCTTATTGCCGCTGCTCGGCACGTTGTTGCTGGGAGGCTGCAACATGACCTTGCTCGATCCCAAGGGCCAGGTCGGCCTGGATGAGCGAAACCTGATCATCACCGCAACGCTGCTGATGCTGTTGGTCGTCGTGCCGGTCATTTTCATGACCTTCGCGTTCGCCTGGAAATACCGCGCCTCCAACAAGGACGCCGTTTACACGCCAAAATGGTCCCACTCCACCAAGATCGAAATCGCGGTGTGGACTATTCCGGTACTGATCATCATTGCCCTGGGTTACGTCACCTACAAGTCGACCCACGCGCTGGATCCTTACAAGCCGCTGGAATCCGACGTCAAGCCGATCACCATTGAAGTGGTCGCGCTGGACTGGAAGTGGTTGTTCATCTACCCGGAACAAGGCATCGCCACGGTCAACAAGATCGTGTTCCCGGCGCACACGCCGATTAACTTCAAGGTGACTTCGGACTCCGTGATGAACTCGTTCTTCATCCCGGCCCTGGGCGGCCAGATCTACGCGATGGCGGGCATGCAGACCAAACTGCACCTGATCGCCAACCAGAACGCTGAAATGGACGGTATCTCCGCCAACTACAGCGGCGCGGGTTTCACCGGCATGAAATTCAAAGCTATCGCCACTTCTCAGGAAGATTTCGACGCCTGGGTAAGCGAAGTCAAAAAGGCACCTAAACAGCTTGAACAAGCTGAATACGCAGCCCTTGCCAAGCAAAGCCAGAACAACCCAGTCGAGCTCTACTCCTCGGTCACGCCGAACCTGTTCCAGATCATCGTCGACAAGTACGAAGGCATGAAACCGGGTCCGAAGGTCAAGCACGAGAAGAAAGAGAAAGAAGTGGCCGCTACGCAAGGAATGGACATGAACTCGCATTCAGCTGCCGGGGCAGAGGAGTAAACGATGTTTGGTAAATTAAGTTGGGAAGCGGTCCCGTTCCACGAACCGATCGTGATGGTAACCATCGCCATGATCGCGCTCGGTGGTCTGGCGCTGTTCGCTGCAATCACCTACTTCAAGAAGTGGACCTATTTGTGGACCGAGTGGCTGACCTCGGTCGACCACAAGAAAATCGGCGTGATGTACATCATCGTCGCCATGGTCATGCTGCTGCGTGGTTTTGCCGACGCCATCATGATGCGTACCCAGTTGGCCATGGCCACCGAGGGTTCGCCTGGCTACCTGCCACCTGAACACTATGACCAGATCTTCACCGCTCACGGTGTGATCATGATCATCTTCATGGCGATGCCATTCTTCACCGGCCTGATGAACCTTGCAGTGCCGCTGCAGATCGGCGCGCGTGACGTTGCCTATCCATTCCTGAACTCCCTGAGCTTCTGGCTGCTGGTTTCCGGCGTGGTGCTGATCAACCTGTCCCTGGGCGTCGGCGAATTCGCCAAGACCGGCTGGGTTGCCTATCCGCCGCTGTCGGGCCTGCAATACAGCCCGGGCGTGGGGATGGATTACTACATCTGGGCGCTACAGCTATCCGGGCTAGGTACGACGCTGACGGGGGTCAACTTCCTGGCCACCGTGCTGAAAATGCGTACCCCTGGCATGAAGCTGATGGACATGCCGATCTTCACCTGGACCTGCACCTGGGCCAACGTCCTGATCGTGGCTTCGTTCCCGATCCTGACCGCTACCCTGGCACTGCTGACCCTCGACCGTTACATGGATTTCCACATTTTCACCAATGAACTTGGTGGCAATCCGATGATGTACGTCAACCTGTTCTGGGCCTGGGGTCACCCCGAGGTTTACATCCTGATTCTGCCGGCGTTCGGGATCTTCTCCGAAGTCATCTCGACCTTCACTGGCAAGCGTCTGTTCGGCCACCACTCGATGGTCTACGCATCGGGCGCGATCTCGATCCTGGGCTTCATGGTCTGGCTGCACCACTTCTTCACCATGGGTTCGGGGGCCAGCGTCAACGCCTTCTTCGGTCTGGCGACGATGCTGATTTCGATCCCGACGGGGGTGAAGCTATTCAACTGGCTGTTCACCATCTACCAGGGCCGTCTGCGTTTCACCAGCCAAGTGCTGTGGACCCTGGGCTTCATGGTGACCTTCGCCATCGGCGGCATGACCGGCGTACTGCTGGCCATCCCGGGTGCTGACTTCGTTCTGCACAACAGCCTGTTCGTGATCGCGCACTTCCATAACGTGATCATCGGCGGCGCGGTATTCGGTTACATCGCAGGTTTCGCCTTCTACTTCCCTAAAGCGTTCGGCTTCAAGCTGCACGAAGGCTGGGGCAAGGCAGCGTTCTGGTTCTGGATCACCGGCTTCTTCGTCGCATTCATGCCGCTCTACGTACTGGGCTTCATGGGCATGACCCGTCGTCTGAACGCCACCACCAACCCTGAGTGGGTACCGTACCTGTACGTTGCCATGTTCGGTGCGGTGATGATCGCCGTCGGTATCGCCTGCCAGCTGATCCAGCTGTACGTCAGCGTGCGTGATCGCAACAAGCCAGAGAACATGTGCGAACACGGCGACCCGTGGAATGCCCACACCCTGGAATGGTCGACCTCCTCGCCACCACCGTTCTACAACTTTGCCGTGCTGCCAAAAGCAGAAACCATCGACCCGTTCACCGAGGCCAAGGAAAACGGCACTGCGTACAAGGCTCCGGCCAAGTACGAACCGATCCACATGCCAAACAACACCGCCACCGGTGTGGTCATGGGTGCTCTGTTGACCGTGTTCGGTTTCGCGATGATCTGGCACATCTGGTGGCTGGCCATCGTTAGCCTGGTCGGCACTGTGGGCTACTTCGTGATCCACGCTGCACGCGATGATCAGGGCTATATGGTGCCGGTCGACGTGATCGAGCGCATCGAAGCCGAGCAGCACAAGCGTCTGGTAGCGGCCGGGAAAGTTCCAGCCACCGCCACCCGTGTTGAAACCTCGTTGGAACAGGCTTAAACCATGTCGAACTTAGTGACCAATGCTGGACACACCCATGTCGATGGACATGGGCATGATGACCATCACCACGACTCGGGCGAGATGACCGTATTCGGTTTCTGGCTCTACCTGATGACCGACTGCATCCTGTTTGCGTCGATCTTCGCGGCGTATGCGGTACTGGTTAACAACGTAGCGGGTGGCCCGTCGGGCCACGACATCTTCGAACTGCCATATGTACTGGGCGAAACCGCTCTGCTGCTGTTCAGTTCGATCACCTACGGCTTCGCCATGCTGGCGTTGTTCAAGGGCAAGAAGAACCAGGTCCTGGGCTGGCTGGCCCTGACCTTCATGTTCGGTGCCGGCTTCATCGGCATGGAGATCAACGAGTTCCACATGCTGATCTCCGAGGGCTTCGGTCCTAGCCGCAGCGGCTTCCTGTCCGGGTTCTTCACCCTGGTCGGCACCCACGGTCTGCACGTGACCAGCGGTCTGATCTGGATGGCGATCATGATGTACCAGGTGCAGAAAAACGGCCTGACGGCGACCAACAAGACCCGTCTGAGCTGCCTGAGCCTGTTCTGGCACTTCCTGGACGTGGTATGGATCTGCGTATTCACCGTTGTTTATCTGATGGGGACTATGTAAATGGCTAACGCTCATTCCCACGATAGCCACGACGCCGGCCACGGCAGCGTCAAGTCTTATGCTATCGGTTTCATCCTGTCGGTGATCCTGACCGTCATTCCTTTCGGCCTGGTGATGTACCCGTCGCTGCCGAAAGCCCTGACCCTGTGGATCGTACTGGCCTTCGCAGTCATCCAGGTGCTGGTGCACCTGGTGTACTTCCTCCACCTGGACCGTTCGGCGGCACAGCGTAACAACGTCATTGCGTTTGTTTTCGCCGCGATCGTAATCGTCCTGTTGGTAGGCCTGTCGCTGTGGATCATGTTCAGCATCCACACCAACATGATGGCGCACTGAGGTAAGTCCGGATGTCCTTGAAGCACTTTATCCAAATCACCAAACCGGGGATCATTTTCGGTAACGTGCTTTCAGTGGCAGGCGGATTTTTCCTGGCCTCCAAAGGGCATGTCGATCTGGCCATTTTCCTGGCCGCGATGATCGGCACGTCCCTGGTGGTCGCTTCCGGTTGCGTGTTCAACAACTGCATCGACCGCGACATCGACCTGAAGATGGAACGTACCAAAAACCGTGCGCTGGTCCAGGGCCTGATCTCCCTGAAACTGGCCCTGGCTTTTGCGACCATCCTTGGTGTTTTCGGCGTTGCACTGTTGTACAAGGTGGCCAACCCGTTGGCTGCACTGTTCGCGGTGATCGGTTTCGTCATCTACGTCGGTTTCTACAGTCTGTACCTCAAGCGCAAGTCGGTTCACGGCACGCTGGTGGGCAGTCTGTCGGGGGCGATGCCGCCGGTGATTGGCTACGTGGCTGTGACTAACAGCTTCGACATGGCCGCACTGACGCTGCTGGTGATGTTCAGCCTGTGGCAGATGCCGCATTCCTACGCCATCGCAATCTTCCGCTTCAACGATTACCTGGCCGCATCGATTCCGGTGTTGCCGGTGAAGCGTGGAATTGAAGTGGCCAAGAAGCACATCCTGCTCTATATCCTGGCGTTCCTCGTAGCGACCTTGATGCTGACCTTCAGCGGCTACGCCGGCATGAGCTACCTCGCCGTCGCCGCGGCCATGGGCATGTATTGGTTGTACATGGCCTGGACCGGTTACAAGGCAGTGGATGACACGGTCTGGGCACGCAAGCTGTTCGTGTTCTCGATCTTCACCATTACCGCGTTGAGCGTGATGATGTCGCTGGATTTTAAAGTGCCGAGTGAGCTGTTGCTGACTTACGCGCCTTAAGCGTCGGATGCTGTAAAGAAAAGCCCCGCCCTTCGTGAGAAGGGCGGGGCTTTTTGTTGGGTTGTCCTGATAGACCGCGTCGCCACCTTCGCGAGCAAGCCCGCTCCCACACTGGATCGGCGTTGCCACATTTTTTGTGATCGATGCCGAGCCAATGTGGGAGCGGGCTTGCTCGCGAAGGCTGCGCCGCGATGTATCAGAAAAAAGTTAATAGGCGAACAGGCAATAAAAATCCCCGCTCTGATGGCGGGGATTTTTGTGTGCAGCGTATAGCGTTACTGCGCGGCGATGCTGTAGCCGTCGAACGCGGTTTGCTGCTGAAGCGCGGTGATGATGTTCTTGCGGTTGACCGCTTGTTCGGCCCCGGCATTGTCCAGGAACGTTTCGCTTTCCAGCTCCGCCTCATCGCCGTCGCCGACGAAAGTGAAGCCCAGGAACTCCAGCGCTTCTCGGTCAACGTTCAGGCGCGAGCGCGGGGTGCGCAGGGGCAGGGTGACGCTGATGCCGTCCTTGCTGATGGTGAACACTTCGACGTCTTTCTTGGCGCGAGCCGCTTTGCTCTTGCCGCTGCTCGGGTTGCTGATGGCCTGGTGAGTCTGGTTCAGTACCTTCAGCGCCAGGCCGTAGACGATTTCCTGGAACGCCGGGTCGTCCTTGAAGCTGGACAGAATACGGCTGATCGGGAATTTGCTGCTCAGGTCTTCCAGGGCGGCAATGTCGGCCGCTTCGGCATCTTTCAGTTGCTTGAGTTCGCCCATCAATTCGTAGGCTTTATCGTCGTCGAAGCTGTCGTGAGCCTGGCGAATCGCGGCGCGCAGTTCGCGGATCTGGTCGCTTTCGCGGGTGGATTGAAAAGCATCCAGAACCATCTCGCTGATGGTCTTGGCCTGAGGCACGTGTTGTGAAAGATTGATGGAGTTTTCGTATTCCGCTTTGGACGACAAGGTGACTACGGATTCAGCGGTGTTGGAATCGGACATTGAAATTTCACTACTTCTTTTAACTTGGATTGAGGCGAGAAAGCACGAAGCCTTTTCAGGCCGCCTAATCTATTGGACCGAGGCTGCGTTGTCACGGATGAACCGGTGGACGGGGGAAATATTCTGGCGCGAAATCGCACCCCATGGATAGCTAAGGCATAAGGAGCGATTCTTGGCCTCACGGCACCGGTTCAGGTTGAAGGTGGTAACGTTTGGAAAAAAGCGCCACGAGAGTCCCGTTCAACACTGGTAATGAAAACGTAGTCGGGATGATAGCGTTCAATTAACCCGACAAGTTCACTCGGCTTGATTTTGAGATAGTGCACCTGAATGATCTCGGAAAAGGTTGCGGCCATGAACGGCGCCATAGCAGTACCAAATGAATCGCGTAACCACAGAACTCTTTTGGTGTTCAACGCCTCCGCTGACCGTACCAGCAGAGGCGTCAGAGGGGCCGCGATTGGATTCGCTTGTCCTGAATAGATCTTTTCTCCGGATTTTAGATCGTAGTGCTCAACGGGCGTAGGGTATGAAAGGTGAAAGTCCAGCACCGTTTCATGGTCTTTCAGCGAGTTTTGAATACGCAGAAAATTAGCGAGATCACCGCCAGGACGTTCCAGAAGACTTGACGTCCCGCGTGGCTGGGGCCAGCCAAGTTCTGGTCTTGCACGTGCAAGGTTCTGTGAGAACTCATAGAAGGCTAACCAGGCTCCCAGATTGTTCCAGTGAGTATCTGTCTTGTAATAAAACGGGTGGGGGTGCTTGCTTTTTGCTTGACGTAGTGCTGCTGCAGGGTTGATGTAGATGTCCGCAGTTGTGCGATTGATCATCGCGTCGGTCACTGTTTGTGTAGCATGTTTCGACCAGTCAGGAAGGTATTCGGGATAAATCGAGTCTTTGTCGGGGCCGAGAATAATGCGGAACTCTTCTACGCCTTTATGTTTGAACCAATTGTTCCAGGACTCCACCGAGTTGGCTATTTTTTCAATAGTCTCTTCATCTTTGATCTGGACGCCCATGCGCTTGGTCGTAATTGAACTCTCATAGGCATCGCCCAGATACAGCCAACCTTCTTTCCCTATAATTGTGCGTGCCGGGTCGATGGAAATACCTAAGGCATAAGAAATGCTCCCCAGTGGCTGAAGAAGGAAGTCCATATTGTAGAGGGCCTTGCGTTTCCACCACTTGGCACCGTTTTGTGCCATAAGCGCGTTATATGTGTTTATGGATGGCACTATAAGTAACAATAAGGCTGTAGCAATCAAAAAAACGTATAGCTTATTTTTCAATGTCGGCGCCGATTAAAAATTAAAATAGAGGAAAACAGTACTTGTGCTCTGGATGGTCGAGTGCAGCGCAATGGAAAACAGCGTCGTCATCCAGATTATTTTTGACCATCCAAATCTGGTTTGAACAGTGAGGTCAAACGCGTTCTTTTGGCTGATAATTGCAAATGCAATAGCAATCATGGAGAGCGGGGCAATGTTGGCAATCAGTCCAATAGGAAGGATCTCGGTCAGACGATCCGATAAGATACCTCCCCATGCAAGACTTGAGGTTGCAACCCCATCGACAGATAAATCATTCATCGACTGAATATCGAACATGCTACGTAACAGGCGATTCGCATCATCCAGCGTATTTGCTCTGAAGAATATCCACGTGATGTTTACAAAAGAGAAGGTCACGAACCACGCCAGCCAGGTCGGCAGGCGCATGCCCAGTTGCTTCCATATCCGATGCACAATCAGCGCTCCCCCGTGCAATGCCCCCCAGATGATGAACATCCAGCTGGCGCCGTGCCATAAACCTCCCAGCACAAAGGTAATCATTAAATTGAGATACAGACGTGCAGAGGTGCATCGATTTCCGCCTAGAGGCACATACAGATAGTCTCGCAGATAGCGACTGAGAGTCATGTGCCAGCGACGCCAGAAATCCTGTATGTCCAGTGACTTATAAGGAGAGTTGAAGTTGATCGGCAGCCATATGTTGAAAAGAAGGGCCGCCCCGATAGCCATATCGCAGTAACCGCTAAAGTCAAAGTACAGCTGAAAGGTGTATGAGAGGCTGGTCGCCCAAGCGCTGAAGAAGTCGTGAGTGGCATTACTCGCAAACCCAGCATCTGCCCAGATGGCGAAAGTGTCCGCAATCATGACTTTTTTGAAGAGGCCAATACTGAAAATGAACAGCCCCATTAATATGTTTCGATATCGAGCTGTCAGCGTCCAGCGAGATTGAAACTGGCTCATCATCTCCTTGTGATGCAGGATGGGGCCGGCAATGAGGTGCGGGAAAAACGTCACGAACAATGCATAATTAATAAAGTCGTACTCTTTTGCTTGGTTTTTATAGCTGTCAACCAAATAGGCGATTTGTGTGAAGGTGTAGAAGCTGATTCCCAGAGGTAAAACTATCTGCTGAATATAAAGTGTTGTTCCGGATAAGGTATTGATGTTTTCAATGAAAAAATTTGCGTACTTGAAGTAGATGAGGAGTAACAGGTTTATCGTTATTCCGATTGTGAGTGTTAGCCGTTTTGATATGTGGGTGCGGTTGATTTTTATGGTCGGGGAAACGGCCTTGCCTATTGTGAAGTTTAAAGCGATGGAGCCAATAAGTAATGGTAGATAAAGGATGCTCCAGTATCCATAAAATAGCAGGCTGGCAATGACGAGCCAATATTTTCCTGTGAGTAGCAGTCGCTGGCGATTAAGAATAAAGTAGCCAAAAAATACAATGGGTAAATATAGCAGGATGAATTTTGTAGAGCTAAATAACATTTAATTGCCTGGGGGAGGGTGGGCGAGGTAATGAGTTGTTTCTGGATATTCATGTTTGTGTTTTTGATTGTTGAATTGTAAGTTGGTTACGGCGTCAATGGGAGGCGTAAAGTCGGGCGTTGGAATGAATCAGAAGTTTCCTACTTGTTTTTCGGAAGCGGAGTTCATTTCATTATCGAATTCATATTCATCGAGCGAACCACCCATTGTTCCGCCGTTTGCTCATCCACCGGCAAGGAAAAACGAAAGGTAGCGCCGCGTCCGGGAATATCTATCAGATGGATCTCTCGACCGTGCAATTGCAGGATCCGATGCACGATCCGCAGCCCCAATCCGCCATCGCGCCGTGCGCCGCCAATGTTGAACGGGCGCAGGAACAGACCTTCGCGCAGTTCTGGAGCGATTCCCGGGCCGGTATCGCTGACGGTGACTTCGATGAAAGACCCTTGTGGGCGCAGGCTGAGTTCGATTTCTCCACCCTGGGGCGTATGGCGTAGCGCATTGTCGAACAGGTTGGTCAGTACCCGCTCGATCAACCCAAGATCTGCGCAGGCCGCCGAGACGTTGGGGGCGAAGGTGGCCTTGAGTTCGATCTGGCGCGCTTCGGCGCTGAGTTCGAATTTCTGAAAGATGTCCTGCACCAGATCGGTCAGCGAAAAGCGCTCCAGCACCGGTTGCACGAAACCGTGCTCCAGCCGCACCAGTTCCAGCAGCGATTGCGCCAGGCCGCCGACCTTGCGGCTCTGATCCAGGGCGATCCCCAGATAACGGCGGCGGTCGGCGGGGGACAATGTGGCGTCCTTGAGCGACAGGGTCTCCAGGTAACCGTGCAGCGAGGCCAGCGGTGTGCGCAGGTCGTGGGAGATGTTCGCCACCAGTTCACGACGCTCCTGATTCTGACGGGTCAGCGAGCGCCATTGTTCGCCGAGGCGCGTTTGCATCTGCCGGAAGGCGGCGTCGAGGATGGCTATTTCATCGTGGCTGGCGGCTTTTTCTACCGGTTCAGGCTCTGGTTCGGGCGAGGCGGACGGAACACCGTTGATGTCGAACTGACTGACTTTTTCAGTCAAACGACGCAATGGTCGTGTGATCAGGGCAAATGCCGTGAGGCCGGCAATCAGGCACAGCAACGCCACCAGCCCAATGGACAACAACGCTGTATTGAGCGCCGCGCTGGTGGCGCCGCGTTCGGCGAAGCGATCGTGCTCTTCACTGAGCAACACCACATAAAGATAACCGGCCGGCTGACCATTGACCCGCAACGGCGCGGCGCTGAACACCTTGCTGCCATCGACGCTGCGCGGATCGTCGCCGAGAATCGGCAGGGCCTCGCCTTTGAGCAAACGCAGGATTGGCGCCAGGTCGACTTGCTCTCGGCGTATTCGACCCTCGGGCGCGGCGCTGCCGACAATTCGACCCCCGGTGTCGAGCAGATAGACCTCGACACTGGGGTTGACCAGCATCAGCTGGCTGAACAGTTCGCGCACGGCATTGGGCATCGGGCCATTGCGGTCCATCAGCACGGTGTCGTGGGCGATGTGTTGCGCCAGATCCCGCGACAACCCCTGCACCACTTCCAGTTCATGCATCTGGTTGGAGCGCACCTGCATCCATGCCGAGGTGCCGCAGCACACCAGCAACAGCACGGCGAACACCAGGGACAGGCGTTGGGTCAGGGTCAATTTCATGGCTGATCTGCGCTCGTCACGAATTTGTAACCGCGACCCCACACGGTGAGGATGCGCGCCGGTTGTGCCGGGTCGGTTTCGATCTTGGCCCGCAGGCGGTTGATGTGGGTATTGACCGTGTGCTCGTAGCCTTCGTGGCTGTAGCCCCACACCGCGTTGAGCAGGTCCATGCGCGAGAAGACCTTGCCGGGCTGGCGGACGAAGAAGTACAGCAAGTCGAACTCCCGCGGCGTGAGGTCAAGACGACGGCCATCGAGGGAGACTTCACGTGTGATCGGGTCGATGGACAGGCCATCGCTGATCAGGCTGCCAGCGTCCATTTTCAGGTTGCGGGCCATGGCGTCGACCCGTCGCAGCAATGCTTTGACCCGCGCCACCAGTTCGAGCATGGAAAAGGGTTTGGCCAGGTAATCGTCGGCACCGAGTTCCAGCCCCAGAATCCGATGGACTTCGCTGGAGCGCGCACTGGTGATGATGATCGGTGTGTAGCGGGCCATGGCCCGGGCGCGGCGGCAGATTTCCAGGCCGTCGACGCCGGGCAGCATCAGGTCGAGAATCAGTGCGTCCCAGCTTCCTTGCTGCAGCAGTCGCATGCCCTCATCGCCATCGGCGCAGTGCACCACCTCGAACTGCTCATCGCGCAGATGCAGGCAGATAAGGTCGGCGATAGGCAGGTCGTCCTCGACCACCAGGACGCGTTTGGTCGGTTCCATAGAGCTCAATCCCTCGTGACGCAATGAACAACATTGTGCGGCTTTTCCTGAGGCTGAGTTATCACGAATTGTTTAACTCCTCGTGAGGATTTGGCGATCAACTAAAGCCTAGGCTGTGTTCCATGCAAGGCACCTGGAATTTTGGAGAAAGCCATGTTTTCACGGCGACAGTTTCTGGTAGCGAGCGGCGGGCTGGGGGCTGCGGCCCTGGTGGTTGGTGTATTGCCAAAATTTTCCGCAAGCGTCGTGCTGTTCGATGAGGCCCACGCGGAGGAGGTTTTCGAGGTGACTCACAGCGATAGCGAATGGCGCGCGCTGCTTAGCTCCGAGCAGTACGAGATCCTGCGCGAAGAGGGCACCGAACGGGCCTACAGCAGCCCGCTGAACAACGAGCACCGCAAGGGCGTTTTTGCCTGCGCCGGTTGTGATCTGCCGTTGTTTTCTTCCGACACCAAGTTCGACAGCCGCACTGGATGGCCGAGCTTCTGGGCGCCACTGGGCAACGCGGTGGCCACCCGTCAGGACCGCTCCTTCGGCGTGCTGCGCGAAGAGGTTCATTGCCGTCGTTGCGGCGGTCACTTGGGCCATGTCTTCGAGGACGGGCCAAAGCCCACCGGTCTGCGTTACTGCATGAACGGTCTGGCGCTGACTTTCAAACCGCAGGCGTAATCCATGGGCACTTCCTTCCACTCACTTCATGCAGGTCGACGTTATGTGGCTTCTGGTCCTCGCTTATCTCGGTGGTGTGCTGACGATCGTCAGCCCGTGCATTCTGCCGGTATTACCCTTTGTCTTCGCTCGCACCGGGCAGCCGTTTATCAAGAGTGGCTTGCCGCTGCTGGCGGGGATGGCGCTGACCTTCGCGCTCGTCGCCTCGTTGGCGGCGGTGGGCGGCGGTTGGGTGGTGCAAGTCAATCAGTACGGTCGCTGGCTCGCGTTGCTGTTCGTTGCACTGTTCGGGCTGACGCTGTTGCTGCCTCGGTTGGCCGAGCGCCTGACGCGTCCATTGGTGGCGGCCGGCGGTCGGCTGTCGGAAGCCGCGGCTCTCGATACCCGGCCGCGCCCCGGCGCTTCGTTGCTGATCGGTGTCGCCACGGGCCTGCTTTGGGCGCCCTGCGCCGGGCCGATTCTGGGCCTGCTGCTGACTGGCGCGGCGCTGCAAGGGGCAAATGTCGCCACCACCTTGTTGCTACTGGCTTACGCGGCCGGCGCCGCCACCTCTCTCGCCGCGGCACTGCTGCTGGGCGGTAAAGTCTTCGCCGCGATGAAGCGCTCGATAGGCGCAGGCGAGTGGCTGCGTCGAGGCTTGGGAGGCGCGATGCTGGCGGGTGTAGTGGCGATCGTCTTGGGGCTGGATACCGGGATTCTGGCGCGGGTCTCGACAGCCTCCACCGGCGATATCGAGCAGGCGCTGGTAAATCGGCTGGCCGGTCAGTTGCCGACCGGCAGTGGGGCGATGATGTCGCAGATTCCACGGGGCGGCGATCAACCTGCCGGCAGCATGAAAATGACCGCCAAGATACCGGGCGAACTGCCGATTGAAGGCAACCTTCCATCGCTGGACGGCGCTGTGCAATGGCTCAATTCACCCCCACTCACCGCCCAGGCCTTGAAGGGCAAGGTCGTGCTGGTGGATTTCTGGACTTACTCCTGCATCAACTGCCTGCGCACACTGCCGTATGTGAAGGCCTGGGCCGCGAAGTATCGTGATCAGGGCTTGGTGGTGATCGGCGTCCATACGCCCGAGTTTGCCTTCGAACGTGATGTAGGCAACGTCACCAAAGCCATGAAAGACCTGGGTGTCACTTATCCGGTGGCAATCGATAACGATTACAAGATCTGGCGTGCTTTCAACAACCAATACTGGCCGGCCCACTATTTTGCCGATGCTCAGGGGCGCATTCGTTACCACCACTTTGGCGAGGGCAAATACGCCGAATCAGAGCGAGTGATTCAACAACTGCTGCATGAGGCAGGCGCCGAGAAGGTCGCGGACGGGCTGATCAATGCTCGTGCCGAGGGCGTCCAGCTCGCTCCGGACATGAATGAAGTGCAATCGCCGGAAACCTATATCGGCTATCGACGGGCGGAGCATTTCGTTGCTGAAACCGATCTGGCGCCAGACAAGATGACAGCCTATAGCCCGCCGTCCCGACTGGCCCTCAATCACTGGAGCCTGGAGGGCCAATGGACGGTCGGTCCGGAGCGGGCCGTTTCGAACGCACCGGCCAGTCGAATCGTCTACCGCTTCCACGCTCGCGATCTGCATCTGGTATTGGGCCCCGGCGCTGACGGCAAACCGGTGCGTTTCAACGTGTTGATTGACGGCAAGCCCCCAGGTAGTGCCCACGGTGTTGACGTGGCGCCGGATGGCAGCGGTAGCGTTACCGAGCAGCGGTTGTATCAATTGGTACGCCAGACCACAGGCGTAAAGGACCGGACATTCAGCATTGAGTTTCTCGATCCGGGTGTGTCGGCGTATGCATTTACGTTTGGTTGATAGCCGTTTGGTCGATAGCCCCATTCATTCAGGAGACAAGCCATGAAAACCTTATTTAACTGGCGTCGCACCCTGCTGGGATTGGCCGCGGCCAGTGTTATCGGTCAGTGCGCCGCGTTTTCTTTCGCAGGCGCCGAAGAGGCGGTCATCATTGCGCCACCAACCCTCGACGAGAACACTCAAGCCCGCAGTGAAACGGCAATTTTTGCCGGCGGTTGCTTCTGGGGCGTCCAAGGGGTATTTCAACACGTCAAAGGGGTGAAGAACGCTGTCTCCGGTTACGCGGGTGGCACAGCCGACACCGCTCAATACGAGCGGGTCAGCAATGGCGATACCGGTCATGCTGAGGCCGTCGAAGTCATCTACGATCCGGCTCAAGTCAGTTATGGCAGCCTGTTGCAGATCTATTTCTCGGTGGCCCATAACCCCACCGAACTCAACCGCCAGGGGCCGGACCACGGCACTCAGTATCGGTCGGCGCTATTCCCGAAAAGCACCGAACAGCAACGCGTCGCCCAGGCTTACATCGCCCAGCTAGACGCTGCCCATTCGTTCAACAAACCCATCGTCACCAAACTGGAAACCTACAACGGCTTCTACCCGGCCGAGGAAGAACATCAGGACTTCCTGACCGAACATCCGACGTACCCCTACATCGTGATCAATGACCTGCCGAAAGTGGCGCAGTTGAAGAAGTTGTATCCGGATCGGTATCAGGAGAAGCCGGTGTTGGTGAAGGCAGGCATGTAGGCAAGCTCACCCCGAAATCACATTCTTGCCCGCAATCTTCGACCGATACAGCGCCTGATCGGCCCTGGCCAGCAACCCTGTCTGTTGCTCTTCTTCAAAGCGTTGCACCACGCCAAAACTCATGGTGACTTGATAGTCCCCGACCGGCAGTAAGCTCGACAGGCTGTGACGGATTTTTTCAGCGAGTGCCCTGGCGTCGGCCAACGAGGTGTTGGGCAGGATCATGATGAACTCGTCGCCGCCCCAGCGCGCCAACAGATCGCCTTCGCGCACGCAGTGCTTCACGCTCTCGATCACCTGCACTAAAGCCGCATCACCCAACGCGTGGCCGTAGTGATCGTTGATGTTTTTGAAGTCATCGATGTCCATGGCGATCAGTGACAGCGGCTGGCGGAAGCGTTGGGCGCGATCGCATTCCAGGGGCAGGGCTTTTTCCAGACGATAGCGATTGGCGATGGAGGTCAGTACATCGGTTTCTGCCAGTTTGCGGTTTTCTTCGAGTTGGATTTGCAACTGCTCATTGACTCGGGACAACTCGCGTGTGCGTTCTTCGATGATGGCTTCGAGGGATTGATTGCGCCGTTCCATTTCTTCGAACAGGCGTTTCTTGTCTTCGATACTGCGGTGCGCGCCGACCATTCGAGCCACCGAGCCGTCGGCATTACGTGCCAGCACATAGCCGCGATCTTCGATCCAGATGTAAGTGCCATCGCGCATGCGGCAGCGATACTCGGCTTGATAGCCGGGTGCGCGCTGATTCAGGTAGTCATCAAACAGCGCCATGACCCGCGAGTAATCGTCGGGGTGGATCACGTTTTCCCAGGTCAACACGTTGTTATCCAGGGAATGAGGCGGATAGCCGAGCATCTCGTACCACCCGGGGTTGCGGTAGACGAACCCGGTGTTGGCGTTCCAGTCCCAGATGCCATCGCTGACCAGTTCCAGAATGGTGTGCAGCATGTCTTCGTTAAAATCTGACAGATTGAACTTCAACGGCTCGATATTCGATGCCTCACCCATCATCGGTCTCCCTGCCGAACTGATCAACGTGACTCGCCAGTCGAGGAGATTAGTTCATGGGGTATTGCCCCTGCTAGAGGGCGTTCTCAATTAGTTTCCCCGGCGCGGCGGGGAAACTAATTGAGAGCGCCCCCTACTGCTTGCCCCACCTCTGCAGCGCAAAGTCGACGAAGCTGCGCAATTTCGGCAAGCGGTAGCGGTCCTGGGCGTACACCAGGTTCATCGGCCGACTCGGCAATTGGTAGTCCTGCATCAAGGCCACCAGTTTTCCGTCTTGAAGGTCCTGCTCCACCAAGGCATCGGGCACCATCACGATGCCCATCCCGGTGCGCGCCGCTTGATGCAGCCCCGCCGAACTGTTGATCAGCATCGGCCCGCTGACCTCCACCATGACTTCGCCTTCGGGTCCCCTCAGGCGCCATTGTTTGGCTACCGAGTGCCAGTCGTCTCCGGCCGGGTAGGCGAAGGCCAGGCAGTCATGGTGTTGCAGGTCGGTGGGTTTTTCAGGAGTGCCCCGGCGCGCCAGATAGTCCTTCGATGCGCACAGGGTCATCGTGTAGTCGATGAGCGGGCGGGCGATCATGTTGGACATCTCGGTAGTGCCCAAGCGAATCGCCACATCGAAACCGTTGTCGAGCAGATCCAGGCGCTGGTTGGTCAACACGACGTCGAGTTTGACCTGCGGACAGCGCAAGGTGAATTCGCTCAAGGCTGGCGCCAGCCGTTCGGTGCCGAAGGTCAGCGGTGCGGTGATGCGCAGGGTGCCGCTCGGCTCGTCGAGTGTCTGTTCGGCCAGGCGTTCGGAATCGGCCACCAGCCCCAATACCTCAAGACAACGTTGATAATACGCCGTGCCGAATTCCGTCAGCCGCTGGCGTCGTGTCGTACGGTTAAGCAGGCGCACACCCAGACGTTGCTCCAGGGCCCGAAGATGATTGCCGACCATGGTCGTGGACATTTCGCACTGCAAAGCGGCGGCGGTCATGCTGCCGGCTTCCACCACTCTTACGTAAACGGTCATTGCCTGGAACAAATCCATTATCAAGCCCAGCTTTAAAATGATTGAAGTGTTGCAGTGTTTATCCAGCTCAGGTGGCTAACCATACTGCAAAAACACCGACTATTAATGGAGTTTGATGTCATGACCGCCGCCTGCCTGATGAGCACTTATCAACCCTTGGCCCTGAGTTTCAGCAAAGGCCTGGGCACACGCTTGTGGGATCAGGCCGGTCGCGAATATCTGGACGCGGTGGCGGGTGTGGCGGTGACCAACGTCGGCCATTCCCATCCTCGAATTGTGGCAGCCATCAGCGAGCAGGCCGGGCTGTTGTTGCACACCTCCAACCTGTACAGCATCGACTGGCAACAGCGGCTGGCGCAGAAACTGGTTCGGCTTTCCGGCATGGATCGGGTGTTCTTCAATAACTCTGGCGCCGAAGCCAACGAAACCGCGCTGAAACTCGCGCGGCTTTACGGCTGGCACAAAGGCATCGAGCAGCCGCTGGTGGTGGTCATGGAAAACGCCTTTCACGGCCGTACGCTTGGCACCCTGTCCGCCAGTGACGGCCCGGCGGTGCGTCTGGGGTTTAACCAATTACCGGGGGACTTCATTAAAGTGCCATTCGGCGACCTCGCTGCGCTGGAGGCGGCCCAACAAGCCCACGGTCCACGCATCGTGGCGATTCTGATGGAGCCGGTTCAGGGCGAAAGCGGTGTGCAAGTGGCACCGCCCGGTTATCTCAAAGCGGTACGCGAACTGTGCAACCGGTGCGCCTGGCTACTGATGCTCGACGAAATCCAGACCGGCATCGGCCGCACCGGCCAGTGGTTTGCGTTCCAGCACGAGGGGATTGTCCCGGACGTCATGACGCTGGCCAAAGGCCTCGGTAACGGCATTCCTATCGGGGCCTGCCTGGCCCGGGGCAAAGCCGCCGACCTGTTCACCCCCGGCAGCCACGGCAGCACATTCGGCGGCAATCCATTGGCGTGTCGAGTGGGGTGCACCGTGCTGGAGATCATTGAGGAGCAAGGGCTGCTGGAAAACGCCAAACTGCAGGGTGAACGCTTGCTCGCCAGATTGCGCATCGAATTGGCCGATGATCCCAACGTTCTGGCGATTCGCGGCCAGGGTTTGATGATCGGCATTGAACTCAAACAACCGATTCGCGACCTGACCCTGATTGCAGCCCGCGATCATGGCTTGTTGATCAACGTGACACGGGGCAAGACCATTCGCCTGCTGCCACCGCTGACGATTGATGAGCGGGAAGTGGAGATGATTGTCAGAGGCGTTGGTCGGGCGGTGAGCGCAGCCTGACTTCTATTGAATGTATGCATTCCCCTGTAGGAGTCGGTGTTCGCGTGAGTGGAATCGGGAGCGACTAGTCGATTTGTTGCATCGTACTGACGAAAGTCGTGACTTCATTCCGATTCATCAGTTGAAGTTTCGAACCGCTAAACCCTGCGAACAAGCGCTGATGCGCGGCAAATCCACTGGAATCGCCGCGCATACGGTAGCTACCCGCCCAGTCCTGTAACGCTATCAGCAACTCGTCACTATCATCGCGCTCTGCTTCACGCTGGCGAATATGACTGACGCAGTCTTCGTCCTCCAGGCACAGCCAGATCAACGTCGTCGCCAGTTCCACCAGTTCACTGACCATCCATCCATACACACCCTCGATAACCCACCGCTCTTCATTCGCTGCCACCCGCGCCATTCCCAATGCTTCGGCGCGGGGACGAGCGATGCTGTGTTCATCGGATATCCAGTGGATCAGGTCGAGATCGATCCAGGGTACTTGCAAGTGCTCTGCCAGTCGTTTGGCCAGCCAACTCTTGCCCGAGCCGGAGTTGCCGATGATTAGGGTTCGGGTGAGGTTCATGGTGTGCAGGTAATAATTGCTCATGGCAACTCGGCCAAAGTCATTCAACCGCTTCGGAAATTTCAGGCGCCACCATCCGCGTCTTCGGCGAACCATCCGCGTTGTGCTGATAAATATCCTGCGGCAGGCCTTTTTCATTAAAGAACACCTGGCCGATCCCCGCCGAATTCCATAACCGCTCGCCCGCCTCGGCATGCTCTGGAACATGCGGAACAATGCGCATCCGCCGACGCTTGGTCAGCCAGTTCAGCGGCGAACGGGGAGAGTAGAGCCAGCGGTTGAGGCGGTCGAACCATTCGAGCAGCGCAGGCGGAAACTCGTTTTTGATACCGCTGCTGGTGATCTGCCAGATTCGTGGGCCAGCCTTGCGGTGTCGGATCAATACTTCGTAGACGAAGGAATAATGCACATCACCGGACAGCACCACGTAGTTACCGGGAGTGCGGGAGTGTCGGAAAATGTTCAGGATGACCTGGGCGGCGCCGCGATGGGCCATCCAGTTTTCGGCGTCTACCAGCAACGGATAGCCGCACCAACTAAACACCCGTTGCACGGTTTCGATCAATTTGACGCCGAAAATCGGCGCCGGCGAAACGATGATCGCCGAGGGATGATCGAGCAATTCCTGCTGCAGCTCGCTGAGCGCTTCCCAATCCAGCAGACCGGACGGTTGCTTGAGCGTCATTTCGCTGCGCCAGCGCCGAGTGCGAGTGTCGAGCACCACCACCGCAGGGCGAGTGGGCAGCACGTAATGCCACTTCTGAAAGCTCAGCAGCTCGTCGATCAAGCTATCCTGGACATCGCTGTCCAGGTAAGGATCTTGCCCCGAGGCACTCAATAGGCGGGTTTTTTCCAGCATGCCGCCAAACGCGTCCGGGTTGTTGCCCCAGCCTTGGCACAGCATATAAGCGAGCAGCGCGTTGCCGATGATGCGCTTGGAGAACGGATGGCCGTAGGCCGTTTCCTCCCATTGCGCGGAAAGATTCCAGTCATCGGTAATGTCGTGGTCGTCGAAAATCATCAGGCACGGCAGGTGCGCCATCGCTCGCCCAACACCACCCAGTCCTTTTTTGAACTCCTCGATGCGCGTCAGCTCCAGGGCATAACGCTTGCGTCGTTCGGGCGTCAGTACCGGTGGTTGCGGCGCGATCAGTGTCCAGGACGTGGGCGACCATACTAATAGGTACATGGCCATGACCTCGGCGAAGGTCACCAAATGGTTGTCGGCGCTGCTACTGGTAAAGATCGGCTTACGCGCTCCACCGAAAAATCGTTCGCGCAGGGTTTCGTTGCTCTCAAGCGCCGGTAACAAATCCGCACGATGGTAGTAACTGGCCGGGTGCTCGTAGAGTTTGGCGCTGTCGCTGACCACTGCACCGTCGAGGTGTTCGCCGAACAGCCCCAGACGCTCGATCAAGGCATGAATCGCCCGCAACATCGGCCCCGCGACATCATCCGCATATACCTGATCGCCGCTCATCATTAATAGCGCGGGGCGCTTGCAAGCCTCCGGCTCAGACTCCAGCAATCGATCGACGCACAGCAAACCATCGGCAGCCGGATAGTGAGGTTTGCGGCAGGAGCCATGGAGTAATTGATCGATCCGCGAGCGCAACACGAAATTCGGACATTGCGCCTCGCCATATAGTAGATGAGGCGCCCATTCGAGAATGCCCGACTGAGAGCCATCCGCGTCGGTGATCAGCAGGTCGTACTCGATCAACGTATCGCAGGGCAGGGCGGCATCCAGTGGCACATCTATCAAATGAATAAAGGCATGAGTACCGACCGGGATGATCGTGCATTGCCCTGCATCGAGACGGATGTCGACCCCTTGCAGGCGCAGCGTCAGCGACAGCGCCCGCGACCCCACCAACCACAGTACCAGTCGCGTGGGCTCCAGGCGCCGTAATAGCGGACCGACGAGGACCGGTGGCAATGGGGAGTGATCGGCAGGCAATGGCAAAGATACGGACATCCGGGTTCAAGACTCTTGGTGCAGAGAGGCGGGCGATGATAACGCAGCCAGGGGTGAGGATTGAGCCTTGTCCATCACTGGGGTGTCGCTTAATAGAAGCAGAAATCAGTGCTCGCCTTGAAGGGCTTTGCTAAGGGAAAAAATAATCGCAGCAGGTGGTTGACCACGAAATTAAATACTGTACTATTCGCCTCCCGCTAACGAGAGATCGGAAGCGCAAGTGGTTGAAGTTGTTGAAGATTCCCAAGCGAAACTTTGAAAACTTCTGAAAATAACCGCTTGACAGCAACAGAGGCTGCTGTAGAATGCGCG